>JBGQHO010000027.1:0-47965 GCA_041497955.1 Terriglobia bacterium | reverse complement strand
GACGGCACCATCCATCCGCATCCGGGCCACGTCGTCGCCACCGCCCCTCCGGTGCAGACCAATAACACCGATCTGAGCAGTGTGGGATGCACGCCTTCTGGAAGTTGCGATCCGTATAGCGACACCACCGTGTACTCGAAGAACGCGTGGCGCGACTACCTCATCGGGAAGTACGGCACGATTGGGGCTCTCAACGCAACTTGGGGTTCCGATTACACAACCTTTGGCGTGGACCTCGGTTATCCACGCGCCTCAACCGGGAGCAAGGGGCTCTTGGACGAGGACGGCTCAGGGCCGTGGATCGGCTCGGATCTCCAATCTCAGACGGGAGCGAACGCGAACGTCAAGATTGATCTAGACGCGTTTCTCCAGCTCTACGCGGAGCAATACTACAGCACGGTTGCGGCCGCGATTCGGGCGGCCAATCCGGGGACGCTGGTCTTCTCGAACACGCCAATGAACAGTCACGCGGGGATGACCCGGCGCCCGGTGCTGCGCGCTGCAGGAAAGTATCTCGATGTGATCGAAGTCCAGCATGACCCCACGCGACTCGTCATCGCCCAAGAGACATTCAAGGAAACCGGTCAACCGATGGTGACGTGGACGGGCTTCTCGGCTAACGCCGATTCCCCCTATGTTGGTCAAACGCCGACCGCCGCCTATCTGGATTTTTCCACGCAGTCGGCCCGAGGGGCGGCCTACGCCGACGAGATGGCCAGCAAGATTGCCTTGCAGGCCTACGACGGGTCTTTTCCCTACATGGGCACGAACTATTGGGATTGGCTGGACCTGGGTAGCGAGAACACCAATTGGGGTCTGGTGACTCTTCTGGACAACGCCTACGATGGCAACGAAGCGATCATGGTCCCGGGCGTGGACCCCTGGGGCTACCCCGCTGGGGGTGAGCTTGGCAACTACGGTAATTTCCTCACCAACGTTCAGACTTCGAACTTCAATGTGCTGCAGAAGCTCTTGGGACTGATACCTTGGTGAGCTTGGATCTTGCCCAAGCACGTCCCGTTAGAACGGGGTGGCGCTCGAGAAGTAAGGAACTCGGCGGGACGCTGAAAGAGGACGGTTTGTGAGTAGAGTTCGCAAAGGCTTGAGCGTCACGCATCGCCCACTATTGGGTTACCAGGACGTTTTCGTTGCGGCTGGGTTACTCATGTTGTTCGTGTGCTGCAACATTGCTTCCCCAAGGCCTGCTGGCGACGAGGATCTGGACCAGTATGGTGGGTTGGCGGCGGCGCCGTGTGTCAAAGGGGCGCAGGCACAGTTCTATGTGGAGAAGGGCAGCAATGGTCGCTGGCACTTCTGCACCCCTGATGGCAACGTGTTCTTCCTGCAGGGCGTTTACAACGCTGGCTTGTACAATTCATCGGCCGCACTACCCAAGTACGGCAACAGCACGGACACGTACAGGCGGCAGACCGTTCTGCGCCTGAAGTCGTGGGGATTCAACGCGCTTTCGATCTACTGGCACACCGAGATGGTGCCGATTTCTTGGGGTGGGGGGAGTCCGAATCCTCAAAAGATGCCCTTCGTTCACTTCTTCGGATTCGTCGAGAAGGCCAGTAAGAATCGGTACGGTGTGGGGCCGCGGCCGATCAAGTTGATCTCGAGCACGAGTTGCACGAATCCGCCGGCGCCGCACAAGTCCTGCAACCACGCCCTCGGCCCGTGGGGAAAGTACTGGGACGTGTACGATCCGGCGTTCGCGGCCTACGCGAACAGGTTCGCCAAGACCACATCTCAGAACCAAGGCTCCTACCCAGCGGACTTCCCAACGTCCTGGGCCACAGGGAAACAGTGGGTGATCGGGTTCGTGCCGGACGATAGCGATAACCTAGCGGGTTTCAGTGGGCCCGGGCCTGAATATCCAGGCCGGGATGGCACCATCCATCCTCATCCGGGCCACGTCATCGCCACGGCTGCGCCGGTGCAGACGAACAACGGCTCTTTAGCCAGGGCAGAATGTCTACCTCATAATGCATGTAGTCCCTATGCCGATAATGTCGTGTACTCCAAAAACGCATGGCGCGACTACCTCGTCGGGAAGTACAACACAATCGGGGCGCTGAACGCCGCGTGGGGCTCTAACTACACGACCTTTGGCGTGGACTTGGGCTATCCGAAGGCCACGACGGGGAGTCATGGCCTGCTCGACGAAGACGGTTCAAGCTCCTGGATGGGCAGCGACCTGCTCTCGCAGAGCACCACGAATGCAAGTGTCAAAGCTGACCTGGACGTGTTCCTCCAGCTCTACGCGGAGCAATACTACAGCACGGTTGCGGCCGCGATTCGGGCGGCCAATCCGGGGATGCTGGTCTTCTCGAACGCGCCGATGGACAGTCACGCCGGCATGACCCGCCGACCTGTCCTTCGCGCCGCGGGAAAGTACCTGGACGTGATCGAGGTGCAGCACGACCCGACGCGGCCCGTCATCGCGCAGGAGACATTCAAGGAAGCCGGTCGACCAATGGTGACGTGGACGGGCTTCGTCGCACCGAGCGACTCGTCGGCAACAGGGCAGGTGGACGCCTACCTGGTCATGCCTTCACAGTCGGCGCGGGGCACGGCCTACGCGACCGAGATGGCCAGCAAGCTCGCCTTGCAGGCCTACGACGGGTGTTTTCCCTACATTGGCACGCAGTGGTGGAGCTGGATGGACAGCAACGAGAACTGGGGCTTGGTCTCGTTTCTGGACAACGCCTATGACGGCAAGGAAGCGGTCGTGCCGACCAGCAGGGACCCCTGGGGACACCGGATCGGCGGCGAAAGAGCCAACTACAATGATTTCACCAGCCGCGTGCGCACCGCAAACCTAACAGCGGTGCAGACCCTACTTGCCCATTTCAAACCCCAATAAGAGAAGAACAAAAAGGAAGTGTGCGTAGGCTAACAAACACTGGAGAGACCTGATCCGAAAGTGTGCCTACCTAGGTGGGCTGCATGCGCCTCTCCAGTACACGTTGCTTACATGCCGCCGTGAACCGTTTCACCGCATGCTGAACCCTCTTCCCGATAGAGCCGATACACCGCTTGTGGTTCACCGTTCATCCCTCCCACGGCAGCAGAATGCCGCGCGGGACTTCAGATCTTCACGCCTGAATCCTCAGGACAGGCCGGCGATCTCCGTCAGCTTCTTAGCCGCGTATTCCACCTGGTTGACAGTCATCTCCGGGAACAGGGGCATGCTGAGCACCCGATCACACGCGCGTTCTGTCTCGGGGAGATCCCCGGGCTTGTAGCCCAGCACGAGGTAGGGTTTCTGCAAATGAACGGGTCGCGGGTAGTGGATCCCGGTGTGGACGCCCGAGCGTTCGAGCCCCGCGCGGACGTCGTCCCGTTTGTCCACGTAAGCGACGAACAAGTGGTACACGCTCTCGCTGTGCGCATCGTCGCGCGGCAAGTCCACGCGCGTCCCCGCGAGGATCTGCCGGTAGCGGCGCGCCATTTCCTGGCGCTTGGCCGTCCACTCGGCCAAGTGTTTGAGCTTGATTCGCAGGACAGCGCCCTGGAATCCGTCCATGCGGTAGTTGTAGCCGACGTAATCATGGAAATAGCGGCTGGCCTGCCCGTGGTCGCGCAACGTGCGGGCCATGTCCGCGACGCGATCGTCATTGGTGGTCAGCGCGCCCCCTTCGCCGTAAGCTCCGAGGTTCTTGCTTGGATAGAAGCTGAACGCCGACGCATCGCCCCAACTGCCGACCCGCTTGTTGTGATACCGCGCTCCGTGGGCCTGGCAGGCATCCTCGATCACGCGGACATCGTGGCGCCTCGCGATTTCCAGGATTGCATTCAGGTCCGCGGGCCGGCCGTAGAGATGGACCGGGATGATCGCCTTCGTGCGCTTGGTGATCGCTTTCTCGATCTTGGCAGGGGAAATGTTGCCCGTGGCGGGATCAATGTCCACGAACACGGGCCTGGCGCCGGTATAGGAGATGGCCGCGGCAGTAGCGAAAAACGTGTTTGCCGTGGTGATCACTTCGTCGCCGCGCCCCACGCCGAGAACCAGCATGGCGATGTGCAGCGCGCTCGTGCCCGTGTTCAGGGCCACGCAGTGCTTGGCTTCGCAAAGCGCTGCAAATTCCTTCTCAAACTGATGGACTTCGTCGCCGAGGATAAAAGAGGTGTTCTGGCACACGCGGTCGAGCGCGGCGAGAACCTCTTCGCGAATCCCGGCGTACTGCGCTTTCAGGTCAAAGAATGGCACGTCCACAGGACTGGACACCTCGTCTGGAGTCAGAGTTTGCTGCGTCTTGCCCGAAGATTCACGCATGAGGAGCGCTCTCCAATCCGTCTGAATTTAGGCCGAGACGACCGCCGCGCTGCCGGCGGTCGAAACCTCTCAGATTCTCACCAGATCTTTTTCCTGATCGACAGATTCCTCACGCGCGTTCCGCCACTGGGAGCAGACGCGCTCATAGAACTGCTCCATCTGCCCGGCAATCCCTTCCCAATTCAGATGCTCCAATACAAACCGGCGCCCTCCAGCGCCGATTCTCTGGCGCAAGCCCTCGTCTTTCAGCAAGCGGATGAGTGCCGCAGCGATCGAGTTCGGATCGCGTGAATTCACGAGCACGATGTTTTCGCCGTTCTTGAGTCCTCCTTCGCCAAACAGGTTCTCCGGCAAATCGTTCAGCACGGGCACCCCGCAGAGCATGGCCTCCATCGGGGCCGTGCCCAGGCCAGGGTAGGGACCCGTGACGTAACTCGCATACGCGTGCGAGGTCTTCATCAACTCTACGACCGCGTCGTGCGGTGTGGGTCCCAGGAAACGGACTTGGTCCTCCGTCAGGCCCAATTCCCGCGCCGCCTTCACAGGCTCCTGCAAGTCTACCCGACCGGCCAGAAGCAGGCGCGCCGTGGGAACTTGCTTCAGGACGATGGGCATCGCGCGGACCAATTGAACCGGATTGCGGAAAGGATGGATGTGCCCGACCATCAGGATTTGAGGACGACCGGGCGGCGACGCTGGCCCGCTCCCATACTGCGACATCGATTCCCAACGCACGCCGAACGGAATCACCACGCATCGCCGTCGCGCGTTCTCCCCGTATTGCCTGGCGACGTACTCGCGGACCATTTGGTCCAGACAAACAATGCCATCCCATTTGCAGACGCCGAACCGTCCAACGGTCATGCGGTCTGCCAGCGCGAGGACACTGTGCTTGAGGGGGTTCTGGTGCTGGATCGGTGTCGTGATCGAACCCACCACTGGGATTCCGGAGGCGTGGGCTGCGCGCGTCGAAAGGAAGTTCGTGTCAAAGATGTGGTTCACGTGGTGCAGAATCTGGGCGCGACACTGCCCCAGAAGCGACTTCAGGCGCCGGATGTTCCCCGGCGTGAACGCAAACCCCATAAGCTCCATATTATAGAAAACACTTAACTTGGGAAACTTGATCACCGGAAGGCGATGAACCGGGAAGCCAAGGTCCGTCGGAGGTGCATACTCGGGTCCCCAATCGAGCGTGACCACCGTCACTTGGTGCCCCCGCGCCGCCAGCGACCGTGCCAGGCTGCTGGTGTAATAGGAAGAGCCCGACGTGGTCGGTGGGAACCAGTTGCTCAAGAGCGCGATTCTCATGCTTTCAATGTCCTTGTTTCAAATCTCCACAGTGATCCAGAACGCTGCAACGATTCGGACCGGTGAACACTAGCTCGTCCGAACCATTCAGGCCGCTGGAAGAGAAAGGCGCAACGTTCAGAATGGATGCTGCTTCGATCAGCACAACCTCTCACTCCGCGAGGCTGGGGGAGGGAGACTCCTCGCTCCGGTTCCACTTCGCGACGAGAATCCAAATCAGGCCCACGCCGTACAGGGGTACAAACAAAACGGTCTGCATTACGATTCCTAGGGACAGCGACAGCCCGCGATCGACACCCCACAGCGACAGCGCAAACGCGCAGAGCAACTGGTACACTCCCACCGAACTGGGCGAGATGGGGACCAGAGTTCCAAAGTTTAGGACCATTAGGATGACCGTGGCGGCCACGAACTTCGGCGCCGGAATGGAGAATGCCGCCAAGAAGGTCGCCACCATTAGGATCTCAACACTCCACACGGCCAAAGCGTAGAGCATGGCTATGGCGACGCGCCGGTAGTCGGTCAGTGCTGCGCAGCCCTCGAGCAGGCGTTCGGTAAACCTCAGCAGCCAACTGCCCACGGAATCCGGAAAACTACGAAGCACAACACGAACAGTCTTTAGCAGCTTTTCTCGGTAGCGGAAGGCAATGCGCAGTCCCACTAGGACACCCATGCCGGCCAAGCCGACCACGCCGGCCAGCCGCGTCGCCCAAACGGGCAGTGAGCTGGTCACCAGTACTCCAGAGAAGAGGAGCAGCAGCGCCATGGCCTCCAGAAGCCGGTCGATCAGCACAACGGCAAGCGATCGCCCATAGGTCACCTCATTGTTGCAGATTGCTTTGGCCTTCGCCAGATCACCGAATTTCGACAGCAGCACCGAGTTGGCCAGGACCCCCAGAATGTAAGCCCGGATATAGTTCACGAGCGGCAAGCGTTCGCCGCCCGGAAGCAAAACACGCCATCGCAAGGCGCGCAGCACAACACCCAGGGGGCTGAACACGAGAATGATGGGAACGAGATACCAGAGCTTCAAGCGCAGGAAGGCGCTCGAGAGATCGGCCTTCCGGACCTGGACGAGGATCACCCAGACGACGAGCGCGAACAGCACAAGCCGCGCGATCGTCCGCCAGTTAAGAAAGCGCTGTGCGATGCTAATGGGCGCTGGCACCGATGTCGTGGATGCTGTCAATGACGTAGTCTTGTTCCTTTTCGGTTAGCTGGTGATAGAGCGGCAGAACCAGCGTCTCCTGGCAGGCCGTGTCGGTTTCCGGCAGGTTCTGCTCCCACTGCGGGCCGCGGTAGGGCGCCTCGTGGTGGATGGCCATGATCCCCCTGCGCGTAGAGATACCCCGCTCGAGCAATTGCTGCATGAGGTCATCGCGCGTCACGGGGGCATTAGGCCGCATCCGCACCATGTAGGATTGAAAATTGTGCAGGTATCCTTCCGGCACTTTCGGCGGCGTGAGCCAGCCGAGAGCGGCCAGCCTCTTTGAATACCGGGCAGCCATGTGCCGCCGCTGCGTCAGGAATTCGTCCAAACGCCGGAGCTGGACCAGGCCGATCGCAGCCTGGAGATCGGTCATGCGGTAGTTGTAGCCGACCTCCTCGTAGCTTTCGAACACTACGGAGCGCGCGGCGTGGCGGGCAAGATCCGATACGGTCATCCCGTGCTGCCGGAGGCGACGCAGACGCGCTGCGATCTCCGCGTCGTTGGTTGTGATCATGCCTCCCTCGCCCGTGCTGAGAATCTTGCGAGGATGGAAGCTGAAACAGGCCATGAGGCTGTGCGGGAGGCCAATGCGGCGCCCCTGGTACTCGGAGCCGATCGCGCAAGCCGCGTCCTCCACGACTTGGAGTTTGTGCTGCTTGGCGATGGCCAGGATTTCGTCGACCGCGCACGGCAGCCCGATCTGGTGGACGGCCAGAATCGCTCGCGTCTTCGGCGTGATGGCCTTCGCGATTGCCGTTGGGCTCAGATTGTAGGTTTCGCGATCGATGTCCACGAAGACCGGCGTGGCCCCGGCGTATACAATTGCGTTGGCCGTGGCGATGAACGAGAAGCTCGGGCAAAGAACTTCATCCCCCGGGCGGATGCCGGCAGCCAATAAAGCCAGGTGCAGGGCGGTGGTGCAGGAAGACACGGCCACCGCGTGTTGCGCGCGGACATACTCAGCGAATCGTTTTTCGAACTCCGCCACCCGCGGTCCCTGGCTGACCCAGCCGGAGCGCAATGCTTCCAGGACTGCTTGTTCCTCCTCCAGACCAAAACAGGGACGCGCGACGGGAATCGTTAGGTTCTGCACCGCTTGCGTCATGGCCGCGCGCCTACCTGGGAGCTTTTGATCTTGCCGCGCCAGGCGATCAGCCGCTTGAGCCCCTCCTCCACTGGGATTTGTGCGCGAAAGCCGAGCCTGCTCTCCGCGAGGGCAATGCCGGCACGGCGCTCCCGCACGCTGGTGAACATGCGTTCCGGGCCGAAAACGGGCTGCGCGCTGGAGCCGGTCAAGCGCAGCAGCAACTTGCACAGGTTGAGGAGGCTGGTCTGAATGCCGGTGCCGACATTGAAGACTTCATCGGTGACGTCGCTTTGAAGCGCGAGCAGGTTTGCGCGCGCCACGTCTTCTACATCCACGAAGTCCATCGTCTGTGAGCCATCGCCAAAAATCGCGGGAGCCTTTCCTGCGTCAATGGCATCCAGCCAGCGGATCAGAACCTCGGTGTACACGCCCTCCAGGTCCATCCCCGGGCCGTAGACATTGAAATACCGCAGGGCCACGTACGGCAGCTTGTAGGTTTCGTAGAAGGCGCGCAGCATCTGCTCGTTGGCGATTTTTCCGGCGCCGTAGAGCGTGCGGTTATTGAACGGGTGACCTTCATCCATCGGCTGGTAGGATGCCTGGCCGTACACCGAGGCGGAAGACGCTGCGACCATCTTCTTTACTTTGTTCTGGACCGCCGCCTCGAGTACGTTCAACGTGCCCACGATGAGAACATCAACGGCCTCGCGCGGAGCCTCGGCGCAACGCGTGATCCGTAGGGCGGCTTCGTGAAAGACATAATCCATACCCTCGGTGCAGCGCGCGACCGTCTGCACATCGCGGATGTCTCCTTCGATGACCTCCACCCGGCCGGTCTCCATGGCCTCGGACAGGTTGACCCAGCTACCCCGGATGAAATTGTCCAACACGCGGACCTGCGCTGCTCCTGCTGCCAGAAGTTGCCGGGCGATGGCGCTTCCCACGAATCCGGCGCCACCGGTAATGAGAACGCGACTCCCTGGAATGGTGTTCATAGGATGTCGGACTACTCTCGCCTTTCCTCGTATTGCCCTCAGAACTCTTCAAGCTCAACGGATTGCGGGAGACTCTCGCGTCGAACGAGCCCCCACTACGCCTCGTGGATTTTCCGGATGACGCGCGCTGGGTTTCCGGCCACAACGGTCCAGCTAGGAACGTCGCGCGTCACGATGCTGCCCGCGCCCACGAGCGCGCCTTCGCCTACCGTCACGCCACACAAGATGACGGCGCCGCTTCCGATCGACGCGCGCTTGCAAACTCGAGTCGCGACCACTTTCCAATCAGCCTCAGTCTGTGTGACCCCGTCCGCATTGACCGCGGCAGGGTAGCGATCGTTGATGAATACGACGTGGTGGCCAATAAAACATTCGTCCTCGATCGTCACACCCTCACAAACGAATGTATGGCTCGAGATCTTGCAGTGTTTGCCGATTTTCGCGTTCTTCTGGATTTCGACAAATGTGCCGATCTTGGTTCCGTCACCGATCTCGCAACCGTACAGATTCACAAAGCCAAAAATCTTCACGCCCTTTCCCAGCTTGACGTCGGGGGCGATCCGAGAAAAGTCGGCGGTCGTTGTCGTGGAGCTCATACAGGTACCCTCTCTCCGTCCTTCAACAAGGACTTGCTAGCGGCTTCGAGCAGCCGGACCACAGCCAGCCCTGCCTGCCCGTTGGATTGAGGCACTCGGTTGAAGCGGACGCAGTCTACAAAATGCTCGAAGCCGACCGAGAGCGCTTCTCGCACCTCGAGTCTGGGAGACCACATGTCGCCAGTGCGGTAGTCGATAAGCGCTCGGTAGATCCCTTCGTCCGTGGTCACCCGCACGCCGCGATCGTACACGCGCACCTTTTCGCTTGGCTCCATGTCGTTGTACACCAACATGCGACGGCTGCCGCCAATCAGGATCTGGCGGACTTTCACCGGAGAAAGCCAGTTGACGTGGAAATGGGCCATCAAGCTGTTCTCAAAAAGCACAGTCATGTACGCCATGTCGACCAGCCCGCTCCCGGTGTGGTCGGAGCCCACCGCGGTGACGTATTTCGGCCGCTCCTTGACGAGATGCGCGAGGATGGACAGATCATGCGGAGCCAGATCCCAGAGCGCATCCACGTCGTGCTGAAACAGGCCCAGATTCACCCGAACCGAATCGAAATAGTAAAGCTCGCCGAGCTCACCGACCTCGATGATCTCCTTCATCTTGCGCACCGCACCGGTGTAGATGAAGGTATGATCCACCATGAGAACCAAATTCTTCTTGTGAGCCAGTTCGCTGAGCTCCTCTGCCTCGGCCACCGTGCGCGTCATGGGCTTCTCGACCAGGACGTGCTTCCCGCGCTCCAGGGCCGCCTTGGCGAGGGGAAAGTGAGTGCGGACCGGCGTAGCCACGACCACAGCGTTGATTGTCTCGTCGTTCAAGATCTCTTGGGCATCCTCGGCCACTCGCATGGAGGGATAGCGACGCTTGATAGCCATGCGCCGGTCAGGTTTCTGGTCCGCGCAGCATGCGACTTCCACGCCCTCAATCTCTATGAGATTGCGGACGATATTCGGACCCCAATAGCCATACCCGACCACTCCTACCTTGACGAAGCCCATGGGTTTCTTGAATTCTCCTCCAGCCGTAATTTCTCGCTCGGTTGACTAGCGACCGACATCATTTCTTGAGTTCAGCCAGCGGGACCTCGATCGCGTAACCCAGGCTCAGCATATTGAGTCTCAGGATCGGATCTTTCGTCGGCATCACGTGCTGGTTTTCGTAGAGCAAGAGGGTGCGACCCGCCAGATTGGGAATATTGCTCTGGATCGGAAAGACCTCAACCAGCTTGAACCTCGGTGTTTGCAAGAAGGCGCGAAGGATTTCTTGCGATTTGAACTCGAGTGGAAAGTTCTCCACGCAAACGTAGCGGATCCCGAAATCGTCAATCAGCGCTTCCAAGTCCTGGCTGCTCTTCACGATCTCCATGCCCTGCCGGGCCTTTTCTTCCCGCACCACATAGAGAGCCTTTCTCATTACGACAAACCGCCGTGCAGGATCAAACGCGCGCATGTAGAAAATGAAGTTTGCGGCGAGGTCACCATCATATAGAACGATCTCGGAGCTGCTCTTTTGCGTGAGCCACCGAGCAGCCGTTGAATACCCCGAGACGTACGGACGTTCGTAAGCCCAAGCACGCGACCCATTCAGGGCGACCACGAGCATCAGGGCCGCCGCGCCAAGCCGGCGCACCCAGGGCGCGAGCACCGCAGAGGCCCACGGAGCAACCGCGAAGTACACGAAAGGCGGCGCCCAATAGAGGATGTAGCGCTGCTCCTTGCCTGCGAGCGACGTGAACATGATGTAGCAAGAGGCTATCCAGCTCAGCATCAGAAGAACCGTCTCGCGCTTTCCCCACCACCACGAGGTGGCGATTCCCACCACGCTCAGCACCAGCACGGCGAGCCCGAGCTGGCTGGGGAGCACGGACCAATAGAAAAGCAAAGGGCTGCCCGGCACGCGTCTCTGGGAAACCGAGTAATGAATATCCTTCCAATGGAGTGTGAAGGCCAGCAGATAGAAAGGGCCAATCAAGAGCAGAGAGAATCCTATCGCGCGATAGACGGCCCGGTTCAAGAGCAGGTGCCATTTGTGCACCATGACGAGGCTCAGGAAGCAGAACACGATCAGGTAAATGCTGTTCTGTTTCGTCAACAGGGCGAGAGACGCCGGCAGAGCAAACCAATAGACGTAGCGGCTTTGCCCGGATCTGAGGAACCGGATCCACACATAACTGGCGACAATGCACAAAGCCAGCGAAGGCACCTCCAGCATGACTGCTTTCTCATAGAGAATCAGCCCGGGAAGGAAGGCCAGCAAAAGGGTCGCCACGACTGCGGTGAGCGTGTTCTCAAGCTCCTCGACGAGCTTGAACCAGAAGAGCAGGCCCAGAAGAGTAAAGAGCAACACCGTCAACCGCGCGGAGACCACCGAAGGTCCGAGCAACAGGAACATGATTCCCTCAACGAAATGGAAGAATGGCGGCCAATGAATCAGTCCCAGGGCAGGGTACCGTGCATAGTAGACATACGTGTACTGAATGGGATGTCGCCAGGGCAGGTCGGTGAGCAAATCAGAGAAATAAAGCCCCGTCACCGCGTGATGCCCTTCGTCCACATTGATGTTGAACTCGCCTCGCTTGACATGGTGCAAAACTGCGACCGAGGTCAGAAGCAGAACGGCCGCAAGGAGGACGACGCGGGTCCAGCTGTTTTCCCGGAAGGGCCCCCGACTTTTCGTCACCGAGTTTTCGCTGAGGTTGGGATCTACGTGCCGCATCTCACGCACCTTGACCCACTGGGGAGACGGAAGCTGAGGCCATATGACGCCGGTGTATCGTCACCAGACAGATGCACAGGAAGAGAAAGAACCAGAACATTCTCTGCCACCAGGCGGTGAGAAAGAACGCCCCGACGCCGAAGGCCACGAGTCCCGCTTGCATGGCCAGGGCAGCTTGATGGAAGAGGACCGGGCCGGAAACCTCCGTCTGGCGTACGACCTTTCCGAGGCTCCGGAATGCCAACACCAGGGCGCCCAGAAACGGCAACAAGCCCAGCACACCCAGTTCTGCGGCGAGGTGTATGTAGGTGTTGTGTGCCACCAGTAGCTTGCCACTTTCTTCGCCAAGAACGTATTGAGGCACAAGAGGCTTGAATTGGTCCAGGCCGACTCCGAGGATGGGCTTGTCCTCAAACATCCGAATGCCCACGCGCCACAAGACTAACCGCGAGTCGGCATTCTCCTGGTCGTCCACGGTCGGGTTTGTCAGGCGCTTGATAGGAGACGAAGGCAGCAGGACGAGCGGCGTCAGCAAAAGAGCGACAAGAGCGAAGTTGCGCAGGCGTTCCCGCGCATGCCAGAGAAGATAAGCGAAGCTGGCCACTAGCCCAAGGAAACCTCCTCGAGAAGCCGCCACGGTGATGGCGACCAAGATGGTGAAGAAGCAGCCCAGGCAGTACCACTTCTCCCATCGGACGCCGCGTCCGCGTATGAAAACAAAGCACATGGGCATCCAGAGCGCGGCAGAAAGCACGAAGTAATTTGGGTCCCCGGATACCCCGCCCCAGGTCCGGAAATTCTTGTAGACCTCACGATACACCGTCCACTGCCGAATCACATACAACGAGCTGAAAGCCATTGCCCCCATCGAAATCAGAAGAACCCAGCGCATGCGCCTCTCAGAGTCCACCATTGCCGCGGTGGTCACTAGAAGCAGTACAAAGGACAGGACTGAGGCCAAAGAACCGGGAGCCAACGTCCACGGGCCGCCGTGGGAGAAATAGGAAACGTCCATCACCACGAACAAGAACAAGCAGCAGACCGCGGTGCCTGTGCGTAGACAAGAAACTAGGGGCTGAGGGTTGGCAACTGATCGCACCAGTGCCCACAGCGCGCACACGCCGCCCAGGAGCTTAATGACCGTGAAGTCGCCCAAGAACTGGCTCCAGATCCGCTGGTCATTTAGGGGCAAGGCGCCAATGAGCAGGTAGAAGAAGAGGATCATGAAAGAAACCTCTGGGCCGCAGCGTGCGGGGTCTCTTCCTCGACCACGACCACGGGCGTGCGGGCGGCCGATGCGCCGAGTGCCTGGCGTAAAGCCTTGGGCAGAACGACTTGGCTCAAACTCTTCATGAACGCGTCCCCACCAGGAACTGCTGATAATTCGCCACAATGTCGGCGGCAAGTTCGGTCCACGAACAGGTCTTCGAGGACGCGCCCTCTGTGTTCACGGGCAGCATGGATCGCAACGCCTCCCACTCTGCCGTGATCGGCGGACGCCGATCCTCCGGCTGGATCAGGCTCGGCAGCCGGAAGAACAGCTCGCCCGCCGCCGCGTACACCGAGTAGCGCGGTGAAGTCTGCCAGGCGTGACGCATCCAACGGGGACAGTCGCGCCAGCTCCCCTGCCATCCCTGTCGGCGTACAACGTAGAGCCAGCCCCGTAGGCGGCTCGCGGCCGGTTGCAGGTCGGTCCACTTCTTCAGCAGCTCGCGGTCGCTCGCGTGCACCCGTATGCCGGTCATGCGCTCCAGTTCCCAGCGCCACAGCAGGTGCGCATACAGGATGGCGTCTTCCCAGAGCTTGAACCCATGACCATTGTCGCCCGTCACAGCGCGCTGCATGGCTGCCGTTTCGCCGGACAGCTTCCATTCAGTACACGCCGCCACGTGCCGAGCGAAGTCCCCGAGGTCAAAGGGAAACCGCTGCCCGGCTCCGGCGCTTTGCGCGAGCTGTTGGAGCGCACCGGCCCGCCGTCGATACGTCGGCTGATACGCGCCGGCAAACACGAGCAGCGAGGTGGCCATGTCCAGGTAGAGCTTCACCGTGCGATAGAAGACCTCGCTCGGCAGGCTCGCGGGCCGCCCGGCGAGTGCTGAAACCACTTCGAGCATCTCGATCATCCGGTTGCAAAGCAACTGCCAGGCGTCCTCGAGAGGAATGTCCCGCGCGGAAAACGGCCGAATCAGCGAGAGGATCTTCGGATCCCCCGACACCACCTGACCGCATTCGCGCAGCTCGTATGCGAAAATGTGCGGTTGAAGCCTGCGCAGGAAATCCGGCCGTAACGGGCTGAGTTCGACGGCGCAGCGGAGTCCGCGGTCGAGCAACGCGCCTTCAATCGCTCGGCGAAGCGCATCGGTGGCGGGCGCGGCGGGCAAGCATGCCCCCTCCTGGAAGAGGAGTAGGAATTCCGCGTCGCCCAACAGGCTCGCGTGGCCCTCCTCCGTGCCGAACGTGGCTTCATTCCGAGCCAGGCTGCCGGTGAGAACGACCGCGCGGAGCTGGTCACCCCATTGCCGGGAGCACTGCGCAGCCACCTCTTCGCAGATCTGGTCCCGGAGGGCCCGAGGCAAGTCCTGCTTCGCCGTTGGGTCCAGAGCCGTCCGTTTTGTTTGCGTCTCAGTCATTGCGGCAGATTCCAGATGTCTTTTCCAGGCAGAACGCGGTCATATGGCAACCTCGCGGGATCTTGATTGCTCCTGCGCCGACTCTTCGGCGGTCCGCATCGCGAGACCCGTCCTCTTGTGCCAGGTTTCCAGATAGAACTGCTGAGTCCGCTCAATTTGTTGCTGCTGCCGGAAATGCTGCAGCACCCACGCCCGGCCCGCGGCGCCCAGCCGTCGGCGCAACTCGGCGTCGCCCAGAATGCGGCAGATCGCCTGAGCGAGGCTTCGTGGGTCACCGGGCGGGACCGTCAAGCCGGTTTGGCCATCCACGATGACTTCCGGCGTGCCATCCACCGCCGAAGCGACCACCGGGCGGCCTGCCGCCAGAGATTCAATCGCGACAAGCGGCAGCCCTTCGTAGAACGAGGGCAGCACGGTAAGGTCGCCCAGGGCCAGCCAACCCGAAACATTCGACTGAAAGCCGACGAACCGGACGGCGTCTTCTAGGCCTAGGCTTCGCACGCGGGATTCGAGATCGCCGCGCAGGGCACCCTCTCCCACGCACACCAGGCGAGCCCGAGCGAAGTGCTGGCGAATGGCTGGCAGAGCCTCCAAAAGGACCTGGTGTCCCTTCTGAGGCTCCAGCCGGCCAATGACCACGAGCACAGGGTCGGCTTCCTCGAATCCCAGTTTTTTTTTCAAGTCGGCTGGCGCGGGCCGGTTCGGATCGAACCGATCCAAATCGCAGCCGTTGTGGATGACTCTGATCTTGCGTCGCGGCAAACCCTTGACCTCGGTGAGGTAGCGCGCGTTTGCTTCCGAGACGGCGATGTACGCATCGACAAACCGTCCGGCCAGCCGATCGACAAAGTAGCGCGACTTCAGCCCCTGCCGCCAGAGCTCACGAATGTGCGGCGTCTCGAGCACCACCGGCACCCCACACATCTTGCCGATGGGGGAGGCGAAGAGACTGCTGTAGAACAGGTGCGAATGCAGGATCCCGATGTGCTGCCGCCGGAGCATACGGGCCAGGCGAAACGCAGCGTTCCAGTGGTTGGGCTTGCGCAGGTAGAGCGCTTCGAGCTGGACGTCAGCGGGCAGATCACCGTGCAGTTTCTCAGCGACCTGGGGCGTACAGACCAGGCAGGGGCGAAACCGGCGCCGGTCGAGCCCCCGCAGAAGCGTGAGGATGTGCTCTTCCGTCCCGCCTCGCGCGAGCGAGTTGGTGAAGTAAAGCACCGAAATCCGTTGTGTATTACTTGTGCTCATTCGTTCCGACCGGGGCTTCCGGACGCATCACTGCAAGTCTTCCGGGCCGTTATTCGATGGCCAGGCGCATCAGCTGGTACATGTCCGTGATCGACGCGACGCGCACCCCGGGCACCTCGGTGGCCACTAGGGCTCCTGAGGAGTAGGGCGCCGCGGGATGAAAACCGTGCATCCCGGCCATCGACTTTCGCCCTAAGAAGCTCGGAACGATCAAAGTTCCGGCATTCATCAGGAACACCACTTCGCCATATCTCTCGTCCGAGAAATCCAGCCCGAATTGCTTGCGCTCCGCTGCGCCGAGGATGTGCCCGCAGTCGAGAGAGTTCACGTAGTCGGTAACCGCCCGGCGCGCTTTGTCGTTGAAGAACCAGAAGCGCGCCATCGTGGAGTCATAGAATGGCAAGTAGTCCTGCGGCACGCGAAACGGAAGCTGGCGGATCTCAGACCACAGGTCGCGTGTGCTCGCGGTCGGCACCATGCCGTGGTCTGAGAAAACATACATGCGCACGTCGCCGCGCAGCCGCCGCGCTGTCTCGTAGAGATCGCGCAGCCACCGGTCGTACTCGGCCACTTTGGCGTCCACCTTTTCCGGCTCGTGGCAGTGCTGGTGCAGGAATCCGTCCACCTCGCTGAGATAGAGGAAGTAGAAGGCGCAGTCCTTCTTGGCGAGATCGTTTTTGGCCTGCTGAACGATCCGCTGATCGCTCATCTGGTGGTACGAGTACGAGCAGAAGGGGACCTTCCGCTCGTCGAGCACATCGAAGATGGACTTCCCGCGGTTGATGCCCCCGGGGCGATAGATGTCGCGCTTCTCGCAATAGTTGAAGTACGGCAGCAGCTCGACCGGCACGGCGTACAGGTAGAAATAGCCTTTAATTCCGGTCAGGCGGTGTGCGGCCCAGTTGAGGATCTTACGGCTGGCCGGATGATTCACCAGAGCCGAAGGGAAGATCGAAAGACCCCGTGCCCAGCGGAAAGGCGAGCCCGCGGGGTCGTAGTAGAACAGGTTCCAGTGATCGTTCCGTGCGGGGCTTTCTCCGGTCAGGATGGCCGGAATCGCGGCGGAGCTGAAGCCCAGGATCGTGGCCAGTTCCGTGCGGTACTGGGCCACGCCTTCGAGAAAGGGACGACCTTGGATGTAATCCCATCCAAGGGCATCCACCAGAACGAAGATCGAAACCGGCCGGTCGCTATCCATAGCACCTCATTCCGTGGATCAACCGCTTCACCCGTCCTGACTGCTCGGGTTCCGGGACGCAGGTTTCGTTGCTAGCGTGAAGTTCCATGGACTCCGTCTCGAGTGGGGGTCAGCTCTGCAGCCGCGAATTCTCCTTCGGCCAGCCGGGCCGGCGGCGCGATCCCGGCTGCCTGGCACAGGATGCGTACAATGCGCTTGGCGGCATGGCCGTCGCCGTAAGGGTTGCGCGCATGCGCCATTCGTGCATAGTCGGCAGGATCGTGCAGCAGGCGCTCCGTCTCGCTGATGATCCGGTCCGTATCGGTCCCCACGAGCCTCGCCGTGCCCGCCTCAATACCCTCGGTTCGCTCTGTGCACGCCCGCATGACCAGCACCGGCTTGCCGAGCGAAGGGGCTTCTTCCTGGATGCCGCCCGAGTCAGTGAGGAGCAGATAGCATTCCTTCATCTGGTGGATGAATTCTGCGTAGTCGAGCGCTGCGGTGAGCTCGACGCGGGGCACGCTGCTGAGCTCTTTCCGCACGGGGATGGTCACGTTCGGGTTCGGGTGCACCGCGTAGAGCACGCGCACGTCGGCGTTCCGCTCGACGAGCGCACGCAAAGCATGGCAGATATTCAGCAGCTCCTGCCCGAAGCTCTCCCGGCGGTGCGCCGTAACGAGCAACAACCGCTGCCCATCCTTCGCCACGGCATGTCCGTGGCCGTCCTGGCCGGCGGTCTGGAGCAGCGCGTCAATGGCCGTGTTGCCGGTCACGTGGATCGTTGCCGGATTCGCACCTTCGCGAACCAGATTTTGCCGAGCCAGCTCGGTCGGCGCAAAGTGCAGCTGTGCGAGCTCATCGGCGAAGCGGCGATTGATCTCCTCGGGGAACGGGTTATAGCGATCGTGCGTGCGCAGCCCGGCCTCCACGTGGGCCACCGGAATGCGCCGATAGAAAGCGGCCAGCGCGCCGATGAAGGCAGTGGTGGTGTCACCCTGCACGATCACCCAGTCGGGTTGGTTGGCGGCGAAGTCGGCGTCGAGTTCCAGCAGCAGACGCGCCGTCAGCTTGCCGAGCTGCTGATTCTCCTGCATCACCATCAGATTCTGGTGCGGGCGGATGTTGAACAGATGGAGCATTTGTTCGAGGATCTCGCGGTGCTGGCCGGTCACCAGAATGCGCTGCTGCACCTCGGGCACGCGCTCGAGCTCCTGGATTACCGGAGCCAGCTTGATGGCCTCCGGCCGGGTGCCCAGCACGGTGCAGACTTTGATCTGCCTCATGCGACCTTCCTCTTGCGCAACGCGATTTCCACGTATTCCCGCAGGGTCGCCGCGCGGGCATCCCAGCTTTCGCTCGCGGCCAGCGCCAGGCGCTGCTTGCGGCGCTCGGGCGTGCGATCCTCAAGGGCGCGGCGGACCTGGTGGACAAACTCCTCTACGGAGCTGGCCGGGAAGACCAGGTCGCCGAAGCGCCCGAGATCCGGCAGCGGCGTCGAAACCACCGGCATTCCCAGCGCCATGTACTCGAGCAGCTTGAGCGGGTTCGTATAGGCCGTGAGCTGATCCTTCCGGAACGGGATCATGCCGACATCGAAGTGAGCGGCGTAGCGCGGCAGGTTCTCGTACGCCCGCGGCCCGAGCCAGTGAAAATTCGGGACCCCTTTGGGGACCGGACAATCGTTCCACTGCGGCCCGATCAGAACCACTGAAGCCTGCGGAAATGCGCGCGCCACCTGTTGCATCAGGTCCATATCCACCCACGGCGCGAGCAGGCCGTAGAAGCCGAGAATCGGGCGCGGCAGCTCGCGCAGCTCCTCGGGGATGGGCGCCGGTTGCAACACAGCCTGCGAGAAGTGCTCGAAGTCCACTCCGTGCGGCAGCATGATCGCGGGCGATTTTCTGCCGTTCTTCTTGGGTTGTAGCTCAATGGAAGTCACGAACACCAAGTCCGCTTCCGACAGGAGCAGTTGCTCCATTTCGCGGACGTAGCCGCGATCCCAGCCCGGCATTTCTTCGTAATTGTCGGTGACGTAGTAGATCAACAACTGCTCTCCGAGTTCGCCGGCGACCTCGCCACCCACGGGAAGCGTGACCGAGAGCACAGGAGACCCAAATCCGTGCTGGCGAAGCTGCTGGCGAAGTCCCTCGACCAGCGTTCGCTTGTTCCAGCGGCGAAACATGCCCACCGAGTTCCACGGAATCCGCACCGGTGAATAGAAGTGCAAGTTCGGCGGGCCACTCGCTGCCTTCGCGCCATTGGGACTGGCCCAGCGGAGCGCCATCTTGAAAGCGCGGCGCAGGTCGTAGGCGCTCAGCCGAGGCGGACGCAGCCCGACCGTGTTCACGTAAAGGAGCGGATTCGTTGCCGCGAGGCGGCGCACCAAGTGCTGCGTGCTCGTGGGATGATGGCCCCACTCTTCGCCGAAGACGACGAAGGGCAAAGTTCCGTTCGTGATCTCAGCGCTCATCTCTCTTGAGCGTCCTTGGACAGCTCGCACTCCGCAAGCATGGCGTCGGCAAAGAACTTGGCGGCCCAATTCGGAAGCCGAAGCCTTTCGTAGGCGCCGTAGCACGGGTGCGAGCCGGGGATCCCGCCACGGGCGTCAGCATTCGCAACGCCCTCCACCTGCACCGACCGGAGCCAGCAATTCATGCGCAACGCCGCATCGCGGAACTCAGGCTGGCCGGTGATGCGCGATAGCTGAAGCCAGACAATCGAAGATTGCGCGCAACCCGTGACGCAACTGTAGTGGTCCCGGCTCTCCCAACGGGCATCAAAAGTGGCAGGGAGCCAGCCGCCGCGCTCGTACTGCTCTCTCAGAGCCTCCGCGCCGCGCACCGCTGCTTCCAGCAGGCGCGCATCCTGCAGGCGCCGCCAGCTTTCGACCAAACCTTCCAAGACATAGGCGATGGTGTGGGTGAGCGCGGGCGCGCCGGGTTCAAATGAGTTCTCGCGGAACCATCCATTGGCTAGCTGGCACTGCATCGTCCAATCGAGGTTCTGCTGCGCCGCTTCCCGGTAAGCGCTTTGCGGGGCGACGTCGTACAGCTCCAGCAGGGCCCAGGCCGTGCGGGCATCATACGCGTGCCGCCGGAAGCGGCCGCGCCAGTCATGGTCGTGCCAGCCACCATTGCTGCGGTTGTTAGCCACGAGCCAGCCGGCAGCTCGCTCAGAGGCGTCCAGAAAACGCACGTCGCCGGTTTCTCGGTAGGCGGCCACCCATCCCTGGAGGACCTGGCCTGTATCAAACGCGATCCGCGGGCGATGGTTCTTGCGGCTCAGGGGGCCGCCAACGATTCCGCCATCCGGCGATTGTACCGTGAGCTCCCACTCCGCCATGCGCAAGGCGCGGTCGCGAAACTGCTGCTCACCAGTGAGCCGGGCATAGCGTAGGAATGTGGGGATGCAATACCCGGTCGTCTCCGGATACTCCGGCCACCAGCCCTCCAGCACACCATAGCCGTACGAGACACCACCAGAACCTGTGGCATCCTGCGCACGACACAGCCATTCCATGGCCGACCCGAGATGGCTGGCGGCGTCGCGCTGCGGCCCCCGTGAGTCAGCTAGGACGCTTACGAGCGTGCGGACCCTCTCGTGGGACAGCAGGCCCAACGCCTGATGCAGCCACCTTCCGCTTCTCGTCGTGAAATCTCTCATGGCTTGGGTTCCGTGCGCTTTCCTACGGCGTCACTTCCTGGCGCCCGCGTGAGAGCGAAGCGATCTCCCAGACATGAAAGCGCCGGCCCCGGCAGGCGTCCACGACGCCGATCAGAGCGGCGAGATTCACCAGGACGATGTAAAAGGGAACGGAGACCAGGCGCCCGCCGCTGCGACCGAACCAGCTCAGCATCCAGCCGACCAGCGCCAGCCCGTAGAAGGCTGCTTGCGCAAAGAACAGGGCGGCAAACCAGGGGTGGCGGATGAGAAACGCGCTGGCAACTAGCAGCAGAACCATGGCGATCCCCCCAACCCAGCGGAGGAATTTGCGCGAGAAGAACTGCCATCCGCGCAGACCGCGCAGGAAATGACGCAACTTCCACATCGCCAGCAGGCCTTGCGCGCAGACGCGCCGGCGCCGGCCAAATTCCTCCCGCGCCGAGCGGACCACGCGCTCCATGGAATGCACTGTCGGTTCGTATAGGAGGAGGTAACCCGCATCCCCGATGCGCACGGGCAGCTCGAGATCGTTGGCAAGCTCTGCCTGCAGCGTTGTGTAGAGGGAGCGGCGAATGCAAAAGACCGACCCGACGCAAACGAGAACGGACCCGATGGCGCTCTCGAGCCGCTTGATGACCGACTCGTAGCCCCAGTACACCCGGTCACCACTGACCGCTGCGGGGTCGGCGTCATCCACGAGATAGTGCATTTCTCCGGTGACGCAGCCCACGCGCTCATCAGCAAAATTGCAAACCACATGGCGCAAGCAATCGGCCCCGATATGCGAATTGGCGTCGGTGAAGAAAAGCAGCTCTCCGGTGGAGCGCTCGACCAGGTGGTTGAGCGCAGGGTTTTTTCCGCCGCGCGGCTCCAACCGGACGAACTTGATTCGCGGATCGCGAATGGATTTCACGATCTCGTCGGTGCGGTCCTCGGAGGCGTCCGAAGCCACGAGGACCTCCAGCCGGTCCCCGGGGTAGTTCCAGCCCAATGTCTCCTCGATCTTCCAGCGAATGTCTTTTTCTTCATTCCGCGCAGCAATCAACACAGAGACTCTTGGAAGGTAGTCGCTGCGCTTGCGCAGGTGCACGCGACGCACCAGACCGAGCGTCGCAACGGCGAGCGGATAGCCCAGGTACACGTATCCGAGCCAGACCAGGCCAATCCAGAACAGCGCCTTCATCGAGGGGCCTCCCAGTTGCAGCGCCCGCAAAGTCGAGCCGTGCAAGAACCCGGACTAAACTTGGCACGACTCATGCGCAATTCCTTACCGTGCGCCCCGGCCCAGCAGCAGGATCTTCAGAGTCTGCACAATGACGAGCAGGTCGAGTCCGACAGACATGTTCTTGATGTAGAAGAGGTCGTACGCAAGCTTGTCCACGTTGTCTTCCAGCGTCGCGCAGTACCCACGCTGGATCTGCGCCCAGCCGGTCGCGCCCGGCCGCACCGCCCAGCGCTGGCGGTAAAACGGAATCTTCTCCGCGAGCTCATGTTCTTCTTCGAGGGCGAAGGGCCGCGGGCCGACGAAGTGCATGTCGCCACGGACAATGTTGTAGAGCTGCGGCAGCTCGTCGACGCGGCAGCGGCGGATCCAGCGGCCCACGCGCGTGAGCCGGTCGTCGTCTTCCTCGGCGGGCTTGAAGTCCTCGCCGTTGTTCATCGAGCGGAATTTGAACAGCGTGAAGATCCTGCCGTCCTTGCCCACGCGCTTCTGCCGGAAGAGCACCGGGCCGCCGGAGTCCAGCCAGATGGCCAGCGCGATCACGGCCATCACCGGCAGCAACACCAGCAGGGCCATGCTGCCCAGCACGATGGAGAAGGTGCGCTTGAAGAAAAGGGAACTCTTCGACAGCCGGAAGCCCTGCGAAAACAGTAGCCAGCTTGGGCGCAGCGAGTCGAGCGGCACCTTGCCCGTGATCATCTCGTAGAAATCGCTGCCGTCTTCCACCTGCACGCCGCGTGTTTTCAGGTTGAGAAGGTCATCCACCGGCAGTTTTCCGCGACGGTCCGTCATTGTCACCAGGATGCGGGTAATGCTTTCCTTGTGCACCACCTGATTCAGATCTGCAAGCCGGCCCAGGCGGAGCAACCCGTTCGTGCCGGTCGCGGCCGGGGGATTGGCTACGTAGCCGACCAGCCGCACGCCCAACTCGGGCTTTTTCTCCACCAGCGAGGCCAGCGCGCCGGCGAGCGAGCCGTCACCCACCAGCAGCACGCGCTCGGCGAACCCGGTGACGTGGCTCAGGACGAAGAACAACCGGCGCCACAGCAGGATCAGAATGCCGACGAATGCGATCCCCGTCAGGAAAACCCCCAGGCTCAACTGCACCGTGGGGTACAGATAGTAGAGAACGGCCAGAACCAGCGACGTGGTGCCCAGGACCTGAATTAGGCGCGTGATCACTTCGCGGGGATTGGTGAGCAGCAGCGAGTCGTAGAGATCGTAGTAGTACATGCAGATCAGGCACACCGCCGCGACGATCCCGATCTTGAAGAAGCCGCTTTCGTACATCAGCACGAGCGGGCTATCGGCTCCAAAACGCGCGTAGATGGAGGCCACCAGGGCCAGCGTGATCAGGCAGGCCTCGGTCAGCGCGAGCAACACGGTTCGCACCGGGAAATACGCGTTGAAGAGTTTCACCATGATCAGGCCCCGGAAGCTGCGTGGAGACGTCGCGCTTCCTTTAGGATTTCGGCTTCTCCTCGGCGTAATACTTGTAGTAGGAGCTGTAGTTCTGGCGCGGCTCGACGCGGTTCAGCACCACACCCACGATCGGCTTATCCCCGAATTCCCGGCTGATCTTCTGTGCGACGTCGAATGGCGTCGAGGCCGCCCGGACCACCAGAAGCAAAGCGTCGCAGATGCCTGCCAGCACGGTCGCATCAGAGATAGCGACGGCCGCGGGCGAATCCACGATGATCCAGTCGAAGGCGTGCGATACGCGGTCGAGCAGGTGCTTCAGCCGGCCGTTGCCGAGCACCTCGCTCGGGTTCGGAACCTCTTTGCCCCGTGGGAGGAAGAAAAGGTTGCTCATCGGGCTCCGCTGGATGGCGCCGAATTCGTCGGTTTCGCCCAGCAGGTATTCCGAAAGCCCGGGCGAGACAGGCGCTCCCAATTCGATGTGCAACTGCGGCCGGCGCAGGTCGGCATCAATCAACAGGGCGCGCCGCTCGTGCTGCCGCACGATGGCCTGAGCCAGATTGGCCGAGGTGAAGGTTTTCCCTTCGCCCGGAAGAGCGCTGGTCACCAGAAGCGTTTGCAGCGGCTGCTTCTCGCGAATCTGGTAGAGTCGCGATCGGAGCGTGCGGAATTCCTCCATCCCGAGGGTGTGCTTGCGTCCGTTGAAGAAGAGCATGCGATCGTGGCGCGGCTTCCAGGGCCGCAACTGGCACCGTGCGAGCAGGTCTTCGATCCTCACCGCGTCAGCGGGCGGCGCTGGCGCCGTTACCGCCGGCTCCTCCACCATCGGCCGGGAAGGTGGCGCCGGGATCTCCACCGCGCTCACCCGGGTACTCCCCGGCTGGGCGCTGGCCCGCTCCTGTTGGGCTCTCTTCAGTGCTTCGTGGATTCGGCTCATCGTTTCCCTTCTCTTAGTCCGGCGAGAATCTTCTCGGCCTGGCCCAGGCGTTCCATCAACTCCGGCAATGCGCGCAGGGCCTCCATCAGGCTCTGGTTTTCTCCTACAGGCGCGGGCGACGCCGGGGGCTCGATCTGGTGCAGGTCGAACTCCCGAGCCACTGTTTCGATGGCGCTGGAGGCCACCGGCTTCGCCTGATCGGCAAACGCGCTGACCAGAGCGTGCTCGCAGAGCAAGTTGGTCACGCGCGGGATGCCGCGCGCATAGTAGTGCACCGCCTCGACGGCTTCGTTGCTGAAAATCACTTCACCGTTCGCGCCGGCGATGCGCATGCGTTCCTGGATATAGCCGCGCGTTTCCTCCAGCGTCAGCGGGTGCAACTTGCAGCGCAGCGTAATGCGCTGGCGGAGCTGCCGGAGCTGCGGCTGGTTCAGCTTGGCCTCGAGTTCCGGCTGGCCCGCCAGGACGATCTGCAACAGCTTCTCCGTGGACGTCTCGAGGTTCGTCAGCAGCCGGATTTCTTCGAGCGCATCCGGCGAAAGGTTCTGCGCCTCGTCAATGACCAGCACCGTGGTCTGGCCGGCCCGGTAACGTGCGAGCAACCAGTGATTCAACTTCATCAGCACCTGGCTCTTCGACTGCGTCTCGCAGGGGATGCCGAAGTCGGCCAGCATGAAGTCGAACAGCTGCCGCACGCTGAGCCGCGGGTTGAAGACAAACGCCGTTGGCATCTGCTCCTGGTGCAGCCAGTCGAGCAGTTTGTTCAGCAGCGTGGTTTTTCCCGTACCGACCTCGCCGGTGAGCAGGACGAAGCCCCGCCGGGTCTGGATCCCGTAGGTCAGGCAGGCCAGCGCTTCCTCGGTGTGCCGCGTCATGAACAGATAACGCGGGTCCGGGTTGACGTTGAACGGGTTTTCCCGCAATCCGAAAAAGCTCTTATACATGTCTACCTACGAGGAGTGCTCGACCGCCAGAGCCTCTCTCTTCTTTCGCTTCCAGATGCTGCTCCGCCTGCCGTTGCCGCCCTCGACGGAGGGCAAGAGCGCCAGGGTGGGCAGCTTCAGATAGAACTCGACGTCGCGCTCGTTGCGCAGTGATTTGTCGCCGGCTTCCATGAGCGCCACCAGGCCCACTGCGATCAACAGCCCCGCGCCAATCCCGCCCCCGGCAAAGAGTGGGCGGTTCGGGAACGAGGGCTTTTCCGGCAGGTTGGCCGGGTCCATCACGCGGAATTGTTCGCCCTGCTGGCCGCGCTCGAGCCTGGTGGCCATTTCCGACTCGTTTCTCTTTGTCAGCAGTTCGTTGTAGAACTTCAGCGCTGTCTCGTAGTCGCGGCTGGCCTGCTTGAACTGCTCCTCGACCACCGGGCTCAACTGCACGCGCGCCTGGTAGGTGCGCACCTGCGCCTCCAAACGATCCTGTTCGCGCGTCTTTTCCTGAATGGTCTGGTCGGTCAGGTGGATCTGGTTGCGCAGCGACTGGATCTGCACCGGTTCAACCAGCTTCGTGGTCTCCGCCTCCACCGGCGGCTTGTCCTTCGTTTTGGCGTTCGCCTCGGCAATCTTCCTCTTGAGCAGCGCGATGTCGTTCTTCGCCTTGATGACGTCCGGGTGGTCCGGCGTGTACCGCGCCTCCAGCTTGATGAATTCCGCCTGCAGGGTGGCCAGCTGCTTTTCGAGCGTGTCCGGGCTGTTGGCTTCCTGCGAGGACTGCCAGGCGGCGACCGCCTGGGTCAGCAGCGATTGGACGTACACCTTGTCCTGCTGCGCGCGGGTCAGCTGTTGGGTGACCGCGTCGAGCTGCGTGTTCGCCCCCAGCAGCAAGTTCATGTTCACCTGCTCCTGGCCGGGAAGCTGTCCGATGTAGCGCTGCTTGAGGGCCGCCAGCTTCGAGTCCTGCTCGTCGAGCTTCTGCTTGGACTCCTCGAGCTGCTTGGCCAGGAAGTCGGTGGTTCCCTGGGACCGTGTTTCGCGGATGTGAAGGTTTTCCTCAATGAACATCGAGGTGATCTGCGTGCAGACTTGCTGCGCCAGTCGCGGGCTATCGGCCGTGAAGCTGATGGTGAAGCCGGGGAGGCCAGCGGTGCGCGCGCCCTCCATCGTGCGCGCTGTCTTCACTTCGATCGATTTGCGAAGGCGGCCAACAAGATCCTCCATCGGGACGCGGCCCACGTCTTCTTTGTAGAGGCCGAATTTTTCGATGAGTGGCTGAAGACGCGTGCGGCTGAGGATTTGCTCCTGCATCGTAACCAGGCGCTGGTTCAGATCATCGGTGACGACGGAGCGAACGTAGGCGTCCGGCACCTTTTGTCCCTCGACGAGCACGAGCGTTTCCGACGTGTACTGTTCGTGCAGCAGCAGAGCGACGCCGTAGGTGATCACCGGGCAAAGCAAGAGCGGAAGGAGAACCACCAGCCACCGTCGGCGGACCATCACCAGGTAATCGCTTATGGTCAGTTCACGGTTTCCCAGCATGCCAACCTCTTTCTCGTCGTCGTTATGTCGCGCCGTCCAGCCCGTTAGCTGCTTACTCGGCCTTCAGGCTCCAGTTCAGGCCCAGGCCGAACTCGTGACGCAAGAATGTGTTTCCGCAAACCGCAGAGACACAAACCGAGTTGCCTATGTCCTGCCGCTCCAGCGCGTAGTTGAAGAACAAACTCAACCGGCGGCCAATTGTGCGATTCAACGTCGTGCCGCCGTACCACGAATTGAAGCGGAAGTTGCTGGGCACGAACGCGTTCGACTGCTGCACCTGGCCGAGGCCCGCGTTGTGCGAGTAGCCAAAGTTCACCACGCCGGTGAGTTGCCGCGCCAGCTTGCGGTCTGCAGCCACCCGAATTTCATCCCGCTCCGAGCCCGCGAAGACGCCAGCGCCGCCGCTGACGCCGTGGAGGTAAGTCAGCGAGATCCCCCCATTCGCCAGCTGGTAGCGCATCAGGGCGCCCGCACTCCACGAGGTGTCCCATTCTCCTTTGGTGCTGGCCGCAGGGTTCTCAAAGTGGGAGAACGATGGCCCCCCATACAGTTGCAGGGCCAGGCGGCCGGTGATGCGGCGCCCGTAGGCCAGCTGTGCCGCGTGGTTTTGAACGGCGCTACCCTGCCCGCCGAAGTTGAAGCGCGAGAAATTGTAGTTGAAGCCGATGGTATCTTTGGCGTTCAGCAGGTAGTCATAGCCGCCGCGGAACATCTCGCTCGCGCTGTCAATGAACCCATCGTCGAGGAAGCGCAGAATCCCATAGGAGCCGGCAGCGGTGAACGACGACCGGGGGCTGATCGCGTACTGCACTTCTCCTACGAACGAGTTGCTGATCCTCCGCGCGCGCCCGGTGAGAATGGACTGGCTCGGATCAAAGACTGGGTTCAAGTTCGAGAAAGGACCTCCGAGCGTGCCCAGACCACCCACTCCGCCCGGCAGGTTCAGACCACCGAGCCCGAACGAGGATTCGGGCAGATAGCCGGCTTGATCGCTGAGCAGCAAGGTCCAGCGACGCCAGATCAGTTTTTCGGAGATCGTCGCCTGATGGTACATTTCGTTCAGGTTGTCGCGAGTGTTGTAAATCGTGCCGCCACCCGCGTAAGTCGCAGTCAGTTCAGAACGCGCCGAAAAGTGCTTGATCCCGATCGCACCGTTCACCAGGCTAGCCGAGTCCCAAACGTTGCCGGTTCCTCCGGTGCCTGTACTGTTGCTGTCGGCAAACTCACGGAACTGCGCGTTCATGAACAGGAGATTGCGGCCTCCGCCCATGGAGCCGAGCGAGAACTGTTCCGCACCGGACAGGGGACGCGTATCCGGCTTCATCTTGTCGGTCTGGTCGCCCGCAGCATTGGGGGACCCCTTGCTGGAGCTTTCGCCGTTTGAGACCCCGGTGAGCGGCTGGACGGGCTGGTTCACCCGCGGATCTTTCTGTTGTGCCCAAGCCGGAAGTGCGCACAGCACCACCATGACCAGAAACAGGGCCCGGACGAGTTGTTTTCTCTGAGCCATCTCTCACCCCCTCTAGGGCACGACGATCGTGTCCCCCGGTTGCAGTACGATGTTGTCCTGGGGTCGCTTCCCCGACAAAACACCCTTGTAGTCGAACGGATACTTCACTGACTTTCCGCTTTCCGTGCGCAGAACGTAGATCTTGCTCTGCTTGGCAAAGGCTGTGAAACCGCCTCCGCTCGAGAGCGCTTGCAGCACGGTCATGTTCGGTAGCAGCGAATATGCTCCCGGTTTGGCGACTTCACCCAGCAGGTATATGCGCCGGCTGTTGATCTGCGTCACGATGACCGTCACCTGCGGCTCGGTCAGGAACTTGCGCAGGTTTTCCGTGATCAGCAGGCCGAGCTGGAGCGGCGTGAGCCCTGCGGCCTGCACGTCGTTCAGCAGCGGAATCGAAATCTTGCCGTCGGGCCGCACCGGCACCGTTCTCGTGAGCTCCGGTTCCTTCCACACGCTGATGTCCAGCACGTCTTCCGCGCCGATGATGTAGTTCGGATCCTCGGTCGCCGGGCGCGGCTTGGGATCGATGTTCGTGGCGCGGGCCACCTTCGTGTCGTCTTTCTTTGTGTCTTGCTGTGCAGCCGCGGGCAGCGCCATCGCCGGTAACAGAAGAAGAGCTGCGTAATGGATCCAGTGTTTCATTGATTGTTCACGCCGCAGGGTCTAAGACTCCGCGGTGTCCTCCAATCCCAGGTTCTTCAGCTTGTAGAGCAGGGCTTTGTAGCTGATCTGCAGTTCCTTGGAAGCCATCTTGCGGTTCCAGTGTGTGCGCGTCAGCACCTTGAGCATCAGCTCGCGCTCGGCGCGGCGCGAGGCGGCGCGCGACGCTTCCTTCAGCGAGGTTCCCGTCGGCCCGGCGTCGCGCGGCGGCAGTGCGTGTCCTGCGCGCTGCAAATCGGCCAGGCCGAGTTCCTCGTCGCCCAGCGCCACGATGTTTCTGACCACGTTTTCGAGCTCGCGCACGTTCCCGGGCCAGGCGTATTCCTGCAGCACCTGCGTGGCCCACGGGCTGAGCACGGGTTGCGGACGCCCGAAGTACGCCGCCGACTTGCGCAGGAAGAATTCCAGCAGGGTCGGGATGTCTTCCTTGCGGTGACGCATCGGAGGCAGCCGCAGACCGACGCCGTTGATGCGGAAATAGAGTTCCTCGCGGAACTTTCCGGAACGAATGCGCTCTTCCAAGTTCTGCGTGGTCGAGCAGATGATTCGCCCGCTGGGTGCAGAGCCACCCTGCGAAGCCTCGCCGGCTGTCAGATACTCCAAAACGGCCGACTGGCAAGCCGGGTCGAGATCGGCCACTTCGTCCAAATAGAGAGTCCCGCCGTTCCAACCGTGGTGAGAACCGTTACCATTGCTCCCCACCAGGAACTTCTGCAGCGTCTCCAGACTCAGCGCCGCACAGGTCAGCTTGCTGAAAGCTTGCTCTCGCCGGCTCGACAGCCGGTGGATGTGCACGGCCAGGACTTCCTTGCCTGTGCCGTGTTCACCGGCGATGAGAACGGGAAGGTCTGTGGGAGCGATCTCGGTCACCACCCGTTGAATCCCTCGCATGGCCGGACTGGATCCCGGCAAGAACCAGGGTTCTCCGTTGGTTGCGACCGGGGTCAGCGATTCGGCCAACCGCGGTTCGTAAGTTTCTTGCGGCACTGCTCCTCCTCTACAGGGGACCCAACCACAAAGAATGCGCGTCCAGACGCCTTCGGCAGGGGGGACAATTGCAATGCCGGTGCCAAGTAGAGGCCCGGTTTGGGGACTTGTCGTCCAAATGTATCTCACAGAAAATAAAGGAGATATTCGATTTCAAGGTCAATGGGCAAGGGTCCCGTTGGTGAAAATACCCCATTCCAATTCCACTAAGTGGCATCTTTTTTCCCAGGCCAGGAGGCTTCCGGAAGGGCTCGGGAATCCATAAACTTATTGTAAGTACTTTATAATCAATCTTTTACAGTACAGTCGCGGCCTCAGGCGCCCTAGACGCCTCTTTGCCCGGACACGAACCGGAGCTTCACACAAGACCCTGTCTAGTTATCACTATCTTGGTATCCAGGGAGGCTTTTTCAGTTTGCAAAGGAGTCCTATCGCGTGGCAGTCTGTTTGCACTCACCATTGAGGATCTCGGCAGGTTGGGGCTTCCCCAGGGAGCATCTCGGTTTGCGTGCGACGACGGAAACTGCGGGCACGTTGGGACCACAAGAGATGTCGGCCCAGCTTGCGTGGTGGCAGTGGGGCGTGTTTGCAGTCCTGCTGGGCTGGCTTTACTACTCCATCCTTGGAAACCTTGTCGCGCAATGGTGGGGAGATCCGGACTTCTCCCACGGGTTTTTCGTTCCGTTGTTCTCAGCGTATGTGCTCTGGCAGACGCGCAAGCGTATCGCGGGTCTTCCCGTTGCGGCGTCCTGGTTCGGCCCGGTTGTGATCGCTGGTGCAGCCGCCACGCTCATCGTCGGGGTGCTCGGCGCCGAACTGTTTCTTTCGCGGACGTCGCTCCTGTTGTTGCTGGCGGGACTGATTCTCTCCTTCCTGGGATGGGCATGGTTCCGGGCGGTGCTCTTCCCCTGGGCGTTTCTCCTTCTCATGGTTCCCATCCCGAAGATCATCTTCAACCAGATCACTCTGCCGCTGCAGTTCCTGGCCTCGCAGCTGGCGAGTTCTATGCTTTCGTTTCTTGGAGTGCCGGTGCTGCGGGAAGGGAACATCATCCATTTGCCGGTGATGGACCTCGAGGTTGTGGAAGCCTGCAGCGGAATTCGCTCGCTGCTTTCCCTGGTGACGCTTGCGATCATCTACGGCTACTTCCTGGAGCAGCGCACCTCACGGAGGATCCTGCTCGTCGTGAGCGCGGTGCCCATTGCGGTCCTGGCAAACGGTAGCCGCATCATGGGGACGGGGCTCATGGCCCAGTATTGGAGCCCCGACAAGGCTGAGGGCTTTTTTCACTTGTTTGCAGGATGGGTTGTCTTTCTCCTCTCTCTTGCCATGCTGCTCTCGTTACACGCGCTGATTCGCTGGGTCGGCAACCGGTTTTGGCCGGATGAGGCGCCGGCGCGATGAAACTCTGGTTTCGCTTTGTTCTGGCTGTGGCGCTGCTGGTGAGCGCGGGACTCTTCCTGCGGGCGCACTCCCGGCCGGAAGTTTTCCCTCCCCGCAAGGAGCTTTCCGAGTTTCCGTCCCAGGTGGGGCAGTGGTTTGGCCGCAACGCGGCGCTGCCTGCCAACGTTCTGGAAGCGTTAGGGCCCGGCGAATTCTTGTCCCGCACATATCGGCGCGCGCCGGGAGAGCCATTCATTGATTTTTTCGCGGGCTATTTTCCGAGCCAGCGAACTGGGAATACGATTCACTCGCCGCAAAACTGTCTGCCGGGAGCTGGCTGGACGCCGCTCGAAGCCCTGCGGCTTCCCGTCTCGACTCCCCAGGGCCGCCGGATTGTCGTGAACCGCTTTGTTCTGGCGAAAGGCCCCGCCCGGATCATCGTGCTGTACTGGTATCAATCCCACGGCCGCGTCTTGGCCAGTGAATACTGGGCCAAATTCTATTTGGTGGCTGACGCCATTCGCATGAACCGCACCGACGGCGCCCTGGTCCGGATCGTGACCCCTCTAGCCAGCGGGGAAGACACGTCAGCAGGCCAGGCCCGGGCTGTCGAGTTCTTCCACGAAATTCTACCCAAGCTCGGAGCCTATCTTCCTGACTAGCCTAGCTAGCCTTGGGTCCGGTTCCTTTTCACATCTGGAACAGGCGCCTCTGAGCCGCCGACCGTTACATCCCAGGGATGTCCCAAAACATGCAACGCATTTCGCATCTTTTGGCCTCCGGGCCTGGCGTGACCAATGCCACAAAATGGCCCCAGGAACTGCTTGATAATAAAGGGACTTATTTTATGGAGAAAGCTGAGTAATCCCTTAGCTTGGCATGCCGATTGCTCCTTTTGGCTTGGAATTGTGGGGGAGCCCCTTGGCAGGACCCCCTAGCCTAGGGTACGGGGTCACGGAGAATGAGGGCAAACATGAAGATCAAGACCTTTGTCGCGGTGGCGGTTCTGGCGGTGGCGGCGGCGCTGCTGATGTCGCCCCCGACCTACGCCCAGACGTCGATCAACGCAACCTGTTCTGGGACAAGCCCGGTCACCTGCACGGCGACCAACGGGAGCAACCTGAGTGGCCAGGTGGTGTTCTCGCTGTCAGGCAGCACGCTGACGGTCAAGTTCACCAACACCTCGACCACCCAGCTCACGAACCCGGGGCAGCTCCTGACGGCAGTCTTCTTCAACGTGAGTAGCGGATCCCTGGCGGCTGGCTCCGCGGCACTGACCGGCGGCAGCACCCTGGCGAACTGCTCGGGCTGCGACACGAATTTGAACGATAAGTGGGCGTTCAGCGGCGCGCTGGCGGGCCAAGGACCCAATGGCCAGAACTTCGGCGTTGCCAGCGCCGGCTTTGGTCTTTTCGGTCCGAACAACACATTCACCGCCCTGAATGGCGGGAGTTGTGGCAATGGCACGGGGTGCCAGGGAGAGCCGGATGGTGGCGGCTATTCCCTCGTGAATGTCGGGTACACTTCGGCTGGTTGCGGGTCGCCAAACGAAGCTTGCACCGCACCGGAGATTGTGAACTCTGCGACGTTTACCTTCACGGTGAGCGGATTCTCGCTGAGCAATATTTCGAATGTGACCCTGCAGTGGGGTACATCGGTTACATCAAGTGCACCGCCCGTTCCGGAACCCGGTACGCTCGTCCTGTTTGGGTCAGGCTTGATTGGAATCGCGGGCGCCATTCGCCGGCGCTTCCTCTCCTAACCAGCCGATCACAGGTATCACGTACGCCTCTCGAAGGCCTCGTGGGAATCGCCCCACGAGGCCTTCTTCGTTTAAGCTGACGACGAGCTCGAGATCGACCTTGCGGCGCGACTCCCGGGTCTCGGGTACGCCGTAGGGTCCGTGGTCGCAACGCTGGGCATCTTAAGGGAATTGTAAAATGGAGCCTCGTATTGTCTAATGAAAGTGATGCAGTCTCCGCACCTTGATCCCATGAGACACGCCCGCTTCGTCGCCTTCCTCTTCGCGGTACTCGCCGTGGGACTTCTGTATGGTTGTGGGGGCGATCCCAAGACGCGCGCGCGCCGGTACGCGGAGAGCGGCGACCAATACTTTAGGCAGCAGAAATACCGTGAGGCGTCCATCCAGTACTCAAACTCCGTCCAGGCGAATCCCAATCTGGCGGAGGTTCACTACAAGCTGGCGCAGTGTTTCCTCAAGTTGGGAATCTGGCAAGAGGCCAACAGGGAGTTGCTGCGTACCCTGGAGCTCCAACCCGAGAATCCTGAGGCTCGCGTCGACCTAGGGAATCTCTTCCTGGGCGCGCGGCAGTTTCGGCAGGCGCAGGCGGAGGCGGAGCTTGTTCTGAAGCAAGATCCAAGGAACGTTGACGCACACATTCTCCGGGCCAATGCGCTCGCAGGCCAGGACAATCTCCGCGCTTCGTTACAGGAGATGCAGACGGCCATCCAGCTGGCTCCGGAATTGTCTCGGGCCTATTGGAACCTGGGAATGCTGCAGCTCGGCGCGAACCAGAGCGTGGCGGCAGAGCAAAGCTTCAAGAAGGCGCTCGAAATCGATCCCAATTCTTCCGCGACCAGGCTGTCGCTCGGGGGTTTCTACCAGCGACAGCGACGCTGGGCTGACGCAGAGCAACAGTTCCGCCGCGCCATCGAATTGGAGCCAGGAAACGTTCAAGCTCGAGATGCTCTGGTCCTGCTCTATCTGGCGCAAGCGGACAAGTCGAAGGCTGAGCAGGCCGCGCGCGAAGCGAAACTGGCCCTCCGGGATAGCTCCGAGGGATACCGCCTGTTGGGCGACTATTATTTCCGGGTCGCAGACATCGAAAAGGCCATCGGGGAATACGCTTCGCTTCTCAATGATCACCCGCGGGACTTGCGCGTCAAAAAGAACTATGTAGAGCTACTGATTCTTCGCAACCGCCTGGATGAAGCCAGCAGGTTGAACGCTCAAATCCTGAAGGAGAATCGGAGCGATGTGGATGGGCTGATCTCCCAGGCTCAAATCCTCTATCGCCAGGGGCGGCCCAATGACGCCATTCCCGTATTGGAATCTGCCTTGAAGTTCGAGCCCGACAATGCAGTTGGGCATTACCAGCTCGGAGTCGCCTATAATTTGCTGGGAAATCTGGGCCGCGCGGAAGCGGAGTGGCGTGAGTCTGCCCGTCTGCGCCCTAACCTTGTCTCGGCCCAAGAAGCGCTTGCCAACTTGGCGCTCCGAAAAGGGGACGCCAGCCTGCTGGAGTTGTCCGGACAGAACTTGGTGCAAGGGCAGCCTCTCTCGGCTGCCGGGTACGTCTACCGTGGGATGGCCCGGATTCAGCGAGGCGATCGGGCCAGGGGCGAGGCGGACCTGTTAAAGGCCATTGAGGTTGCCCCGCAAGACCCACTGGGGTACGCGCGGCTAGCGGCATGGCGTGCCTCCCAGAAGCGATATAAGGACGCGGAGACTCTCTATGAACAAGCCTTGACGAGGAACCCTGATCAGGTTGACGCGCTCGAGGGTGTCGTCGGGCTTTATGTTGATCAGAAGCAACTGGCGAAGGCCCTCGCGCGTGTGGACGCTCAGATCGCGAGGTCGCCGCAGAACAGCGCATACTATTACTCGCGGGCGAAGCTCCTGGCCGGAATGGCCAACCTGGAAGCTGCAGAAACTGCCCTTCAAAAGGCGGTTGAGCTGAATAAGAATTACGCCGACGCGCTGGTTCTGCTGGGCTTCGTGGAATTCGCTCGAGGCAAGGTGGATCAATCCATAGCCAGTTACGAGCGCAACCTCCAGCAGAACCCGCGTGATTTGCGGTCGTACATGGTCCTTGCCCAATTGCACGAAATGCTGGGCAACTGGCAGAAGGCGCAGCAACTCTACGAGAGAGCCCTTCAGGCGCAAACCGATTATCCGCCGGCGGCCGCCAGTCTTGCCTACATCTTGCTCGACCATGGCGGGAATTCCGACGTCGCCCTGTCGCTCGCCCAGGTCGCACGCAGGGGCCTGCCGGATTCGCCGCTATCCGCGGATGTTCTGGGCTGGGCCTACTATCAAAAAGGCACTTATGGCTTGGCGGCAGACCTACTCCAAGAAGCCGTCCGAAAGGCTCCAGAAAACCCGCATTTTCATTACCATTTGGGATTGACCTACCAGAAACTGCAAAACACGAAGCTCGCTCGGGAGCACCTTTCTCGCGTTCTCCAACTCAATCCCCAGTACCCGCGTGGGGAGGAGATCCGCCGGGCCTTGGCGCAGTTGGGCGGGGACTAACTCCGCTTCGCGCTCCTGCCACTTCGCGGGACGGCCGTCTTCGCTGCGCGGTGCGAATGCCGATGACGCTTTGGCATGGCGCCCCGCAAAGCCTCTGGACGGGGACGCGCCGCGTGCGGCAAACTCATTCGGTGCGTCGCGCGAATCGTGCGACTCCTGGGACGAATCGGATGAAAAACAATCGCTGGACCTATATTTGGCTGCTTTGTGCGCTGGCGTTCGTGATGTTGCCGGGTTGTTCGCGCGACCCCAATGTGCGCAAGCAGAAGTATTTCGATAGCGGCAGACGCTACGTCGAGGAGAAGAAATTCCGCGAGGCGGCGATCCAGTTCCAGAACGCGCTCCAGGTGGACCCGAAGTTTGCCGATGGGCATTACCAGCTCGCGCAGTGCTACTTGCGAATGGGAATCTGGATCGGCGCCTACCAGGAGCTCGTACGCACCACGGATCTCCAGCCCGACAACCTCAAAGCCCAACTGGATTTGGGAAACCTGCTCCTCGCCGGCCGGCACTTCAAGGAAGCCCAGGATCGCGCCCAGCTCATCGTCCAGAAAGACCCGAGTGACGTTTACGGGCACATCCTGCTGGCGAATTCCTACGCGGGTCTGGGCGACACGGAGACCGCCCTCCGCGAGATGCAGAACACCATTCAGATGGATCCCAATCGCGGGGATTCCTACCTGAACATGGGCTTGCTGCAAATGAGTGGCAAGCAGCCTGCCGCCGCTGAGTTGAGCTTCAAGCGCGCTGTCGAGGTGGACCCGAAATCCCTTCCCGCGGCAATGGCGCTGGGGAACTTCTACCAGTTGCAGCGCCGCTGGCCGGAAGCGGAGCAGCAATTCCGCCGCGGTGTGGAACTCGACCCCAGGAATGCGCAGTCGCGTGGCGCCTTGGTGCGCCTCTACCTGGCCGAAGGGCAGAGGGCCCAGGCCGAGCAGTTCCTCCAGGAAACCAAGCACGCCCTTCCGGACAATTCCGAAGCGTACCGCATGCTCGGCGATCTGTACCTGGCGCTGGGAGAATTAGACAAGGCTTTGGCCGAATACGGCTCCCTCTATCGCGAACACCCGAGTGATTTGCAGGTGAAGAAAAATTACGCCCAGATTCTGATTCTAGGTGGCCGCCTGGACGAAGCCACTAAAGTGAACGACGAGGCCCTGAAAACCAGCCCCCGCGATGCTGATGCGCTGATCAACCGCGCGCAGATCCTGGTTCGCCAGGGCAAGGCAAACGACGCGAGTCCGCTTCTGGAGGGCGTCTTGAAGAGCGAGCCGGATAATGCGCTCGCCCACTACCAGCTGGGTTTGGTTTTCAACGCGCTGGGCAACCTTTCGCGCGCGGAAAGCGAATGGCGTGATGCGGCCCGCCTGCGCCCAGACCTCACGGCTGCCCAGATGGCGCTTGCCGCTGTGGCTCTGCGCAAGGGAGATTCCGATCTGCTGGAGAAGGTCGCGGAGGCGCTGATCGCGACCCAGCCCGGTTCTCCGGATGGCTACACGTTCCGCGCGGCAGTTCGTTTCAGCCGACGCGATCCTGTGGGCGGAGAAGCGGATCTAAAGAAGGCAATCGACCTCGCCCCGCAGAGCCCTGTGGGTTACACCAAACTCGGCGAGTATCGCCTCGCGCAGAAAAAATACGCTGAGGCAGAGAAGCTGTTCGAGCAAGCCCTGGAACGCAATCCGAGTTATGCCGAGGCGTTACAGCAGCTCATGGCCTTCTACGTCGGCCAGAAGCAGCCTGCCAAGGCCATGGCGCGCGTGAGCGCGCAAATCAGCCGCGTCCCCAACAACAGCACCTACTACCTGATGCTCGGCCTGCTGTACTTGCAGACACGGGATCTTGACAAGGCTGAGTCGGCTTTTCAGAAGGCGCTTGAGCTCGACAAGAACAACCTGGATGCTTTCATCGCGCTGGGCCGGGTTGAGGTTGCACGGGGGTCCGTGGACAAAGCGGTGGAGACGTATCAACACTCTATCCAGATGAACCCTCGTGACATCCGCAGCTACATGCTGCTGGCTGACTTGGAGGGTTCCCGCGGCAACTGGCAAAAAGCGCAGGAGCTCTACCAGAAAGTGCTTCAGATTGTGCCGGACCAACCGGTTGCCGCCAACAATCTGGCGTATTCGATGCTCGAGCACGGGGGCAACACCGATGTGGCGCTCTCGCTTGCCCAGCGGGCCCGGCAGGGATTGCCCGAGTCGCCGTCTGCGGCGGATACATTGGCTTGGGCGTACTTCAACAAAGGCGCCTACGGCCTGGCGGCCGACCTTCTTCTGGACGCTGTGAAGAAGGCGCCGCAAAACGCCACCTATTCCTACCACCTGGGCCTCGCCTATCAGAAGATGAACAACCGCGCGCAGGCTAAGCTGTACTTGGAACGCGCGCTCAACGCCGATCCACGTTCCAGTCGAGCTGATGAAATCCGGCGAGCCCTGGCGGAACTGGCCAACTAGCTTCGGGGACGTCGCGTCGGCGGGATGAGTTTGAAGCAGTGCAGCCGGTTGAAGAGTCACCAAGAAAGAGAAACGTTTGCGCAGCGGATGCGCAACCGTCCGAGAGGCAAAGCTGCTGCTAAACTGAACCTTGTGCGCCCTTACGAGCGCGAGATCAGGCTTGCGATCCTTCTCCGCAGTACCGCGCCCACGACGACCAGACCGGAGCCAAACAATGCCAGGCTGCCCGGTTCGGGAATAGGCTGGATTCCTACATGGACGACCTCGGCCGTCGCATTGCTGATCTGGAACGTGACGGACGTGAACGTACCGGTGCCTGCGCACGGGGCAGTGGCCCCTACCGTAGCACAGACGGCACTGGGTAGGCTGGACCAGCTCACCACAGCGCTGAAGTTCGTGAGGCCGGACGAGAAGCCGGGGCCACTGGTGAAGCTCATGATCGTGCCCGTCATGGTGCCCGCGGCTGTGCCATCGGTCATGCTGATGGCGCCCGTGGCGGTGTTGAAGCTCAGTGTAAAGGCATCTGTGATCAGGTACTCGCTGGTCAGGTTGAAAATCACGGTGTTCGACGTGCTGAAGTTCGGCCCGGCGCTGGTGGTAATGGTTCCGGAGCAAGCCGGTGCCGACGAGCCCACGGAGTCACAACCGAAAAGCACTAAGTCTGCGTGCGCGCTCGGCGCATAGCCGACAAGAACAATCAGGCCAAGCAAGCCCGCCAGCCAAAGCATATTTGGCTTCCGCATTTGCCTCCCCATTCTCCCCCTCAGGACCCACCCCACCGGGGCAGGCCATAGCACGATTCCTAACTGCCTGTTCTTATCGCAAGCGGCATGCCAAGCTAGTCGAGCTTCCAAGTGACTTATTTTATATAGGTTGCATTGCCTTCCCGTATTCGGATGAACCTGAGGATGCAAATGGATTCACATTTGCGGCAAGGAAAGTTTTTCCCCTACTCTCAGCTAAGCGGTTGTGGAACCAAAAGGATACAGCGCAAGACGTTGCAGATATTAGGAAGAAACCTAGTCCGAAGGGGGCGCAGGAGACTGCAGTTCCCCGCCGGGAAGTTGTGGGGCCTTTCGGGCCCGCTTGGGGGGCAACCCTGCCTGGTGGATCTTGTAGAGCAGAGCCCGATAGCTGATGTCCAAGACCTCGGCGGCTTTGCGGCGGTTCCAGTTGTTTGCCTGCAGCGCGCGAAGAATCAGACTCTTTTCCACCGCGCGAATCGCCTGCTTAGCGATGCGCTTCAGCGGGATGGAACCGTCCTCACCGACCTCAAACGAAGGTGTGAGGGGCTGGCGCTCCAGCGCCTGCGGTCGTGTGGTTTCAATGGTTCCGAGCAGAACATAGCGGGCCACGCAGTTTTCGAGCTCTCGGATGTTTCCGGGCCAATCCCGTTGCTGGAGGAGCTGTACAACGGACCGGGATAAGGCCGGTGTGGTGCGCCCGAATTTCTGATTGAAGCGCTGGAGGAAGAAATCCAGCATGAGCGGAATGTCTTCCCGGCGCTCACGCAACGGTGGCAGGTGAATGCTGATCACGTTGATGCGGTAGAACAAATCCGGCCGGAAATTGCCCGCGGCGATATCCTGCTCCAGGTTGCGGCTTGTTGCGCAGATCACGCGGGCTTCGAGCTGCTGATCTTCCTGGTCGCCGATGCGGCAGAACTGCCCGTCTTGCAGGAGCTGCAGCAGCTTGGCCTGCAGGCTGGAATCGAGCTCGGCGATTTCGTCCAGAAAAAGTGTGCCGCCGCTGGCCAGCTCCACGCGGCCCGGCTTGTTCGCGTGAGCCCCGGTGAATGCGCCGCGCTGGTAGCCGAAAAGCTCGCTTTCGAGCAACGTTCCCGGGATGGCGGCGCAATTGACTTGCACAAAGGGCCCTTCGGCCCAGCGCGACATCCGGTGGATCATGCGCGCGAAGATTTCCTTGCCGGTGCCGCTTTCTCCCTGGATTAGAACCGGGACATTCGTGCCAGCGACCTTCTCCACCTTTTGCCGGACCGCGCCCATGGACTCCGCCCGGCCAAAAACGACTTCCGCGGGCGGGAGATCTACAGGCCTCCCATTTAGTGCTTCTCGGGCTGTTCCAGTCGCTGCCATTCCCAAACAACCTCCCCCAACTTGGGGTACTCAGACTAGTGGCTGTCCAGTGTTCTACGCATCCGAAGCGCCAAAGTTTTTCGCATGTTGAGGGTTGGCAGAGGACCGCAGGAGGGGCCCCAGCAGTAAACTAAGTCTCATTATTGCTATGAGATATGAACTCATCTCAGTTGCCGCGCAGGACATCGCAGGCTTGGTACTAGGACGTTTCGAAAAGTGACGGGCAGGAAAACTCTTTCACATCCCAGTAACCGAGATTCCTATGACTCCGCAAAGGGCGGCTCTGAGAACCCTCGCAGTCTGCCTGTTGCGGCTTACGCCATCGGGGTCTTTGCCCGAGGGCGCAAATCATCTACCCTTAGTTGCCGAGGGAATCCAGCCGTGGCCAAGGCTCGCCGTTATCAGCGAATCGCACTGCCGAAAGGAATGCTGGTGGCCTGGCAAAGCACAGGCGAGCGCGTCGTCTCGCGGGTGGCCACGCTGGGTCTGGGCGGACTGTTCATCCGCACGCCGAAGCCCCCACGCGCGGGAGACATCATCAAGCTCTTCTTCGAAGTACCAGACGGCGAAGTGCGCGCTCGCGCCGTGGTGCGCGATTCTCAGCCGGGCAAAGGGATGGGCGTGGAATTCACTTCCATGGGGTACGAACACCGCGCCCGCCTGAACCAGCTCTTGAAGCGCCTGCTGAGCGCCTAGCCCCCGCTGCGCTCCGGCCCTTACCGCTGAGGAAAGATGAAAGCCTCGAGCATGTCCGCGCGGGCCTTCTGATCGGAAGCGATCACCTGCAGCAGGTCGGCCACGGAAATCATTCCGTGGAACCCCTTTTTCTCGTCCACAACCACCAGGTGGTAGATGCCGTGCTTCTCCATCAGCCGGAGGCATTCATCGAGAGGGACCTCCGGCGAGACGGTGATCAGATCTTTCGTCATGATCTCGGTGACGCGCATCCACGCGGGGCATTTGTTTTCTGCGGCCACCTTGTCGGAGACGTCGCTCTGCGACACGACGCCCTGGAGCTTGCCGCTCTTGTCCGTCACCCCCACGGCGCGCATCTGGTGATCGCGCAGGTAGCGCGCGGCGTCGTGCACCGTGGCGTCTTCCGGGATGGAGAAAACCTCTTTGCGGGACTTGATCAGGTCGGCGACTTTCATCGGACCCTCCAGCCGAAGGCGGGCGGGCCGCATGGTAAGCCCAATCCCGCGCCGGACGCAAGGGAACGATGCATTCCTCGGGGAGCGTTAACACTTCCGGCGGGCCGGCGTCTTCCCAGGTGTGGAGGAAGGCTCGGTGTAATCCGCCTTTTCCACGAGGCGCCGATGTGGCCTCTGGGCATGTGCACAGGCCGGTTGACTTTCTCTTCGGATTGGGGCGAACTCGTGCCGTGGCCGAGGCGCCCTTGACCGAGATGCTGACCTTCCCCGGCGCGACCGGGGGCAACGTCCTGCTCGTGGCCGCTGCGCGCCAGGGCGACCGCGCGGCGTTTGGCCACCTCTACGACCGCTACGCGCGGATGGTCCACGGCATTCTGCTTGCGCGCGTGCCTCCGGGCGACGTGGACGATCTCGTCCAGGATGTTTTCCTGCTGGCGCTGCGGCGCCTGCACACGTTGCGTGACGATGCGGCGTTTGGCGGCTGGCTGGCCATGATCGCCCGCAACCGCGCCAATGATCTTCACCGCCGCGCGCCGCGCACGGCGGAAGGCGAACGCGCCATGACCGAGCTCAACGAGGACATCACCGGCTCGAGCGTCGAGACGCCCGGGCCCAGCGCGGAGGCGGTGGCCGCGCTCGATGCCATCCGTGCCATGCCGGAGGCGTACCGCGAGACGCTCATCCTTCGGCTGGTGGAGGGCATGACCGGCCCGGAAATCGCCGCACGCACCGGCCTGACCCACGCTTCGGTGCGCGTCAATCTGCACCGGGGCATGAAAATGCTCCGTGAGAAACTGGGCAAGGAATCACGACCATGAATGACGACTACCTTTGGGATCGCTCTGGGGAACCTGACCCCGAAGTGGAACGCTTGGAAAATCTCCTAGTGCGGTTTCGCCACGACCGGCCCGCGCCGGAGTTCCCGCAAATCCAGCCGCAACGCAGGCGCGCTTGGTCGCTTGCGTGGTGGACCGGCGCGCCGCGCCTGGTGGCCGTGGCCGCCGCGCTCGCGCTGATTGTTGCAGGCTCCTGGTATGCGTGGCGCTGGACGCGGCCCGCGTGGGATGTGGAGCGCGTGGCGGGCACACCGAAAGTGGGTACTTCCTCGATAGCTTCCACTGGGCGGCTCGGCGTGGGACAGTGGCTCGAGACCGACGGCAGCTCCCGCGCAAAAATCGCCGTGGGCATGATCGGCGAAGTCGAAGTGGAACCCAACACACGTATCGGTCTGGTGCGCGCGCAAGCCACTGAGCACAGGCTGTCGCTTGCGCGCGGCACGATGCGCGCCACGATCTGGGCGCCGCCGCGATTGTTCGTCGTGGACACACCTTCAGCCGTGGCCGTGGACCTGGGCTGCAAATACACGCTGCAGGTGGACCCGAGCGGAGCAGGCCTGCTGCACGTCACCTTCGGCTGGGTGGCGTTTGAACAACGCATCGGCAATGCGAAGGTGGAGTCGTTCGTGCCCGCCGGCGCGATGGCTGCGACGCGGCCCGGCGTGGGCCCCGGCACGCCTTACTACGAAGACGCTTCGGAAAAACTCCGCACTGCGCTCACGCAGCTCGATTTTGGCGTGAGCGGCGGCGTGGCCGGTGGAGTGAAAGGCGGCGTCACGGGCGGAGTGGCCGGAGGGGTCTCCGGCGGAGTTTCAGGAGGCGTGCAAGGTGGGGTCAGCGGTGGCGTGAGTGGCGGAGTCCCGGGTGGCGTGACCGGCGGCGTTACAGGGCCTGTGGAAGTGCGCGAGGCCGCGCTCAAAACAGTTCTCTCCGAAGCGCGCCAGAAGGATGCGCTCACGCTGTGGCACCTGCTCGCGCGCATGAACGACGCTGAACGCAGCGATGTATACGACCGGCTGGCGTTACTCGTGGCGCCGCCCGCGGGCGTGACGCGCGCCGGCATCCTTGCTGGCGATCAGCACATGCGCGACCTCTGGTGGGACGCGCTTGGTCTGGGCGACACGTCCTGGTGGCGCATGTGGAAGGGCCCGGTGCCGGCGCGCTAGGGCTCGTTCGGCGCGAGACGCGGGCAGCGCCCGTTCCCGCGCACGCAAGTGTTGCCCGCGCGTTCGCCATGGATTTAACTTCCTTCGAATCCCTCGGACAATTTCGTTCTCTTCTTGTGCTGCCCTGTGCTCGTCTCGAGTTTCTTTTCGGTGCCGATAGACATTCTTCGTGCGCGCGTTAACACCTGTGCAACGCGCGGCGTCTTCTTGGACAGATCGTTGGACAAGCCAAGGAGGCAAGAACAATGAAACGTGACATTCTGTTCTGGGTTGTGGCCAGTCTGGTGACGTGCTTTCTCCTGGGTGCACTCGCGCCCACGGCCGAAGCCGGGCCGCCGTTGATTTGCTTCCCGTATGACATCGGCAACGCGGCGTCGCTGCCCTGGGGCGCCGGGCAGGGATGGAAGACAATTTCGAGTAGTTACGACCTGAACCGCCTCGTGGACGACACGTTGGCGCTGCTCGGTTCGTCCACGCCATTGATCGTGCGCATGGAGACGCTGCGGCGCGCCGCGATTTACGCGACGAACGACGCGCGGGTGGCGGCAGCTCTGGCGGCGCGGCTTGAAGAGCGCGTCCGCACGAGCGAGGCAAAGGGCGCGGCGGATCCACTTGCGCTTTTCGACTATGGCTATCTGGTGGAGGCGTATAAGCAGACGCAGAAAGCCTTCGGCGGCGCAACCGCTGCGCCGGCTGTGGATGGCCGCGCACTGATCGAAAGAGCGTTGCGAATGCGCGGCAACGACCCGGAGATGGAATTCGCCGCGGCGATGGCGAGCGCCGACGGCCGGTCATCTGCGAGCGCCGTCGAACATCTGCGCAAGGCCGTCGCTGGCGCGCGCGAGGGATCGCTGCTGGCGGCGAACCTCATCACCCACGGCCAGTTGTTCGGCCGCCACGCTGCGAACCTGGCGGAGTTGCGCGCGCAGGTGTTGCCGCAATAGCGGACGAAAGCAAGCGAGGAGGATGCGATGTGCAAGCCATTTCGCACCACAGTCTCGCTGGTGGGAGTCTTGCTGCTCGCGGTTCTTGCCGGAGGCGCTCCGCCCCCGGTGCCTTCCCCCGCAGGCAGCGTTTCGCCCACGGGCAGCATGACCCTGGGCCGCTCCGGTCACACGGCCACACGTCTCGGCGACGGCCGCGTGCTCATCGCCGGTGGCATGCTGCGCAACGGCGAGTTCCTCGCCGACGCGGAGCTCTACGATCCCGCAACAGGAAAGTTCACGGCGCTCACGAAGATGACGGAGCGGCGCGTGAGCCACACGGCGACGCTCTTGCGCAACGGCAAGGTGCTCATCGCCGGGGGCATTGAAGGCCGCTTCATGCAGGAAGGCCATTGGACGGGCCGCGTGCTCGCGAGCGGGGAGCTCTTCGATCCCGCTACGGGCACGTTCACGCCAACGGGGAGCATGAACGTGGCGCGCAATTCGCAAGCTGCCGTGCTGCTTACGGATGGAAAGGTGCTGATCCTCGGCGGCTCGGGTGGCGGCGATTGGCGCGAGCTGCACGCTTCGGCGGAGATCTACGATCCGGCCACCGGCAGGTTCGCGCCCACGGGCTCGATGGCCACGCCGCGCACTCCGCACGCCGTGGCGCTGCTGAACGACGGTCGCGTCCTCGTGGCCGGCGGCACGGGACCCAACCGCACCGTGCTGGCGAGCGCGGAAATCTACGATCCCGCGACACGGCGGTTCTCCGCAACAGGAAACCTGCTCACCGCGCGCCACAAGCATGCCGCGGCCCTTCTGCCCGACGGCCGCGTGCTGATCGTTGGTGGCTCGGATGAGCGCGATTGGGATGGCCAGCTCGCCACCGCGGAGATCTTTGACCCTGCCACGCGGCGCTTCACATCCGCGGGAAGAATGGCCATCGTGCGCTTCAAGCTGCAATCGGCCCTCGTGCGTCTGCCGGATGGCCGCGTGTTGATCGCCGGCGGCGGAGACCGCGCCGAGGTCTTTGATCCGAAGACGGGCTCGTTCACACCTGCAGCCGGCAGTCTGGAAGCGCCCTGGCATTTCTCTACCGCTACGCTGCTCACCAATGGCCGCGTGCTCATCGCCGGCGGCTATCCCAACAGCTCAGAAGGCACCAACCGCGCCTGGATCTACCAGCCATGAGGGGCGCGCCGGCGGGACTCCTCGCGTTCCTTGTGTGGCGGCGAATGCGCCGAACAATGATCTGGGCACCGCGGCTCAGGGTTCCCTTGGCCCTCCTCCTCCTTCCGCTGTTCTCGCCGCACACCGCCGCGGCGCACACCGGGATTGGTATCGCTGTCGACTCGGCGCGGCATTGCGTCTATTTTAGCGACCCTTCGCGGAACCGCATCTGGAAGATCGAAGCAGATGGCCGGCTGAGCGTGTTTGCCAATGAAAAGCATGGCAGTAGCCTTTTCCTCGATCGTAGCGGCAACCTGTACCTCGATCATTTCAGCACGCACCTGTTGCGGATCACGCCGCAGGGCGACACCAGCGAAATCATTTCTACTCAGGCGCGCTTGCGGCAGGCAGGCGAGTGGGCCGTGTTCCTCGGGACAGACGGCGAAGGGAACCTCTATTTCGCCGCCGGGACAGAATTGCAAAAGGGCGGACGCGAGATCCTGCGCCTCTCGCCGCGAGGTGTCGAGACGCTCGCCGGCGGCACGCGCGGGTATGCCGATGGCTTTGGACGCAACGCGCAGTTTACCGGCGTCATGGCGGCGGCTTGGGCGCCCGACGGAATGCTCTACCTGGCCGATGGCAATGCGATCCGTAAGCTTGCTCCGGACGGCCGCGTGACGACCCTTGCGGGCAGCCCCGCCGAGGGAGATGCAGACGGCCCCCGCGCGGCAGCACGATTTCGCGACCCTCGCCGAATGTGCTTCGGCGAGGATGGCGCGCTTTATGTCGCAGACATGGGCAATCGCCGTGTGCGGCACGTCGCCATGGACGGACACGTCAGCACCCTTTCGACGTCCGGTTTGATGTGGGAGGCCGCGGGCGTGGAATGCGCGGGCGGGTCGGTTTACGTGCTCGAGAACGGCCGCGTGCCGGTCCCCGGCTGGACGGGTCCGCGCGTGCGCCGAGTCATGCCCGATGGGCAGACGATGGTGCTTGTGACGCTCCGAGGCTGGACACGCGGCTCAACGATCCTGGCTGGCATGACCGGCGCAGCGCTCGCGGGCTGCGGCATGTTGGCGCTGGGGGCCCGGTGGCTGCTGCGGTGTAGGTATTCGCGCGAGCTCCGCGAGGGGTTATAGGCTGTTTCAGCGGCGGTGCGACTTGCAGGCTGACAGTTTCGGATACAACCTGTACGAAGGCGGGATTGAGAGGGACAGCGGAGACTTGTTTCTACGCCGAGGCGGATTCGCCGCGGATGATGTCGTACCGCTCGATGACGGCGGCCACGCCAACGCGGCTGTCGGTATCGCCGGAGCGCCGCTCGACGCGCACGATCTTGCCTTGGGCGCGGACGAATACTTCCGTGCCGCGCGTGATCTCGGCCGGCAACGTCAGAGTGATATCCACTTCCGAACCCTGCGCTAGATCTTCGTCAATCAAGAAGTAGACGCCGCGAGTGGAAATGTCGCGGGTTTTGCCGTTGCGCGATTCCGCGTCCTTGCGAACGGGGAAGCGAATAATCACAGGTAGGGACAGGTCATACCGGCGGGCCGCACGACGCTCGGTCATCCCCCTGCTCCTCCACCCTCTGGGTACACTCTAAGTACAGACTTCACCCTGCTGAATAGGTGAGCAAATCCCCTTCCAAATCAACAACAAACCATGGCTTTGCAAATTGAGGGCCTTGCAATTCCCCTCCGGAAATCCCCTGAATCGGGCCCTACTCTTGCACCAACAAGTCCCTTAGAAACAGAGCGAAACCGGATCACGCGTCTCTAGAACCCGCCGACCCTGCTGCATTTCATCTTTCCCGAGATGGCCCCGAACCGTCCTGACATATCCTAGTTGGAACCGGCCTTTCGGGCAAAGCCCTTTTCGCCTGCCGTGTGCCCTGAATATGCAACAAATTGGACCGGCTACTTGATTGTTCCCACGCCCTGTTCTGCTGGTACTACTGGTGCTACCGAACGCGAGCCGCGGCCGGGATCGAGATTGAACTGGCGCATTTTGTAAAGCAGCGCCTTGTAACTGATGCCGAGCATGCGCGCCGCGTCCTTGCGGCACCAGTGCGTCTTTTCGAGCGCGTCGGCGATGGCTTCCATCTCCGCCTCGTCTTTCAAGCCACGCACAAGCGCCTTCAGACCCTGTTCCTTGGGCGCCGGCGTTTCCTCGCGCGGAGACGTGCGCTGGCGCGACGCGGCCATCTCCAGCAGCTCGCGCAGGCTGCCCTCATCGTCTTCCAGGATCACATAGCGTTTGACGAAGTTCTCGAGCTCGCGCAGGTTGCCGGGCCAGGTGTAGCGCAGCGCCGCCTCCATCAGGTGCTTGGAGGGCAGCGGCGCACTCTTCTGGAATTGTTCGCTGTACTTCTCAAGGAAG
>JBGQHO010000026.1:0-48465 GCA_041497955.1 Terriglobia bacterium | reverse complement strand
GGTACCTCTGGAATCGAACCAGGCCAGATAGTTGCCGCGCTGCCGATCAGCGGTGCGTACGCGGAGTTCGTCTGCCTGCCGCAACGTGAACTGGTTCCGGTGCCATCTGGGTTGGACGCCGCCGAGGCCGCCAGCCTCGTGCTGAACTACGTCACGGCGTACCAGATGCTGCATCGCTCCGCCAAGGTCAGACCGGGCCAGCGCGCGTTGATTCACGGCGCGGCAGGCGGGGTCGGCTCGGCGCTATTGCAGCTTGGGCGCCTCGCCGGGCTGGAGATGTACGGTACTTGTTCATCGCGAGGGGCGTCGGCCGTTTCCGACCTGGGCGCTATCCCGATTGATTACCAGCATCAGGACTTCGTGAAAGAAATTCACCGCCTCACGCGCGAGGGTGTAGACGTTGTCTTTGACGGCATCGGTGGCGCGCATATATGGCGTTCCCGCAAGGCTCTCCGTCCTGGCGGGAGGGTAGTGGCCTATGGCCTTACTTCCTCGCTACGCGGGGGACGATTGGCTCCAGGTCGTCGTCATCGCTATCGTGGAATCGCCATCTTCGGGTTGTACATTGCTGGCGGCTGGCTTCTCCCGGGCCGGAAACGGGTGATCCCCTACAGCATCCAGTGGCTTAAACGGCTGAGACCGGCATTGTTTCGACAGGATTTGATCGCCCTGCTTGACCTCCTTAAACAGCAGAAGATCAAGCCGCTAATCGCGCAGCGATTTCCGCTTGTCGAGGCAAGACACGCGCACGAGTTGCTCGGGAAGGGAGGCGTGTCAGGCAAGATCGTCCTCGTGCGCAACGGGTCATCGCTTGAATCAGGAGCGGCGTAACAACGGCATGCAGCCGACGCACCACCGCGGTTCCCCTTAGACCGATACATTTCCTGGCGCGCCGCTGATCTGAAATCTACCTCTCTTCGCTCGCAGCGTCCGGCAGTTGTCCGACAGTGGGTCAGTTTCCGATATGCCCACTACACGGCCAAGTGACAATGCCTTGCCTTCAGGACTCAGCGCTTCGCGTGATTCAGCGACAAAAGGGATTTGCCTTCAGTGACCATTCGTGGACGCTGGAACACCACATACATCTAGAGCATTTTGCACGTTCCAGATCATGACTGTCGTTCCGCCGTTCACAGGTGCCGCAGCCAACCATCGGTCATCGGCACTGAGTGCCACAGTACCGTTTCCAATGTCTGGCCTGGAGCAATATTGTTTGCCAGACGTATCCCAAATAGCGAAACTGTTACTCGCATAGGTAAAGATGAGTGCACCACTCTGATTAAATGCGGCGAAATTGATGTACCCAGATCCTACCTTTGCAAGCTCCTCTCCCGAGCTAAGACGTAGTAGACGGGCAGCTTTTGGGCCTCCAACAACCACAAGGTCTCTTGGGGGAAAGGCTGCGATTCGTGTAACGTAGTCGGGACCGCTCGGTAAGTCGCTGACTTTGCTCCAATCCTTCGTGTTCCAAACAATGAGATGCTTGGCATTGCCTCCAATCAATAGCGCTCCGTCTCGCGAAAATTGCGCGCGCTGTGTGTTTGTGAGCGTCGCGAGCAGTTGCCCGGAGGAGACGTCATAAACCGCGTCATCCTCACCGTTCGCCGTGACATCTAAGAGAGTCCCCGCAGGGTTGAACGCCAAGTTTTGGACGGTATTTTGAACGCCGGGCTTGGGTGACTTGAGGGCCCTCGGTATTCTCTTCTCTAATTTCCCTGTTGCGACATCGAATAATTCGATGCCGTTTCCATTCCTGGCAAGGAGGCGTCCATCCGAACTTAAGGCAACCGTAGTGCCACCTTCCAGAGTACGAAGCTTCTTTCGGTTGTCCACGTCCCACAGGTCGACGCGGCCCGGAGTGCTTCCAACTGCCAGTACTTTCCCGTCGCCACTCAACGAGAGGCTCACCACTTGAATCAGGGACGAGCCTCCATATATCGCAAAAGAGCCTTTGGTTCTTCCCTTGGCGTCGCTCTCCATCGGGTCTAAGACTACGCCGCCCTTCGGGGGCTTTAAATCCTTGTCGCGGAGTACGAAGTCTGGCCCGGGAAATGACTTGGTTGCACCTTGTGACCCTGTCTGTTGATTTTGCGCGACCAGCAGGCCTGGTAGAAAGAGCATTGCGACAACGAATCTCGTTCTGTTCATAAGACGGTAAGATATAGAAATCCGTTCAGCTTTACCAGTTCGGATTGTTTCGCCCCCGGTCGAATTGGACGTAGTGCCTGATAAACGCGCTTCCCGGAAACTGACTCATTCTCAGTTGTCCACATTAGCTTGCAACCGCAAGCTATAATGGTAATAAGGCCAGCCAACTGGCCTGCAATTTCTGGAGGCAATCCGGGGAGGGTAAATCAGGGCGATCCGGCCATGGGACCGGCTGACCCGCCAGACTTCTGGCGGGCGAAAGGTCGCCGGTAAGCCATTTAGGATGAATACTTGCATGATAGTTGGCCTGCAAGCCATTTAGAATGAATACTTACAGAAAACAGGGGGGGGGGGGGGGGTACCCCCCCAGGGCGGAACGCGCTGAAAAATAAAGACATGACCACGCAATTCCAGCTCAACCTGCTGCCCGAACGCCGCATCTGGTCGGTGAGCGAGCTCACCGAGCGCATCCGCGACCTGCTCGCCGGGGCGTTCCCCGACCTCTGGCTCGAGGGCGAAGTCTCGAACTGCCGCGAAGCGCAGTCCGGGCACCTCTACTTCACGCTGAAGGACGCGCGCGCGCAAGTGCGTTGTGTCTGCTTCCGCCAGCAGTTTCGCCTGCTGAAGTTCCGCCCCGAAGACGGCCTGCACGTGCTGGTGCGCGGCTCGGTGAGCGTCTACGAGCCGCGCGGCGAGTATCAGATTTACGTCGAGCACGTCGAGCCGATCGGCGTCGGCGCGCTGCAGCTTGCCTTCGAGCAGCTCAAGAAGCGCCTCGCCGCCGAAGGTCTCTTCGCCCCCGAGCGCAAGAAGCCGCTGCCGCTGCTGCCGCGGCGCATCGGCCTGGTCACGTCGCCGAAGGGCGCGGCGGTGCGCGACGTCGTGCGCGTGCTGCGGCGGCGCTTCCCGAACGTGCACCTCATCCTCTACCCGGTGCGCGTGCAGGGCGAGGGCGCCGCAGGCGACATCGTCAAGGCCATCAAATTCTTCAACGCGAAGCAGCTCACCGACGTGCTGCTGCTCGTGCGCGGCGGCGGCTCGCTCGAAGACCTCTGGGCGTTCAACGAAGAAAGCGTGGCGCGGGCGATAGCGGCGTCGGCGATTCCGGTCATCTCCGGCGTGGGCCACGAGGCGGATTTCACCATCGCCGATTTTGTCGCCGACCTGCGCGCCTCGACGCCTTCGGCCGCAGCCGAAATCGTGGTGCAGTCGCGGCAGGAGTTTGATCGCCACCTCGGCGAGTTGCAGCAGGGCATCTACGAGCGCATTCGCTACCTGCTGCTCGAAAGGCGGCATGCGCTGCGCGAGCTGGCCACGCACCGCGGCTTCCGGCGCCTCGAAGACCTGGTCCGCAGCTACCGGCAGCAGACCGACGACATGCTGGCGCGCTTGGCGAAGGCGCTCGCCACGCGCCTCGAGCTCCGGCGGCGGCGCTTCACCATGGCGCAGGCGCGCATCGCGTCCTACGACCTGCGCGCGCGAATCGCCACGCTGCGCGCGCGGCTCGGCCAGCGCGCAAGCGACCTGGGCGCACGCATCGAGCGCCTGCTGGCCGCGCGACGGCAATTCCTCGAGCGGCTTCGCGTGCAGCTCGACGAGCGCAGCCCGCTGCGCGTGCTCGAACGCGGCTACGCCATCGCTTACGATGCCGCGGGGAATGTTCTGCGCGATGCAGGCGCGGTAGCCATCGGCGACGAAGTGCGCGTGCAGCTCGCCCGCGGACGCCTGGCCGCCGACGTGAAGCGCAAAGAATAGGTTGTTGCGGCTAGGATTCCGAGCCGCCGCCCGAGACTTTCAGCACGGCGAGAAATGCTTCCTGAGGGATGTCCACGCGGCCCACGCGCTTCATGCGCCGCTTGCCTTCTTTTTGTTTTTCGAGCAGCTTGCGCTTGCGGGAGACGTCGCCGCCGTAGCACTTGGCCAGGACGTTTTTGCGCATCGGCGGAATTGTTTCGCGCGCAATCACGCGGCTGCCGATGGCGGCCTGGATGGGTACCTCGAACATTTGCCGGGGAATCAGTTTGCGCAGGCGCGCGGCAAGCTCGCGGCCGCGCTCGTAGGCCTGGTCGCGGTGGCAGACCATGGTGAGGGCGTCCACCGGCTCGCCGCCGACGAGCACGTCGAGTTTCACGAGATCCGCTTCCTGGTAGCCGGCCAGGTGATAGTCGAGCGAAGCGTAGCCGCGCGAAGCGCTCTTCAGCCGGTCGTAGAAATCGAGCACGATTTCGTTGAGCGGCATATCGTAGGTCAGCATCACGCGCTGCGGCGAGAGGTACTCGAAGTTCACCTGCCGGCCGCGCTTCTCTTCGCAAAGATGCAGGATCGCGCCAACGGATTCCTCTGACGTAATGATCATCGCGCGGATGACCGGCTCTTCGATTTCTCGAATGTTGCCCGGCGGCGGAAACTTCGTCGGGTTGTCCACTTCCGCCGTTTCACCGGCGCTCGTCGTGATGCGGTAGCGCACGCTGGGCGCGGTGGTGATCAGGTTCAAGCCGAACTCGCGCTCCAGCCGCTCCTGCACGATTTCCATGTGCAGCAGGCCGAGGAAACCGCAGCGGAAGCCGAAGCCAAGCGCCACGGAGTTCTCCGGCTCATAGAAAAACGCGGCGTCGTTGAGCTGGAGTTTGCCGAGCGCGTCGCGCAGCGCCTCGTATTCATGGGCCAGCACCGGAAAGAGCCCGGCAAAGACCATCGGCTTGATGGCCTCAAAGCCGGGCAGCGGCGCGGCGGGCCGGTCGGCTTCGACCATCGTGTCGCCGACGCGCGCATCGGCCACGCGCTTGATGTTGGCGATGACGAAGCCCACGTCACCCGCAGCGAGCTCGTCGAGCACGACGGGCTTGGGCGTCAGCGTGCCCAATTCCTCGACCTCGTACACCTGGTCGTTCGAGCACAGGCGGATGCGCGTGTGGCGCACGACGCGGCCTTCGACCACGCGCACCAGCACGACGGCCCCGCGGTAGGAATCGAACCAGGAGTCGAAGATCAGCGCGCGCAGCGGGGCTTCGTCCGAGCCGCGCGGCGGCGGCACGCGCTTCACCACCGCTTCGAGCACTTCATCGACGCCGAGGCCGCTTTTTGCGCTGATTTCAAGCGCATCGGCGGCGGACAGCGCGAGCACGTTTTCGATCTGCTCTTTGACGCGCGCGGGCTCCGCCGCGGGGAGATCGATCTTGTTGATCACCGGAAGGACCGTCAGGTTGTTCTGCGCGGCGAGAAACGCGTTCGCCACGGTCTGCGCCTCGACGCCCTGGCTCGCGTCCACCACGAGCAGCGCGCCTTCGCAGGCCGAAAGTGCGCGGGAAACCTCGTAGGAAAAATCCACGTGGCCGGGCGTGTCGATCAAGTTCAAGCGGTAGGTCTGGCCGTCACGCGCGGTGTAGTGCAGGCGGATGCTTTTCGCCTTGATGGTGATGCCGCGCTCGCGCTCCAGGTCCATCGAGTCCAGCACTTGCGCGGTCATCTCGCGCTGCGTGAGCGCGCCGGTCAGCTCGAGCAGCCGGTCGGCCAGCGTGGACTTGCCGTGGTCAATATGCGCGATGATGCAGAAGTTGCGGATGAGCTGCGGGTCCATGGGTCAGCGGGCGCGCCCGCGCGCAGTGCGATGCAACGCGATCTTTCCTGAGAAAACGCTCACGATGGGAATCGGCGCGGCGCTCTGAACTTCCAGTGTGCCACAAGTCCGCCGCAGCCGCCATCGCGCGGCGACCGCGGCGGGCGAGCACCTCCCTGGGCGCAAACGTTGGCGGAACCCGCGGAACGGTATATAGTGTTTGCGTTTCGGCGCCGGCGAAGCCTTTCGCCGCGCGCCTTTGAATCCTGCACGCATGCCTGCTGACGTCGACAAACTTCTGGACCGCGCGAAGCGCTACCTCGAGAAGAACAAAGTCGAGGAGGCCATCGGGTCCTACCTGGCCGTTCTCGAAGCGGTGCCGAGCCACCTGGAAGCGCTCCAATCGCTTGGTGATCTCTACATGCGGATGGACAAGCCGGACCGTGCCGCCGTTTATTACGGGCACCTGTTTGACCGCCTGACCGATCCGCGCGAGGAATCGAAGGCCACGGTCCTCTACGGGCGCTTCCTGAAGGCCGTGGCCCAACCGCCCGAGCGCATGGCGCGGTATGCGCTGCTGCTCCAGAAACAGAACAAGGCGGAAGAGGCCATCGAACAATATTCGGAGGCAGCGGACCTGTTTCTTTCCCGCCGCAACGAAGAGGATGCCCTGGCCTGCTGGGAGCGCATCACGGAGCTCGACCCCGATAACGCCGCCCGCCACATGGCGCTCGGTGAGATGGGCGAGCGGCTGGGCCGCACGGCTTCTGCGGCGCGCGGGTTCTTGCGCGCCGGCCAGCTGGCACTCGCGGGCGGCGAGCTGGAGAACGCGCTCGAATTCTTTGACCGCGCGCATCGGCAGGCGCCCGGCGAGCGCAGCGTTGCGCTGCTCTACGCCACGGCACTGCTGCGGAAGGGCGACGCCACCCGCGCGTTGCAAATGCTGGAGCCGTTCACCGCGACGGAGAGCGACCCGGCGTTTCTCGAGACGCTTGGCGAGGCGCTGATGCGCTCCGGCGGCCTGGACCGCGCCCGCACCGTCCTCGAACAGCTTTGCCAGGGCCGCGACGACCGCTTTGAGAGGCTCATCGAGTTGTCCGGTCATCTCCTGAAGGGCAAGCGCGATGACCAGGCCCTCGAGGTCCTCGGCGCCGTGAAGAAGCGCATGGTTGCCGCGAAGCGCGAGAGCGAATTTGCCGCGGCGGTGGACCGCCTGGCGGAGGAGCACGCGGGCTCGGTGCGTCTCACGGAGTTCTGGGGCGCGATGTACAACGAGCTGAACCGTGAAGCGAAATACTTCGACGTGCTCGTGCGGCTGTTCGATCTCTATCTCGAGTCCGGCAACCTGCGCGGCGCCTGCGAAACGCTGGAAAGGCTCGTGGACATCGACCCCTACGACTTCCGCAACCAGCAGCGCATCGAGCGGATCCAGGGCCGCGTGGAGCCGGACTACCTGCGCGCGCTGACGGCGCGCCTGGCGAAGGCTGCGTCGCAGGGTCAGGGGGCACCGCCGGTAGAGCGCTCGCTTGCCGAGGAAGGCCAGCCGCCGGCGCCCGAGGAAGGCTCAGCGCACCGCACGCTCGAAGACCTGCTCGTCCAGGCGGAAATCTTTCTTCAGTACGCGCTCCAGGCCAAGGCCGTCGAGCGGCTGCAGAGAATCGCGGAGATGTTCCCGGGCGAGGAAGAGCAGAACCAGCGGCTGCGCAATCTCTACGAGCTGGCGAACTGGTGGCCGCCGGGCGCAAAGCGCAAGCGCGAAGCTCCGCCGGCGGCGGCGCCGGCTGCGCGCGCCGGCACGTTCAGCGGCGATACGATGCGCGACCTGACGAAAATATCCGAGATCAATAATCTGCTCTTTCGCCAGCCAGCGCCGCGCGCCGTGCTTTCGGCGGCGGTGAACGAAGTCGGCTCCTACCTGCACGCCACGCGCTGCCTGGCGGTGGTCGGCGCGGCCGGCCAGCCGCCGCAGTTGGCCGCGGAATACTGCGCGCCCGGCATCGAAGCTTCGCCGAGCGGGCAGATTGTGCGCCTGCTTGCGCAGGTCGAGCGGGCCGCGCCGGATACGCTGGGCGGCCTGCCGCTCGAAGCCGCCGCGGGGCCGGTGCTGCGCGAGATGGGACTCGAGACCGCGCTCGGCGTGCAGGTTCTGGACAAGGAGACGCAGGCGCCGGCGGGCATGGTGGTAGCAGGCTTTGCGACGCCGCACCGCTGGAAGCAGAACGAGACGTATTTCCTGCAGGCCATCGGCGACCAGATGCTGATCAGCGTGAACCACCTGCGTCTGCGGACGCTGGTGCGCACGCTTGCCGTTGCGGACGAGAAGACGGGCCTGCTCGGACGCGGCTCGTATCAGGATTGCCTGCTGGGCGAAACGCAACGCGCGAAAACACAGAGCACGCCGCTCTCGCTGGCGATCGTGCAGCTCGACCGCGGCCCGGAGCTGCTCCAGCAGCAGGGCGAGGCGCAGCTCGAGCGCCACATGGAGCAGATCGCGCGCACCATGCAGCCGCTCGTGCGGCAGGGCGACCTGTCCGTGAGGTACACGACCTGGGCGCTGGCGTTTATCCTGCCGGATACGACGCTCACCGGCGCGCGGGCCCTGACGGAGAAGCTGCGCCGCGCCGCCGCCGACGTGGCGCCGCTCTGGGACGGCGCGCGGGTGACGCTGAGCGCTGCCGTGGCCGAAGCCATCCCGCGTCCGGACTACGACAACGAAGACATTGTGACCGATCTGATCAACCGCGCCGAAGCGAGCCTGGATGAGGCGCGGCGGCGCGGCGACACGATCGTGTCGCTCGAATCCCGGTGAAGATGGAGGGCCATGTTTCCCACTGACGTTGTGATTGTGAGGTCGCTCGCCTAGCGCATTCGCGGTCATTCGTTCTATTCTTTCAGTCCTTTTCCGGGAGGGGTTTCTATGCCGATCGAGAAGGTAGGAGTGGTGGGCTGTGGGTTGATGGGCTCGGGCATTGCGCAGGTGGCGGCGCAGGCCGGCTGCCAGGTGGTCGTGCGCGAAGTCTCCGCCGATCTCGTGGAGAAGGGCCTAAAGTCCATCGAGAAGAACTTGCAGCGGCTGGTCGAGAAAGGAACGCTCAGCCAAGCCGACCGCGATCAAGTCCGCGGGCGGGTGCGCGGCACCACCAGCCTGGAAGATTTGCGCGACGCCGACCTCGTGATCGAAGCCATCATCGAGCAGCTCCCCGCAAAGAAAGAGCTCTTCGGCGCGCTCGACAAGCTCTGCCCGCCCAAGACGATCTTTGCGAGCAACACTTCTTCGATCTCGATTACGGAAATGGCGACGGCAACGAAGCGCAAGGACCGCTTCCTCGGGCTGCACTTTTTCAATCCCGTGCCGGTGATGAAGCTGGTGGAAGTGATCCGCACGATCGCCACCGACCCGGGCGTGTTTGAAGAGATCGTCGCGTTCGCCGGCAAGCTGGGCAAGACGCCGGTGCGCACGAGCGACCACACCGGCTTCATCGTCAACCGGCTGCTCGTGCCGTACCTGCTCGACGCGGTCCGCGCGCTCGAAGAGGGCGTCGGCTCGATCGTGGACATTGACCAGTCCATGAAGCTCGGCCTCGGGCATCCGATGGGCCCGTTCACCCTGCTCGATTTCGTCGGACTGGATACGACCTATTACATCGCCAACGTGATGTTCGACGAGTTCAAGGAGCGCCGCTTTGCGCCGCCGCCGCTGCTGAAGCGCATGGTGCTGGCGGGCTGGAACGGCCGCAAGGCGGGGCGCGGATTCTACGACTACGCCGATCCGCAGAATCCGAAGCCCATGCAACTCGGGTAAAGACGAAATCCGAAGTACGAAAACCGAAATACGGAGAGACACGAGAATGGCTTACGAAAACCTGCTGTACGAGAAACGCGAGAAGATTGGCACCATCACGTTCAACCGGCCGAAGGTGCTGAACGCGCTCAACCGCAAGACGATGGAAGAGCTGGGCGAGATCCTTGCGTCCGCGTATGACGATGGGGAAGTGCGCGTGCTGATTCTCACCGGCGCGGGAGACAAGGCCTTCGTCGCGGGCGCGGACATCAACGAGCTCGCGCAACGCACGCCGGTGGACGGCAAGGAGTTCTCGTTGTTCGGGCAGGAGGTGCTGCACCGGCTGGAGACGATGGGCAAGCCTTCGATTGCAGCGATCAACGGCTACGCGCTCGGCGGCGGCTGCGAACTGGCGCTGGCCTGCACGATGCGCATCGCCAGTAAGACCGCGAAGCTCGGCCAGCCCGAGGTGAAGCTTGGCATCATTCCGGGCTATGGCGGCTCGCAGCGGCTGGCGCGGCTCTGCGGCAAGGGCGCGGCGCACGAGCTTTGCCTGGCCGGCGAGATGATTTCCGCCGAAGAAGCGCTGCGCATCGGGCTGGTAAACCGCGTCGTCGAGCCCGCGGAGCTGATCCCCACCGCTGAAGCCATCGCGAAAAAGATCGCCGCCAACGCGCCGCTCGCGGTGAAATTTGCCATGGAAGCGATCGAGCACGGTATGGAGATGCCGCAGGAGGAAGGCCTCTTCCTTGAAGCCACGCTGTTCGGCCTGTGCTGCGCTACCGAAGACATGCGCGAGGGCACGCGCGCGTTCCTCGAAAAGCGGCCCGCGCAGTTCAAGGGGCGCTAGGCGATGCTGAAACCTGGCGAAACCCGCGGCGAGTTGAAGGCAGCCGGGCTGCGCTTCGGCATCGTCGTCAGCCAGTTCAACCGCTTCATCACCGACCGCTTGTTGCGCGGCGCGCTCGACGCGCTCGAACGTGCGGGCGCAACCGAGAAGCAAATCGAAATCGTGCGCGTCCCGGGCTCGTTCGAAATTCCTATCGCCGCCAAGAAGCTCGGCCAGACCGGCCGCGCGGACGCCGTGATTGCCGTCGGCTGCATCCTGCGCGGCGAGACTTCGCACTTCGAGTACATTGCCAGCGAAGTCGCGCGCGGCGTGCAACTCGCGCAGATGGATACCGGCGTGCCGATGATCTTCTGCGTGCTCACCTGCGACACGCTCGAGCAGGCCATTGACCGCGCCGGCCTGAAGGGCGGCAACAAAGGCTTTGAAGCCGGGCTCACCGCGCTCGAGATGGCCACGCTCGCGCGCAAGCTCTCTCCGCGGAAGCGCCGCTAGCCATGTCGCTGCGGCACAAGGCGCGCGAGTACGCCCTCCAGATGCTGTTTCAGTGGGAAATGGGAAAGCAGAAGCCCGCGAGCATCGAGAGCGGCTTCTGGAAGACGGCGCGCGCCACGCCCACGACGCGCGCGTTTGCGAACCAGCTTTTTGAAGGCACTGTCCGCGAGTGCGATGCCCTTGACGCGTTGATCACGCGGCACGCGGAGAACTGGCGCCTCGAACGGCTGGCCGCGATTGACCGCGCGATCCTGCGGCTGGCGCTGCACGAGTTGCGGGCGGGCGAGACGCCGGCCAAAGTCGTCATCAACGAAGCCATCGAGCTCGCCAAAAAATTCTCATCTGAAGAAGCCGCACCGTTCGTCAACGGTATCCTCGACGCCGCGCACAAGCACGAAGCGAGATAGCCCCTTCGTGGCTGCCAAATGGACGCCGGGCCCTGCTGTTCTGAAACGCAGACCGTCGCAAGCTTCATGCTCAGCTTGAGACTGAAAGCGTGGCTTCCTTCAACCTGCGGAGGGTCTCCTCGTAAGCCTCAGAGAAGAGCCTGCAAACTTCATCCTCGCGCAACATGCGCAGGCTCTCGCTGAGTCGTTCGAGTTCAGCAGGGTCCTTACCCGTTTGTTGAACCATTCGCGCTGCTCCCAGGACAACTTGGGAGGCACCGACCAACGCCTGCTCATGCTCAATGCCCCTGGCCATGGCTGCTTTCGCCAGGGCCTGAATCACGGGGAAGACGTAGATCGGGCCCGCGGCGCAGAGTGCGCACCAAAAATCCATCTGCGCGTCCGACACTTCGAACTTATGCCCGAACATGCTGAGCAGAGCGTTGATCCTTCCGTGGTATTCGGCCGACACGCGGCTGCCGAAGGCAACCAGGTTCATTCCTTCACCCACTAACGAAGGCGTGTTCACCAGTGCCCGCACGACGGCGCTTCCACCGGCGAGCTTCTCGAGCTCTGCAAGCGGGACCGATGTCGCCAGGCAAATCAACACGTGGGCGGATGTCAGGGAGGGCCGGATTTCGTGCATCACAGAGGCAACGGCACCGGCCGGCGTGCCGATAATGATGCAGTTGCTGAATTGGGCCGCTTCTCTTGGATCTTCGCTGGTGTGAATGCCCTTGAAGCGCTGACGCAGGTAGGATCGGCGGTCGGCACGGATGTCGCAAGCAAAGATATGGGAGGGCGGCAGTGAGCCAATCGCAATGAGCCGGTCCATGATGACTTCTGCGATGTTCCCAGCACCGATGAAGGCCAGCTTGTCAGTCCACATTTTCTTTCCCCTTTCTGGAGCCGCGGCAGCCGCGGAACGGCGGGCTGGCGGCTGGGGCAAGCCAAGCGCCGGAGACTCGAAGCCGGTCCCTTGGCGCCAAGAATCCGTCTCTCATGAATGGAGTTATCGCGATGGGCCGCTTGCGCAGGATTACGGGGAAGATAGCTCGTGGAGCCACGGCGATACCCTTTCGGCGCGGCTACCCTTCTTGTTCATGAGCAATCTTTGAACCGTGGTGGCCCCACCCGCGTGAACGGCTAAGGGCCTATCCCAAAACGAGTTAGCTATGGGCCACGCTTTTCTCCCTCGGCGCGCCGAGGGCCTCTCTGGACTATTTCGCGCACCATGGGGTGGGTTTTCGCAATCGGGGTTGAAACTACGCGTCGATGTGCCCTTCGAGGATGGTTACCGCGGAGCCGCTGACGCGTGGCACGAGCCTGCCGCGCTCCTGCGTCACTTCCACATGGATGCGGCTCGGCCGGCCCATCTCAACGCCTTGCGTGATCTGAAGCGGCTTGCCCGCTCGGAGCCGGCCGTGGCGCACCAGATACGCGCCCAGAGAGCCGCCAGCGGAACCCGTGGCCGGGTCTTCGTTCAATTCCCACGGCAGCATCCCGCGCGCAAACGCGCGACCGCGCCCGCCCAACACGAAGCAGTACGCCATGGTGCTGGCGTCGCCGAGAAGCTTTTTCAACGCGCGCATGTCCATCTCGATTCTGCGGAGAGCCGTGCGGCGGCGCAGCGGCACCATCAGATTAAAGATGCCGGTGGAGACGGATTCCACCGGCAGCGAAGGCTCCAGGTCGCGGGGGCCGAGTCCAAGCGCCGCAGCCAGCGCCGCGCGCGAAAAGCGCGTCGCGCGGAACTGCGCGGGCTTCTGCGTCATCGTGACGCGCTGCGGGCGGCCGTTGTGAAACGAGATCTCGACGGGCAGCGTGCCCGCGCCCGTCTGCTGCCAGATGTGCACCGCTCCCTTCTGCGCGGGAACAACGCCCAGCTCCGCTAGCAGGAACCACGTGCCGATCACCGGATGCCCGGCGAGCGGCAGCTCGCACGTCGTCGTGAAGATGCGCAGCCGCGCCAGCGCGCGGTTGTTCGTGGGCTTCTGCACGAAAACGGTTTCGGAGAGATTCATCTCGCGAGCGATGGCCTGCATCCGCGCGGCGCTCAGGCCGTCGCCATCGGTGATCACCGCGAGCGGGTTCCCCTGATACGGCTTCGTCGTAAAGACGTCGAGTTGGTAGAGGCGGCGTTCCACTTGGTTCGGCTCCCCGGTCAGATGCGCTCGAGCTCGGCAAGCGTGCGCTCGTTGCGCACGTTGCCGGTGTTCAGCGTGGATTTCGGCTCGAGCAGCACGACCTCGGCTTCTTCGTCCGCGACGGGCATGTGCTCCACGCCGCGCGGCACGATGATGAATTCGCCCGCGCGGACTTGGACGTCGCGGCCGCGGAAGCGCATCCGGAATGTGCCCTTCGTGACCAGGAAGAGCTCGTCTTCGTTCTCGTGGTGATGCCAGAGGAAGTCCCCCTTGAACTTCACCACCTTCACATAGGAGTCGTTCAGCTCGCCGACGATCTTCGGGCTCCAGTGCTCGTGCACGGCGCCGAATTTTTCCGCCAGGTTCACTTTGTCCATGATTCCCCCTAACGCTTGCCCGTTGCTGCCTACATCTTCCGCACGGACGCGCTGACTTCGTCCAGAATGCGGCGCGTCGTTTCCGCGCGCGTGGTCTCCGCGTAAATGCGCAGCATCGGCTCGGTGCCCGACGCGCGCAGCATCACCCAGCCGACGTCGCCCAAGTAGCACTTGATGCCGTCCAGATCCTCGCGGCGCACGACCGGCCAATCGAGCACGCGCGAAAGCTTCGAATCGGAAAAGCGCGCGATGGCTTTCTCTTTTTGTCCTGGGCGCAGCTCCAGGTCCACGCGGCCGTAGTGGTGCTCGCCAAACTCGGCGTGCAGCATCGCGACGAGCTCGCCCAGGCGCTTGCGGTGCCAGGCCATCAGCTCCGCCAGCAGCAGCGACATCACCGTGGCGTCGCGTTCGGGCAGGTAGAGCTTCGTGCCGATGCCGCCCGATTCCTCGCCGCCGAGCAGGATGTCGCGCTCCAGCATCAGCTCGCAAATGTACTTGAAGCCGATAGGCGTTTCAAAGAGCCGCCGGCCGTACTTCGCGGCGATCTTGTCTACCAATTTGGTCGCCGAGAACGTCTTGGCCACGTCGCCCGGAATCGCGCGCGTGCCGGCCAGGTGCCAGAGCAGCAAAGCAAAAATCTGGTGCGGCGTGATGAACGTGCCGTCGTGATCCATCGCGCCGATGCGGTCGCCATCGCCATCGGCGCAGAAGCCGGCGTCGTAGCCGCCGGCGCGCACCGCCTGCCGCAGCGCCTCGACGTGCGGCTCAATCGGCTCGGGGTTCACGCCGCCAAAGAGCGGATCGCGCGTGCCGCGGATTTCGTCGCAGGCCACGCCGTGCCGCGTGAAAAGCTCGTGCAGCAGGCCTGCGGCGGAGCCGTGCATGGGGTCCACGACAAAGCGGAAGCCCGCACCGCGGATGCGTTCCCAGTCCACGAGCTTCTCGATGGTTTCAAGATACGGCGCGCGAATGTCGAGCGAATAAATCAAATCGCTGCGCGGGGGAAGAACCGGCACGCCGCTCCGGAGGACGCCTTCGAGCTCGGCTTCGATTTGCGCGACGATCGAAGGCAGCGCCGAGCTGCCGTAGCTCGCTTTGAACTTGATGCCGTTCCAGCGGGAGGGATTGTGGCTGGCGGTGATCATGATGCCACCCGCCGCGCCGCGCTGCCGCACCAGCAGCGAAAGCGCCGGCGAAGGGCAGGGGCGGTCGGAGAGGCAGGCGGGCGTGCCCGTCATGGCCACGGTTTCGGCCGCCACGCGCGCGAAGCGCTCGCCGCCGAAACGGTGGTCGTAGCCCACGAGCACGCCGTTGGCGGGCTGCTCCGCGCGCACGACGTACCGCGCGATCGCGTAGGCCACCTTGCGGACATTGTCTTCGGTGAAATCTTCGGCGATGACGCCGCGCCAGCCGTCGGTGCCGAATCGAATCGCACTCATCGGCTAGGAGTATAGAGGAGACACACGAAGCAAAGGAAGCAGAGGAAGAATCAAGCTACAAGAGGTGGCGAAGCTTCTGCGATTCGAGGCGCTTGACGATTTGGCCGACGTCCTGGGCGCGGTCGCGCGGGCAGATGAGCAGCGCGTCGGGAGTTTCGACGACGACGAGGTCGCGCACACCGATTGCGGCGATGAGTTTCTTCGGCGTCCAGAAATAATTCCCGCTGGCATCGAGCGCGATCACCGGCCCGGCAGAAACGTTGTCGCCGGCCTTGTGCGCCTCGAGCCCGTACACCGCAGCCCAAGACCCGATGTCGCTCCATCCCACTTCAGCCGGCAGGACAAAGACGCGCGGGTCGCCCCGGCGGCGCGTGGCCGGCTCCATGATGGCGTAGTCCACAGAAATGCTTTCCATCTCGGGATAGATCCGCGCGAGTGTCTTGCGGTATTTCGAGCTGCCGATGGCCGCCGAGAGCTGCGCCAGATCGCCATAGGTGTGCGGGAGAAGCTTGCGCAGGTTGTCTAGAAACGTAGTGACGCGCCAGAAGAACATCCCGGCATTCCAGTAATAACGCCGGGTGGCTAGGTACACGAGGGCCCGGGCGTACGAAGGTTTTTCAGTGAACCGGCGGACGGAGTATACCGGCGCGCCGTGGATGCGCCGCTCCAGTTCACCTCTTTCGATATAGCCGAATCCTCTCTCCGGATGTGCGGGCGGAATGCCCAGCACAACCAAGTTGCCGGGAGTTTCCGCCACCTGAAGCGCGGCGGAGACAATCTTGCGGTAGCGCGCCGCGTCGGCAATGAAATGATCGGCTGGCAGGACGGCCATCAGCGCGTCGTCGTGGACGTGCGCGAGATGAAATGCCGCGAGGCCGATGGCCGCTGCGGTATTGCGGCCCAAGGGTTCCGCGAGGATGTGCGACGCCGGGAGCCGCGAAAGCTGCCGGCGGACCTCGGCAGCCTGCTCCTGATTAGTCACCACCCACATCCGCTCAGCCGGGAACAGAGGCGCGAGGCGCGCGACCGTCTGCTCGAGCATCGTGCTCGCGCCGACGATGTTCAGCAATTGCTTCGGCGTGCGCGAGCGGCTGCGCGGCCAGAAGCGCGTGCCGCGGCCCCCAGCGAGGATGATCGCGTGCGCTGCGAGCTTTTCCTTCATGGATAGACCAGCCGTGACCATGCCGCTTCTTCGATATGCTGTTCGGCCAGCCGCCGCGCGAATTCGTTTACGTCGGGCACGTAAGTGCGCAGCAGTGTAGTCGGCGCCGCAGGCGCGAGTTGATACGCGCCCATCGCCGCGGGCAGGAGCCACACCTGCGCGGGACCATATTCCGCCGCGGCGCCGCCGGCTTCGATTTGTCCGCGGCCTGCCAATGTAACCAGCAAATCGAAATGCTCGGGCTGCGTAACCGCGGCGATGCGCTCGGCGAACTCCCAGCGCTCCGCGGCGAAGTAGCGGCAGGCGATGAAGTACGTCTCGCGCACCGGGCCGCGCGGGATCGTCACCGGCTCGAGCTTCCCGCCGCTCTGTTCGCCGAAGTTAATCACGTCGAGCGCCTTTTCGATGTGCAGCGGCCGCGGCTTGCCTTCGCCGGTCAAGCGATTGTAGTCGAAGACGCGGTAGGTGAGGTCGGAATGCTCTTGGATTTCACAGAGCACCAGCCCCGGCCCGATCGTGTGCGTCGTGCCCGCGGGGACAAAGGCCGCATCGCCCGCGCGCATGGGAACGCGCTCGAGGCACTGCTCTGCCGTGCCTTCGACGATCGCGCGGCGGAAAGAATCCGCCGTCACATCGGCCTTCAGCCCGACGAATACTTCCGCGCCCGCCCGCGCCGCAATGGCGTACCACATTTCCGTTTTGCCCATGCCGCCGGCCGCGGCTTCGTGGCGCCGCGCGTACTCGTCCTGCGGATGCACCTGAATGGAGAGTTTTTCTTCCGGGAAAATGAACTTGATGAGCAGCGGAAACGGCCCGTCTTTGCTGACGCGCGTGCCCGCCCAGCCGGGGTCCATCTCGCGCCAAGCATCGCCAAGCGTGCGGCCTGCAAGAGGGCCCGTGGCGAATCGGCAGTCGTGACCCGTCAGCCAGACTTCGCCGATAGGCTCGGCGAGCGCCGACTTTTCCGGAAAGAGCGGAGCCAGCGACCGCGCGCCCCAGATGCGAGGCACAAAGACGGGTTCGAGGCGCGAGGGCGCAAGCTTCACGAGCGGGAATCCGGGCCGGCGAAGAATCGTTGGAGGCGCTTCAGACCCTCTTCGATGCGCTCCATCGAAGTGGCGTAGGAAAAGCGCAGGAAACCCGGCGCGCCGAAGGCCTCACCGGCCACGACAACGACGTGCTCGCGCTCGAGCAACTGCCGCGCGAGAGCCGCCGAGTCCGCAGCGCCGTCGCAGAGCTTGGCAGTGACGTTTGGGAAGACGTAAAACGCGCCTTCCGGCGCGCCGCACTGGATACCGGGGATCGCGCGCAGGCCTTCGAGGATGCGCGCGCGGCGCCGCGCATATTCCGCGAGCATCGCCGCAACCGAGTCCATCGGCCCGCGCAGCGCTTCGAGCGCCGCGTACTGCGCGATCGAGGTGGGGTTCGAGGTGGACTGGCTCTGCAGCTTCAGCATCGCTTCGACCAGCGGTTGCGGCGCGAGCGCGTAGCCGATGCGCCAGCCGGTCATGGCAAACGTTTTTGAGAGCGAGCCGACGATGATGATGTGCGGCTTCGAATCCGCGATGCCGGCGACGGAGTAGGGCTTCGCGGGCTCGTAGGCGAAGTGCGAGTAGCACTCGTCGGAGAGCAGCCAGACGCCGCGCCGCTTGCAGACTTCGTAGATGCGCGCGAACTCGTCTTCGGAGAGCACGGCGCCAGTGGGATTGTTCGGCGAGTTGACGATCAGCATCTTCGTGCGCGGGCCGATCGCGGTTTCAACCTGCGCCGCGCGCAGGCGGAAACCGTCGGCGGGCTCGGTGGACACGAAGACGGGCCGCCCGCCGGCGTACTTCACGATGTCGGGGAAGCTGACCCAGTAGGGCGCGGGGATGAGCACTTCGTCGCCCGGCTCGATCAGGGCGTTGACCGCGTTGAAGATGGCGTGCTTGCCGCCGACCGAGACGATGCATTCCTGCGGCGTGTAGGCGGAACCGAATTGCGCCGCGTGCCACGCGCAAATCGCTTCGCGCAGCGGCGCAATGCCCGCGGTCGCCGTGTACTTGGTGCGGTTCTCCGCAAGCGCGCGGATGGCGGCCTGCTTGATGTGCTCCGGGGTGGGGAAGTCGGGCTCGCCCGGGCCGAAGTCCACCACGTCCACGCCGCGCGCCTTCAGGCGCTCGGCCTCCGCCAGCACCGCGAGCGTGGGCGAGACCGAGATGCGGTTGATGCGCTCGGCGAGCTGCAAGGGTTTCACGCTCCGTTCGGGGCTGCTCACAGGACTTTAGCGCGGAGCCGCTGCTCGACGACCGTCGGCACCAGCCCCTGAATGGGCCCGCCCAGCCGCGCAATCTCGCGCACCAGCCGCGAGCTCAGGTAGCTGTACGTCTCGGCGGGCATCATGAAGACGGTTTCAATCTGCGGCTCGATCTTGCGGTTCATCAGCGCCATCTGCAATTCGTATTCGTAGTCCGAAATGGCGCGAATGCCGCGCAGGATGACGCGGGCCTTGCGCTGGCGCGCGTAGTCCACCAGCAGACCGTCGAAAATGTCCACTTCGACGGTGGGCCACTTCTGCGTGACCTCGCGGAGCATCTCCACGCGCTCGTCGAGCGTGAAGAGAGGCTCTTTCTCGAGGTTGCGCAGCACGCCCACGATGAGCCGGTCGAAGATCTTCGTGCCGCGCTCGATCAGGTCGAGGTGGCCGTTCGTGACCGGGTCAAACGAGCCGGGGTAGATGGCGGTAACAGGCGGCATGGGCTTCGCGAATCCGCGCCATTCTAACTCAGGCTGTCCGCGCGCGCCGCAAAAACTGCCGCGCAGGGAATGCCGGAAACGACCGCTCGAAACAGCAGATGAATCGGCGCCGCGCGGCATCGGGGCCTGGCTTGTGCGGCTGCCGGTTCGGCAGGGAATCGGTGCCGTTCAATGTGCGATTTCTGCGGTTCGCTGGAGGCCTTTTGACAAATCCAGACCAAAAGAGTCCTATTTTAACCTCAAGGTAATACAGGGCTTCCAGGTTCACAAGGCCCTTGACATTGGGGGTTCAGCGAGCTAATATTCAAATGCGACTGAATGGGTCGCATATGCGATGCTCAAACTTTCAAAGAAGGCTGACTACGGTTTGATGGCTGTGCGCCACCTGGCTATGCAGGATGCCAATGGTGCGTGCAGTGCCGCGGATATCGCGGAGTCGTACGGCATCCCGGTGCCGCTGCTGGCCAAAGTGCTCCAGAAGCTGGCCAAGAACGGCCTGGTAGTGGCGCGGCACGGTTCGAGCGGCGGCTACCGGCTCGCGCGCGACCCTTCGACGATTTCCGCGCTCGAAGTGATCAGCGCGATTGACGGGCCGCTGTTCATCACGTCGTGCGTGACGAGCCGCGGCGAATGCTTCCAGACGCCGACGTGCACGGTGCGCGAGCCGCTGCGGCGCGTGAACGAGAGCATCCTGCAGGTGCTCGGCACGGTAACGATTTCTCAGATGAGCGAGGAGCCTCCGGACGCCTCGCTCGTCGAATTGCGGAACTAGGAGAGCAGGAATGGCGATCAAGCTGCCGATTTATATGGACAACCACGCGACCACCCCGGTGGACCCGCGCGTGGTGGAAGCCATGCTGCCGTACTTCCACGAGAAGTTCGGCAACGCCGCCAGCCGCAACCACGTGTTCGGCTGGGCGGCCGAGGAAGCCGTGGAGAACGCCCGCGGTCAGATTGCGAAGCTCATCAACGCGACGCCGAAGGAGATCATCTTCACAAGCGGCGCCACCGAGTCCGACAACCTGGCGATCAAGGGCGTCGCGGAGATGTACCGCGAGAAGGGCAACCACATCATCACGCAGGTGATCGAGCACAAGGCCGTGCTCGACACCTGTAAGCGCCTGGAGAAGAACGGCTACGAGGTGACCTACCTGCCCGTCGAAAAAGACGGCCGCATCAACCTCGACGACCTCCGCCGCGCCATCACTCCGAAGACGATCCTGATCACGATCATGTACGCGAACAACGAAATCGGCGTGATCCAGCCGGTCGAGGAAATCGGCAAGATCGCCAAGGAGAAGGGCGTCTTCTTCCACGTGGACGGCGTGCAGGCGGTGGGCAAGGTCCCCGTGGACGTGCAGAAGGACAACATCGACCTGCTCTCGATCAGCGCGCACAAGCTCTACGGGCCGAAGGGCGTCGGCGCGCTCTACGTGCGGCGCCGCAACCCCCGCGTGCAGGTGAGCGCGATCATCGACGGCGGCGGGCACGAGCGCGGGATGCGCTCGGGCACGCTGAACGTGCCGGGCATCGTCGGCATGGGCAAGGCCTGCGAGATCTGCATGAACGAGATGGGCACGGAGGGCGAGCGCATGCGCCGCCTGCGCGACCGCCTGAAGGACAACCTATTTTCGAAGCTTGACGAGGTCTACATCAACGGCTCGATGGTGCACCGCCTGCCGAACAACCTGAACTGCAGCTTCGCGTACGTCGAAGGCGAGTCGCTGCTGATGGGCATCAACGATATCGCGGTCTCGAGCGGCTCGGCGTGCACCTCGGCGACGCTCGAGCCCAGCTACGTGCTGAAGGCGCTCGGCGTCGGCGAAGACCTGGCGCACACTTCGATCCGCTTCGGCCTGGGGCGCTTCAACACCGAAGAGGAAGTAGATTACGTCACGAGCCGCGTCGTGGAAGTGGTGAACCGCCTGCGCGAGCTTTCGCCGCTCTACGAGATGGCGAAAGAAGGCGTGGACCTGAGCAAGATGAACTGGAAGCCGGCCTGAGCCGGGAACGAGTTTCGGGAGATCAACCGAGAGGTGAATGAAGATGTCTTATTCGGATAAGGTCATCGACCACTACAACAATCCGCGCAACGTCGGCAGCCTGCCGAAGAACGACCCGAACGTGGGCACCGGCCTGGTGGGCGCGCCGGAGTGCGGCGACGTGATGAAGCTGCAGATGAAGGTCAACCCGGAGACGCAGGTGATTGAAGAAGCCAAGTTCAAGACCTTCGGCTGCGGCTCGGCGATCGCCAGCTCCTCGCTCGCCACCGAATGGGTAAAGGGCAAGACGGTTGACGAGGCGCTCGCCATCAAGAACACGGACATCGTGCGCGAGCTGAACCTCCCGCCGGTGAAGATCCACTGTTCGGTGCTGGCCGAAGACGCCATCAAGGCCGCCATCGGCGACTGGAAGCAGAAGCAGGGCGCCGAGGCGCCCGTCGCGCAGGCCGAGCCGTCCGCGTCGAAGAGCTAGCGGACGCCGCGCCCGATGGGGAAGTTGCCATGATCCACGTGTCGGAAAAGGCGGCGGAGAAAATCCGCGAACTCCTGGCCAAAGACGGAGTCCCGGCGGAGACTGGGGGGCTGCGCGTCGGCGTCCAGGGAGGCGGCTGCTCGGGGCTGACGTACGCGATGCGCCTGGATACGCAGGCCCGCGACCGCGACAAAGTCTTCGAAGAAAACGGCGCGCGCGTCTTCGTGGACCCGAAAAGCTATCTCTACCTGAACAACACCACGCTGGAATACATCGAAGAACTGATACGGCAGGGTTTCGTTTTCCAGAACCCGCAGGCCGCGCGCACCTGTGGTTGCGGGAGCTCCTTCACGGCCTAGAGCCCTCTGGGAGGACGCCGGGCGCACCGGGTTTCGAGCGGTTTTGTGAGCGTGGTTGGCAGGCGAGTCCTCCAACCACTTTTTTTGTCTCTGGCGACGGATGAGCACACCTTCCACGAGCACGGCCACCGGAAACACGTGCTGGAGCTGCCAGGCGGCAACCAGTGGCGAGCATTTCTGCCCGGCATGCGGGAAGATTCAGCCGCTGTCGCGCGGCACCGATTACTTCGCGTTCTTCGGCCTGCCGAAGAAGCTGCAGCTCGATGCAGCGGAGCTCGAGAAGCGATTCCATCAATTGAGTTGGAAGCTCCACCCGGACAATTTCGTGCGCGCGAGCGAATCGGAGCGCGACCTCTCGCTCGAGCGATCGTCACAGTTGAACGACGCGTACCGCACGTTGCGCGAGCCCATCAGCCGCGTCGAATACCTGCTGGCGCGCGAAGGCGTGCGCAAAGAGGGCCAGACGAAACAGCAGGCGCCCCCGGAGCTGCTCGAAGAAGTTTTCGAGCTGAACGAATGGCTCGATGAGCTGCGTAGCTCGCGCGAAGCGGGCGCCGATGGCACGGAACTCGCGGCGCTGCGGGGAAAGCTCGGAGACGCGGAGAAGCATTTTCAGGGGCTGCTCGCCGAGGTGGATGCGGAACTCGACGGTTTATTCGGTGAATGGGACGCGGCATTCGATCGCGGCGCCGATGATGCCGCTCGCAAGAAATTGATGGCGCGGATGAATGAGGCGCTCAACCGGCGGTCATACATCCGGAATTTGGTGAAGAACGTTGCGGAGGAGTTGTCGCAAGCCTGAGGAGAGCATGAGCAGAGTCGTCGGCATTGATCTGGGCACGACGTACAGCCTGATCGCCTACGTGGACAAAGAGACGGGCCGGCCGAAGTGTATTCCAGGGCCCTATGGCGACACGCTGTGCCCATCGGTCGTCAGCGTGGACGCGGACGGCAGCATCGTCGTCGGCGAGCCCGCGGGGCGACGCCTGCTGACGCAGCCCGACCGCACAATCTATTCGGTGAAGCGGCTGATGGGCCGCGGCGTCACCGACGTGCAGGGCGAACTGAAGCTTTTTCCCTTCCGCATCGACGCGGGCAGCGAGAGCGTGATCCGCGTGCGGCTGGGCGAGCGCGTCTTCACGCCGCCCGAGATTTCGGCGTTTATCCTGCGCGAGCTGAAAGGCTGGGCGGAAGAGTATTTCAAGGACACGGTGGACCGCGCGGTGATCACGGTGCCGGCGTATTTCAACGACGCGCAGCGCCAGGCCACGAAAGACGCGGGGCGGCTCGCGGGCCTCGAAGTCCTGCGCCTGGTGAACGAGCCGACCGCCGCGGCGCTGGCCTACGGTCTGCACGAACAGCAGCGCGGCCTCGTGGCCGTGTACGACCTGGGCGGCGGCACGTTTGACATTTCCATTCTGAAGCTCATTTCGACCAGCGAGGGCGATATCTATCAGGTGCTCTCCACCAACGGCGATACGCACCTGGGCGGCGACGACATCGACAACCTGCTGCTGGGCGTCGCGCGCGAGGACATCCGCCGCGAGTTCAGCCTCGACCTGAGCCGCCATCCCAAAACTGCACAGGAATTGCGCAAGGCGCTGATCTCTGTGAAGCACGAGCTGTCTGCGGCCAACGCGGCCACCGTGAAGTTCCCACTGCCTTCGGGCGCGGTTTACGTGCGTGAGATCCGACGCGCGGAGTTCGAGAAATGGATCGCGCCGCTCGTCGAGCGCACGATGGGCCCGGTGAAAATGGCGCTGGCGGATGCGCACATGAAGCCGGCGCAGATGGACGAGGCCGTGCTCGTGGGCGGCTCGACGCGCGTGCCGCTTGTGCGCCAGCGCGCGGAAGAATTTTTTGGCCGGCGGCCGCACGTGGAGCTCAACCCCGACGAAGTCGTGGCGCTGGGCGCCGCGGTGCAAGCCGAGATCCTCGAGAGCGGCGTGAAGAACATGCTGCTGCTCGATGTCACGCCGCTCTCGCTCGGCATCGAGACGATGGGCGGCGTGGTGGCGAAGATCATTCCGCGCAACTCCACGATTCCCGCGAGCGCGCAGGAACTGTTCACCACCGGCGTCGAGAACCAGACCGGCATCGATATCCACGTGCTCCAGGGCGAGCGCGAGCTGGCCAAGGATTGCCGGTCGCTCGCGCGCTTCACGCTGAAGGTGCCGCCGATGCCCCCGGGCATGGCGCGCGTCGAAGTGAAGTTCCTGATTGACGCCAACGGCATCCTGCAGGTGGCGGCGCGCGACCTGCGCAGCAACGAGCAGCGCTCCATCGAAGTGCAGCCGAGCTACGGCCTGAACGACACGGAGATCGAGCGCATGCTCGAGGAATCCATCGAATACGCCGAGCAGGATTTCAGCGAGCGGCAGTTGATCGAAGCGCGCAACGAAGCCGAAGCCATGCTCCACGCCACGGAGAAATCGCTGACGCAGGCGGCCGGAGATTCCTCTATCGAGCTGACTGCTGCCGAGCGCGCGCGGATTGATGCGGCGATTGCCGCGCTGCGCCAGGTCATGGCCGGTACAGACTACAAAGCAGTCCGCGCCTGCGTGGACGAGCTGAACCAGGCCGGCATGCCTTTCGCCGAACGCATGATGAACCGCGCGATGGCCACGGCGCTCGAAGGGCGGCGGGTGGACGAGGTCTGAGCCCGGAAAGGAGAGGGCAGCAATGGGCGGCACGAACCCTTACATCGAAGAAACCAAGTACACGCCCGCGACGAAGAAGTTCAAGGTCACCTTCACCGGCCACAACAAGACCGTGGAAGTGGACCCGGAGAAAATTCCCTATGGGCATGACGGCCTGCCGGGCAGCATCCTGGATATCGCCATGGGCGCGCACATCCCGCTCGATCACGCCTGCGGCGGCGTCTGCGCCTGCTCCACGTGCCACGTGATCGTGCACGAGGGCCTGGAGTCGTGCAACGAAGGGACCGACGCCGAGTTCGACCAGCTTGACGAAGCTGCGGGGCTCACGGCGAAATCGCGCCTGGGCTGCCAGCTCGTGCCCGACGGCTCCAAGGATGTGGTCGTCGAGATTCCGGAGTGGAACCGCAACTACGCCAGCGAAGACGAGCACTAGGCAAGGAGAGCGCATGCCCACACTCGATTGGGATAGCCCGGAAGACATCGGAATCCTGCTGGCGGACACGCACCCGCAGACCGACCCGCTCAACGTGCGCTTCACGGATTTGCACAAGTGGGTGACTGAGCTGCCGGGCTTTGCGGGTGACGCGAAAGCCTCAAACGAAGGCAAGCTCGAAGCGATTCAGATGGCCTGGCTCGAGGAATACAAGGAACGCCAGGACCAGTGATCGCCTGCTGCGCCCGAGCCGCAGGTGTCTGCATCTAACCGACGGGGAGGAATCTCACTTTATGCCCAAGGGAATCATTCTCGCCGTGGCGATGGCGATGCTGGCGGCTGCGGGGTTAGCCGGGCAGGGCAAGAGTCCTGCGCCGGCGAAAGCGGGAAAGGCCGCAGAGGGAAAACTGGAAACCGCCACGTTTGCCGGCGGGTGCTTCTGGTGCATGCAGCCGCCGTTCGACAAGACCAGGGGCGTTGTCTCGACGGTGGTGGGCTACACGGGAGGAAAAGAAAAGAACCCGACCTACGAGCAGGTGTCGTCCGGCCGCACGGGGCATCGTGAGTCCATCCAGGTGACGTTCGACCCCGCGCAGGTCACCTACGAGCAACTGGTGGATGTCTTCTGGCACAACATTAACCCCACGCAGGCCGACGGGCAGTTCGCCGACATCGGGGCGCAATACCGCACCGCCGTCTTTTATCGGTCCGAAGAGCAGAAGCGGATTGCGGAGGAGTCGAAGGCGAAACTCGGCAAGTCGGGCAAGTTCTCGAAGCCCATTGCTGCGGAGATCCTGCCCGAGGGGCCCTTCTACCCGGCGGAGGAATACCACCAGAAGTATTACCAGAAGAACCCGGAACATTACCGGAGCTACGCGGTCGGCTCCGGCCGCTACCCGTTCCTCGAACGCACCTGGGGAATCAAGAAGGAATAGCCGCTGCTGGCCGCTCGCTTGCCCTGCGCGCCTCTTGCGAAGGGCCGGTGTCCTTCGCAACTTGTCAATCCGCGCGCTTTCCTCTACTCTAAGACTCGCGCACCTTGCAAGCACCGGCGGCCCCGTGGTGCAACGGTTAGCACATCACCCTTTCAAGGTGGAAATACGGGTTCGATTCCCGTCGGGGCTACCAACGCTCCTCCTTTGGTCCTGCGCACTTGGTCTTGCTCCCGCCTGAGGTATTGTTGCAGAATGAGCCCACGGGCGCCCTCCGCGTGATGGGAAGCCAGGGAAAAAGTGCACCAACTCTACACAATCGGACATTCCAATCTGGACTGGGAGACGTTTCTCTCCGCATTACGACAATTTGAAATCGCCCTTGTGGGCGACGTTCGCAGCCGCCCCTTGAGCTCCCGCTTCCCTCATTTCAGCCAGCCTGAAATAGAGTTTGGGCTGCGTGAAGCTGGCATGCGCTACATTTTTCTGGGCGAAGAGCTCGGTGGCCGTCCGGAAGACCGCAAAGTCTATCGTTCGGACGGGTTGGTAGATTATCGTGCCTGCCGGGGGACCCGTGGATTCCAATCCGGGATCGAGCGCGTCCAGCGCGAGCTTGACGCAAACGCGCTCGCACTGATGTGCGCTGAGGAGGATCCGCTCGACTGTCACCGGTTTCTAATGATTTGCCCGGAATTGGTGATATTGGGTCTGGACCCTGTGCACATCCGGCGCGGCGCAGCTCTTGAGACGCAACGCGAGGCGGAGGACCGGCTGCTTGGGCAACACCAGCTCTCAGCTGTGCTTGGCCCCTCGCTTTTCCCTGTAGACCGGGCTCAGGTGCTCGAGGATGCCTATCTAGCCCAGGCAGAGAAATGCGCTTTTCGCCTGGATCCTCAGACGGCTGAAATCGGGTAGCCCACGGATGCATTCCCGGATCTGCACAATTGGGTTCGCAGGGAAGACGGCCGAGGAGTTTTTCCGCCTTCTGCAAGAAGCTCGCGTCCTAAGAGTAGTGGATATCCGCGAGAATCGGATTGGTCAGCTCGCTGGATTCGCCAAATTCCCGGATATCGCCTTCTTCCTGGATCGCATCGGCGGCATCTCCTACGCGCACGAACTCCTACTTGCTCCCAGCGTGGAGATTCGCAAGGCTTACCGCGGGACCCACGATTGGACTGCCTATGAAACATCTTTCCACGCCTTGATGCGGGAGCGCCGCGTCCCAGAGGCGATTCGGGCCGAAGACTTCGAAGGCACAGTCGCGCTCTTGTGTTCCGAGCCCGGGCCGGAGAAATGCCACCGCCGGCTTGTGGGGGATCTGCTGGCTGAATATTGGCGGTCGCAAGGGCACACCGTAGAGGTTGAGCATCTCCAGTCGGCTAGCCCTCCCAAGAAAATGAAACGGCGGAAGAGGCGGGGCACCAACGATGACCGAGCTCATCCTGAGTGACATCACCCGGATGGGGCCGGGCTTTTGCATTATCGGTCTCGAACAAACTGCGCAGGGCTTCCGCTCGGTCCGTCCGCTCCCTCCTGTGGGCTTCGCTTGGCCCATAACGTTTCGCCACCAGCGTGGCGCTCGTCTACGGTTCATTCTGTCTACGCCCCCGAACATATCCCGGCCGCATGTGGAGGATCGGCCTTCTAGCGGAGCGATTGAAGCTGCCGGGAAGGAAAGCGAAGAAAAACTGTTAGCCTGTCTCCGTGACGCAGAGATCGCGGAAAAAATCCAAGACCTATTCGGATGTGCCATGCATCCAAGCCCGTTTGGGGGTCCGGCTGTTTGGGTCACGCCCGAGGAAGCAGTTCGTTCCATTTGCGGGATTCCTATCGAGAATCTCCGTTTCAAGCTTTATCCGGACAGGGCGCGCATCGCCTTGACACTTGGTTCCGGGGAGACCTTGCGTGGTCTTCCGGTCGTGGACCGATACTGGAATGAGTTTTTGGAAGAGGCTCTAGGTCGGACTCAGGGTGCAAACCGACTTCAGCGTGTAGAGCAGTTTGCGAACAGAATCGTAAGAGAAAGAGTGCTGAAGAATTCGAGTTTATTTGCCCGCGTCGGTCTTCCACGCGCCGATGATGAAGGCCGCTGCTGGCTGATGCTGGATTCGCTTGTTCCAGAGCCACAACTCGCGTGGCTGGATGCAATAGGCTAGGCCTCGCCAGGGATCGAACGGGAGGTTGGAATGAGCAAACCGGGAGAGCAGGCAGCCTCTGATCTCCGTAGAATCGTTCGTCAGTGTGTAGGAAGGTCGTTGCGTGCCTCGAAGACGATGCCCGGGGACGAGGAGGACCTGTTACGATCTGGCGCACTCGACTCGATGGGTTGGATTGAGGTCCTGGCGTGCATTGAGCGTGTAGCTGGCAAGGCCAACGTTTCTGATCCGCGGGAACTTGGAGAATCTGCAAACATTATTTCTTTGGTTCGGGCAATCGGGAACGCGCCCGCCGTTCAGGGAATGTCGGCAGGATTACCTGACCTGGGAGACCGTGCGTCCTCAAGCCAAGTTCGCGTGACTGGTTGGGGAAACGCCCTAGGTTCTGTACAGCAGGAGGCTGGCTGGTTGGAGAGGGAATACGGGCTCGCTCCGGGCAAGCTGAGAGAGGGCGCGGGAATCGAATCGGTGGCAAGGGCCGGTTCGGGGGAGGACGAACTCAGCCTGGCCACGAAGGCCTCTGAGATCGCTCTAGGTCGGGTACCGGCCGACCCGGCCGACGTAGATTGGTTGATTACCAGCAGCGAAACATTTCAAGGATTTCCCTCTCTTGGTGCATTGTTGCATTCACGGCTGCTCCTGGCGGACACATGCGGGGTGTTGGATGTTGGGGGCGCCTGCGTTGGATTGGTGAACGCCCTTGTTCTCGCTCGGTCGTTGTTGGTGGCAGGGACGGCGGTTCGCGTTTTGGTCGTGACGGCAGATGCCCACAGCCGAGTTTTTCCTCCCGGAAGCGTGCCGGGCGAGTTCGGTGGCCTGTTCGGCGATGGGGCTAGCGCATTCGTCCTAGAAAGCTTGGATAGTACACACCCGTCGTCGGCATATCTGGTGGGACACTTTCGATTCGGATGCGCGGGTGCATTTGCAGCGGCTTTGGCTGTAAGGCCTAGTCCGCAGGGCGGAGTGCAGCTGACTTTTGAAGGGGAAGCGTTGGCGCGTGCGGCGGTTGGGCAGCTGGAAAGCATCATCCGGGACCTTGAGTCGCGTAGCGGCTTGGCGCGCGATTCAGCAAGCGGTTTTGCCACTCACCAGCCGAACCCCCGTCTGGTAGAGCTGTTGGCGCGCCAGATCAAGGTGCCATTAGCCAAATTTCCGGTTGTCGCAAAGACGTGTGGAAATCTTGGCACTTCCACTTGCGGAGTTGCCCTCAGCAAGTTGCTGGATAACCACGGCCAGGAGCCGCGCAATCAGCGCGGGCCTATTTTTCTTGCCGCGGTAGGCCCGGGAATGCTGTGGGGTGGTGCAATCCTCTACTGAATGGGGCCTCCAGTCTCCAGCAGCATCCGCCGCGACTGCGCAGCTAGTGCTCCTTGGGCACGAGCGGGTGCATCTTCAGCAGTTGCGCGTAGAAGAACAGGTTGCGCGCCAGGTTCTTGGCCATGTCCTTGGTGGCGTCGTTGCGCAGGCGCTTCTCGCGGTCTTGGCTGGGCGGCTGGCCGACTTCGCCGACCCAGTACGCGGCACATTCCGGCGGCAGCGTGAAGCCAGCCAGGTGAGCACCATCATGATCGTGCCCATGGCGGAGAGAGTGCCGTCTTCGCTGCCGGTGATCACAATGCCAGCCGCTTTGTTGTAGAGTGCGCTGCGGCTGCCGGCGATCCTAGCGGGATTGGGCGGGGCGGCAACGGCTGCGCCACGGTTCCCGCGAACACGGTTGAGGCGCCTTGTGGGCATAGAGGAACAAGGGCTTCGCGCGCTCCTGCGCGAGATCGTAGCCATCGATTCGGTGAACCCGTCGCTTGTGCCGGGTGCGCGCGGCGAAGCCGAGATCGCCGCGTACGTCCGCGCGTTCCTGCGCGGGCATGGCATTGCCGCGGAGCTCGAGGAAGTTGCGCCCGGCCGGCCGAACGTGGTCGCGCTTATCGGCGGAGGCACGGCTCCCGCCGCTGGCGCGAAGCAGCGAGCGGCGCTCGCGGTGCTGGCGCACATGGATACCGTTGGCGCGGGCGACATGAAGGATCCGTTCACGCCGCGTGAGCGCAATGGGCGGCTCTACGGCCGCGGCGCGCTCGATATCAAGAGCGGCGTGGCGGCAATGTGCGCTGCAGCCATTGCGCTGTGCCGGGAGCATCCCCGGCTGGCACGGCCGCTGCTCGTCGCGGGCGTGGTGGACGAGGAATACAACAGCGCAGGCACGGAAGCGCTGCTCGAGCGCTACACCGCCGACGCCGCCATCGTGCTTGAGCCGACGAATCTTGCCGTGTGTGTGGCGCACAAGGGCTACGCCTGGTTTGAAGTGACGACGCGCGGGCGAGCGGCGCACGGCAGCCTGCCCGAAGAGGGACGCGACGCCATCCGCATGATGGGCCGCGTGCTGAACTTGCTGGACGCGCTCGACCGCAAGCTCGCGCAACAGACGCCGCACCCGCTGCTCGGGCACGGCTCGCTGCACGCCTCGCTCATCCGTGGCGGCCAGGAGCTCTCGAGCTACCCGGCCGAATGCTCGCTCGAGCTCGAGCGGCGCACGCTGCCCGGAGAATCGGAGGCGGGAGTGGAGGCGGAGGTCCGCAGCCTGCTTGAGGGATTGCAGCAACGCGACCCGGAATTTCGCGCCACGGCGCGCCGGCTCGGCGCGCGGCCGCCGTACGAAATCTCACCCGACGCGCCCGTCGCAAAGGCAGCCGTCGAAGCCGTGCGTGAGGTCACGGGCGCGGCGCACGTCGCAGGCATGACGGCGTGGACCGACACGGCGCTGCTTGCTGCGGCTGGAATTCCCGGCGTGGTGTTCGGCCCGCGCGGCCGGGGCCTGCATGGCGCCGAGGAGTACGTCGAGCTCGATTCCGTTACGGCCTGCGCAGAAGTGCTCTGCCGCCTGATGGCTCGCTATTGCGCCGCCTGAGTTGTGCGGCGGCCGCGCACCCTTTCTCTCATCAATCAATTGGCAGGCCGGAAGCGCGTCGTAAAATTCGTCACCACGTCCGGCACGGTGCACGCAAACGGCGCCGGCCAGCCGCCGTCGGTCTGTCCGTTGCGGCACAGCACGACAATCGAGCTTTGAATTTCGCCGGCGTCCACCGGCCCATCGAGCGGCTCCGCGTAAATCTTGTACGAGCGGCCTGCGCCGACGGGCAGGTGGTCGAGTTGGAAAGAGCCGTCGAACTGCGCCGGCCCGGGATCGCCGCAGGACCACCCGGCAATCGTCGCAGCAATGACCGCGCCGGTCGCGGCGTCCACGGCGACGACCTGCGCGCCGAAGATTCCAGTGACGTCGGGCCGCGCGGCGGGGAGCGAGAGGGGATTCGCCGGGAGCACCCGGCCACGAATCGAGCCGATGTTCGCCGCGTCGGCCGGGTCGGGATAGAGGACGCGGAGCGCCGTGCGGTCGTCGTCCGCGAGAGGCGCATCCGGCTGTTGCGCGCTCGGGCGGTCGGCCAGGAACTCGCCGCGCGGCGGCACGAAGGGATACATCATCGCGCTCCACACGCCGGAATGGCCGGAGCCGAAGAAGTGCCCGAGCTCGTGCATCAGGACGGACTCGAGGTCGTAGGCCGAAGGCTGCGAAGGCAGCGCCTGCGGGGTGGCGAAAGTGGAGTCTGCATCACCGGGCCGCACGAGAATATCGGCGTCCAGGATCTGCCCGATGAAGCTGGAGGGTGCCGTGCCGGGCGCGAGCTGCTCGCCGATGGTGTCCGCCGTAATGACGCGCGTGAAGGCCAAGACGCCCGGGGCAAACGCAGCGTCGCTCTGGTCGAAGCAGATCGAGTTCAGGGCGTCGCTTGCCGAGCAGGCGGTCTGCGCCGCCGTGCGCACAAGCGGAGCGAGCGATGTGCCGCGCAGGGCCGAGCCCGGGACGCTGGTCCAGACGGAGAACGATTGCAGGATCGCATTTTCGATTTCCGAGAGGCGCCCGTCGGCGGTCTGGTCAAGGGTGAGAATGGTGACGAGAGTCGTGCCGAGGGAAATGCTCCACCGGCGGTTGATGGGTGCTGCAGCTGCGGGAAGACGATTTGGCTGCGGGCACGCCGTTCCCCCCGAGACGGAAACCGGCTGGCGCATGTCCGCCACGGTGTAGTTGAGCGCAAAGGCCAGCGCCCGCGGCGCGCCGCCCAGGCCCAGCAGATGCCCGAGCAAGAGAGCTGCGGCGAGCAGGGCCTGCGATTTGCTGCAGGGAGATGCTCTGCGATTCATGGCTGCCTCCCGTCGCGCTGCTGTTCGAGGATGGCAACCAGGCGTCGGCGAAACACTTCCAGCGGCATCCGGCGTATGCCCGCATCGCGGAACCTGCGCGCCGCCGGATCAAACACGGCCATCCCGCTCGATTCCTGCGTAATACTCTCCTGAGCCGTGCGGTCTCGCGCGATGCGGAACGATCCCTGCATCCAGCTGAGCACGGTGAATTCGTCCGCGGGCGTGCGGGCCAGAAACAGGATCGCTTGCTCGCCCGGCGCGAACCGCGGAACGCCCTCGATGGTGGCGGCAAGGTGCCCCACGCGCCCACCCGGCAGGCGCACGGAAACGTAACGTGGCAGAAGGCCCTTGAACGTTTCCGCGACCTCGAACTCCGTGCGCGTCCAGATCTGCCCGCGCTCCCACTGGCTTGCGGATGCGAGGCACGTGACGCGCGCGACCACATCCGCGCGGCGCGCGAGCTGCTCCAGGCTCATCCGCTCGAGCGTTGTTGCGCGCGTGGGCGCGAGCGCGCAGAAGAAGACAAACAGGAGTCGCACAGGAATTCGGTGGATCCTCATTTCACCTCCAGGGCGCCCGTGACCGCGGTGCGGTCCTTGTTTGGGTTTTCGACCAGCAGGCTGCGCGGGCCGGGCCGCGTCGCGCTGGAAAGCTCGAGCGTCAGGCGGATGATGCCGAGCCCGAGCGGCTGCTTGGCGACGATGGAGATGTCGTTGGACGGGGGCCCGGTGATGGAGTAATTGAGCGCGGGATCCAGCCCGCCGAGCGAGAAGGCGCAGAGATCCACCTGCGCGGTGCTCGAAGCAGGGCGCGGGATGACCAGCGGCGATCCGGAAAGCGTGCAACTGTTGTCGCTCGAGGAAAATCTTCCGATGGCGATGATGTTGAGGTTCAGGCTGCCGGAGCTGTCCGACCCGGCAGTCGAAGGCTCGACGACGACGATGTCTTTCCCCGCTGCGGCCGGCGTCGCGGGCGTGAGCGCGATCACGTCGTCGGATGTGCCGTCCGGCACGACGACGAAGTTTACGGTGCCCGAAAGCGTCCCGTCGGGATTGCGGACGCGCACGGGCAGGCTGCCCGGCGCTGCGAGATCGCTCGAGGAAAGAGTGGCCGTGCATTCGCTGGTGCTCGCGCAGCTTGTGGTCTTGGCCGCTCCGTTGAAGAGAATCGCAGAGCCGGGACCGGGGCTGGTCAGGACGAAGCCACCTCCCAGCACACGCAGCAGGAAGCCGCCGGCGGCGCCGGATGTCGCGCTAGCGGGCACGAGCGTCGAAATATTCGCACCCGAAGAGATCGTCACGCTCGCGGAGCCGTTGCGAGAGGTGTCTTCCGTGCTCGTCGCCGTGACGTTCAACGAGTTCGGTGCCGGCGCGGCGGCCGGCGCCGTGTAAAAGCCGTTGGCACTTACCGAGCCGCAGCCCGAGCCCGCGCCGCACCCCGAGCCGGTGATCTGCCAGACGACGCCCTGGTCGGAAGTTCCGAGAACAGTGGCGGTGAATTGCTGCGTGGCGCGCGGCGCGAGCGTCACCGACGGCGGCGAAACGCTCACGACAACAAAGGGAAGGATGGTCACCTGGGACGAAGCGCTCTTGGTGGCGTCGGCCTGGCTCGTGGCGGTGACGGTCACAGGATTCCGCGCAGGCACCGAAGCCGGCGCGAGATAGTCCACCGTGGCGGCGCTCGTCGTGGAGACCGTCTGGCAGGGGTTGCTGCCGGCGGCACAAGTGCGACCAACGGTGTCGTCCCCGCCCGCAATGCCGCTCACCTGCCAGAGCACATTGAGGTTTGAAGTCCCGCTCACCTGCACCGCGAAAATCTGCCGGTGATTCACCGCGCGAGTGGCGGAGGTGGGCGTAAGGTTCAGAGAGACCAAGTTCGAAACAATCGTGACGGTCAGGGAAGCGGCCTTTGCGGGGTCGGCAGCAGGTGTGACTGTAATCGCAACCGTATTGGGCAAGGGCGCAACAGCAGGCGCGGCATAGCTGCCGCTTTGGGAGATTGCGCCGCAAGCGGCCCCGGTGCAGCCCGTGCCCGAAACGCTCCAGGTGATGGCCGTGCTCGGGTTTGAATTCGGCGCCGGCGTGAGCGTAGCCGTGTATTGCGCGCTCGAGCCCGGGCCGAGCGTCGCCGGCCCGCTCACCACGAGAGTGAAATTGCTCGTGATGCTTATGGTGGCGCTAGTGGTTCTGGAGATGTCGGCGACGCTGCGCACCGTCAGCGTGACCACCGGCGGAGCGGGCCGCACCGGCGGGGCCGTATACGCGCCGTCGGTGTCGATCGTGCCGCAGGCGGTTCCCGCGCAACCTACTCCAGAGACGCTCCAGGTGACCGCGGGGTTGGGGTTTCCGGCGCTCGAGACGCTGGCGGCGAAGCGCAGCGTGGCTCCCAGCTCGGCGCTGGCCACAGGCGGCGCAACGGAAACGCTCAGGTCGCTCGCCACCGAGACCGCGGCAGCGGCGGATTTGGACGCGTCCGCGAGGCTCGTGGCCTCGACGGTCATCGCGGGCAGCGCCGGCAGGTTCTGCGGCGCGGTGTAGAGTCCTGCGGAGGTGATGGTTCCGACCGTGCTGTTGCCGCCCGGCACGCCGTTGACGCTCCAGTTCACGGCCGTGTTGGACGTGTTCAGCACGGTGGCGGTGAACTGCTGCGTCGCGCCGAGCATTACGGTGGCGCTCGTGGGAGCGACGCTCACGCTGATGCCGGCAGGCGGGGGAGGTGGAGGCGGCGGAGGTGGGCCCGGGCTTGCGCCTCCCCCGCCGCAGCCCGTTGTCACCGCGCCCGCCGCGAGACCAGCGAGAAGAACGAGCAGCACGTGCCGTGCGCCGGAGTTGGCTCGCGCCCGCATGGATCCTGGCCTCTAGACAACCAAGAGCAAGGCGCATGCCGTGGCGAAAGCCAGGAGAAGGCTAAGATGTGATTGGAGCAGGAACGCGGCGCTGTTCGAAGGCAATCTGCGACAACCGACAGAAAGCTCTTTGCTTAGGGGAGACTTAAGTTGCAGACCCGTTCGCCAAGAGTTCCAGCGGTGGCTGAGTCGGCAAGTCGGCGTGTTCCGACTTGGAACAGAATTCGGGAATGCCATTTCATTATGGAACAGCTTCCCGCACTCACTTCCAATGCAGAGGTCGCGTTGACATTGTTGGGCCGCCGCCGAATAATCGCGCCATGGCGCGTCCTGAAGCGGTCCGCCGCATCAAGAGCTACTCGGCCGCAACCGGTGTGGTCTACCAGTATTACTTCTATGCGGTGCAGAAATCGCGCCGCGGGCTTTCTGCCGGCACCGAGTACGTCTACATGGTTTCGGTGGACCGGCAGACCGCTTTCCCGCTCGCCGTCTTCGTGCGCCGCGACGCGGTGGGGGGCTGGGCGTCGAAGACGGGCCGGGCCCTCTCGGGCACCGAGGAATACGCCGTGGCAAAGATGCGGCTGTTCCAGGCGTTTGATGAGATGGAAGATCTCTCCACCGCGCGGCCCGAACTCCTCGTGGATTCCTCGAACCTCGAAAACCTCCTTGCACAGCTCGACCTTTGAGACCGCCCTTCTTCTTTTCGGCGCTATCCAGTGAACCGAACCGGCTCAGGCGGCGTCTTGTGAAGGGAGGCGCGATGCAGGCATTGGCGGTCCGCCACCCCGGGAGCGCGGTGAGCCTCGACGCGGGGCAAACGTCGGAGCTGGAGAGGGAGTTCGGCCGGAGGCTGGCTGACTCGTCTGCGCTTGCCTTCCGCGTGGCGCTCAGTGTTCTGCGCAACCGCGAAGACGCTGAGGACGTGGCGCAGGAAGCGTTCCTGCGCGCGTACCGGAATTTCCACCGGCTGCGCGACCGCGAGCGCTTCCGCGCATGGCTGGCGCGCATCGCCTGGCGGCTTGCACTCGACCGGCGGCGCTCCGCTGTCCGCCGGGATCTCCGCGAGCAGCAGGCGGCGGAGGACGCCCCGGCGCGCACCGTGGAAGACCTGGCGGCCGCGAGCGAGTTCCGGGCGCGGCTCGACGCCGCCGTGGAGAAGCTCCCCGAGAAGCTGCGGCAGGTGCTGATCCTCGCCGCCATCGAGGGCCACGACATGGCCGAGGTGGCCCGGCTGCTCGGATTGCCCGAAGGCACCGTGAAGTCGCGGCTGCATCTGGCGCGCAAGAGATTGATGGAGACATTCGCATGGGCTGCAAAAGATTTAAAAACGACCTAGTGGACGCGGCGCTCGAGGAGCTCTCCCCGAGCCGCTCGGAGAGGTTCCGTGCGCACCTGGCCGGGTGTGAAGCCTGCCGGGAAGCGCTCGAAGAACAGCGGCGGCTTGCCCAAGCCATCGACCGTAGCCTTGCTGAGAGCCTCGCGTGCGAGCCCTCGCCGGAGTTTGCTGCGCGGGTCCGCCAGCGCATCGCGCAGCCGGATGCGGCCGCGAGGGGCTGGTGGAGCACCTGGAAGCTCGCCGCGGTTGGCGCGCTTGCGGCGCTGGCCCTGCTCGCGGCTTGGGTGCTCCGGCCTCACGTGGAAGCTCCCGTGCGGGTCGCCAAGGCGACGCCGGGCACTCATACGGTGTCGCCGCGCGGCAATGCACCAGCCAATCTACCAGCGAGGCAATCGGGCAAGCCGGTGCCTCCGGCGGGCGCCGGGCATGCGCAGCACCCCTCAGGGCAGCTGCTCGTGGCGGGCAACACCATGCCGGAAGTGTTGGTTCCTGCGGAGGAGGGTCTCGCGGTTCGCGGCTTCATCGAGCAGTTGCGTCAGAAGCGGATTGATGGGGCCGTGCTCGCGGCCGCGCGTCCGGCCGCTACGGAAGAGTTGAAGGTCGAGTCACTCCGGGTGGAGAGCCTGGACGCCGCGATGAAGCCGCTCGGTGGCAAGAGCAACCGCTGAAGCTTGGATTCGGGGAGAGTTTCTGACAAGAAAAGGAGAAACCGATGAATCGTCAAAGAGTGGCTGTTGCGGGACTTGGGTTGCTGGCTCTGCTTGTGCCGCTGGCGCGAGCCCAGGAGAAGCCCAAGACGCCGGAGGAGCCGAGGCCCGCCACGCCGATCAAGGTCCAGATCGTGCTGAGCGAGTGGGAGGGAGAAAAAAAGATCAGCAGCCTGCCGTACAGCTTTTCGGCCGAGGCCGCCAGCCGCGGCAGTCGTCGGGCCACCGTGCGCCTGGGGCTACGTGTGCCTGTGACCGCAGGTGGAAAGGACGGCTCTCTGTCGGTCCAGTACATGGACGTGGGCACGGATATTGACTGCACGGCGAGGTCGCTGGACGATGGCCGGTACGACCTTGAACTCGTCTTGAGCCGCTCCTCGCTCTATTCGACCGGGCCCGAGCGGAAGTCCCCGGAATGGACACCTGGCGAGCCAGTGCCAGCGCTAGCGAGGCTCGAAGGACAACCAATCGTCCGGCATTTCAGCACCCTGATGCACGTGTTTCTCAAAGACGGCCAGACCGCGCAGTCGTTTCTCGCGACGGATCCGGTCAGCGGCAGGGTTTTGAAGGCAGAGGTCACCCTGAACGTTTTGAAGTAAGGGCTGGAGAGGCTTGCGGAAGGGTTGGGGGCGTGGTCCCGGGAGGGATCACGCCCTGAAATCTCTTATGGGCACTTGAACGGGCTGACCGCGTTGCACTTGTCCTTGTCGCTCTGCTGGGGCTCGTTATTAGCGAGCAGCACGCCGATCACCGTTGCTACACCGCCGATAATTGCCGCGATCAGGACGACTTTGCCCGTGCTCAACGAGCCGGCCGGCACGCCCGCGCCCGCCCGCCTCTTCTTCTTGTTCTTCTGCTGCTCGGTCTGTTGGGTGTCCTGCGCGAGCGTGACTTCTGCGCCGTCGCCCTCGCGTAACACAACGTTCTTCCCGTCGTGCGCGATCGAGATCACAAGCGCGCCCTTCTGCGCGGCGATCACGGCTGCTTGTGGGCTGCGAATCTGGACGATGCCCACCGCAGGCGCGCCGTCAGCCGAGCGGATCGTGGCGTCCGCGAGCAGCGCTTCTACGCCGGAGTCTCCTCCGGTGCGGAACGACGCGATCCCGCGGTCGATGAACAGTTGCACACGGCTGCTGGTTTTCTCCAACCGGATCTGGCTCTCCTGCCCGACCTGCACCTGGGACCCGCCGGCAAGTGCGATGCGCGCGCTGCCCCCCGCGCCAACTTCAATGGTGTCGCCGCTGAACACGGTGGCGCCGGGCGAAAGGCTCACGCCCCGGATGGAGGCGGATTGGCCTCCGGTGAAGCTACCAACGGCCCTGGGGTCTCCGTAAGCGGGAAAGGCCAGAAGTGAGGCTAGCAGGACGGCTAGCCCATTTCTTGCGACCATTGGCATTACCCCCCTCAGAACCGCCACAAGTTGAAGATGATAGGGCGGTTGTTCGTCTTCGCATGGTACCAGCACTAGACCTTGCGTCAAGGTGTTCGCGGCTCGGAGTTGCTTACAGTTTACTAGGCTCGGAAGGCGGCTTCTCGGCCGCATTCCGCAAAGCGGCTTCGAGCGCCTGTGAGAGCGTGGGAAACTGAAAGTTATACCCAAGCGCCCCAAGCTTTCCCGGCAACACGCGCTGGCTGGAGAGCAGCAACGCATCCGCCATTTCGCCGAGCGCCAGGCGCAACGCAAAGGCTGGGGCGGGAAAGAGCGCCGGGCGATGCAGCGCGCGGCCCAGCGCTTTCGTGAACTCGCGGTTGCGCACGGGATTCGGCGCGACGGTGTTGACCGCGCCGCGCGCGGCGTCGTGCTCGAGCGCAAAACGCAGCGCGCCAATCGCGTCGCCCAGCGCAATCCACGACATCCATTGCCGGCCCGATCCCAGCCGCCCGCCGGCGCCAAGCCGGAAGGGCAGGAGCATCCGCGGCAGCGCGCCGCCGTGCCGGGAAAGAATCACGCCGAAGCGCAGCACCGCTACGCGCGCGCCGAACCCGGCGGCCCGTGTGGATTCCGCTTCCCAATCGCGCGCGAGGCCCGCGAGAAAATCCTTTCCCGGCGCGCTTTCTTCGGTGAGCTCTTCGTCGCCGCGGTCGCCGTAGTAGCCAATGGCGGAAGCCGCCACCAGAACGCGCGGCGGCCGGCGCAACCCGGCCAGCGCGTGGACCAGGTGCCGCGTGGCATCCACGCGGCTCGTGTAGAGCAGCTGCTTGCGGCGATCGCTCCAGCGGCCGTCGCCAATCGAAGCTCCTGCCAGGTGGACTACGGCGTCGGCGCCTTCGGCGGCCTGCGCGTCGAAATCGCCGGCGACCGGGTCCCAGCGAGCCGGCGCGCCGAACGCCGATTCGCCGGGCTTCGGTGCGGACGCTCGCGCCGCCGTCTCCGGGCGCACCAGCCGGGAGACCGTGTGGCCGGCGCGGCCAAGCGCATCCACCGCGGCGCTCCCGATGAGCCCTGTGGAGCCGGATATGAGGATCTTCATGGCCGCCTCCCGGCGTTGCTCTGTGGTTTCACCCTACGGCGTCTTTTTCCAGGGGTCAAGAAGTAGCTGGCGCGCCGAACGCGCCGTTCCCGCTGAACGGAGAGAACGATTCAGAATGCCCGACGCGGGTCCCCGCGCGGGTGGAAATGCATCCAATGAACCGATAGAATGACGCCATGCGTGTGCGCGTGCTGTTTTTCGGGCGGCTGAAAGAGATTGTCGGCTGCGCCGAGGAAGAGGCCGAGGTGTCGGAAGGAGCGCGCGTCGAGGATCTCTTTGCGCGCTACGGGAGCCGATTCCCGGCGCTCGCGGAGTTCCGCTCCTCGGTGGTCGCGTCGGTGAACCAGGAGTTCTCGGCCTGGCGCACGCCGCTTTCAAGTGGAGATGAGATTGCTTTTCTGCCGCCGGTTTCAGGCGGCGCCCCGCAGCCCGCGGCCGCGGAGGCTGACGCGGACCTCTGCGAGCTCGTGCGCGAGCCCATCCGCGGCGGGGAAATCGTCGCGCAGCTCAAAGCGCCGAGCGATGGCGCCGTGGTGGTCTTCGATGGGATCGTGCGCAACCATTCCGGCGGCCGCAAGACGCTCCACCTCGAGTACGAAGCCTACGAGCCCATGGCGCTCGCGAAGATGCGCGAGATCGGCGCAGAGATTCACCGCAAGTTTCCCATTCATCGCGTGGCCCTGGTGCACCGGCTGGGGCGCCTTGAAATCGGCGAGACGAGCGTGTTCATCGCCGTCAGCTCGCCGCACCGCCGCGCGGCCTTCGACGCCTGCCGCTTCGCTATCGACACCTTGAAGCGCACCGTGCCCATCTGGAAAAAGGAATTCTTCGCCGATGGCGCCGTCTGGGCGGAAGGCGAAGTGCCCGCCGCGAATCCGGAAGCCGATTCCTAAATGATCCGCACCGCTTCTTTCCGGCGCGTCCTCGCACTGGCTGCGATTCTTCTGTGCCTGCCTTTTTCGCAGGCTGCCCACGGGCAGGCGCAGCCTCCTCCGCAGAAAGACCGCATCCGCGTGGAGGTCAACCTCGTCAACATCATCGCCGGCGTGCTCGACCAGAAGGGCCGTCCCGCGCCCGATCTGCCGAAGGACGCCTTCGAGCTCTATGAAGAGGGAGTCCGGCAGAAGATCGAAGTGTTTGAAGCCGAGACGCAGCAGCCGCTCGACCTCGCGCTGATGATTGATTCCAGCCTGAGCACGTACAAGGAATTCGAATTCGAGCGCGAGGCCGCGGCGCACTTCATCCGGCAGGTGGTGCGGCCGGGCGACCGCCTGGCGGTTTTCGAGTTCTCCGACAGCGTGACGCAGCTCACCGACTTCTCTGCCGACGTGCCGCTGCTGCAAGCGGCCGTGCGCCGGATGGAAGAGGGCGCGGGCACAGCGCTCTACGACGCGATCCTTCTGGGCGCGCAGGCGCTGGGGCGGCGCCCGGCGGGGCGGCGGCGCGTGATCGTGCTCGTCACCGACGCGGGCGAAACCACCAGCCAGGCCAAGTTCGATCAGGCGCGCCGCGCCGCGGTGCTGGCCGAAGCGATGATCTACAGCGTCATCATCCGCCCGGTGAAGTCCGAGAGCGGGCGCAACACCGCCGGCGAACACGCACTCGTCACCATCACGGAAGCGGCCGGCGGCGCGATGTATTTTCCGGATACCATGGCGGACCTTGACCCCATCTTCGACCGCATTGACCGCGAGCTGCGCACGCAGTACCGCCTGGGCTATTATCCGGAGCCGCGTCCGCTCGCGCGCAGCTACCGCCGCGTCGACGTGCGCGTGAAGGGGGATTTCGTCGTGCACGCGCGCCAGGGCTACTTCTCCTCCGGAGCGCCTGAGTGAGTTCCTTCCTCGAAGTCGCCATCGAAGCCGCGCGCGAGGCGGGCGCGATTTTGCTCGCCGAATTCGACCGCCCGCAGAAGATCGGCTACAAGGGCGAAGTGGATATCGTCACCGAAGCCGACCGGCGCTCGGAACAGGCCGTCGTCGCGCGCCTGCGCAGCTATTTCCCGAAGCACGAGATCGTGGCCGAAGAGGGCGGCGGGAGCGGAACCGCTGGCGCGCAGGGCACTGGCCCGCGCTATTGCTGGTACGTGGACCCGCTCGACGGCACCACGAATTTCGCGCACGGCTACCCGTGCTTCTGCGTCTCGATTGGCCTGGCGGAAATTTCCGGCGGCATCGAGGATCTGCTGGTCGGCGTGGTTCTCAACCCCGTGAGCGGCGAGCTTTTCACCGCGGTGAAAGGCGAAGGCGCGTTCCTCAACAACAAGAAGATTCAGGTTTCTTCGGTCGAGCGGCTGGCGACGAGCCTCCTGGCCACGGGCTTTCCGAGCGTGAAGCGCGCGCAGAATCCCAATATTCACTACTACTGGGATTTCACGCTGCGCTCGCACGGCGTGCGCCGCGACGGCTCGGCGGCGCTCGATCTCGCGGGGATTGCTTGCGGGCGCTTCGATGGCTTCTGGGAATTCGGGCTGAAGCCGTGGGACACGGCCGCGGGCATACTCCTGTTGCGCGAGGCGGGCGGCATGGCCACGGATTTCGCCGGGCGGCCGTACCGGGTCGGCGCGCAGGAGCTATTGGCCTCGAACCGCCGCATCCACGCGGAGATGCAACAGGTGGCCGCGGACATCGCCGCGCGCGCGCCGCAGAATCCCGGCTAGGTTCCTGCCGCCGAGCGCCTCACTTACCCGCTTCGAACGATGCCCGTGAGACCCGCGACGAAAAGGGTGGCAAGCACCCATCCCACCAGGACTTGAATCCAAAACCACCATCGGAGGGCGCCCGGGTAAGGCAAGCACACGCCGTGGCAGCCTTGAAACTTTGCTTCGCGGAGCGACGGGGCGAAGTGGTCTGGCCCTTGCGGGTCAGGCGTCCAGTGGTCTTTCTGACCGAGATTGACGAGCGGAAAGGAATGCTCAATCGAATAGACCAGTGCATGGAAGTGCGGATAGTGGGATGGCGCGTAGCCCTGCTGCTCGAAAGCAGCGTACGCCTCCTTCTCGGTGGGAGCCATGGCTCCGCTGAAATATCCGAGGTAAGAGAATGCGAATCCAAGGGCCATGAGCCCTAGCAGACACACGAGCGCCCGCCCCGGCATCTGACCGTACCCGATGGTCAACCTCAGCACCCCGCTCCACAGGTGCCAAAGCCAGTTACGTTTCTGTTCCGCTCGCCGGCGCCGCTCCATCTCGAAGAGCACCTGGCGCGCGCCGCGGTCATCGCCAGTTTCGCGCAAGACCTTGGCCAATTGCCGGTAGGGTTGCAGCGTAAACCGGTCCAGCCGCGCAAGCCACTCAAGGCGCGTTTTCGCATCCGTAGGACCTTCAGATATGCGGGTGTAGGTAAAGCCGTTGAGAGTGAGGTTTCCCTGCTTCGGCCAGCTTGCTTTGTCGTCCGCAATAGCGCCCACCGAGGCGTTAGTCAGGTCGAGCCGCGTGCCCTCGGCGTTTCGCACTTTGCGCCAGAAGAAGCCTCCCTTGATAACTGCTGTTTGTGCGGTCAGGGCGCTGAACCTGCCGCCGCTGCAACCGAGGTCGCCGCCGATCTGAGCTCCGAGCAACCGCACCTCGCCCTCAGCCGCGAAACCGTTGCGGAGAAAAATGCTGCCCGTCACGTTTATGTGGTCGGCGTTGAGCGCTTTGCTTCCGGGGTTCTTGAACGTGCTGCCATCGCACTCCAGGTTGCTGCCGATCCGGGCTCCGAGCAGGCTCACCTCGCCTTCGGCCCTGAAGCCCTCACTGAGAAAGACGCTACCTGTGACGTTGACGCGGTCGGCGGTGAGCGCTTTGCCGCCGGGGTTCTTGAACGTGCCGCCATTGCAGTCCAAACTGCTGCCGATCTGGGCTCCGTGCAGGCGCACTTGGCCTTCGGCCGTGAAGCCGTTGCGGAGAAAAACGCTGCCCGCCACGTTGACGCGGTCGGCGCTTACTGACCGCGTCCAACTGCCGCCCAGATGTAGGTCAGGAATCTGGGCTGAGGTCAGATCAGCATCGGCGGTCAGGCGGCATCGCCACAGCGCAAGCGGGAAAGGCACTGTGGCAAAGGAAAGGTCCAGCTTGCCGGTAATTTTGGCAGCGCGAACCCAGACACCTCTGGGATCGACCCTGCTTGCGGCTTCGCGGTCAATCGAAAGCCATCGGATCAGCTCGGCGCGAATCTCACGTTTGGGGTCCCATCCGTCAGCCTTGGCAGGATCGTTGGCCGGGTCGTCGTCTTTGGCGCTCGGGCCGCAGCACGCGATCTCGCCCGCGGCAGCGGCGCGCAAGAGCTTTTGCTCGGCCTCGCTCAATTCGCCAAATCGTGCGCGCGCGAGCGCTTCGAGATCGTCCGCCTGTTTCTGGATGGTGTCAGCCACGTCGGATATCCCGCCGATGGCACTACATATCATATTTCCGAAGGAGTTATCTAGAAAGGGCAGGCCCGCGCCGCGCGGCGCTGCGTTGACTCGCTCTGCCGCGGGTGCTAGTCTGCCGCATCTCGAATCCTTCGCCTATGCAGGCACCATTCACCCAGCCTCATGCGCGTCGTTGACCTCATCCGCCGCAAGCGGGACTCCGGCGAACACTCCCGCGAAGAGATCGAATTCCTCGTAGGCGGCTACACGCGCGGCGAAATCCCCGACTACCAGATGGCGGCGTGGCTCATGGCCGTATTCCTGCGCGGGATGTCGCGCCCCGAACTCACCGCACTCACCGAAGCCATGCTGTACTCGGGGAGGGTGCTCGATTTCACCGACCTGCGGCCGAAGCATCCGCGCACCCTCGAAGCCATCCCCGGCTTGGTGGACAAGCATTCGACCGGCGGCGTCGGTGACAAGACCTCGCTGGTGATCGCGCCCATCGTGGCCGCGGGCGGACTGGTGGTGCCGATGATTAGCGGCCGCGGGCTGGGGCACAGCGGCGGCACGCTGGACAAACTGGAAGCCATCCCCGGCTTCCGCGTCAATCTCACGTACGAGGAGTTCCGCCACGCGCTCAGCTTTTGCGGCTGCGCGCTCATCGGCCAGACGGCGGAGATTGCGCCCGCGGACAAAAAGATCTACGCGCTGCGCGACGTCATCGCCACGGTGGAAAGCCAGAACCTGATCTGCGCCTCCATCATGTCCAAGAAGCTCGCGGAGGGCATTGACGCGCTCGTGCTCGACGTCAAGACCGGTTCCGGCGCCTTCATGAAGAAAGAAGAAGACGCGGTGAGCCTGGCCGAATTGATGGTGGAGACGGGCCGGCGCATGGGCAAGAAGGTCGTGGCCCTGATCACGGACATGGACCAGCCGCTCGGCCGCCTGGCGGGCAACGCGCTCGAAGTGAAGGAGTCGCTCGAGGTGCTCTCAGGCGGAGGCCCCGCGGATCTTCGCGAGCTGTGCTTGGAGCTGGCGGCGTGGATGTTCGCTCTGGGCGAACGCGTCTCGAGTCTGGCGGAGGGCCGCGAGCTGGCGTCGGAAATGATTGCATCCGGGCGCGCCCGTGATAAATTCCGCGAGATTATCGCGCTGCAGGGCGGTGATCCGCTGGTGGTGGACGATCCGGGCCGGCTGCCGCAAGCGCAGCACAAGGCAGATGTGAAGAGCCCGGCGGACGGCTACGTCACAAGCATGCAGTGCGAACAAATGGGCGTCGCATGCGTCATTCTGGGCGGCGGTCGCGAAAAGAAAGAAGACTCGATTGATCCCGCGGTCGGGTTGGAGTTCCACAAGCGTGTGGGCGATCCGGTGAAGCGCGGCGACCCGCTCTGCACGATTCATTACAATTCGGAAGCGCGCCTGGCTGAGGCGCGGCGGCTCGTGGAGCAGGGCTACCGCGTGGAAGGTGCTCCGCCACGAGAGAAGCGGCCGTTGGTGCATCGCGTAATCGGCGCCTGAATCTGGGGTTCTGGAGCGGCTCGCCAGGCGGGGCCGGGAGGAAGCGTCATGGGGCGATGGACGGGCATTCTGGGCCTGCTGACGATGATAGGGCTGGCCTACGCGTTCTCCACGAACCGCCGCGCGATCCGATTGAAGACGATCGCGTGGGGCCTGGGCCTGCAGATTGTGCTGGCCTTCCTGGTGCTCCACTGGGCCCGAGGCCGCTGGGCGTTTGAGATGGCGGGTAAGGCTGTCAAGAAGCTGTTGAGCTATTCCTACACGGGTTCCGAGTTCGTCTTCGGCGAAATCGGCAAGAGCGGCTCTTCTTTCGGCTTCTCCTTCGCGTTCCAGGTGGTGCCCACGATCATCTTCATCGCGGCGTTTTTCGCCATGCTCTATTACCTGGGCGTTATGCAGGTGATCATCCGCGGCGCGGCGTGGCTGATGCAGCGCGTGATGGGCGCAAGCGGCGCGGAGTCGCTGAACGTCGCGGCCAGCATCTTCATGGGCCAGACGGAAGCGCCGCTGACGATTCGCCCCTTCCTGCCGCAGCTCACGCGCTCCGAGCTGATGACGGTGATGACCAGCGGCATGGCGCACGTCTCCGGCGGGATCATGGCCGCGTACATCGCGTTCGGCATCGAGCCCAAGCATATCCTGACGGCCGTCATCATGACCGCGCCGGGGACGCTGCTGATGGCGAAGATGCTGGTGCCCGAAACCGAACAGGCCATCACCGCGGGCAAAGTGGTGATGCCCGCGGACGAAGAGCACAAGCAGGAAAATTTTCTGAGCGCGATCGCGCGCGGCACCAGCGACGGCTTGAGCCTGGCGATCAACGTCGCCGCCATGCTGATTTCGTTTATCGCTCTGATCTACCTGACGAACGGCATCATGGGCGGGCTGCACAACTGGCTCGCAGGGCACGGCATCGCGTGGTTTCCTTCGAGCCTGCAACAGATCTTCGGCTGGGTGTTTGCGCCGGTCGCATGGGTGATCGGCATCCCCTGGCACGAGTGCAGAACGATCGGCAACCTGCTGGGCACGCGCATGGTGCTGAACGAACTCGTGGCGTTTTCCTTCCTCGGCCCGATGAAAGGCGCGCTCAGCGAGCGTACATTCACCATCGCCACGTTTGCGCTCTGCGGCTTCGCCAACTTCAGCTCCATCGGCATCCAGATCGGCGGGATCGGCGCGCTCGCGCCCAACAAGCGCGGCGAGCTGGCCAAGCTCGGCATCCGCGCCATGCTCGCGGGCACGATGGCCAACTTGATGTCCGCCTCGATTGTGGGGATCCTCTTGAAATGAGCCCGCGCGCCAAATCGGCGGGGAAGAACGACGAATTCGCGCGCGCCGAGCGCGCCGCGAGGTTTGTCCTTTCGAAGACGAAGCTGCGGCCGCGCATCGCCCTGGTGCTCGGCAGCGGGCTCGGCGCGTTTGCCGACGAGTTCTCCGAGGCCGCGCGGATCGACTACAAGAAGATCCCGCATTTCCCGGTTTCGACGGCCATCGGCCACGCCGGGCGGCTGGTGATCGGCAAAGTGGACGGCGTGGCGGTCGCGGGCATGCAGGGTCGGGTACACTTCTACGAGGGCTACCCGATGAAGGACGTGGTGTTTCCGATGCGCGTACTCGGGCGCATGGGCATCCGCGCCATCATCCTGACGAACGCGGCCGGCGGCATCAACACCGGCTACAAGCAGGGGTGCCTGGTGGTCATTCGTGACCACATCAACCTGCACGGCTCGAACCCGCTCATCGGTCCGAACGACGAGCGCTTTGGCCTGCGGTTTTTCGATATGACCGCGGCATACTACAAGCCCTACCGCGACGCCACGCTGGCAGAAGGCCGCCGGCTCAAGCTCGATATCTACGACGGCGTCTATTGCATCCTGAACGGGCCGAGCTACGAGACGCCGGCGGAAATCCTCGCGATGCGCACGCTGGGCGCCGACCTGGCGGGAATGTCCACTGTGCCGGAAGTGATTGCCGCGCGGCACATGAACATCAAGGTGCTGGGCATTTCGTGCGTGACGAATATGGCCGCGGGCATCCTCGACCAACCCATCACGCAGGAAGAGGTCCTGGAAACCGGCGAGCGCGTCAAGGGCCAGTTCGCCGCGCTGCTGCGCGCGGTGATCCCGCGCATCGCCGCGGACGTGGCCTGAAGGAAGACGATGGGCGAGTACGACAACTTGATTGCAGCGGCAAAGCAGGCGCGCGAGAACGCACACGCGCCCTTTTCGAACTTCCGCGTGGGTGCGGCGCTGCGCGCCAATTCCGGCTGCGTCTATATGGGCTGCAACGTCGAAAACGCCACGTACGGTTTGACGGTCTGCGCCGAGCGCGTGGCGATCTTCAAGGCCATTTCCGAAGGCGAGCGCGGCTTCGACGCCATCGCCGTCGTCACGCACACCGAGGTGCTGACGCCGCCCTGCGGCGCGTGCCGGCAGATCATCTGGGAGTTCTGCGGCGACGTCCCCGTGATCCTGTCGAACCTGGCGGGCAAGGTCGAGGTGCATCGCATGTCCGCGCTCTTCCCGCGCCCCTTCGATTCTTCTTTTCTTTGAAGCCTTTGGAACCACAGATGAACACAGATCACCACGGATGAAACATCGTTTCCGAAAAATGGAGTGAATCGCATGAGAGCGGCACCCAGGCAGTTTCTTTCCAGGCTTTTGCCTTTGTATCTGTGTTTATCAGTGTTGCTGTGTGGTTTCTCTCCGCGCGTTTACGCGCAGGCGAAGGCGCCGAAACAAGCCGCGAGGAAGACGCCCACGCTCGAAAGGGTGGACCTTTTGATCGCAGGCGGCACCGTGGTCACCATGGATGCCGAGCGGCGCGTGCTTCAAGACGGAGCGATTGCCGTGCGCGGCGACACGATCGTGGCCGTGGGCACGCGCGCGGAGCTTGCAGCGCGCTACGCTCCGGCGCGGCGCATCAACGCCAGCGGTAAGCTGGTCCTCCCCGGCTTGATCAACGGCCACACGC
>JBGQHO010000025.1:0-50271 GCA_041497955.1 Terriglobia bacterium | reverse complement strand
TCCCGGCCGCGTGCGAGCAGCTGGATGCGCTGCTCAAGCAGTCCGTCCGCCAGCACCTCATCTCCGACGTGCCGCTCGGCGTGTGGATGAGCGGCGGCGTCGATTCCTCCACGATCCTGCACTACGCCTCCGAAGCTCACGCGGGACGCCTGAAGACGTTTTCCATTTCTTTCCGCGGGCGCAGCTTCGACGAGACGTCCTACATCCGCCAGATCGCCTCGCGCTACGCCACCGATCACCACGAATTCGACGTGAACCCCTCGGTGGGTCTCGACAGCGCGATCGAGGAGTTCGCCTACTATTCCGACGAGCCGAGCGCCGATGCGGGCGCGCTGCCCGTGTGGTTCCTGGCCCGGATGAGCCGCCAGTACATGACCGTGGCGCTGAGCGGCGAAGGAGCCGATGAGCTTTTCGGCGGCTACGTCACGTACCTCGCGGATCGCTGGACGCGCCTGGCGCGCGTGCTGCCGGCGCCGCTGCTGCGCTTGGCCGTGCGCGCGGTGCAGCGTTGGCCGGTCTCCGATGAAAAAATCGGCTTCGATTACAGGCTGAGGCGCTTCCTCGAAGGCTCGCTGCTGCCCCCCGACGAGGCGCACGCATACTGGAACGGCGCGTTCTCGGAAGGGCAGAAGCGGGACTTCTACCTCAAAGCCAATGGCGCCTCGGTGCGCGGCCTGTTCGGCGCGCTCCCGGCGGAATCACAGACGCTGACGGCGCTCAACCGCTACATGTGGTTCGATCAGCGCTACTACCTGCCTGACGACATCCTGTACAAAGTGGACCGCATGAGCATGGCGCACTCGCTCGAGGTGCGTCCGCCGTTCCTTGACCACCGTATTGCGGAGTTTGCCGCCACCCTGCCCGAGAATTTCAAGGTGCGGGGGGGGCGGATGAAGGTTGTCCTGAAGGAGTTGATGAAGGACCGGCTGCCGCCCAGCGTTCTGCGCAAGAAGAAAATCGGGCTGGACATCCCGGCGCACGATTGGTTCCGCGGCCCGTTGCGGGCGCTGCTGCTCGACACACTCACGCCCGAAGCCGTCGAGCAGACGCGCCTGTTCCGCGCGGCTGGGGTGCAGTCGCTCGTGAACGATCACCTTGAGCGCCGCGCCAATCTCGGGTATCACCTGTGGGGCCTGATGATTCTGTTTCTCTGGATGAAGCGATGGAGAATCGAGACTTCCGCAGTCCCCGAGGAGAGCCGGGGGACCCTGGCGAGCGTGTTTTCTCCAACCTGATCCTCCTCGCGATCGCCGCTGTCATTTTTCTGGGTTGTATTGTTTCGCCGCCGTCGCTGATGGACGACGCGGACGCCGTCCAGGCGCAGATTGCGCGCAACATGCTCGACTCGCGCGATTGGGTGACCGCACGGCTCGACGGCGTCGCCTACCTCGAGAAGGCTCCGCTCATTTACTGGACCATCGCCGTCTTCTTCCGCCTGCTGGGCGCGCGCGATTGGGTGGCGCGCATCCCGATTGCGTTCGCGGCGATTCTCCTTTGCTGGGTGACCGCGCGGTTCGGCGCCTGGGCGTTCGGCCGCCGCGCGGGGTTCTATGCGGGCCTGAGCCTCACGACGTGCGTTGGACTGTTCCTCTTCACGCGCATCCTGATTCCCGACGTGATGCTCACGCTCACCGTGGCGCTGGGTATGTGGGCGTTTCTGCGCGCGCTCGACGAAGACGAGCCGCATCCCGGGCGCTGGGCGATGCTGCTGGCCGCGAGCCTCGGCGTGGGGCTTTTGCTGAAGGGGCTGATTGCTTTGGTCCTGCCCGGCGGCGCTGCGTTTGTGTATTTGCTCGCCACGCGGCAGTTGTTCAGCGGGCAAGCGTGGCGACGTCTGCGCCCCTTCAGCGGCTTACTTGTGATGCTCGCGATCGCGGCGCCGTGGCACGTGCTCGCCACGCTGCGCAACCCGCCGTACTTCGATTTCACGATGCACAGCGGGCCGGGCGAGTATCGAGGGTTTTTCTGGTTCTACTTCGTCAACGAGCACGTTCTGCGGTTTCTGAACCTGCGCTATCCGCGCGACTACAATACGGTGCCGCGGCTGTGGTTCTGGCTGCTGCACCTCGTGTGGCTTTTGCCCTGGAGCGCATTCTTCCCGGCGCTGGCTAGGCTTTCGTACAAGCCCATTGACCGCGCCGGTCGCGCGCGCCTGCTCGCCCTTTGCTGGACGGGTTTTCTGTTGGTGTTTTTCACTCTCTCGACGACGCAGGAATACTATTCCATGCCGTGCTATCCCGCGCTGGCGCTGCTGCTCGGATGCGCGATGGCTGCGGACAGCGCGTGGCTCGACCGCGGCAGAAGATTGGTCGGCGCGCTGGCCGCGGCCGGAGCGGTTGCCTGCGTCGCGCTCCTTGTTGCCGTGCGCGGCCTGCCGGCTTTGGGAGACATTTCCGGCGCGCTCGCGCAGCATCCGGAGCTCTACACGCTTTCGCTGGGCCACATGGGCGACCTCACGCTGCGTTCGTTTGCCTACCTGCGTGTGCCGCTGCTCGTGGCCGCGTTCGCCTGCGCCATCGGCGTGGCGGCGCTGTGGTTGCGCGGGCGCCGCGCGTTCCTGGCCATCGCGCTGATGATGGTGGTCTTCGTACATGCGGCGCGGCTCGCGCTCGTCGTCTTTGATCCCTATCTTTCTTCGCGGCCGCTGGCCAACGCGCTGCTGCACGCGCCCGAAGGCCAATTGATCGTCGGCGGGGCCTACTATCCGTTCTCGTCGGTGTTCTTCTACACGAACCGCCGCGCGCTGCTTTGGAACGGCCGCGAGAACAATTTGGAGTACGGCTCCTACGCTCCCGGCGCGCCAAACGTTTTCATCGGCGATGCAGATTTCGCCAGGCTCTGGTCGCAGAACGACCGGTATTACCTCCTTGCGGATCCCTCCTTGATTCCGCAGGTCGAACGCCTGGCGGACCGCGCCAGCTTCTATACGGTTGCCGTGAGCGGAGGCAAATTCCTCCTGACGAACCTGCCTTTGAGTAGTTCCGGCGAAACTCTGCCCGCGGCGCTGCGGAGTCGAGCGGAATGATCGCGGCCGCGGCAATTCTGCTGTTCCTGCTCGCGGGTTCGCTGGTGTATTGCGTGCTGACGATTGTCGCGGCGCGCAACTACCTGGCCGTCCCCCCGCCGCAGCCCGGGCAGCCCGTACCCATCAGCGTGCTGAAGCCGCTGCACGGCGTAGACGAAGGGCTCGAAGAGAATCTGCGCAGCTTCTTTCAGCAGGACTACGCCGACTACGAACTGCTCTTTGCCGTGCATCAGGCGGATGATCCTGCGGTCGCCGTGCTGGAGCGCGTGCGCGCAGAGTTTTCCGAAAAGCCGCCTTCGCGCCTCATTGTGACCGGCGAGCCGCCCGGGCCGAACGCCAAAGCCTTCAGCCTCTCTCGCATGGTCGCGGAAGCGCGGGCGGAAATCCTGGTGATGAGCGATAGCGACGTTCGCGTGACGCCCGGCTTCCTCGAGCGCGTGGCGGCGGAATTCCAGGGCCCGCGCGTGGGCGTAACCACGTGTCCCTATCGCGCAGTGGCCGGGAAGAGCCTCTGGTCGCGGCTCGAAGCCGTCGGCATGAATACGGAGTTCCTCGGCGGCGTGCTCGTGGCGCGTATGCTCGAAGGCATGAAGTTCGCGCTGGGCCCCACGCTGGCCGCGCGCCGTGACGTTCTCGAGCGCATGGGCGGCTTCGAATACTTGAAGGATTTCCTCGCCGAAGATTTCGTCCTGGGCAAGCGCGCCGCGGAGCTGGGTTTCGAAGTGCTGCTTTCATCCTGCGTGATCGAGCACCGCATCGGCAGCCAGCCCGCGGGCGCCAATCTCCGGCACCGGCTGCGTTGGGCGCGCAGCACGCGACGCTCGCGCCCGGCGGGCTATTGGGGCCAGGTGTTCACGAATCCGCTGCCGCTGGCGCTCTTGTTGGTCGCTTGCGTTCCGAAAGCCTGGCCTCTGCTGGCTCTGACACTCGCAGTTCGTGCCGCCGCAGCCTGGGCAGTCGCGGGCGGGGTGCTGCACGATCCGCTTACGCGCCGCCGCTCGTGGCTCGTGCCTGTGCAGGACGTCCTCAGCTTCCTCGTCTGGATCGCCGGGTTCTACGGCAATACCGTGCAGTGGCGCGGCCGCAAGCTCGAAGTCCTGCCCGATGGGCGTTTTAGGCCGGCTTCCTGAGCGCCCGGAAGGCCTCTCGCAAGCCGCGGAATGGTAATACGGCGGCAGGTTTCCCTTTGGCGCATGCAGTATTTCAAGTACAATAAGTCCTTCTTCGCATTGGGGACGGGACCGGCCGCTGGCCAAGCCGAAAAAGGAATTTGAATGCCTGCTGTGATGAAAACGCTTTTGCTGAACCCGCCCAGCTTCGAGGGCTTCGACGGCGGGGCAAGCTCGCGCTGGCCCGCGACGCGCGAGATTGCCTCCTACTGGTATCCCGTGTGGCTGGCCTATCCGGCGGGGATGCTGCCGGGCAGCCGTCTGCTCGACGCGGCGCCGCATGGCATCGGCCCGGCGGAGACCGTGCGCATCGCCGGCGATTACGATTTCGTTGTCCTGTTCACCTCCACGGTAGGTTTCCAGAGCGACCTGCGCCTGATCCGCATGATGAAAGAGGCCAAGCCGGACCTGAAGGTGGCCTTCGTCGGCCCGCCGGTGCAGGTGAAGCCGGACGAGAGTCTGATGGCCAGTGAGGATATTGACTTCGTCGTGCGCGGCGAGTTCGATCACGCCGTGGTCGAGTTCGCGCAGGGACGCCCGCTCGCCGGCATCCTGGGCGCCAGCTATCGCAAGGACGGCAAAGTGGTGCACAACGAGCCGCGGCCCGTGCTGCACACCGAAGAGCTCGACGCGCTGCCGTTTGCCACCGAAGTCTACAAGCGCGACCTGGAGATCGAGAAGTACAACGTACCGTTCCTGCTGAACCCGTTCGTCTCGTTCTATACCACGCGCGGCTGCCCGGCGCTGTGCACCTTCTGCCTCTGGCCGCAGACACTTTCGGGACACGCTTGGCGCGTGCGCTCGGCGGACAACGTGGCCCGCGAAGTGAAGCAGGCGCTCGGGCTTTTCCCGCAGTCCAAGGAATTTTTCTTCGACGACGACACGTTCAACATCCGCAAAGACCGCGTCCTGGCGCTTTGCGAGCGCTTCAAGCCGCTGAAGTTCCGCTGGTCGTGCACCGCGCGCGCGCACTCCGATTACGAAACGCTGAAGGCCATGGCCGATGCAGGCGCGCGCCTGTTGATCGTCGGCTTCGAATCCGGCGACGCGCAAATCCTGAAGAACATCAAGAAGGGCACGACGCCCGAGCTGGGCCGCGAGTTCGCCAGGAACTGCAAGAAAGTCGGCATCCGCATCCACGGCGATTTCATCATCGGCCTGCCCGGAGAGACGCCGGAGACAATCGAGAAAACGATGGAGTTTGCCAAGGAGCTTGACTGCGAAACCATCCAGGTTTCCATGGCCCACGCCTATCCGGGCACCGAGCTCTATAATTACGCCGCCCAGAACGGCTTCCTCGCCGCCGAAGCGCTTGCCGATTCGGGCGGCCACCAGCTCCCGCACCTCCAGTATCCGGGTTTAAGCCGCGAATACATGATGGCCGCGGTGAACCGCTTCTACGACTCTTATTATTTCCGCCCGCGCGTCGTCTGGCGCATCGTCCGCGACGCCCTCTGGGACGCGCACGAGCGCAAGCGCCTCTACGGCGAGGCCGTTTCGTTTCTCCGGCTGCGCGCAGAGCGCTGGAAGTGGGCGCGCAAGACGCACGGAGAAGGCGCGCTCGTCGCGCCCGCCGCCAGCGCCGCCCCGGCCGGAACGCAGGACTCGCTCTAACTCACGACCGGTTTTTCTTCCACAAAACTTGACGACTCCGGCGCGGGTGGCCGGGTGCCCCACCCTTTGGTTTGTAAGGGTGGGGACTGCATTCTTGCGGGTGCGAACGAGTCCAAGATCTCCCTACATCTTCCCCACCCTCGCGAAAACTCGCGCGAGGATTGATTGGATAAGAGCGAAGGCTCCGTTCGCGTTCCGAGTAAGCTTTGGTTGGAGGACCGAAGCACTGGGAAGGAAGGGAGCCTTCGATGATGCTTATTGGATGCGATTTTCACCCCAGTTGGCAACAGGTTTCTTGGTTAGATACCGAGACGGGAGAGACCGAGGAGAAGAAGTTGGTGCATGCGTCGGGAGAGGCCGAACGATTTTATGGGCACCTCCCCGCACCGGCCTTGGTGGGGATGGAGTCCACCGGGAACTGCCAGTGGTTTGTGGAGATGGTGACGGCGGCGGGGCACGAAGTGTGGATCGGAGACGCGGCACGGATACGAGCCAGCGACGTGCGCCAGCAGAAACACGACAAACGGGATGCTGCTCTTCTGTTGCAGTTGCTGATGGAAGGACGGTTTCCGCGCATCTGGACACCGTCGAGCCAGCAGCGAGACCTGCGGCAGTTGCTGATTCACCGGTACAAGCTGGTGCGGTTGCGTGCGCAGGCGAAGAACGGCTTGCAGCACCTGGCGATGAACCAGGGCGTGCAGAAGAAAAGGCGCCTGTGGAGTGAGGCGGGACAGAAGTTGCTGCGCGAGCTCCCGCTGAAGCCGTGGGCCAGCCGGCGGCGCGAAGACCTGCTGAGTGTGATGGCTCTGCTCGACGAGAAGATACTGTCGCTGGACCTGGCGGTGAAAGCAGCGGCGGAAGAAAATCAGAATGCACGGCTGCTGATGACACAGCCAGGGGTGGGGCCGGTGACTTCACTGGCCTTCGTACTCACGCTCGGTGATGTGAGCCGCTTCCCGCGCGGCAAGCAGGTGGCCAGTTATCTGGGGCTGATTCCGCGCGAGTACAGTTCGGGCGGACACCAGCGGCTGGGCTCGATCAGCAAGCAGGGCAACCGGTTTATGAGAATGCTGCTGGTCGAAGCGGCGCAGGGGGCTGTGCGTTACGATCCGCAGTTTCGTTCTGAATACTTGCATCGCTGTCATCAGAAGCCGAAAGGAGTGGCGAAAGTGGCAGCGGCGCGCAAGTTGGCCATACGACTCTACTGGATGCTGCGCACCCATACGGCGTATCCAGCGATCGTTTCCATCGAGAGCCGCTCGCGGGTGCCCCTGGTCGGCGCAAGCTAGACCGCAGGATTGATTGGGCGCTCTCGTCCCGATGCAAATCGGGATTCGGATAGAAGAATCATGGCCGAGGTTCAGGCCGTATCGATGGTTGGTGAAACGATTTGTTTCACCGAGAAATGATTCACCGTGAGAATTCCAGAGTCTTGGTCCTCCACCTTCTCTGGCAATCACGCGGTGCTCGAAGCACTGCTGAGCGAAACTGCGCCTTGACAACGCCTTCGCTCTTATCGAGGGGCACCCGCCCGAGGAAACAAAAGGTCACTCGGCGGTCAATTCATCGCGATGGTATCATCCGGTCGCGCGGTACAATGAAGAAGGAGGAAGGTCTCAAAGCATGGGCCACCCGCCAAACTGGTTGTACGCGAGTCCACGGAAGAAGACAAGCGTACGTTCGGACAAAAGGTTAGCGACCTGAACCCCCTCGGCGAAACAAGCTATTTCAAAATCACTGCCGACCTTGGCCTTAAGGGCACGTCGAGCCCAGACTTGTTCAAAGCTGGTGACTTGGCTCCGCTTCGCGAGAAAGACCCAGCATCCTTTGTCGCGAAAGTTGCAGACGGTATGCTGCATGAAGTGCTTTCACACCAGCTGGGGGCTGGACCACAAAACGACTGGCTGATCTTCACCAACTACGAGCCTGGGAGTTTCGGCCACAAAGCTCAGCAAGCAGACCCCTATTTCCAGAGCAGGAAAAACACTCTCTTCGACCATCTTCAGTGGAGGGCCGGTAACTTTCGCCAAGTCAGGCCCCTATACAAGGATGATCAAAAGAAGGTCGAAGAGCGGCTGAAGCCGATTACTAGAAAATATAAGGACTAAGCGGGCCAAGATGGTTCCAAGAAGCCCCACGCGCAAACACCGGTTGCTTCGTCTTCCGGTGATCCTTGTCGTCCTGCACCTGTTTCTTATTCTCGGAGTCGGCCTCATCTGGAACCAGAGTGTACGACAATTCGGCGGGCTCGCCGGCCCCAAAGCAAACGCGGCCTCCAAGGCCGTTCGCTGGTTTGATTTCCCCGCAAACTGGCTCTCCGAAAGGGGTATTGAGGCCGTTCTGAGTTCGAAAGCCCCTTCCACTGTGAAGTTCGCTCAATGGATGGGCATAAACACGCTAACTGACAGTCAACTTCGCCTATACTGGCCCCTGCTTTTCCTTCTCGGAAGCATGCAATGGTTCTTGATCGGACTAGTAATTGAGCGGTTGAAGGGAACCGTCCGGAAGACATGAGATGGGTGGGGATGGGTGGCGATTCTCTGACAGAGACGGACCTTGCCAGGTGGCCCCTCTTGGCTGTAAGGGTAGGAAACCTTCTTTTTCCTTGGGCGTGCGTAGAACTCTTCCCCTTTCGTTCGAACACCCCGCGTTCTCCCCGCAGGGCCGCGCAATTCCCACTTGATTTCCGTTAACCACTGTGGTAACATGTCATATGGACGTCGCGCCCAGCCTCGCCATAACTTGCCCGCCACGCCGGGCCTACCCGCATTCCCGTCTTCTGATTCCCCTTTTCCGATTTCTGACTTCTGATTTCCAGTTTCCCTTTTCCCCTGCCCTCTCGACTTGCGACGTTTCGACCTTCGACTCTTCGACTTTCCTGCCCTCTCGATCCCTATCCCCTCTAGAACCCATGCCTATGAGGCGGGCCCCGAATGGCAAGAGTTCGGGTCTTAAGCTCTTTGGAATAAGCAAATGCACGGCAAGAACGCGAAAGAGTCGGACCTGCAAGTGTCCTGGAATGTGCGCGTTACAAAAGTATGCGGGTCTCATCTCCTTTAGAATCAGTGTTTGCAAAAACCTGGGGGCCCCTCAGTGTGCGGCGGTGGAAAACTCGGGGGCGAATGGAAATGAGGCTACAGCAGGCGGCAGCCGCGGCCTGTCGGGCCTGGGGCCCTGGAGGTTTCTCGCGCAGTCCGGGGGCTTTGCCGTGGCGAAGCCTCGGCCGCCTCAAGCGGCCCCTGCAAAACTTGGCGACTCTGGCGCGGGCTTCCGGTACAATCGGGCGCGCCGAACGCCTGCGGAATCAGCCGCCTGGCGGAGCGCCTGCAACGCGTGAAACTCTCGCTGACACTCGAAGTGCAGAGCGACCCGCGCCTGCTGAGCGTGATTCGCAGCGCGGTGGAGCGGTTTGCCGAGGTCGTAGGTTTCTCGGAAGAAGACTGCCGCGCGATCACCGCTGCGGTGGACGAGGCGGTAACGAACGTCATTCGCCACGCGTACCAGAACCGGCATGATCAGCCCATCCGCATTGTGTTCGAGGGACGCGATGACGGGCTGGAGTTTGTATTGACCGACCGCGGCCTGGCGCCGGACCCCGCGAAGCTCCGCGGGCGCCCGCTCGAGGAAGTCCGGCCCGGCGGCCTGGGCACGCACATCATGGCTCGTGTGATGAGCCGCGTGGAATATGAAACCTCCGCCGAAGGCAACCGCCTCCGGCTGTTCAAGGCTCTGGAGTCCAAACCTGCGGGAGGAGGATGAGCTGTGAAGATCTCCACACGCCAGTCCGGGAACGCCACGGTCTTCGACGTCACGGGCGATATTGACCTGCAGAGCTCGCCGGAGCTGCGCAAGGCGCTGCTCGACGCCGCGCGGCAGGGGCCCTCGCCGCGGCTGGTCGTCAATCTGCAAGGCGTCAAATACGTTGACAGCTCCGGCGTGGCCGCGCTGGTCGAAGGGCTGAAGTCCGCGATGGGGCAGGGCGGGAAGTTCGTGCTCTACGGGCTGGGCCCGGCCGTGCGCGAGATGCTGAAGCTCACGCAGCTCATCACCGTTTTCCAGGTGGCGGAAAATGAAGAAGACGCGGTGCGTCGCGCAGGCTGACGGCGGTTACGCCGGCTTCATCAGGCGCTCCGAGAGCTTTGTCGCTCCCTTGCGCAGCGTCCGGTAAATCAAATAGAGCAGCGGCGGCCAGAACGGCACGCTGAATTCCGCGCCGCTCCAGAGCTTCACATGCGTCGCGTGCCGGAACGCCCAGACGAGCGTGGCGGCCACGGCCAGTTGCAGGGCGATCGAGCCCAGATAGACTGCGGCCCGCTTCCATTCCGCGCTCGACTTCGGGCGCGATTTTAGGAAGTCTTTCACAAATCCCCAGCGCCCCTCGGCTTCGGGAAGCTCCGTCCATTCGGAGATGATGCGCGACAAGTCGGAATTCTTCTCCATCGCGTAGGAGAACTGCAGGAAGAAGAGCGCCTGCGGCAGGAGGAAGATCAGCGTCCCGTAGCTCGGCCAGCGCAGCCAGATATTGAGCAGCAGGAAGAAGACCAGCATGTCCGTGAACACGCCGCCCGCGAGATAGATGATCCGCGCGCGCGCCGTGGTGAGCGGCGCCTTGTTCGACGACACGTACAGGTTCGCCGAGTCCGTCCAGACTCCGACTTCGAGGACTTCGCCGCCGAATCGCCCGCAGACCGCGCCGTGGCCGAGCTCGTGCAGCAGGCCCACCGGCACAAAGCAGAGGTAGAAAAGGAACACGGAGAGGAACGGATGCATGCCCGTCGCGCTCTCGACTGCGTTGACGAAAGTCTCCCAGTTGAAGCCGAGCTGCACCAGCGACGCGGCCAGGACGCCGAAGAGCAGGACGACAACCGGCGTGGAGAACAGCCAGCGGCCCTTCTCGGTGATGAACTCGATGATCGGCCCCGGGTCGAAGAGCCGCCGCCGCGCATCCCGGTTCGCGATGCCCTCGAAGAAGCCGGATCGCGCCATGCGGTCCAGGAAGCCCTGCCATTCCTCCAGCGTCACGTCGCAATCCATCACCGCGCACACTTCCGGCACCATCCCGCTGAGCGACTGTCCCCGGCAGAGCTGCAGCGCCGTCACGGCGCGCGCGTCCAGGATCTGGGAGGCGCTCCTCGGGTGGTACATGTAGACGCGTCCATCCACCAGGGGACGATAGATCATCCCTTCGCGCAGGACCGGCGCACGTGCCTCACCTTGCTCCATCGGCTTCCTCCGTTGTACAGTGCGGGCTGCCCTTCGGCTTCTGACTGGCCCGCGAACAGTCAAGCGATACGAGACGCCCTGAATGTCACACGGCCCCCGAGGTTCGGCCAGCCGTCCGGCGAACTCCATCGCCGAGGTAAGCGCGTGGCTGCGCGAGGCGGCGGCGTACCTGGTTGATTCCGGCAGCTCGCTCCGCCCGCCGCCGCATGCCGATCTGCAGTCCACCTACGACGCCGTGCTCACCAGCCGCCAGCAGCTCGAGCAGTCGCAGCGCGAGCTGATCGAGAACATCCAGGTACAGTCGCTCCACATGGTGGGCTCCATGCTCGCCCACGATCTGCACAACCTCTCGCTCCGGCTGGGGCTGCTGAGCCAAAATCTCGAGCGATTCTACGGCGATCCGGCCTTCCTGCAAAGCGCCAAGCGCGCCCTGGACGATACGGTCGAGCGCATGCAGGGCCTGGTGGGCAGCTTCCGCGAACGCCAGGAGACCGTGATCATCAAGATCCCCACGGACATCAACCAGATCCTGCGCACGCTGGTGCGGCAGATGGATGTGGACCGCAATCCGGGCGTCGAGCTGGTCGAAGACTACCGGGCCGATACGCCCATCTGGGCGGACGCCTTCTTTCTGGCCAACGCTTTCCGCGCGCTGCTTCAGAATGCGCTCGAGGCTATGCCGGGTCGGGGCCGGTTGACGCTGCGCACCTGCGCGCAAGCCGACGGCGTAATCGTGGAAGTCGAGGACACCGGGGTGGGCATGACGCCCCAGTTCATCGAGCGCGAGCTGTTTGCGCCTTTCCGGTCGGGCAAAGGGCGCGGCCTCGGTCTGGGCATGTACGTGACCCGGCAAATCATGCAGCTTCACAATGGCGAGCTCGAGGTGGAAAGCGAGCCGGGGCGTGGTACGCGCTTCCGGTTGTTGTTCCCGGCGAGTCCGGAGCAGGGATGAATTCCGAACGGCGCATCCTCGTCGTGGAAGACGATAGCCTGCTGCGCGAGCAGTTGTGCCTGGCGCTGAGCGGCCAATATGCGGTCGCGGAGGCGGGAGATCCGGACTCGGCGCTCGTGCAGGCGTCGCAGGCGCCCACGGATCTCGTTCTCCTCGATTTGCAATTGCGGCCCAACGGGACAACCGATGACGGCTTCGCGGTTCTACGCGAACTGCGCCGCCGTGTGGCCGACACGGTTGTGATCGTGATGACCGGGAATCCCCACTATGAAACGCGCATGCGGGCCATTGAGGAAGGCGCCTACGACTGCTTCCTGAAGCCCTTCGACTTAACCGAGCTCCAGCTCGTCTTGCGGCGGAGCCTCGAGCGGCTCGACCTGGAGCGTGAGAACCGTCGGCTGAAAGAACAAGTCATTCAGCAGTTCTCGTTTCAGAACCTCATCGGCTGCGGCCCGGCGATGGCGCGCGTGTTTGACACGATTCGCCGGTTTGCCGACAGCCCGGCGACCGTGCTGCTGACGGGCGAGAGCGGTACGGGCAAGGAGCTTGTGGCGCGCGCGCTGCATTTTCAGAGCGGGCGACGCGACGCTCCGTTCGTCGCTGTGCACTGTTCCGCTCTGCCGGAAACATTGATTGAAACCGAGCTGTTCGGCCACGAGAAGGGCGCCTTCACCGGCGCCGTGACGGCGCGCGAAGGCCGGTTTGAAATGGCCCACCGGGGCACGCTGTTTCTCGACGAGGTCGGCACCCTGAACCTGAACGTGCAGACCAAGCTGCTGCGCGTGCTCGAGGAGCGGCAGTTTGAGCGCATCGGCGGCCGCAAGACGATCGAGGTGGACGTGCGGCTGATCGCGGCGTCGAACGAGGACCTGGAGACCCTGGTGGGGCAGGGGAAGTTCCGCGACGACCTCTTCTTCCGCTTGAACGTCCTGCCCTTGCGCTTGCCGCCGCTCCGGGAACGCAAGGAAGACATCCCGTTGCTGGTGAACCACTTCCTGCGGTTCTTCTCCGAGCAAGGCAAGCTTCCGGGGAAGAGCGTTTCGCCGGAAGTTCTGAACCGCCTGCTTGCGTTCTCCTGGCGCGGCAACGTACGCGAGCTCGAGAATGTGATCCAGCATGCGGTCCTCATCGCAGACGGAGAAACAATCCAGATCGAGCATCTTCCACCCCACATTTCCGGTGCCCTGGGTCCCATCATCTCTGGCCGGTCGCTCGTTCCCGCGTCGGGACTGGATTGGGCTGAGGAGGTCGCCCGCTATGAGAAGGAGCTGCTAAAGGCCGCTCTTGCCCAAACACGGGGTGTCAAGACGGAAGCCGCAAAGCTGCTTTGTCTGAGCAAGGAACAGATGAAATACCTCTGCCGCAAGTATGAGCTGGAGGGGAATTATTCACCCGAGGTTTAATTCTCAACCCCATTGTCTACCGCATCGCTCGTTCCAACTGGCCCTTGCCTCGCAATCCATTGAAACAAAAGCTTCCCCTGCTTGTGGTACTAGAACCAATGCGATTGGCATGAACCGTGCAACTATAAGGGCAAGTTGCCCAGGGGAAAGCAAACAGATTGAGAGCATGGGGAGAGGCAACCGGGTTTTTTTGGGCAAACACAGATTCCAGGGCCCCAGGGTTTCGAAAGAGAGATTCTTTAGCGCTTGAGCGCAGAGGAGACAGCAAATGGCAGAATCCAAATCAGTCGTGATCAAGTTGACGAACGAGCAGAGCGAAGCCATCCGCAAGGCCACCGGGCAGAACATCGGTGAGCTGAAGGTGGAAGCGCTGGAAGGCCGCGTGACCCCGTGGGGAGGCGACCTGAACGAAGCGCGGAAGACCCCGTGGGGCGGCGGCGCGCGCGCAGCGGCGGAAGACCGCAAGGCTCCGTACGGGGGCGATCTCAACGAGGCGCGCAAGGCTCCATTCGGCGGTGGCGAGCGGGACGCCAACGAGGCGCGCAAGGCTCCGTTCGGCGGTGGCGAGCGGGACGCCAACGAGGCGCGCAAGGCCCCGTCCGGCCTCGGCATCGGCCGCGGCGAGGAGAACGAGGCGCGCAAGGCTCCGTTCGGCGGCGGCGATGCGGCTAACGAGGCACGCAAGGCTCCGTTCGGCGGTGGCGATGCGGCCAACGAGGCGCGCAAGGCTCCGTTCGGCGGTGGCGATGCGGCCAACGAAGCGCGCAAGGCTCCGTTCGGCGGTGGCGATGCGGCCAACGAGGCGCGCAAGGCTCCGTTCGGTGCCGACGATCCGAGCAACGTCGAGTAAGTAGCTTTCGCAACCACATCCAGGGGCCGCCCAGCCAGCCTGACTTGGTTCGGCGGCCCCTTTTTCTTTGCTCGGTTTGTGGTGGCTTCTTCAAAAATGTACAAAAGTGTACAGCCACCAGTGTGGGAAGCGCTTAGCATGTTGCCGAGGGGAAGCAAGAGGGCGGTCAAATCCCAGGACCCGACCATGGAAAGTAACGCTATGACCCTCCGATTGACTGAAGACCAGCGCCAGCAAGTCCGCAAGCTGACCGGCCGTGACCTTGAAGAGCTACGGCTCGTCGTGATGGCCGGACCCGAGCCGGTTCTCCTGGCGTGGGCCTGGCCCCGACCCGGCGAAGGAATCTCCCTAGGCAAACGTCATCTGGGTTTGGGGGAAGCTCAGGAGTCTCGCTTGGCTCCCTTGGTGTGCAGCCTGTAAGGGAATCGGGCAGGTATTAACCCCGGGCCTGAACCGAATCGCGTTCCCTCCGGGTGTCCTACCACCAAAGCTTGCCGCGAATGAGCTCCGTGAGGGCGTGCAGGATGCGCCCGACGATGGAGTGGCGGTCGGGCTGAATCTTTGCCAGCCCGCTCATGCCGGGTAGGAGAGCTCCCTCCGGATTGGCTATTTCCACAGTGACTTCGAAGTGGGAGAACGGCTGGGCTTCCGATCTCGTCTTGCTGTCGGACGAAGCCGCTGGAATGGGCGAGGCTTCGACCGTGCGCACCAATGCCGTGGTCCTTCCGGAAGCGTTGTAGGTATCCTTGGAAGCCTGGCTCAGCTCCGCCACGCGTCCCCGGAAGACCTCCGCAGGGAACGAATTCACCTTGAGTCGGACGGGCTGTTCCTTCGCCAGCTCGCGAAAATCGAACTCGCTCACTTCGATCCGCGCGCGGATCGTCCGCAGGTCGCCGAAATCGCACAGCAAGTCTCCGGAGGCCACGTGTTTTCCAACCAGGTCCTGCAGGCGCGGTGTCAGGACCATGCCGTCGAACGGCGCGCGGACCTCCAGCCTCGATTCCTGGCGGCGCAGCTCGGCAAGCTCCTTTGCGGCGCGCTGCTGCTCGCGGAACGCGGTCTGGTAGCCGCCCATATTGCCGGAGTCCAGCGCGCGGGCCGCTTCGCTGGCGAACCGTTCCACGCGCGCCTGGGCCCCCTGCCGCGCGGCGGTCAGCACGTTGTTGCGCAAACGCACGACAACGGTCCCGGAAGGAACGATTTGCCTGTGGTTGTCCGCCACATCGGCTACGAAGCCGGCCGTTTCCGCGCGCAACGCCTGCTGGCGCGAAGGCTCGAGCACGACGGGTCCCGAAACCTTGTGCGCGAAGGGGTAGAACAGCAGAATCAACAGCAGCGCCGCCGTCACCATCGCCCAGCGCCGCACCGACGCCTTCTGCGTCAGCCATTCCCGCTTGTCGAGATAGATGAATTTTGAGAACACCATAAGCTTCTTGACCCTCTTTCTCAGAATCATGTAGGCCCCGAAAAAGCCCAGGAACACGCCCATCTCGGGGAAGTGGCGCGTAAAGAAGCGGAAGATAAACAGGATAAACAACGTGACCACGAAGATCGTATAAAGCGAAGCCAGCGTCCCATAGATCAGGAAGATCCTCCGCTTGCGCGGCGTCAGGTGCGGAGGCTCAGGCGCAGCGGCGCGGAAGACGCGCGTTTTGATCAAATAGACGATGTAGCCGATGGCGTTGGCCCGTAGGTTCGTGGTCTCCAGGATGTCGGTGAGCAGGTAGTACCCGTCCAGCTTCATCAGCGGGTTGTAGTTGAAGATGATCGTCGAGATTCCCGCAAACACCATGACGTTGTAGGTCAAGTGGTTCAGAAATGTGCCCGGCTCGCTGAGAATCCACACATACGTGCAGATCGAGCAGATCACCAGCTCGCTGTATCCCCCCGCCAGCGTCACCCAGTACTTGTGCCACTTCTTGTCGAACAGATACGCGTCGCTCACGTTGGCATAGAACGCGGGAATGAAATACATCAGCATGAAGCCGAGTTCGTGCACCTCGCCGCCGAAGTTGATGCAGGTGAGCGCGTGAGCCGATTCGTGAATGATGATGATGACGGCGAGGATACAGAACAGCATGAAGATGTCCGACGAGGTCCGGCTCTCGAACCGCCAGAATTTGCCTATGCCCTCGCGGACGAGGTTCCAGTTGGAAATGATGATCCCGGCGGCCAGCGCGAACATCGCTAGCGTGACGATCACGAATTCCCGCGTCCAGATCCACCGCAGGTAGGGATAGACGAATTTGTAGACTCGCTCCGGATTCGTCGTGGCCAGCGTCATGTTGAAGACGTCTTTCACCTGGCTGCGCTCGGCTTGCTTCTTGCGCTCGTCGTTCATCTTCTCGAGCACCGCGATGCTGCGCTCGGCGGGCGTCAGCTCCACCAGCTCCCGCTTCTTCATTGAGTCCACGAAGTCGGACACCACACCCACGTCCACGTCATATTCCGGGTACTGTTGCCGGAAATGGTCGGTGATGTCTTGCAAGGAGTTCTGGCCGTTCATCTGCCCCAGGATGGCCCAGTCCCAATCGTGGAAGTTCAGGTACTCCCCCGTGTCGCGGTTCTTGATCATGTGGATGACCTCGCCGCCCATCACCAGGCGGCGGATCACGAGGTCGCTGCGGAGTTTGGGGTAATTCGTGGCCATGGAACGGGCAATCCTGTTAGCGGTCCCGCGGAGCTTTGTGCGTTACGGCCGCACGCGGACGGCCATGCCGTCCTGCAAACCATCTCTGGTCTGCGCGACGATGCGGTCGCCAGCGGCCAGGCCCGACAATACCTGAACGGTGGCTTCCGCTTCGCGCCCCAGCTTGACGCTGCGGCGCTGCAAGCGGTCTGCCTTCAGCACAAACACGTCAGCGCTCCCATCGGCGCCGCGTCGCACCGCCGCGCGCGGAATCCACAGCGCGCCAGAGGAAGCCGTCGCAGCGGCGCCCTCCACTTTCACTTCGACTCCCATGCCCGGCACGAGGGTCGCGGGCACGGGGTCGACGAGGCGCGCCACGCATTCTACGGACCCGCTCGCGGCGTCCACCACGTAGCCCGTACGCATCACGCGGGCCCGAGCGGGCGCGGCCGCCTGATCCGTCGGCACCACTTCCACCGTGGCGCCCGCGCTCATGGCCCGGCGCAGCGCCTCCGGTACCGTGAAGCGCACCAGCAGCGGCCGCAGCTCGGTCAGCCGCAGCACTTTGTCGTCCTTCAGCATCGACTGCCCCACGCGGGCATAGCGGCGGGAGACGATGCCGTCAAACGGCGCCCGGATCTGCATGCGGCCCAGGCGGATTTCATCGGCGGCAGCGCGCGCCTTGGCCCTCTCCAGGTCAAAGGCGTATTTGTCCACTTCATGCCGCATGGCATCCAGATTGAACCGCGCGCGGTCGTACTCGCGCTGGCTGCCAAGACCTTCCTTGCGCAGTTCTCCCTGGCGTTGCAGCTCGACTTCCGCGGCCTGGCGGATCACCACGGACTCGCGGGACTGCACCTCCGCGCTCTGCATGGCCGCGCGGTCGCCCTCGAACTGCTTGCGCACGTCGGAGTCGTCCAGTTGCGCGAGCACCTGGCCGCGGCGGACGCGTTGGCCCTGGTCGGCCTGCACCTGCACCAGCCGCGCGGGCTCTTCGGTCAGGAGGTCGGCTTCATGCTCGACGGTCAGCGTGGAAGAAGCCACATAGGCGTCGCCCGAAGAGGACGCCGCCGAGACGACGAATACGTCCACTTCGACCGGGCTCGTGGCCGTGCTTGCCGATTCCGCCGTCCTCTGCGCGCCGCAGCCGCAGAGCAGGCCGGCGGCAAGGACCGCCGGCAGAAATCTGTACCGGGTCTTCACGTTCGTCCTCCGTTTACGGCAGCAGTTTCCAAAGTTTCAGCCAGATCCACCGCGCCGGCACGCGCAGCAGCAGGTAGCCCACGCTGGCCCGCCGCGCCAGCACCTTCCCGCGGCCCATCATGCCGGCGCGCAAGGCCATGTCGGGATTGGGCACCTCGACGATCACGTCGAAGTAGCGCTCGTCCGATTGCTCGCGGGCCTGCGGCGCCACCTGGATCACCTTGCCCACAAACTTGCGCGTCGGGTACGTGTTGAGCTTCAGCCAGGCTACTTCGCCGGCCGCCACCTCGCCGATGTCCCCTTCGGGCAGCGACACCTCCGCCCAGGCGCTCGTCAGGTCCACCACCTGGCAGAACACGTCGCCGCGCTTCAAGTACTGTCCCACGCGTTCTTCCAGCCGCGGAGTGACAACGACGCCTGAAATCGGCGCGCGAAGCTGCGTCTGGGTAAGCTGCGTGCGCTCGAGGCCCAGTTTAGCGGCAGCTTCCTGCATGCGGGCGCGCTCGATGCGCGCTTCGCCCAGCTTGCCCTCGCCTTCAAGCTGCAGCACGCGGCGGCTCTGGATGTCGTATTGCGCCTGCGCCTGTTCCAGCGCCATGCGCTGCTCGTCCGCCGCAATCTCGGCCAGAAGCTGCCCCTTCGTGACGCGCTCGCCTTCGTGCACGAGCACCTTGCGCACCGTGCCTTCCACCTCGGCGCTGACCGGCTGGATGTGCTCGGGCAGCACGCGGGCATCGCCGGTGGGCTTCGACCACCACGGGAAAAACACCAGGAACAGCACCAGCACAGCCGCTCCCGCGAGATAGGCGCGCCGCCGCGCCGCCGGCATGGCCTCGAATTTTGCCTTTCTCCGGGCCAGCGGCTGCAGCATGCCCGCCAGCGGCACTTGCTGGTAGAGCAGGGCATTGCGCACCGCCACCGTTACCTGGTTGGCGAAGATGCGCGCGAGCTCCACGTGGCTCGCGGTCAACGCCTGGGCGTCGCTGCCTTCCAGCACGAGAGCGCCGATCGCGCCTTCTCCGTCTTTCAACAGGAGGCCGGTGAACGAACGCATGCCCGTCTTTTTGAAATAGGCCGCGAATTTTTCGCGGACATCTTCGTGGTCGGTCAGGATGCCCTCGTCGGTCTGTACCACGCTGATGTCGCCGTCCAGGCCGCCCAGCCATTCGTGCAGCGAGATCAGATCGGGCACGCCCGGCTTCGTGCGGTCCACCTGCACTTGCCCGGAGATGGCCGCCATTTCCCGGCGTCCCTTGCGCAGGATGGAGATGGAAGAGCGGTTCACGGGAAGAACGGCGGTGATGCGGTTCACGGCCGTGGAGAGCACGCGGTCGATATCGAGCGTGGCGGTGATTTCCTGGCTGATTTCGGCCAGCGCCTGCAATTCCTTTACGCGGCGCTCGGCCTGCAAACGTTGCGCATTTCGCAGCGCCACGGTGGCCTGCTTGGCCACGTCCACCAGCACGCGCAGGTCTTCCTCGGAGAACGGTGTGGAGTCCGGCCCGCGCACGGCCTCAATCGCGCCCAGCGGGTGCCCGTCGGCCACCAGCGGCACCACCAGGATGCCGCGCAGCGGGGCGCCCCAGCGCGCGGTCCAGGCTTCGTCGTCCACGCGCCCCAGAATCGCCGGCTCGCCCGCGGCAATCGTTGCGCCCAGGCCGGCATCGCTCGCCCATACGCGCACCGATTCCATCGTGCCGCGGAACTTGTCGGTCACCGCGGCGCAGTACAGGTTCTTCTTCACGTTGTCGAGCAGCCAGACGACCACGGCGTCCGCGCTGACGATGGCCTGCACGCGGTCCTGTATGTGCGGCGCAAGCTCGCCGAGGTCCAGCGTGGAATGGAAGACTTTCCCGACGTCGTACAGCATCATCAGCCGGGAGATCGCGCGAATGTAGTTCTGGCGGCTGGTTTCGAACTCGAGCAGGCCCGGCAGGGTTTGCCGCAGCGCGTTTTCAATCTCGGGAAAAATTTCGGCGACGGCCGGCGTCGCAGCGCCTTTCTTCCAATGAAACTCTACGCTGCCAAGAGGACCCTTGGCGCTGCGCACGGGGACCGCGGCGACCTGCGCGAGAGTTTCTCCGATTTCAGCAAGGGAGTAGGGCCCGCGCTCCGCCTCGGCCACAATTCCGGCTCCGCGGCGCATGGCGGCGGCTCCGGCCGTGTTGCTTGCGTGTGCGGTGGCCCAATCCTGCCGCGCGGAGCCCACGGTGCATTGCACCAGGAGTTGCTCGTCATCCGCGCGCCAGAGGATCGCGCCGTCGGCGCCGAGGCAGCCGGCCAGCCGGCGAAGGATCTCCGGCAGTTGTTCCGGCTCCGTGCACGACTGGAGAAACGGAACGAACTCCCGCCGCAAGGCTTCTGCGATGCCGGAAGAGTCGGGCCTGGCCATCCCACGCTCCTTTAGAGAAACCTCTCCCACCACCAAAACAGCCGCTATGCGAAGAACATCTATACCAAGCAGGCCCGCGACGCAACCAAAATCCGGACTCCTAGCTGCCAGCAGTGGGTTAGTTTCAGCCGGGAACCAGGGTCAAGTCCCGCGCCGATGCCACTTTCCGAAACGGACGTTTATCGGGCGCGATCCTAATTAGTGGCGCGAAAGGCTGTTCGCGACAGCAATTGGCAGGGTCTAGAGGAACTCCTATCGCCGGAGCCAGCCCGGGCGCCATTCACGCGTGCACGGGGAAGGTGCCACACGATTGGTGGTAGAATCCGGCAAGAGGCGATGAACACAGAGATGCCTGATATGCAAGCTGATGCTCTGATTGTTACCGTCACCAAGGTGGAAAGCAACGCGGTCTTTCAGGTCTTCGAAGAGGCCACGGGCCACGCCCCCAAAGCTGTGCCGCTTGACCTCATCTATCACAACCTCGGCATCGTCAATGGCGCGAGGGTGTTCATGGTGCAATCCGAGATGGGATCCGTCGGTCTGGGTGCTGCTCAACAGACTGTGGGAAAGGGTATCGCCGCACTCTCGCCCTCAGCCGTCATCATGGTGGGCATCGCCTTTGGCGTCGACGCTCAGAAGCAATCCATCGGCGATATTCTGGTCTCGCAGCGGCTCTTGCTCTATGACCTGCAGCGCGTCGGTACAGACAAAGAAGACAGGCTCAAACTCATCCCGCGCGGTGACCGGCCTCATGCCTCGTCATCGTTATTCAACCGATTCCGGAGCGCTGACCTGTATTGGCGCGATCCTAAGGCAAAAGTGCGCTTCGGCCTCATCCTTTCCGGCGAAAAGCTGGTGGACAATATGGACTTTCGCCAACAGCTGCGCGAGTTCGAGCCAGAAGCCATCGGTGGCGAGATGGAAGGAGCAGGGCTTTACGTGGCCTGCGAGGAAAGCAAAGTGGACTGGATTCTGGTCAAAGCTATCTGCGACTGGGCCGATGGGCATAAAGACCGCAACAGAAACAAGCGCCAGCGGGTCGCCGCACATAACGCGGCCCGCTTCGTGCTGCACGTGCTCCAGCAAGCGCCGCTCAAGCCGGACGTTAAGCCGACGCGCGAGGCGCCGCTGCCAATCATGCCCGTGCCCATCAGCGTGGGAACATCGAGCCCAGCCTCCCGCTCGACCTTGCCGCACCAACCGTACTTTTTCGGCCGCGAAAAGGAACTGGCAAACATCGCCGACGCGCTGTCGCCCGAATCGCGCAGTTGGGGAGTGCTCATTGACGGTCCTGGCGGCATCGGCAAGACCGCGCTGGCAATCCGCGCCGGGCACCTCGCGCCCGACGGGCACTTCTCTCGGAAGATTTTCCTTTCTGCCAAAGTGCGCGAGATGACGCCGGCCGGCGAACAGTCGCTGCAAGACTTCATGCTCCCTAACTATATGGCCTTGCTTTCCGAGCTGGCCCGCGAGGTGGGCGAGGAGGAGATTACGCGCACCCCGCCGAACGAGCGCGCCAACGCCGTGCGCGGTGCGCTGGCGGACCAGCACGCCCTCATTGTTATCGACAACGTGGAGACGTTTGACGAGCAAGAGCGTGTCCGGCTGTACCAGTTCCTTGGACGGTTGCCCGCCACCTGCAAAGCGGTCGTTACCAGCCGGCGCCGCACCGATATTGACGCGCGCGTGATCCGGCTCGACCGGCTCGCGCTGAAGGAGGCGCTCGACCTCATCTCCGAGTTGGCCAAGTCTAACCGCCACTTGGCCCGCGCCAACGAGAGGGAACGCCAGGGCCTCTATGAAATCACACAGGGCAACCCCCTGCTCATCAAGTGGGTGGTAGGGCAATTGGGCCGGACGGGCAGCCACTGCCGCACGATTGCCGAAGCGTGCGAGTTTCTGAAATCCGCGCCGAAAGAAAACGACCCACTGGAATACATCTTTGGTGACCTACTGGATACCTTTACCGAAAGTGAGACGGCCGTGCTTGCGGCGCTTGTGCATTTCACTCAACCGGCCAAAGTGGAATGGATTGCCGACCTGGCCGGACTGGCCCGCCCTGCCGCGCAAACCGCGTTGGAAGATTTAGCCGATCGCGCTCTGTTGGTCAGTGACGACGCGGCGCAAACCTTTTTGCTGCCGCTGCTGGCGGCAACCTTTTTGCGCCGCCAGCGCCCCGAGGCTGTGGCCCAGACAGGAGACCGTCTGACCACGAGTGCCCTCGCGCTGGCCATAGAAAACGGACACGTACAATTCGAACGGTTCCCCAAGCTGGAGGCCGAATGGCCTCGGGTTGCCGCCGCGCTCCCGCTCTTCCTGCAAGGCGATAACGGCCGCCTTCAGAGGCTGTGTGACGCGCTCAACCAATTTCTAGACTTTTCTGGGCGCTGGGACGAGCGGCTTTCACTCAGCCAGCAAGCTGAGGAGAAAGCGCTAGCCGCGGGCAATTTTCTCAACGCAGGATGGCAGGCTTATCGTGCTGGATATGTCTACAGTCAGCGCAGTCAGGTTGCCGAGGTGATGGCCTGCGCCGCTCGCTGCGAAGCACACTGGCAAAAGGCGGACGCTGGGGCGCGCGAAAAAGCACTTGCCATTCGCTTACGCGGCCTTGGGCATACGCAGGAGCAAAACTACCCTGCTGCGTTTGCGGCTTACCAGGAAGCTCTGGCGCTCTTCCGCACGATCGCCCCAGAGAGCGAGGAAGTGGCGATTGTGCTGAACGACATTGCCGGGGTTGAAGGAGATTCCGACGACTATGCCGCGCCCGAACGCGACTACCGCGAGGCCCTGCGGGTTGCGAAGAAGGTGAACTACCGAGAGGGTGTCGCTACCTACACCGGCAACCTGGCCGGCCTCGCCCTCGACCGTCAAGACTGGCCCGCCGCCGAAACACTGGCGCGCGAGGCGATAGCATTGGCGGAAGCTGTGGGGCGGCAAGAGTTGATTGGATATTATTGCCAGGTACTTGCCAAAGCCCTTGCCCGGCAAGACCGCCCGCAAGACGGTCTGCCCTACGCCCGCCGCGCGGTCGACATCTTCACTACTAAGCTGCGCTCGTCACCATACTTGCGCATGGCGCAGGCCGCGTTAAGAGAATGTGAAGGGCGTGTTTGACACATGCCACTGAGACCCCCCTGAGCGGCCCAACCAATCGGCGGGTGGCCGCCCTTTCTTCACAAGCAGTAGATCACCGGTTAACCCGCAGCGCATATCCGGAGAAGAATTGCGGGTGCCCCACCGTTCCCCGATTCCTGCGGAAGGGATGGGGAACTTCCCCTATCGCGTTCGAACACGCCGCGTTTTTTCCGCAGGGCCGCACGATTTCCACTTGATTTCTGTTCACCATTGAGGTAACATGACATATGTACGATCTTCCCAGCGTCGCCCTAGCCTGCCCGCCACGGCGAGCCTGCCCGCATTCCCGTTTTCCAATTTCTAATCTCAAATTTCCAATTGCCACTGCACTTGTCCGCCGTAATCGCACAAGCCCTTTAGAACTCATACTTACGAAAATCGGGCCTGTAAGTCCCGTAGAATCGATACTTACAAAATCGCTGGACTTAAAGTCCTGTAGAATCAATACATACAAAAAAGAGGGGGGTGTCCCTCCCCCCAACGTGGAGCAAGGTCGGCACGCGTGGTATGATTTGCCGCCTTCGACCATGCCCCAAGCCCAACCGATGCCTGAACCACAAGCCATCCCCGAAGCCGTGCTCGAGGTCATCGAGCCGAGCGGCACGCGCCGCGCCGTGCCTATCACGGCGTCACCCTTCTTGATCGGGCGGACCGCGGAGTCCGGGAACCACCTCTCGCTCGCCGATATGCGCATCTCGCGGCAGTGCGCCGCAGTGGTCTACGCCGGCGGTGAATTTGTGTTGGAGGATCGCGGGCAGCGCAGCGGGGTCTTCATCAACGGCGAGAAGGTCGAGAAGAAGCCGCTGCGCGAGGGCGATGCGATCAGCTTCGGCGTCCCGGATTCCTTTCAGCTCATCTTCCGTCCCGGCCCGGGGGACAAGGCGCTGCCCGACCTTCTGGCGCGCATGGAGGAAGTCTCCAACTTGGAGCCAGGAGCCCGCGAGCTGCGCCATCTGAGTCTGCTGCTCGAAGCTTCTAACCTGCTGCAGTCGCACCTGCCGCTCGAGGTTGTGCTCGGCACGATGACGGACCGCGCCATCGCGCTCACGGGCGCCGATCGCGGCCTGCTGCTCGAGGCCGACGCCGAGGGCAAGCTGCGCCCCATGCTCGCGCGGCAGCGCGGCAACCGGCATCTTCCGGTCGAAGGCGTCGAAGCCAGCCAGACAGCCATCGCCAAAGCGGTCGAGAAGCGCCGCAGCGTGATGGAAGAAGACGTGGCCAAGGCCGCGGCCGACCTCCGCGACGCGCAGAGCATCGTCGGGCAGCAGCTCCGCTCCATTATGGCCATCCCGCTGCTCTCGCTCGGCCAGCTCCGCTCCTCGGACATGACCTTCAGCTCAAATCCCGCGCAGGTGCTTGGCGTGCTCTATCTCGATAGCCGCAAGCCCGCGGCGTTCACGCGCCTGGAGCGGCAGATCCTGGACACGCTGGCGATGGAAGCGGCGAGCGTGCTGGACAATGCGCGCCTGGTCAAAAAAGAGCGCGAGCGCGTGCGCATGGAGCAGGAGATCAATACCGCGCGCCAGATCCAGCAGGCCCTGCTGCCCAGCACGTTTCCCAAGTATCCGCACTTCGAGGTGATCGGGAAAAATGTTTCGTGCCTGGCCGTGGGCGGCGACTACTTCGACTTGCTGGAGCTGAGCCCGGAGCGCACCGCGTTTGTCATGGCCGATGTGTGCGGCAAAGGTTTGGCGGCGGCGCTCGTGACCATGATGCTCCAGGGCACGTTTTCCGCGATGTCGCTGGGCCAGGAACCGGTGAAGGTGTGCGCGCACCTCAACCGATTCATTTGCACTCATTCGGAGATGCAGCGCTACGCCACGCTTTTTTTCGCCATGCTCGATGCCTCCGGCCGGTTTGAGTTCATCAACGCGGGACACCTGCCGCCGCTGCTCGTGCGCGACGGCCGCGTGGAAGACGCGTTTCCCGCGCAGAGCATGCCGGTGGGGCTGTTCGAGGGAACGGAATTCAAGTCGGATGCCGCGCAGCTCCAGCCCGGCGATACGCTCGTGCTTTTCACCGATGGCGTGAACGAGGCGGTGAATCCCGAAGACGACCGCTTTGATATGGAGCGGCTCCACGAAGTGGTGGGAGCCCACGCGAAGGATTCCATCGAACAGATACAGGCGGCGATTTTCGCGGCGCTCGAGCGCTTTGGCCGCGGCGCGCCGCAGGCCGACGACATCACCGTGATGGTTCTGCGCTACACCGGCAAGCCTGCGGGCTAGCCCCGCGCGGCGGCGGCCTCGCGCCGCGGGCGCACGGCGTCCATGAACGCGCGCACGCGCTTCTCGTCCACCGGGTTCTGCATCACGCCGTCAATCTTCAGGCTGGAACCGACGATCACGCCGTCCGCGTATTGCAGGAACGCCCCGATATTTTTTTCGTTGCTGCCGCTGCCGACGAGGATGGGCTTCGTGGCCAGACCCTTTGCTTCGCGCACCTTTTCCACGTCGGGCGCGGAGCCGGTCATCTTGCCGGTGACGATCAGCGCGTCGGCGCCGTAGAACTCGCACCACTCGATGTGCGTGGCCAGGTCGATGCCGGGAAAGCGCACGGAGTGCTTCTTGTCCACGTCAGCAAAGATCTGGATGTCGTCGGCGTAGAGTTCCTTGCGCTTGCGGATCAGCTCCGCGGCGCAGCCGTGATCCAGCTCGCCGGTGTCCCAAAGCCGCGCGCCCGTCAGGATGCACACGCGGATGAAACGCGCGCGCGCGGCCACGGCGATCGAAAGGCACACGACGCCGCCGTTATGGATCACGTTGATGCCCACGGGCAGCGGGAAGCTCTTGACGATCTCCGCGGCGGCCACCGCCTGCGCCGTCATGGCCTCGGGCTTGACGTCGGCGCCGACGTAGTAGGGATGGTCCCACATGTTCTCGACCGCGAGTCCGTCCACGCCGCCGCGCACCAGCGCTTCGGCGTCGCGCATCGCGTTGTCCAGGATCGTCTGCATGCCGTAACCGGTGTACCCCGGCGCTCCCGGCAGCGGCCACAGGTGCACCATGCCGATGACGGGCTTGGGCACCGCGAACAAGTCCGCGAGCGACTTCATCCGCGGGCGATCCATTTCTTTCTTCCACTCCGGCATAGGATGCATGTGGCCCTCCCCAAACTGAGAATCTGTTACTGCAACTCTTTTCGCAAGCGAGCTGCGATGCGCCGCCGCGCGGTATTCCACTTACTCCCGAGGCGGCTGCGTCGCAGGAGACGGAGCACGGCGTTGGGCCGGGGCATGCTCTCGCCCGCGCCCAGCGCCGACGCGGCGACAGCGCCCGCGGCGTTGGCCACGAGGCAGGCTTCCTCTTGCGGCCAGCCTACGAGCCGCGCGCGAAGATACGCCGCGTCAAACGCGTCGCCCGCGCCGGTTGTATCTACCGCCGCGACGCGAAAGCCGGGTACGCGCCGCGCCGCGCGGCCCGATCGAAATGCGCAGCCGTGTTTGCCCAGCTTCATCACGATCTCAGCGGAGCTGAGCTTCGCGAGCGCATCGAAACACGCCGCGATGCTTGTTTGTCGCGTCAGCGTTTTCGCTTCGTCAAAGCCGACGAAGAGAATATCCACTTTGGAGACGACTTGCAAAATCGTTTCGCGGATCTGCTGGGCGGGCGTGAGGCCCACATCGAGCGAGACGCCCGCTTTGCGGCGGCGCGCCTCCGCCAGCAAGTGCCGCGCGGCCTTCGCCGTGGCCGGCGCGAGGAAGGAATATCCGACCAGATGCACGGCCGCTGTGCCCGCGCGCACAAGCGGGCGTGGCGCCTGCGTGTTGGCGCCGCGGCTGCCGAAGATCGTCCGCTGCCCATCCGGCGTGACGATGATGTACATCAGCCCGGTCATATGCCGCGCGGTTTTTCGCACGCGCGAAACGTTCACACGTTCGCGCCGGAGCCAGCCGGTGACGCGTTCGCCGAAGCGATCGTCGCCGATGCAGCCGAGGAGCTCAGCATCAAGCCCCCAGCGCGCAAGCGCCACGGCGGTATTGGCCGCCACGCCGCCGCAATGCAGCTCGAGTCGCGCGCTCAGGCAGTCTTCGCCGGGCCGCGGCAGTTTGCGGACGCGGGCGACGACATCCACATTGATGTCCCCGAGAACGAGAGCGCGGGCTGCGGCTCGGCGGCGAGTCATCGCGCGCGATTCTAGCACCGCTTTTCCAACGCGCCTCTTGCATTGAATCGCAAGAGGGGTAGAGTAGGGCCAACCTGGTGAAGATTCATTCGTCCTATCCCGCGGATACTTTCGGGTCACGAAGGGCAGAGGCCCGCCGTGCGTCCGTACACTTGTATTCCCTCATCTTGCTGGGACTTGTTCTCGCCGGAGCCGCGGGCGCCGCGCTAGGTGATGCCGCTCGCGTACCTGCCGGACCACTCCGTGAGGGAATCGTCCAGTCCGAGTTTGTAGGTGCGAAGCCAACTACGCCCTTCTGTCACGCCTCGACAATCGCCGAGACTCCGAATGGTATCGTTGTGGCGTGGTATGGAGGCTCCAAAGAGCGCGCCCCGGACACAGCCATCTGGATGGCGCGGATGGGCGCCAGCGGATGGTCGAACGCCACCGAGATTGCCAACGGAGCGCAGGCAGACGGCGGGCGCTTTCCGAGCTGGAATCCGGTTCTCTTTCAGGCGCAAAAGGGGCCGCTGCTGCTGTTCTATAAGATCGGTCCCGGGCCGCGGGGCTGGTGGGGCGTGCTGGCAACGTCGGCGGACGCCGGCAAGACGTGGACGGCTGCCGAGAGGCTGCCGGAGTCAATCCTCGGGCCGGTCAAGAACAAGCCTGTGGAGCTGGGCTACGGGGTCTTGCTGTGTCCTTCGAGCTCGGAATACCCCACGTGGCAGGTTCGCATGGAGCTCACCGGAGACCTCGGAAACAGCTGGCAGCAGTTGCCTCCGCTCAACGACGGCAAGAAAATTCAGGCCATCCAGCCCACCGTTCTGAAATACCCCTCCGGGAAGCTACAGATCCTCTGCCGCAGCAAGGAGGGCCAGATCATGGAGAGCTGGTCGGAGGGCTTGGCGCGCGTGTGGAGTCCGCTGCAGCCGACCGCGCTGCCGAATCCGGACAGCGGCATTGACGGCGTGGTGCTGAAGGACGGCCGCGCGCTGCTGGTGTACAACCACGCCGAAAGAGAGCGCACGCCGCTCAATGTGGCCATTTCGGCCGACGGCAAGACTTGGCGGGCGGCGCTCGTGCTCGAAAGCGAGCCGGGCGAGTACTCTTACCCCGCAGTGATTCAGACGAGCGACGGCCTGGTGCACATCACTTACTCCTGGCGCAAGGAACGCATCAAGCACGTCGTCGTGGATCCGGCGAAGCTCACGCCGCGCGATATGCGCGAGGGCCGCTGGCCGCCGGAGTAGTCCATTGCCGGGAACAAAGCCCTGGCGACGTCCACAGTTACATCCCTCGCCCACTCCGCACTTCTCAGACGACGCGAGGCTCGCTGTGAAGCTCGGGCGACTGCTTCTACTTTCCTTGCTCCCCGCGCTGGCCGCGGCGCAGACGCCCGACGTTGCGGTGCGCATCTACCACTACTCGCCGCCTGCAGAAGTGCGCCTCGTCCCAGCCGGCTCGATCCGCCTCATTCTTTGCGCAACATGCAAGCCACAAGCAGCGGCCGAGACGATTGCGGTGCGCGCTGAGGGCGACCGCCTTGTGCTGAGTGAGAGACTCGGCTCCGCGAACGCGGTGCGTGTTTCGGGCGCGTATCGCCTGGAAGTGGCCGGCCATGCAAGAATCGCCGCCGCGTATCCGCTGGCCATCGCCGCGGAGCAGGGCCGCCTCCTGCTCACCCTGCGGATTCCCCTCGAGGAGTATGTCGCCGAGGTGATGGCCGTGGAGGCGAGCGGCTCCGCGTCCGACGAAACGCTGAAGGCCATGGCCGTGGCCGTGCGCTCCTATGCCGCGCACTATCGCGGACGGCATCGCGGCCACGGCTTCGACTTCTGCGATTCCACGCACTGCCAGGCTACGCGCCTGGGCATCGTGCCCGCGCGGCTTCGCGCGGCCGTTGCCGCCACGCAAGGCGAGCTCCTGGTGTTCGATGGCAAGCCGGCCGCGGCGTACTACCACAGGAATTGCGGCGGCGTCACGGAAGCCGTGCGCAGGGCCTGGCCCGGCGCGCCCGCTGTGCCCTATCTGCAGCAGCACGACGATGCCTATTGCCCAGCGTGGCCGCACAGCCGCTGGAGCGCAGGAATCAGCGGGAGAGATTTGGCGGAGGCCCTGCGCAAAGCGGGCATTGTCGCGCCGGAGCCTATCCATGAAGTCATCGTGCTGAGCCGCACGCCTTCGGGACGCGCCTCGCGCGTCGCCGTGGGCGGTTCGGGGCAGATCATCGTCGGCGCGGAAGCCTTCCGCCTGGCCATCAGCCGCGCACTCGGACCAAGGGTCGTGCGCAGCGACCTTTACGAAGTGCGCGTAGCCGGCGACAGATTCGTCTTTTATGGTCGCGGCGCAGGCCACGGCGTCGGACTGTGCCAGGTGGGCGCCGCGGAGATGGGCCGGCAGGGAAAGAGCTACGCGGAGATTCTTGCCTACTACTATCCCGGCACGAGGCTCGGGCGCGCAGATACTGCCACTCCGCGATAGTTGCGCGCCACGCGCTGCTGAGGAGAATGGCGGGGACGACGGGACTCGAACCCGCGACCTCTGCCGTGACAGGGCAGCGTTCTAACCAACTGAACTACGTCCCCGCGGGAACAACTGCTGGTGGGCAGTGCAGGATTTGAACCTGCGACCTTCCGGGTGTAAACCGGACGCTCTAACCGCTGAGCTAACCGCCCCGCATTCCATCGTACAAGAAGCCCGCGCGAGCGTCAACGCGGCGGTTTCCTTGACAGTCTTTCCAGCGGGACATAAACTGACTGTTTCGGAACGCGACAAGGAGCGCGCAGAGTTGCTGCTCTCACGGGATTACGTCGGCTACATGGCTTCCGAGCTGGTGAAGCGCCTTTTGGCGGCGCAGATGTTCGAGACGAAGGCTGCGGAGGCGCTGGTGCAACGCGTGCGGCAGGCCATGGCCCAGGAGCTGGGCGTCGAGGACCGCCTGAACGAGGAGGTCCGCGAAATCCTGAGCCAGTACGGCGACCAGATGCGCCGCACGGGCGCGTCGTACCAGGAGGTGTACAAGAAAGTGAAGGCGCAGCTCGCGCGGGAGCGGAAGTTGATCCTGCGCTAACGCACGTCAAAGGAACGCATGCGATTGAGCCGCGAAAAGGTGGTCCGTCTCTCGCACTCGCTGATCGAGGTGCTCGTCTCGCGCGAGGACGTGGAGTTCATCGAGGACCGCGACACGATCCGGCAAGAGATCGTGAAGGCCCTGACCGCGATGCTGAAGGAAGAAGAGCAGGTGGACGCCGAAGTGCGCCGCAAGATCGGCTCGCAAAAGAAGGAGATCCTGGAAGGCAGCGAAGAGTGGGACATCCTCTACCGCAAATACTATTCGGAAGAGCTGAAGCGCATGGGAGTGCAGCACCAACCGCGCGAAATTTAACCGGCAGAAATAAAAACGGGGCAAGCCGGCCTGGCTTGCCCCGTTTCTTTTTTCTCGAATCGCGTTACGGACGCCGCTTGAGCGTCGGGCGGTCGTCGTCTTCGCCCGTCTGGTCCTTGGGGTCTTTCTTCTTGTTGTCCGCGGTCGTCTCAGTCTTCTTGCGCAGCGTAGGCTTGTCGAGGCTCTTGTCCTGGGCCTTGCGGCTGTACTGGAGGGAGCGCAGCCGCGCCTTCACCAGGTCGAACTCCGAGGTAGAGACAATGTACTGGTCGCGCGCCGGCAGGATCGTGCCGATTTCTTTCTGGGTGTTCTGGATGCGCTCCGGCGTGGGCGGGTGCGAGGAGAAGACCTTGGGGATGCTGCCCGGCTTGCGCTTCTCTTCCGCCTGGACCTTCTCGAAGAAGGTCACGTAGGAGTTCGGGTCGTAGCCCGCCTTGTACATGTACTGCAGGCCGAGGAAATCCGCTTCGCGCTCGGCGTCGCGCGAGAACTTCAGGAACTGCAGCGGGATCAGAAAATTCAGACCCTGATAGGCTCCGTAGCCCGCCCAGCCGCCCGGCAGAAAGATAATGGCCGGGATCATAGCGAGTTGCATGATTTCGCCCTTCGTCGCGTTTTTCGTGCCGTGCCGCGCGGCGACGTGCGCGATTTCATGCGCCATCACGCCCGCCAGCTCCGACTCTTCATCGGCGCGCAGGATCAATCCGCTGTACACGTAGAAGAAACCGCCGGGCAGGGCGAAGGCGTTGATTTCGTCCGAGTCAATCACCTTGATCGTGAACGGCACCTGCGCGTCCGAGTTGCGCACCAGGTTCTGGCCCACGCGGTTCACGTACTCGACGATGATGGGGTCGTCCACGAGCTTCGCGGAGCGCTCCACTTCCTGGGCAAGCTGCTTCCCGAGCGCAATTTCCTTTTCCAGCGAATAAAAGTTGACGCCCTTGCCCACTTTGCGGTTGCCGATGGCCTCCACGTCGTTCTTGCCGCCCTTTTTCTGTGAGTCTTGCTTGTCTTGCTGGGTTTGCGGATCTTGCGGAAGAGCAAACGCGGGACTGGCAACCAGCAGGACCGCCAGCAGGCCGGTCAGGAAGCGCTCGCGAAACAGCCTCATGTCCCCACCTCCAATGCAACCTTGCCCACAGTATACACCCGGACGCAGCCGAGTGAGCCTCTCGATGGCTTAGATGACAAAACCCGTCATCGCGTTTCCCCGGGGTTGAGGATTTCCCCAGCTCGCGCCCCCAAATGGGTTCTAGCCATCGGAATCTTCCTCCCTTTGCCCGGGGCCGACGTATTTGACTTCGACAGGCCGGACCTGCGGGGCGTCCTCGAGTTCGGCCAGCACGTCCGGGTGGCTTAGTAAGGCTTCGCGCAGGGTGCGGCGCAGATCGCCGTGCCATTTGTCGTGGCCGCGGGCGAGCTCCGCTTCGTGCCGCACCGCGGCGAGGCTATTCAGCAGCAACTGGCCGATGTAAGCGAGCACAGCGCCATCGCGCGAGGGAACGCGGCCCTCCGCGACCAGGGAGAAGAGTTTTGCGAGCGCGTGATTGACCGCGGTGGCGGTGGTCAGCTCCGCAAACGGGCCCAGCAGCTCGGCGGAGACGGTTTGGGGGTCGCCGTTTTGGCGCTGCCAGTGCGGGAGGCAGAGCGCAACGTCCGGGGCCACCGTAGGCATCGTGCAGCGGCGGCCGTGGGCAGTCTTGTGCGTGCAGCGGTTCTCTGGTGGTTGTTTGGAGGTCACTCATCACCTCCGGGGATCTGGGATGTCAAGGCACCTTCGCCCACCAGCGGCAGGCTCCCTTCGACGGGCTCCCCTCGACAGGCTCCCCTCGACAGGCTCCCCTCGGCTGCGCTCGGGGCAGGCGGGGCAAGCAGGGTAAGCAGGGCAGGGGGCCCCCACCCCCTTTTTTCGTATGTATTTGATTCTACGATGGTTTAAGTCCAATGATTTTGTATGTAGCGAAAGCAAAGGGGTTGCAGCGTCAAAATTCGTAAGTATGGGCTTTAGAGGACTTAGCGCAGCGACCATGTCTCGTATGCCTCCTCCGGCAGGCCGCCCGAGGCGGCCAAGCCCCGCTCCAGGCGGGCACGCCGGTCACAACCCTCGCAGGCCATACTCCATTTTAGCGCAGCGGTGAGGATCGAAGAGAAATGGGGTGTATTCGCACGTGCCGAAGGCCGGTAACATCAAGAAAACTCAGGGCCGAGGGGAGTGAAAATGAATGTGGACATGAAGGTGGACATCGGGGCTTAGCGAACCAGGACAGAAAGCCAACGAGCGCTCGGAAGCCATCGAGCCGAGAAGTGTCAGCGGCGAGGCAGACTGCGGCGGGCAAAACCAGCACAGCGGCTCCGCAGAACGGCCAAAACGACCCGCACTACTACCCCAAAGGGGCCAGGGCGACTTGCGGTTGACACGACGGGCAGGAGGGGGCTAGGCTTTCGGGCCAAGGGGAAGCTCAAGACGGAAATTCCGGTGCAGTTGAATGCGCTCCGCAAAGGCGGTTGAGGCGAGTCATTTCGACGCAGCGGACTGTCCCGGATGCACTAGCGATGAAATGCTTATTCTTTACTTGAGGTGCTCAAATGGCAGATGGCGATCCGCTGGTCCTTGGCCAGCCGAACATTGCTAATTCTCAGACGTCTTTGACGGCCAACGTCCAGGGTCCCGCTTTTTTCGTAGAAAACACTGGATTTGGAAGTAACTGTGCCATCGCCGTTAAGTACGATAATCCGCAAGCAACAGGGCCAGCAATCGCCGTTAGCGGCAATGTAAGCGGTCTGATCGCCGTGGCTAAGTATAAGGACTGCGACACTATTGTCGGACAGGCCACGGCGACCTCCGGAACGGGTACAGGTGTAAAGGGCTTTACGGAAGCCGCTTCCATCTACTCCCAAGAGCCTCGCGTTCTGTGTGGTGTTCATGGCTTTGCTAATACTGGTACTGGCGTTCGTGGGGACTCGATATCCGGATTCGGCGTTTCCGCAGCGAGCCCACAAGGTATCGCTCTAAAGGTTGAAGGGAAGACCGCCTTCGCCACTGCCGGTAACGGCGTGATTCAGGCCGGGTTGTCACAGATCACTGTTCCAGAGACTAACGTTACGTCTGAAAGCCACATAACAGTTACACTTACCGGCAATCCGGGAAATCAAGCAGCGGTCCATTGGATAAAGCGGATCGCGGGCGTGGGTTTCGAAATCCACTTCAGCAACATGTTAGCTAACAATGCGACTTTCAGTTATCTTATTGTTGAACCAATCCGGCCCAAGCGGGTGGGCCCACGCAGGCCCCCCGGCACAACCCTCGCAGGGGCCGCCAACTAAGGACGGCGAGCCAGGCCACTCTATTTTAGCGCAGCGGTGAGGATCAAAGAGAAATGGGTGTATTCGAGCGTGGCCGAGGGCGGGTAACAGCAAGAAAACTCAGGGCCGCGGGGAGTGAACAAGGAGTGGAAAACAGGGTGGACATGAACCTTCCCGCGCTCCTCGCCGAGTGCGCGAGAACGATGGGGCACCCGGCTATTGCAGAGCTTCGTTGAGGATATAAGCGAGCCTGATGCCTGCTTTCTGGAGTTGAAGATCAACTGCGGGAAAGGCTCTCTGATAATACTTGTTGCCAAGCGTAGCTGTCCCGGTCTTCGGCAGACGGAAATATCCCACCTTCTGCGCGACGGCATGAGCTTCCAACGCCCAATCGTTAGGCGTCCCTTGTTGCCATTGGGTGATGTCTGAAGGTGAGATGCTTTGATCGAGGGTGTCCGCGAAATTCTCCAGGTTTGGATCAATCCGCTGGATGATGAGTGTGTCCCAAGTGCTGTGCAGATTCGCCTGTTGGCCGAAGAAAGTCACTTGCTTCTGGTTCCCGCCTCGGTCGTTGTTGTCCTCGCAGTGGAGCGGTTGGTGCAAATCGCCGACGAAGTGAACGATGAAGTTCAGAGCCTCGTGCTTCGCTTGGGGAGTTGCAGAAGCATCCTTCAGGACGCTGACGAAATGAGCGATCGCGGCCGTGACGCAATCTCCGTTGTTGCAATCACGTTGAGGGTCAATCGAGGAAACCTTCAGGGGAATATCGATGAAGTGCCAAGGTTTTGTTTCGGGTCTGATGTTTCGGACGTCGTCGGCCCAGGTTGCCACTGCGACGAGCGAGGCATCCCCATTCAGGATTTGCTGGGCCTTCGCGCGGGCCTGGGGTGTGAGATGCCGCTCCGCGATGCTTGCAACGACTCTGTGACCTTCTTGGCCCCAGCCGAAGGCACTGCCCGCAAGGCACCACGGAATCAGGGTTGCGAAGCAAACCCGGCGAAGCCATCGAGCATTAGTTCCCATAGAATCCTCCCGCCGAAACTGAGCGCAAGGCACTCCGTTAACTGGTTGTCACATACTCCTATAGATAAAAAGAGTCAAGCGCTTTATAACTGGCGGGCGACCCATCGCCTTGTCCCACGAGGGTTCCGTTTCCTTGCTCTCTCGACACGACCGCTGGGCGCATGATACCACTGCGGTAGTTCACGGCGAAGTACAGGCGTGGGGGGCGGGGGGAGCGGAGCGGAGGGAGAGGAGGGAGAGGAGGGAGAGGAGAGAGAGGAGAGGAGGGAGGACAGGAACCCCACGCTTCCAACGCCGAAGGTGGGCGACCCGCCGGACTGACGGAGAAGTCAAAAACCGCACCCTTAAAATCGAAGGGTGCGGCACCGGCGATTGACAAGCCTCGCCGACCGGGACTACTCTGCCTTGCGCGCAACCCCCTCGAGTCCCGATGTCGCCCCCTAGTGGATGTGGGGACAACTGCCAGCGATATGTGGCTGCCAGCTTGCCGCTAAGTTGGGAACAGCTAGTTTTCCGCGACGCCAGGAGGGACCATGAACGCAACTTGTCCCAATCTGCCACGCATCGCCTTCGCGCCAACCGTGCTCGTCGTGTGTGCCATTCTCGTTTTTGCAGGGTTGAGCGCCTGCAGCAGCCACCAACCGCCGCCCAGCGATGTAGCCACGACCTACGCTACGCCGGGTGGTTACTGGGAAGGGAAAGGCAAGGCCAATGAAATCCCCATGAAGGATGACTTCCGCACTCTCACTCGCTCCGCTGACTATGACTTCTGGTTCACGGTCGGCGACGATGGCAATGCCGTCGGCGAGGTCGAGATCCTCTATGACTCCGAGCTGAAGGTGCAAAACCTTCCTCAGGTGACGGTGCCGTTGCCCACGGCGAGCATGACCTTTGCTCCCAGCGTGGGCGGCAAGGTGACCGACCTCAACCCGCGGCGCAAGTTTCCGCTGGTGGGCGTACTCGCCAACCACCAACTGACGCTGGAGATCGCCACTCCGGAAAGCGCACGCCCACCCATCGAGTTCACTATTCGCGCCGATCCCGGCGTCAGCGCCGGATTTAATGTGCAAAGGGCCGGCCCCGGCTCCGTCAAGGGCAACAGCGAAAGCCAGGTCATCAAGATCCCCATGATGCCTTTCTCGCCCTTCAACGGCTCGGCCAAGGTGGAGAAGCGTCCCGCCGGGCCCTTCGCTGCCACCTACGATGAAACTGGCAAAAACTACTCCATCAACTGGAGCGCCCGCCAGATGGGCGGCGAACAGCGGAAGGCGGAGTTGACGCCAGAGATGCAGCAGGCGCTACAAAAGCTGCGCCAGCAGCTCAAACGTTAATCGGGCTTCCTTGAGTGCGCGAGAGGGATCGGGCACCCGGCCGGGCGGAAATGGGAAGTCCTTCTCGCCATTTTCCCCGAGGAGCAGCCGCCGTTTGACACGCGGTGAAGCCTGGGGTAGAGTTCGCGACAATTCCCAACGCAGATCGTTGTCCGTAAGGAGGGTAAATGAGAGCCGGAGCTTTGCTCATAACAGTAATGGTGTGTCTGGCGGCAGTAGCTGTAGGGTTGGGTCAACAGACATCTACCAGCCAATCGGCCGTAGAAATGAAGGGGCTGAAGCCAGCAGTAAAGCTTCAGACTCCAGTGGAAGGATTCCTGACACCCATCAATGGGAAACTCGACATGAGAGCCACGGAGGTTGAGTTCGAACCCGGTGGGGGGGTGCGAGACCACTACCACTTTGGGCCGGGAATTCGGCGGGTGCTCGCCGGAGAATTGACCCTCATTTACGCGGACACGAAAAAAGAGCAAGTCGTGCACGCGGGCGATTATTTCTACGAAGCAGGTGACGTCGACATCTGGACGTCCAACCGCAGTGCGGAACCCGCCAAACTGCTTATCGTGGAGCTCGTTCCGGCTGGCCTGAAGGGTTCGGCAATGGTTCCAATGGCTCGTCGTGCTGAACTTGCGGAAAACGGGTCGCGGCTGAAGGAAGCGATCTGCTCGGCAAAATAAAGCTGTGTATGCGGTTCCGCTGTTCTCGGAATGGCGGGTGGCCCCTCTTTTCCTCGTTCTTTTCCATTGTGCCCGCGAGCGGATGATACCATCGCGATTGAGAAAGAGGAGCGGAGAGGCAATGGATGGATCTGAATTACGCCGCGAGAGTGAACAGGTGCCTATCTGGAAGGAGCGCCTGCGCGCAAGAAGAATGAGCCGATTGGCCCTCACTTGCGCGTTTCTGCTGGCCTGGACCCATGCGTCGGCACAGGCGAAGCCGATTCGAGCAGGAGAAATCCGCGCGCTCGTCCCCACCGGCCACATCGTCCGCGTTGGCGCGCCGGAGGAGACGGCGCAGCGCAACTCCCCGATCTACTGGCAGGATATGCTGCGCACGGAACGCGGCGGCCGGGTTCGCGTGGGCTTACTGGATGGTTCCATCCTCAACGTCGGTTCGGAATCGAGCCTGCGTGTTGTCCAGCACGATCCCAGCGCGCAGGAGACGCAGCTCGAGCTGGTTTATGGCCGTGTCCGGGCTACGGCTGTGCGCGTCGCGCGCCCCGGCGGCAAGTTCGAGGTCCGCACTCCAGTCGGTGTGGCCGGCGTAGTGGGCACGGGATTCAGCGTGCTTGCGGCGGCCGATTTCACCATGGTTCTTTGTTTTGTGAATGTGGTTCGCGTGCGCAATGCCGACGCGGGCGTGCCGGGTGAGGTCATCCTCCAAGCCGGCGAGTTCACGCGCGTGGTGAAAGGGCGGCCACCCACTCCTGCCGCAGCCGCTTCTCCCGAGCAATTACGCGAGGAGGAAGACGAAACTTCGATCCCTGCGGGGCCTGTCGAATGGTCTCACGCAGAAATCAGTTGGCCGCCCGCAGGCTGCGGAGAAGAGCTGACGCTCCAGGTGCGCGCCTGGTCCAAGGAGAAGAAGGAGGGTGGAGAAATTGAAGCTCCGGTCGATCCCGAATTCGTCACGGGCAAATTGCTTTTGGACGGCGCGACGGTCGCGGTTGAAGGCGGCCGCGGTACTCTGGTTGTGCCACCGGGCACGAAAGCCCTCTCGGGAACGTTTGCTCCCGCGGGAGGCCACGCTCCCATCCCAACCAAGATCTGGCCGGCGATTGCGACGGCGGAAGGAACGGGTTGGCGCTCGCCCAGAGCTGTGTTCGCAGGGAATGCCTTCTATGTGCTGGGTCCCATGGGCGCCGCGGCGCAGGCGGAATTCGCCTTCGGTGGCCACCCGGCCACGTTGCTGTGGTCAGGCGCGTGCGGCGCCGCCTTTCTGGCTCCGGCAATCCCGGGCGGCGCCTACGAAGTTGCGCTTTCGGTCAGCGGCCAGCCAACCGCGCGCGGCGTGATGAATCTGGTGGATATCAGCTATCGTCTCCCGACACCGCCCAGCGTCAAGCGCGGCCAGGAGACAAAATTTGGGATCGAGTTGCACGGACTCCAGGGCCTCGGTGGATTGACGCAGGGCCGCCCCGTGGTGATCACCACTTTGAGGAACCGCACTCCAATGATTATTGGAAACCTGCAAAGCAATACGCCGGGAGCGAGCACCAGCGAGGAAACGATCGTCTACAGGGTCGCCGGCCAGAATATCGATGCTTCCGGGATCGCGAAACTCGACGGCTCGGGCCGCGGCCGCCAGGTCGGCGTATTCGACTTGGGTGTGACGAACAACCTCGACGAAGCCTTGCAGCTTCCCAAGACGCCGCTGCGCCCGATTTCGCCTGAGAAGTAGGGGCGCCCAATAAGCCTCCTCCTCTTCGCGCATTCAGACATTCATCTTCCCCAGCCGCGCTCGGAAGTACTGTTTCCAACTCTCCGGCAATGCTGCAACCCGCAAGGCACGCTGCACCGGAGTCAGGTCGGCATCGCCGTACCTTTTCAGGACGTACAGTCGAGTGATTTCCGAGACGGGGACGGCGTTGGGGTCTCGAGCAATCACCTTGATCTCATCGCCGGCGCCGACTTCTCCCTCGCGGGTGACGGCGAGGTAGAAACCCGTGCGGCCGCTGGCGAGGAATCGCTTCACCATGTCGTCGGACTGGAACCTCACACCGAGTTTGTAGCAAGGGAGGCGAGGCTGCGTCACGACCACTTGCGCAGAACCGACAGAGAACTGATCGCCAAGGTGGACTGAGTCTTCCAGCAAGCCATCCGTAGTGAAGTTTTCTCCAAAAATGCCCATGGGCAACTCGCGGCCGGGCAACTCTCTCTTCCAGTAATCGTAGTGCGCGAGCGGATAGCAGTAGACGGCCTTTTGCTCACCCCCGTGGACGCTGAGGTCCGCCTGACGGTCGCCGTCCAAATTAAGCTTGCGCAAAGCGACGCGGCCTTCAACCGGTTGTTTGTAGATGGCCGTCGTCACGTTTCTCCCTCGCCATGTCACTTCGCGGGGGAGGCCGGTGTTCACTGAGACGAGCTTCATCTGGTCCTTTCCCGGTTAGGCGGCCTCCCAAGGGCGTCGCGCCAGCCTGTCCCCGCGGGCGGGGCCGGCGAGCAGCCGCATCACGGCGTGCCCCAGGGCCACTATGCAGACATAGGTGGCAGCGTCGGCAAAGACAGGAGCAACGCCCGGCGCGAACACCATCCACTCCGGGTACTTCGCGGCGTACAGGTAATCCCGCGGCGGGCCGATGACCGCCACGAAAATCATGCACACCGCCAGCCCGCGCCAGCCGAACCGGCGGGCCACTCGCCAGGTGATGAGATAGATCGGCGAGACCGAGATGGCGAGACCGAAGTAGAACAGCGCATAGAGGCCCGGCGTCGAGGGGAGCGGCACCCACCACAACCGCAGTGCATTCCCCAAAGCGATCGCGCCCAACCCCATCCACCCGACCATGGCGCCGCCGGCCAGGGCCCCCAGGACGCGGCGCGAAGTGGCTCGCGTGAAGTAGACGGCGGCAACCAGCGCGACCGAATAGGCGCAGGTCACTATAATGAGCTGCTGCTTTGTCATTGTTCTTCGCGCCCCCCGTCAGGTGTTCGTCTTGCTCGTCAGCTCGCTCAGGTGTGCTCGAACCCTCGCGAGCACCCGGCTAGGAAGTGTGTACAGAAGCCGGTTCGTCGTCACCACGTCCCGGCCGTCCACGCTCACACGCAGCTCACCCAAGCCGCCCCGCACTGTCTCCACGTGAAGTTCTGGATCGCGCCGAAGCGCTGCCGCCACCCTGGCGGCTATTGCACGCTTGACGAGTCAAACCGGACAGTAGTGAATCACGACCGCTTGCATGGCGCCTCCGTTGATCTACGCACAACGTTGAGTTTCTGATCGACCCCGCACCTCGTGTCCGCCTAACGGCCCAGCTCACGTGCCGCGGCTGAAGCGAGCGCTACGAATCGGGCAACGCATAGTCGTTGCGCTCGGCAGGGTCCTGGGAGAAGTACTGTACGAACTCCCAGTCATTCCCTTCGGGATCGTAGAAGTAGACGCGCTTGCGGTGGGGGTGCGCGTTCGGGGGAGTCGATTCCCGGTATCCTGCTGCTGCAAGCCTCGCGCGCAGCGACTCTACGTCATCCACCTCATAGGCGAGGTGGTTCACTCCCGGCTCGCCACGGTACGGCATCCAATGTCTCTCGGAATCTGCTTTCGCTGGACTCAAGGCAATGTACGTTTCATTGGTGCCGATGTGGACCCAGCGTGAGCCGTCACGACTTTTGCCTTCGCCGCGCACGCGAAAGTCAGGAAACGCTGTCTTCAAAAAACGGATCATGGCCTCGACGTCACGTACGCTGATGTTCGCATGTTCAAGCCGGAATGCCATCGGACACCTCCCCACGCGGCCTAACGATTGAGCTCAGCCGCGCCGAGCCACGCGTTCTTTGCGTGCGAGGGCACGCGAAGGGGCGCGCCGCGGCTCTTTGGCGCGCCCGGCTGCAAGCCCGTGTTGGGTAGCGGAATTTACTCCACCCGAACAAGCTTCAATCGAGTCTCGCTGACGGGTGCCGATGATGGTACGACTCGCTCGCCGATGCGATAATTTAGGTCCGTCGACTTGTCCGTTAGCCACAGCGTGTTGCCTTCGATTCGGAACTGATATTTCTCGAACCCACCCGCCATGAAATTCGGATAGCGCGCGACGATCGGTCGAATTGTTAACGTCGAGCCCATCACTTCGTATGTGCCTGTGTTGGCTACGAAGGAATCGAAGGCGGGGACCTTCTCTTGGTTCGTAGGCTGTTCTGCTTTGAACAATGCGCGCGGCTGGTTTCCTGAAACCGACATCATGCTGTAATGGGTTTTCGTGAAGATGAACAAGCTTGGCTGGGGATTCGTATTCGTCGAGGCATTCGCCCCGGTGACTACAGACTCCACTACTTTCCAGACGCCTTCCAGGGGCTTTTTTGGAGCCGTCTGTGCGGCAAGCACCGTGGAAAACGCGATCAATGTAATCAAAGCCTTCAGTGTTCGTGACATATTTCTCCTCCTAAACCGCCATGGCGGACCCCGGTAGGCGGGCACCCCCACGTGCGGTGTGAATCGGTTCGCATTATAAGGCCACTTCAGCCGCCGCTGCACCTGGCGCACGCTTGGGGGCTTTGGCGATTGACAGGGCCGTTTCCGGCTCCTACATTGGTATTTCGGCCCCTAACCATGCCCGTGCGGCGAATCCAAATCGGCCAAATGTGGACGAAGGACGAAACCGGAGAAACGTTCCTCGTGACGAAGCTTTACAACGAGGTGCTTTCGACCATGGCTGTCTTGCGCAAGACCGGGGAGGAAACAGGCGTCATCTTGCGCGTCAAGGTCGAACGCGAAGGGGAGGGGCAAACCCTGCGGGGCTTTTCCTTCGCGCAGCCCTCTGACGAATCCTAACCGCCTCTTCTTAGAGCGAGCGCACCGGCAGCTTCACCACGTCGTCCACCTGCATCACTTCCCGCACGAGATAAGGCTCGGCGTAACGCACGCCGATCATTTGGCCGTAGTAGCGGGCGACCAGGTTGACCTCGTCTGCGAACTGATCAAGCGGCAGAAAAACTCTTGACCGGCGCCGACGCTTTGGCGGGCGGAACTGCGAGCCGTAGGCCAGGATCGCGCGGCGGCGGCGCTCGAACTGCGCGGAAATGTCCACGACGAACGTCGGCCGCACGGGCCAGTAAACGGTCGAATAGAGAATCTTGAATGGCCGGAACGCCTCGCCTGCAATCGGCAATTTCATCAGGCCGGCCGCGAAGCAGCCTTCGTAGCCGAGTTTGCCGGCGTTGTAGTGGTCCGGATGGCGGCCCTCCCAGTAGGGCAGGATCACGGTGTGCGGCCGCAGCGCGCGGATGCGCCGCGCCAGGCGCAGCTTGAATTCCTCGTTCACTTCCAGGCCCGCATCGGGCAGGCCGAGATTCTCGCGGTGGTGCACGCCCAGGATGCGCGCCGCACGAGCCGCTTCGCGGTGCCGTGTGGCCGCGTCGCCGCGCGTGCCCATCTCGCCCTCGGTCAGATCGAGGATGCCGACCTTATAGCCTGCCTGCGCCATCCTGATCAGCGTGCCGCCGCAGGTCAACTCGACGTCGTCCGGGTGTGCGGCGATGGCCAGTAAATCCAGTTTCATTGCGCCTCCGTATTCGATGAAGGAAGCTCGATTCTAGGGGTCGCGGCGCGCGGCGTCAAAGTTTCGCTGGGGCCCGCGGGCGCGTTACCATGTCTGGACTCATCCTGGACCAGGGAGGCTTACTGTGGCGGAATTGCCGTTCGCAGGACAAGTGGCGCTCGTGACCGGCGCGGCAAAGCGTATGGGACGCAGCATCGCGCTGCGCCTGGCAGCCGAAGGCGCCGATATCGTGATCAATTATCGCGGCTCGAAACCGGAAGCCGATGAGACGGTTGCCGAACTGAAGGCGTTGGGCCGCCGCGCCATCGCGTTGCAGGCCGACATCACGCACCGCGAGCCGGTGCGCGCGATGTTTGCCGAGGTCGAGCGCGCGTTTGGCCGGCTGGATATCCTGGTGAACAACGCGGGCATGTTCTTCACCGCAAAGTTCGAGGAGCTAACCGAAGAGCAGTGGGACTCCATCCTGGCGACGAACCTGAAGGCGCAGTTCCTGTGCGCGCAGGCAGCGGCGCCGCTGATGAAGCGCCAGGGCCGCGGCACGATCATCAATATCTCTTCGCTCGGCGGGCTGCTGGCCTGGCCCGCGTTCACGCACTACTGCGTTTCGAAGGCCGGCGTCATCATGCTGACGCGCTGCCTGGCCAAGGCGCTCGCGCCGGAAATCACGGTGAATAGCGTCGCGCCGGGCACGATCAGTTTTCCGGGGGAGCCGCCGGACGAGGACTACATCCGCCGCACGCCGCTGAAGCGCACCGGCCAGCCGGAAGATATCGCCGGCGCGGTGTCGTACCTCGCGCAGTCGCGCTTCGTCACCGGACAGGTGCTGGTTGTGGACGGCGGGCGCGTGCTGGCGTAAATTGATGCGGGAATTTCAATCGAGGAGGTGTCTATGAAACGAGCGTGGACGGGTCTGGCTGTACTGTGCCTGTCAGCGAGCTGTGCGCTCGCGGCCGATCAGCCGGTGAAGATGAAGGATCTGCCCCCGGCCGTGCAGAAGACCGTGCAGGAGCAGAGCAAGGGAGCGACGATCCGCGGCCTTTCCAAGGAAATCGAAGACGGGAAGACCTACTACGAGGTGGAACTCACCGCGGACGGTCACAATAAGGACATCCTGATCGATGCGTCCGGCGCGGTGGTTGAGATCGAAGAGCAAGTTGCTCTGGACGCGGTTCCCGCGGCGGTGAAGGCCACGATTGAGAAATCTGCGGGAACGGGCAAGATCCTCAAAGTGGAGTCGGTTCAAAAGCAGGGCAAGGTGAGCTACGAGGCGAGGATCGAGCAGGCGGGAAAGAAACGCGAAATTACGGTGCAGGCCGACGGCACCCTGGTCCCCGCGAAAAAGTAGCCGCTGCTGCCGGAAGGAAAGCCTAGTAAGCCGCGAGGCGCTCCATCGCCGCGACCACCTTCTCCGCGTTCACCAGGAAAAATTTCTCGAGCGGCGGGCTGAAGGGAATCGCAGGGATGTCCGGGCCGGTGACGCGAAGGATCGGGCCGTCGAGGTCGTCGAAGGCTTCCTCGCTGACGATGGCCGCGAGCTCCGCGCCGATGCCCATCGTGCGCTTGTCTTCGTGAACCACCATGCACTTATTCGTTTTGCGGACCGAGGCGAGGATGGTGTCCTTGTCGAGCGGCGCGAGCGTGCGCACGTCAATCACTTCGGCTTCGACGCCGCGCTTGGACATAGCCTCGGCGGCTTCGAGCGCGACGTGCACCATGTAGCCGTAGGTCAGAACGGTGATGTCTTTGCCCTCGCGCCGCACGGCCGCCGGGCCGATGGGCACGGTGTAATCGTCTTCGGGGACTTCGCCTTTCACCGTGCGGTAAAGTTTTTTGTGCTCGAAGAAGAGCACCGGGTTCGGATCGCGGATGGCCGCCAACAGCATGCCCTTGGCGTCGTAGGGCGTTGAGGGCATCACCACCTTCAGTCCCGGCTCGTGCACGAACCACGCCGCATTTTCCTGCGAGTGATAGAGCCCGCCGCCCACGCCGCCGCCGCAACAGATGCGGACCGTGATCGGGCACGAGAAGCCGCCCGCGCTGCGGTAGCGGATCTTCGCGGCTTGCTGCACGATCTGGTCCATCGCCGGCGTAATGAAATCGGTGAACTGAATCTCCGGCACCGGCCGCCAGCCGACCATCGAGGAGCCGATCGCGGCGGCGATGATGATGCCCTCGGCGAGCGGCGTATCCAGCACGCGCTCTTCGCCGAATTTCTCGAGCAAGCCCCCGGTGGCTTTGAAGACGCCGCCGGAAAGGCCGATGTCTTCGCCGAGGATGAAGACGCGCGCGTCGCGCTCCATCTCCTGGTGCAGAGCCTCGGTAATCGCTTCGATGAATGCCAGCGTGCGTGCCATGGGTGGGTTCCTTTTTAGCCTAAGCCCAGACGAAGTCGGGAGCCTCCCCGGGATCGGGGTAGGGGCTCTGTTCGGCGAACTCCACGGCTTCGTTGATTTCTGTGGTGATTTCGGCGGCGAGCTGTTTCTTCAGCTCGTCGGTGAAAAGCTTGCGGTCGGCGAGGTATTTCTCAAAGCGCGGGATGGGATCCTTCTTCTTCCACGCCTCGAGTTCTTCCTTGCTGCGGTACTTCGCCGGGTCGATCTCCGAGTGGCCGTACCAGCGATACGTCTTGCATTCGATGAGCGTGGGGCCTTCGCCGGAACGCGCGCGCACGATGGCCTTGGACGCGGCGTCGTACACCGCGAGCACGTCGTTGCCGTCCACCGTAATCCCGGGGAAGCCATAGGCCTTGGCGCGGTCGGAAAGATCTATGAGCGCCGTTTGCAGTCGCAGCGGGACCGATTCGGCCCAGAGATTGTTCTGGCAAATGTAGACGATGGGCAGCTTGTGCACGCCGGCGAAGTTCAGCGCCTCGTGGAAGCCGCCGAAGCTCGTGGCGCCGTCGCCGAAGAACGACATGACGAGGGTGTCGCGCTTGTGCCGCTTCAGGCCGAACGCAACGCCCGTGCCGACGCTCAACTGCCCGGCGATGCTGCTGGCGGGCGTGATGACGTTGAGCGGCGGGTAGCCCATGTGCGCCGGGGACGAGCGCCCGCGGTCGGGGCTGGTGACCTTGGAGAAAAGCTGCGCGTAGCAGAACTTCAGCGGCGCGCCCTTGATGATGTTCGCGCTCCAGTCGCGGTGCGAGGGCGCGATCCAGTCGTCTTCACGGAGGCTGTAGGCGGCGCCGACTTCGGTGGCTTCCTGTCCCACGCCGGAGTAGAAGTTGCCGGCAAATTTCCCCTGGCGAAAGAGGATGCGCGCCTTTTCGTCGCACATCCGGCACTTCACCAGCATGCGGTAGAGGCCCAGCAGGAGCTCGCGCGAATACGCGCCCTTACCGCGTGGCTGCGCTTGGGGAGGTTGCGCCTCCGATTCGGCTACCGCCGAGCTGCGCGCAGACCCCGCGCGATTGCCTTTCCCCGCCATAAAGAGGATCTCCTCAGTAAAGAAATCTCAGCAAGTCCAAACTATTAATCTTAACACGACGCGCGCCGGGCCGCCTACGGCCTCGACGCGCTCGTGTTGCCTGTTGCGTCGCCATTCGGCTCGGCGACGCGGAGGGCGCCGCTGGCGAGTTGCGCGACGAGCTCGCGGTCGGCAGCGAGGAAGTCGTAGCCGGGCAGTGCCGCCAGCGGGGCCCACTCGATGCGCTCGAAGGCGAGGTTTTTGAGGTCTGCTGCGGGAAGCTGCGCGGTGAAGAAAACCAGCGCGATCTCTTCGGTCACCTCGGAGTAGCGGTGCCGCGTGCGATACACCTCGCGGCCGATGGAAATAGCGTCGTGCGCGACGCCGAGTTCTTCGTTCAACTCGCGCGCCAGCCCCTGCTGGAGCGTCTCGCCCGCGCGGAGCTTGCCGCCGGGAAACTCCCACTTGAACGCAAAGTGGTCGCCACGGCGGCGCTGACAGATCAGCATCCGGCCATCGCGTTCCACGAGTGCGGCAACAACGGTGATCATTCGTATTGCGCCACGCAACTGACGAAGGTGAAGGCGAAGCATTCGACGCCCGCTTCGTGCGTCACAAGCTGAAGCAGGTGCTGCCCGATGTCCGTGTTGCGCACCAGGCTGTACATCCGCGGCGTGTCCACCGGGACGATGCTCTCTCCCGAGGGCGTGTAGCGCACGTCTTCGCCCGCATCTTCGCGCGCCAGCGGCTTGCCATCCTGCAAAAGCTCCACGGTGTGCGCGCCCGAATCGGCCGGCGCTATCACCAGGTTCACTTCTTTGGCCGTGTAGTACACGAGCAGGGCGGAGGGCGCGCCGTCCGTGGCCGCTGAACTGGCGGATTCCGGGCCGCTGCGCCACGGCCCGCTCAGGTAGAAGACGTCGGCCTCGAGCTTTGCGGGGAGCGAGTAGCCGGCAGCGACGGGCTGATCCTTCAGCAGGAAGCCGCCCGCGTTGCCGATGCTCCCGCGGCGGTTGCCCAGATAGAGCTCCGGCGTGGCGCGGTAGCAGACCGCGCCCGCGCGGTCGGTATCGCGCAGCGGTTCCATCGGCGGGTCGAAAACGAGCGCGGGGTTCACCTCGCGCAGCAGCGTCTGGATGGCTTCCTCGGTGCCCTTGTAGTCGCCTTCGCCGAAATGGAAAAACCGCATGTAGCCGTTCTTATCGATCAGGTACTTCGCCGGCCAGCACTTGTTCGCGAAGGCTTGCCAGATCATGTAGCCGTTGTCCATCACCACCGGGTACTCGATGCCCAAGCGCTTGATCGCCGCGGCCACAAAATCCTTTGTGCGCGCGAAGGAAAATTCCGGCGCGTGGACGCCGACAATCGCCAGGCCCATGTCGCGGTAGCGGCGGTGCCATTCGACCACGTAGGGCAGCGTGCGGATGCAGTTGACGCAGGTGTAGTCCCAGAAATCCACCAGCACGACGCGCCCGCGCAGCGAGGCCAGCGTGAGCGGCGCCGAGTTCACCCATTCGGTGCCGATCTCCGGCGCGTGCACTTTGCCCTTTTCAAGCTCCATGGCGCCTGCTCTCGGCGGCTTCGCGCCGGACACTCCGCACGATGCGTGCGAGTTCCCGCGCGCCCGCGACGAGCGGCGGGCCGGGCGTGTTCAGCAATTCATCGCGCACCACGTAGACGCGGCGGTTGCGCACGGCGGGGAGATTCTGCCAGGCGGGATTTTCGAGCGCGGAGCTGGTCTTGGCGCGCCCGCCGGTCGCCGTCCAGGCCAGCACAATGACGTCGGGTTTTGCGCTGGCGACGTCGTCGTCGCTGACGCGCTGGCCGGCAGGCACCACCATTTGTCCGCCCGCAATCGCCACGAGCTCGGCCACCCAGGGCGGGGAACTGATGCGCGGCTTTGGCCACGCCTCGCAATACACGCGCAGCCGCTTGCGGCTCTTCTCTGTGCCCTCTGTGCTCTCTGTGTTCTCTGTGTTTCGGTTTTTGGCTTGGGCCGCGATGGCCCTGAATACCTTTCGTATCCTCCCGATGAGCTTTCTCGCTGCGTGCTCGCGGCCCACCAGCCTTCCGAGCAGGAGTATGTCTGATTCCACATCAGCAAGCGTGCGCGGATTCATGGCCAAGAACGCCACCGGCTGCTCGAGCAGTCTTGCAACCGCTTCCTGCTTGTACGGCACCGAGCCGATCACGAGCGTCGGCTTGAGGCGCATCACCTGCCGCGCGTCAAGCGACCAGCAATCGCCTAGCCGCGGCAAGCGGCCGACATTGGCCACGTCGGCGCACCATTTCGAGACGCCGACAAGCTGCCGCCGCGCGCCCAGCGCCACCAAAATCGAAGTCGCGCTCGGCGCCAGCGAGGCGATGCGCTGCTTCTTGCGCTGATTCGGAGAGGCCATTTCGACTCATAAGGATTTTAGCGGGCAAACCGCAGGCCTACAACTCGCCAGAGTACGGCGAAGTCTGACGACCGAAGGCTGCGTCCAGGGCGCGGTGCGATTGCGCGCGACACGCTGGCTTGGGATACTCAGAGCATGTACAGCGCGCAGGTGCTGGACCATTTCAAGAACCCGCGCAATGCGGGCGAGCTGCCGGACGCGACGGCGATGGTCGAAGTGAGCAATCCCGCCTGCGGCGATATCCTGCAGCTTGCCGTGCGCGTCGAGGCGGGGCGCATCGCGGAAGCGCGCTTCAAGACGCGCGGCTGCGTGACTTCAATTGCTTGCAGCTCGCTGCTCACGGAACTTCTCGCCGGCAAGACGCTCGAGGAGGCCCGCGGCATCACGCCGGGAAGCATCTCCGAGGCGCTGGGCGGCTTGCCGCCGGCCACGTTTCATGGCAGCCAGCTCGCCTGCGACGCGTTGCAAGCCGTTCTTGCCAAATTGAGCTGAGTTGTTTCGGGTGCCTGGGTCAACAGACTAGCTGCTCCCCAGGGCGCGGCGAAGGGCTCCGGGATCGTTCAGGTTAAGCACAACGCCTTCTTCGATGGTGGGCACTTCCAGCACATCGGCGGCGTGCGCCCAGACGACGCTGCGCGCACCCTGCTCGAGCGGCGCGGCCAGCAATTCGTCGTAGAGCTTGCTGGAAAAAACTGCCGGATGCCCGCGCTTGCCCTTGTACGTGGGAAGGACGATCAGCTTGCCGGAGGAATAGAACTTCTCGATCAGCTCGTTCACGAGCGCGCCGGTGATGAGTGGGTGGTCCACGAGGCAAAGCAGAACGCCATCGGTCAGCGCCACGGGCAAGCTGCGCAGCGCGGCGTGAATCGAGGAGAGCTGGCCCTTCTCCCAATCGTTGTTGATCACGACCATCGTGGGATCGAGCTTCAAGTGGCTGAGGATGTCTTCCGAGTTCGCGCCGAGGACGACGCGCGTCAGGCCAACCTTGGGGTGCGAGGTGATTTCGAGCAGGTGTTCGACGAACGGGCGGCCCTCGTGGCTGAGCAGCGCCTTGGGCGAGCCCATCCGCCGGGATTCGCCGGCGGCCAGAATGACTGCAGCGAGCACATCGTCCTCAATCGGCGGATGCGGGTGCAGCGCGCGCGGGCTGGACGGACTTGTGCGGCACGTTCGCGGCGTTGCGGCGGACAGCAATCAGCTCGGCGGTGATGCTGATGGCGATTTCTTCCGGCGTGAGCGCGCCGATCTCCAGGCCCACCGGCGCGTGCACGCGCTCAAACTGATTGGCGGAGAGGCCTTCCTTTTCGAGCGCCTTGTAAACGGAGAGCACCTTGCGCTTGCTGCCGATCATGCCGATGTAGCGCGCGCCGGTTTTCGCCGCCCAGCCGAGCACGCGCATGTCGTCTTTGTGGCCGCGCGTGACGATGACGAGGTAGGTCATGGCGTTGGGCTTCAGCTTCTCGAAGGCTTCTTCGTAGCTCGTGTAGATCTCGCGCGCCATGGGGAAGCGCTGCGCGT
>JBGQHO010000024.1:0-51392 GCA_041497955.1 Terriglobia bacterium | reverse complement strand
TAACCAGCGCGGCGATAATCTCCCGGGTGGTCTCGCGCCCCGTGCGGCCACGGCGCTCCAGGACGAGCGCCGCCAGGAACAACAGCCCGAGGGTTGTCCGGCTGACCATCCAGGCCAGAGGAACACGGGCTTGGGTGGCCGCGTCTGAGGCAAGACTTCCGTAGAAGCTGAATGTGCCGACGGTTTCGATCAGCCCGGCCAGAACGAATCCGAACGCCAGCACCAGCGGCATGCGATCCGAAGTGCCACGGAAACGCACCAGGGCGTTGGCGGCATAGGTGAAGCAAAGCAGGGTGCCCACGAGCACCAGGTAAACGCGGAGGTCAGGATCGGCCGAGAAGGTCAGATTCCGAAGCCATTCCACCAGGGCCACGGCGCCGGCTGCGCAAACGGCCAGCAGGAACCAACGGAATCGCTTAAGCCATACCGAGTCTCGCCCCAGGTCGCCCACGATCTCCCCCGATAGCTCCGAGCGGAGCTACCCCAATATTCGAGGTGCACGACTGCTGCCTTCGAAGGGGGGGAAGGGCGCACATGTAAATACAATAAAATAAAGGCTTTGACCTTGATGACCCGCGCTCCGATGCGGGCCACGCCGCAAATTGAGATAGGGAAGGCGTTTCAAAAAGTGACACCTTGGCGCGTCGTTGGGATACGGAGTCGAGCAGCGCCGTAGTTGCAAAACCCTGAGAAGAACGCCCGGACGGGGCGCTATGGAGTTGGGGGCTTGGGCTGCAGCGGAGGTAGGTCGCGGGCATGGACTTCATCCTGGAAGCCGATTTTCTTGTGGGTGCCATCGCACTACGGCTTACAATCTTGCTGAATTTGCTGTGGGTTTCGTTCATCTGCCGGCAGAATGCAAGGAGCACTGGGTGATGGGTGAAATACCAGAGAGCCGACAACTGGAAGTACCTAACCCATGATATCCGCGCGCCGTCCAATGTTTCACAGGAGCGATTGCCGTCGCTACGAGTTGCCGCTCTTAGCTTCCATGAGGAGGCCCGATGAAGCATCGCAGGCTGGTTTTCGCATTAGTTCTTGCTGTGATTGCCGTGCTTTCCCCCGCCCCGATCCCGTCGCAGGTATCTAAAGCCCCCGTAGAGTCGTCGCGCAGCGCAGCAATCGAGCAAGCGCATGTATACGTAAAACGACTGGTTGAGAAGAACAAGACACCTGGAATGTCTGTTGCGGTAGCGGTTGATGGCGAGATTGTGTGGGCGGAAGCATTCGGCGAAGCCGATGTGGAGAACCATGTGCCCGCACGGAGGAGCACCAAATTCCGCCTTGGAAGCGTATCGAAACTCTTAACCGCGGCCGCTCTGGCCCGGCTGTACGAGCAAGGTGCGGTGGATCTCGATGTTCCCGTCCGACGCTATGTGCCATATTTCCCAGAAAAGGATAACTCGATAACGCTGCGCCAGCTTGCCGGGCATACTGCCGGCATTCGCCATTACCGCGATGGTGATCCCTTTGTGCGCGGACCCCACTACAATACGGTTCGCGACGCGCTCGAACTCTTCAAGAACGATCCCCTTCTCTTCGAGCCCGGTACGCAGTACGCCTATTCGAGCTACGGCTACAACTTGATCAGCGCGGCAATCGAGGGAGCCTCGGGCAAACCCTTCCTCGACTACCTGCGCGAGGCGGTGCTCGCTCCCTTGAGGATGGAGAGCACCGTCGCAGATGACTCCTTCGCAATTGTTCCCGAGCGCAGCCGTTTTTACACCGTAAGGAGTGATGGTCGCCTTGAGAACGCTCCTTACATCGATAGCAGTTTCCGGTGGGCCTCCGGCGGCTTTCTGTCGACGGCCGCAGACCTGGCTAGGTTCGGGTCTGCGCATCTGAAGCCGGGATTTTTCAAGCGTGACACGCTAGATTTGCTCTTCACCCCACAGCGACTGAAATCAGGGGAGGAAACGAGCGTTGGAATCGGATGGCGCATAGGCAAAGACAAAGAGGGGGGCCGCTTCTTCCACCATGGCGGGACAATTGAGGGAGGACGCGCGTTCCTGTTTGTTGACGAGCGCACCCGCACCGTCGTGGCGCTCCTCGCTAACAGCTTGAGCGGCTTCAGCGAGGAGGAAGCCCGTACAATTGGTAGATTTTTTGCTAAATAAGAATGGCCGTGTTTAGGGAGGAGTCAGGGCTTCGGCATGGGTGGAGGTAGGTCGCGAGCGTGGACTTCGCTTTGGAAATTCACCTTCTTGTGCGTGCCGTCACAGAAGGGCTTGTTTTCCGAGTGGCCGCATCGGCAAAGGGAGATCGTGGTGCGCCCGGCCAGGCCAAAGACTTTGCCCTGCGGGTCCACGATCTCAAAGTCGCCTTCGACGCGGAGCGGCCCGTTGTTTGTCGGAGTGATCTTGGTGCCTGCCATTTCGTCCTCCTGCGCGGAGCTTGCCTAATCCCGGCTTTGCCGGCGGCCCTACGATAGACAGAGCCCGCGATGAACTCAAGCAGCGAATTCGCGGCCCGGCGCCCGGCTCAGTACTTCGGCACCGAAGGATCCACTTCGTCGGACCAAGCCAGGATGCCGCCCTTCAGGTTCCAGACCTTGCGGAAGCCCGCCTTGCGCAGGAACTCGACCGCTTCGGCCGAGCGCTTGCCGCTGCGGCAGTGCGCCACGATTTCGCGCGAGCTATCGAGCTCGTGCGCGCGCCGCGCAAGATCTCCCAAAGGGATCAGATAGCCACTGAGATTGCAGATCTGGTATTCGTGCGGCTCGCGCACGTCGAGGATGAAGACGTTGTCGCCGCGGTCGAGCCGTGCTTTCAGCTCGCGCGGCGCAATCTCCGGCACCTGCACCTGCGGCGCGGGCGCTTCTTCGCCGCGGATGCCACAGAATTCCTCGTAGTCAATCAATTCGGTGATCGTGCGATGCTCGCCGCATGCCGGGCATTCCGGATTCTTGCGCAGCTTCAGCTCGCGGAAACGCATGGCCAGCGCATCGAAGACGAGCAGGCGCCCAACCAGGTGATCGCCGCTGCCCAGAATCAGCTTGATCGTTTCCATGGCCTGAATCGCGCCGACGATGCCGGGGAGCACGCCGAGGACGCCGCCTTCGGCGCACGACGGCACGAGGCCCGGCGGAGGCGGCTCGGGATAGAGGCAGCGGTAGCACGGCCCGCCCGGGTAGCTGAAGATTGTGGCCTGGCCTTCGAAGCGGAAGATGGAGCCGTACACGTTCGGCTTGCCCAGCAGCACGCACGCGTCGTTCACCAGATACCGCGTGGGGAAATTGTCCGTGCCGTCCACGACGATGTCGTATTCGCGCAGGATGTCGAGCGCGTTCTGGCTGGTGAGCTTCGTCTCATAGGTATCAATCTGAATTTCGGGATTCAAGCCGGAGAGGCGCTCTTTCGCCGCTGCAAGTTTGGGCCGGCCCACGTCGGTGGAGGAAAACGTCACCTGGCGCTGCAGGTTCGTAAAGTCCACGACGTCGAAGTCCACCAGGCCAAGCTTCCCGACGCCGGCCGCCGCCAGGTACAGCCCGAGCGGCGCGCCCAAGCCGCCGGCGCCGATGAGCAGCACTTTCGCCTTCTTCAGCTTGAGCTGCCCGTCCATGCCCACCTCGGGCATGATCAGGTGGCGGCTGTAGCGCAGGATTTCCTGCTTGGAAAGCGCAGGCTCCGTCTGGGCCCCCCGTGCAGGTTCGAGTTTTGTAGCCATGGGAATTCCCCTTCAGCGCGCCGCGCCGCCGGCGATCGAAGGCACAATGCTGATCGTATCGCCGTCCTTCGTTTGCGTCTTCTCTTTTTCAAGGTAGCGGATGTCTTCGTCGTTCAGGTAGACGTTTACGAAGCTGCGGATGCGGCCGTCGTCGGTGTAGAGGTGCTTCTCGAGCTCACCGAATTGCGACGTCAGCTTGTGCAGGGCCTCGCCCACCGTTTTCGCATTGCAGTCGAGGCTCTCCTGCTTGCCCGCATAGGGCCGCAGAGGCGTGGGAATAATCACTTTCACCGTCATCACAGGACTCCTCAGAATGTGCGCTTCAGCGATTCGAGCTCGCTTCCCTGGCTGCCGGGAGCCGCAGCTCCACCGCGACTTCTTCGGGCACGAACCGCATGCGGTCGTCCGCCAGGCGCCAGGAGCGAAGCTGCTTTGCCTGGTTCTTCTCCACGCTGACGATCACGTAGCTGTACCACGGCCAGGCGTGCTCGCGGTCGTATTCGCTCGGCAACGGCGGGTGGTCGGGATGCGAGTGGTACCAGCCCACCACGTCCAACCCGCGCTCGCGCGCGGCCTGCTCCGCCGCGCGAAAATCCTCCGGCGTGATGGAGAAGCGGTTGCCCGGCGAGTCGCCGCGTCGGTTTACGAGCGGGAAGAGTTCCTTTACTTCGCGCCAGGACTCCCCATCGCGGCCCAGCAGCGCGCCGCAGCACTCGTTCGGGTACGTCTCTGCGCCGTGGGCGCGAATCTGTTCCGCCAAGGGGGGACTCAACACGAGGATTGCGCTCCCGCTCATTCGATCTCTTCCCAGAATCTCTCGCTCAGATATTTTTCGCCGGAGTCAGGGAAGACCGTGACGATCACGGCGCGCGCGCCGCGCGGCAGCGACCGCGCCACCTGGAAGCAGCCGACGAGCGCCGCGGCGGAGCTCGGGCTCACCAGCAAGCCTTCTTCACGCGCCAGGCGCTTGACCATCCGATAGGCGTCTTCGGTGTGCACGCCGAGGTCGTCATCTGCGAGCGCAGCGTCGTAGATCGCCGGCCGGATCGCCGTGGCCATGTGCTTCCAGCCTTCCAGGCCGTGGAAGGCCGAGTCCGGCTGCAAGCTGATGCAGCGGACCGCAGGGTTCAATTCTTTCAGGCGGCGCGCGGTGCCCACGAACGTGCCGCTGGTGCCCAGAGCCGCGACGAAATGAGTCAGCCGGCCGCGCGTCTGCTGCCAGATCTCCATCGCCGTCGTGTTGTAGTGCGCCTGCCAGTTCGCCGGGTTGCTGTACTGGTCGGGATAGAAATATCGCCCGGGGTCTCCCTCATAGATTTCGCGCACGCGGCGGATCGCGCCATCGGATCCCTCCGCGGCCGGCGTGAACACCAGTTCCGCGCCATAGGCCGCCAGGATGCGCTTGCGCTCGGCCGTGGCGCTTTCCGGGATGCACAGCTTGACCGCATATCCTTTCACCGCGCCGATCATCGCGTAAGCGATGCCCGTATTGCCGCTGGTCGAATCGAGGATGACTTTCCCCGGCCGCAGCGCCCCCACTTGCTCGCCCAACAGGATCATGTTCAGCGCCGCCCGGTCCTTCACCGAGCCGCCCGGGTTGAACCACTCCGCCTTGGCGTAGAACTCGACGCTGCAGAACTCGCGATTGACGCGTTCCAGGCGCAGCAGCGGGGTATTCCCGATGCGGTCCAGGACGGAGCCCCCCGGGGCCGCCTGCGCCGCGGGAGCAGCTTCAATGAGTGTCGAGTTTTTGATTGCGTTCACCAGGAATACCTCTGCCCAAAGCGCAAACGAAAAGATCAGGTCCGGCGAACCTGAGGGTTTCCCCTATGCGATTAGATGCAACAGAGACACATTCGTATTCCACTCAGATATCATAACTTAGCCAAGGGGGCCTGCACTTCGTAGGGAATGGCTCCTGGGCGGAGCCGAACGGTGGCGGATGAAGGCTGAAGCGCGAATTGAAATACGACCGAATTGGTCGGGTTTTGCCGGCCTAGATTGCGCACGGGGCTCGAAGCCAATCTTTGAGCTTTACAGCAATCCCGCGAATTCCCTACTCTGGTTCGCCATGTGGGATGTAAACGAGCAGTTTGACGCGGCGACGCTCGAAGCGCTTCCCGGCGCCGGGTTCGCGGTGAGCAGCACGGGCGGAGTTGTGCGCGTGGAAGAGCACGGCTGCGGGGCCGAGTTTCGCAAGACGCCCAACGGGCGCTACCAGATGACGATCCTCCCCTGCATCATGGCGGGGGGAGAGTTTACGCGCCTGTGGGACGCGGGCTACCAGAAGTTTCTGCTTGCCGGAGACGGGCAGAAGCTTCCCGCCCTGGCGGACCAGCTTTCCAATCTGCGGCGCTTCAACGAAGAGTTGCGCACGGCGCTGGGCGTGCCCACGTATTACAACGAAGCCCTGGGCTCGACCTGCCAGGTCACCACCTACGACCGCGTCAAGGGCCGCCGCGGCGATGTCCCCGACCAATCGGTGGGAGCCAAGCCTTCCGAAGGGCATTAGTCCGCTGCTCCTTTAAGACAACATCTTCGACGCGGCCTCCAGTTGCCGGCGAAACTGCGCGGGGTCCAGCCGGTGCTTTGCAACCTTCCGCGCGCCCAAGAAAATCACCGGCACGTCGTTGGTGTGACGCGCGCGCAGAACGGGATCCTCGCCAATGTTCACCACGCGCAGCCGGGCTCCGAATTGCCGGAGCAGCGGAGCCATCTGCTCCTTTGCTTCGTCGCAGAGGTGGCAGCCCAGGCGCGAGTAGAGCGTCACGTCGAGCGGCCCGGCCACAGCCAGGCGCCCGTCCTCGGTGCGAGCAAAGGCATCTCCGTCCGCGGAGCGCAGCAGGCCCTGCTCGACAAGCTGCGGCAGCGCGGCGCGCAGAGCATTGCGCTCGGCGGGCGTTGCGGCGCCGGCGCGTTCGGCCAATACATGCAGTTCGAGCGTATCGCCGCCTGAGCCATCGAAGCTTTCCAAGATGAGCCGCGCAAGCTGTTCCATCCGAGTCCGCCTCGCTGGTTATACCGCAGTTGGGAAGTCCTGTCGAAACGCGGCAGCGCTTGTGCCCACACCGCGGGCGTGGTACACGAACCCTCGGGAGAGATGCCGGTGGCCGATGTCGTTGTGCTCGTGGACGACGTGTTCTTCCAGGCAAAGTTGTTTGAGACCGCGCGGCAGGTGGGCGTCACGCTGAAAGCGGTGGCGAGCGGCGACGCGTTGCTTGCGGAGACGCAGCAGGGCGCGCCGCGCTTGGTCATCGTGGACTTGAACGCGCGGCAGGGGCCGCTCGAAGCCATCGAGCGGCTGCGGGCCGCAGGCAACCCGTGCCCCGTTATCGCCTTCCTCTCTCACGTGCAGGTGGAACTGGCGGAACGCGCGCGTGCCGCGGGCTGCGCCGAAGTGATGCCCCGCTCGAAATTCACCGCGAACCTTGCCGCCATCCTCCTGCGGGCGAAATCATGACTCCGAGGACTCTTTGGCGAGCGGCGCGCATCCTTCTCCTGCTCTCTGCCATTCTGTGCGCGGCGGGGGTGCGCGCGCAGGAAAGCCCCGCGGCGACGCTCGCCGAAGCGCTCGTCGCCGCCTGCCGGCAGAACGAAGCGGACTTCACGCGCTATCTGACGACGGACAACGCGGCCGTCTTCCGCACGCTGCCGGCGAGCCAGCGAACCGCCCTGCTGCAGCGCTTTTCCCTGCTCGAGCAGCCGGGCCGGCCGTTGCTTTCAAGCGACGCGCAGGGACACTCCGTCGTCCGCTGCGAGAGCTTGGGCGCCACCACGGAGACGCGGCTTGGCGAAGCGCGCGGCAAGCAAAACCTGGCGTTTATTCCGATCGAGGTGCGCGTGCCACCGGCGCCGGGCTCGACCTCGGATGACGCGAGCCCCCGGCGCACGCAGATCGGCCTCGTGCGCGAGGACGGAGGCTGGAAGCTCCTCTCGGTGGGATTGCTGCTGATCAACCTGGCCGAACTTTCGAAACAATGGGCGGCCTCGGAACTCGAGGCCAAAGAAAACGAAGCCATCCTGGCACTGCGCGATCTGGCGCGCGCGCTAGGCACCTTCCGCCGCGCCTTCGGGAAGCTGCCGGAGTCGCTCGCGCAACTGGGTCCTGCGCCGAAGGAAGGCATCTCGCCCGATGCGGCAGGACTGGTGGACGCGGAGCTCGCATCCGGCAGCAAGGGCGGATACGTGTTCCGTTACCGCATTCTTCCCGCGGCGGACGAGAACGCGGAGCCGCGCTTCGAGCTGGCCGCCGCGCCGAGCGAATATGGCAAGGCCGGGCGCCGCTCGTTCTTCCTTGATGCGCGCGGCATCTTGCGCGGCGCCGACAAGCACGGCGAAGTCGCTACCGCCGCCGACCCGCCGATCGAGCCGCGCTGACCCCCCATTGACAATTCCTTTACGGCCCGCTGCGTTGCCCGTTGCTCTTTGCCGCAGTCTGCGGGAGAATGGTTTCACCCTTCCTATCCACGACGCTGGCACTTGGCGGCCAGGGTCGGGGGACCCCCTTTCAGACAAAGCGCGGCGGGATCAGGTGGTCGAGCAATTCCCTCCGCCAGAGAAGCTTATGGACTGGCCGAGACGCAAGAACTCCACCTCGAAGAGCATTGCCACGCAGGACATCGTCTACAAAGGCGCTCTCGCCGCCACCCTGCCCCCGGAGGTCGAGCACCGCGCCAACATTCGCTACGCGTGCGTTGCCACAGCGAACGTCGTGGAGCCCAAGTCTGGAGCGAGGGTTTCCGGACGCGTCACGGACCTGGGCTTGGGCGGCTTCTACATGGACACCATGAGCGTTCTGCCGGTGGGAACAACCGTGAAGGTGCGCATCGACCTGGCGAATCGGAGTTTCGAATCGGCTGCGAAGGTGGTCTTCGCTCTTTCGGGGATGGGCATGGGCCTAGCATTCGCGGAGACTCCAGAGAAAGACCAGGCGATTCTTCAGTCGTGGGTGCGCCAGATGAGCGAGGGGATGGTTCCCTCCTGGGAGGCCACCGAACCCCCCGTCGATAAACGTGCGCTTGAAAGAGAGCGGGAGTTCTCCAGAAAACTAGTTAGCCTCCTCGTTCAAAAAGGGATCCTGACCGAAGCAGAGGCCTACGCGTTGCTCGATTTGCTCTTCCGTTGACGCGCACATTCCTCTGGCCACCTTCGCATCAAAAGAGAGGAGAGTCTTCCCTGTGGCGCCAATCGAGCCGCGCTGCCCCCAGTTGACAACTCCCATACGGGCCACCGCGTTTCCCATTGCCTTGCATTGCTCGTGCGCCCGACAATCGAGTGGTAGTTTCTCCCGCGGCGACCCTTGGACCAACGTCGCAGGGCCGCCCAGAGACACGCTTGGGCAGCGGGGACTCGACGTAAGCCTCTTAACAGGAAAGATCGCATGAACGAAGAATACAGCCAGAAATACGACGCAAAGAGTCTCGTCGGCGAGGGCACAGCCGCGTCTGTCGCCGCGACCGTCGAGCGCCGCAACAACATGCGATGGGCCTGCTCGGCAACGGTGGAGGTTCTCGAGATCCAGTCCGGAACGAATATCAAGGCGCGGACCACCGACCTGGGCCCGGGCGGCTGTTATGTGGATACGATCAACACGCTGGCCGCGGGGACGCTCGTGCGGGTGCGGATCGCCCTGGCCAGACGAAACTTCGAAACCGAGGCCACGGTGATGTACGCCCTTCCCGGCATGGGGATGGGGCTCGTGTTCACCGAGATGGCGCCGCAAGATCGCGCGATCCTGGAAGAGTGGGCGAACGAGATGCTGGGCGGCTCGACGCCATCGTGGGAAATTGCTGTGGCCAGGGGCGCCGAACCGTTGCGCGAGCACCAAGCCTTCAACAAACTCATCAAGCTGCTCCTCCGAAAAGAGATCTTGTCGGAGGAGGAAGCCTCCTCGCTGCTCGAATAGCTCTCTGCCGGCCCGCACATCCCTCTTGCTACCTCGGCGTTGAAATAAGAGAATTCCTGCGGTCAGGAGGTGAACTCTGGAACCTTCTCGCTCGGACCGCCGGACGCGAGATCTCCGGCGGCGCGAATTCCTCTGGACCGGGGCGCGGTGGCTGGGCGCCGCGGCGCTGACCGGGCCGCTCGCAGGTCTCGATCCGTTCGCTGAACTGGCTGCCGCGCAACAGCGCGGGGTCCCGCGCAGCAAGGAGCGGATGATCGTCCGCTCCGATCGCTACCCGGACTTCGAGATGCCCGTCCACCTGCTCGACTCCTGGATCACGCCGGTGGACCTGTTCTACGTGCGCACCCACCTGGCGCAGCCCACCGTGAACATGGACGAGTGGCGGCTGGCGGTGACCGGCGAGGTCGCCCAACCGCTCGAGCTGACGTTTGGCGAGCTGACGCGGTTCGAGCCTTCTTCGGTGATGAATACGATGGAATGCGCCGGCAACGGCCGCGCCTTCTTCCGGCCGCGCGTGCCGGGCATCCAATGGGTGCGCGGCGGCGTGGGCAACGCGCAATTCTCCGGGCCGCGGCTGGCGGATGTGCTGCGCCGCGCGGGGGTGAAATCGACCGGCACGCACGTGGCTTTCAACGGGATCGACGTGCCCCCGGGCAAGGTGCCGGACTTCATCCGCAGCATCCCCATCGAAAAGGCCATGCACCCCGATACGCTGCTCGCCACGCACATGAATGGCGCGCCGCTCACGCTGCCCCACGGTTATCCGGTGCGCGTTGTGGTGCCGGGCTGGCTGGGCGCGGCATCCGTGAAGTGGCTCATCGAAATCAAGGTGATCAACAAAGAGTTCGAAGGCAACTTCATGAAGCCCGGCTATCGCTTCCCGAAGCATGAGGTCGCGCCCGGCGGCGAAATCAGCCCGGAAGAGACCGCGACGATTACGTCGCTGCCCGTGAAGTCCATCCTCGCGCGGCCCGGCGACGGCTCGCACCACAAGCTCGGGCCCATCCGCATCTCGGGCGCGGCGTGGGCGGGCGAAGCCGACATCACCCGCGTGGATATTTCTACCGATGACGGGCGCACCTGGCAGCCCGCCACGCTTGGCCGCGACAAGGCGCGCTACGCCTGGCGGCTGTTCGATTACGTGTGGACACCGCCGAAGCCCGGCGCGTACACGATCCTCTCGCGCGCCACCGACGACGCGGGTCACACGCAGCCGCGCGAGCCTTCCTGGAATCCCTCCGGCTACCTCTGGAACGTGGTGGACCAGGTCCGCATCCATGTGGGAGCCACCTAGTGCTCCCGCCGATGCGACCCTCCCTTTCGATGATGCGCAGACGTGAGTTCCTGGTTTGCAGCGCGCGCCTGGCCGGCGCTGCGGCGCTTTCCGGCTCGTTCCTGGCTTCCTGGGCGGCTTCTCTTGCTGCACAGGGCACCTCGGCACCGGCGCGCGAGCGCATGATCGTGCATTCGCTGCGCTACCTCACGCTCGAGTTGCGGATGTCGGACTTGAATGCCTGGACGACGCCCACAGAGCTTTTCTTCGTGCGCAACAACCTGCTGATGCCCACGGTGAACCTGGACACGTGGCGGCTGCGCGTCATGGGCGAGGTGGAACGGCCGTTCGAGCTGACCTTTACCGAACTGCAGAAACTCAGTACGACGAGTGTGACGAATACGATCGAGTGCGCCGGAAACGGCCGCCGGTTCTTCACGCCGCGCATTCCCGGCGGCGTGCAGTGGGGCCGCGGCGCGGTGAGTAATGCAGCGTTCGCCGGGCCAGGGCTGGCCGACCTGCTGCGCCGCGCGGGAGTGAGAGCCAGCGGAAAACACGTGGCGTTCAACGGACTCGATGAACTGCCCGGCCCGGATTTCATCCGCAGCATTCCCATCGAGAAGGCGATGCATCCCGGAACGCTGCTCGCCACGCACATGAACGGCGAGCCGCTCACGCTGGAGCACGGGTTCCCTGTCCGCGCGCTCGTGCCGGGATGGATCGGCGCAGCGTCCATCAAATGGCTGACGGAGATACGCGTCCTCGACAAAGAGTTCGAAGGCTTCTTCATGAACCCCGGCTACCGCATGCCGAAGCATCCCGTGCAGCCAGGCACAGCCGTGAACCCCGCAGAGACGGCCGTCATCACTTCGCTTGTGGTGAAGTCCGTCATCGCGCAGCCCGGTGAAGGCACGAGCGCAAAGTTCGGCCCGATCCGAATCTCCGGCGCAGCGTGGGCGGGCGAGGCCGAAATCGCGCGCGTGGACCTTTCCACCGACGACGGGCGTACGTGGCAGCCCGCCACGCTCGGCCGTGACAAGGCGCGCTACGCCTGGAGGCTGTTCGAACGCACCTGGGCGCCGCCGAAGCCGGGCAACTACACCATCCTTTCGCGCGCGACCGATCGCGCCGGACGCACGCAGCCGAAACAAATGCCCTGGAACGCGGAGGGATACTTGTACAACGCCATGGATCGGGTGCGGATTCATGTGGAGGCGTGATCGTCTGATCTCCGCTTTGCGCGCAGCCGCTTGCGCTGTGGCGTTCCTTTGCATGGCGCCGGCGGGCCGGGCCCAGCAGGACGGCTTGCCGCCGGGCCCGCTGCAGCAGAAGGCGCAGCGCGCTTGCCTGGGCTGCCACACGGTGGCGATCATCGTTCAGCAGCAGCTTGACCGGCACGTGTGGACGAAGGAGATGGACAAGATGATCCGCTGGGGCGCACCGGTGGCTCCAGAGGACCGCGAAGCCCTGATCGACTACTTTGTGCAGCACTATGGTCCGCGGCCCGAGAGCAGCACAGAAGCCAAGCTCGCGCCCGGCCCGGGCGCAGCGAAGGTGCGCGCGGCATGCCTGGGCTGCCACGGCGCGGGGGTGATCGCCGAGCAGCATCTGGACCAGGCCGGCTGGGAAGGTGCGGTCGACAAGATGGCCCGCTGGGGCGCTACGGTGCGCGCGGAAGACCGCGCCGCGATTCTCAAGTACCTCACCCGGCACTATCCGGCCGAGGGTGAGACCGCGCCGCCGGCAAAGCACAAGCAGGTTCCGCGGGCCTTCTAGGAACGGCTTCGGTATAATCGCGGCACGATGCGAGGGGTGCGAATGGCGACAACGCGAGCGGAGGCACGACTTTTGGGCGACCGGCTGATTGCGCGCGAGGGCGCGGCGTGGGACGTCGCGCGCGTGGCGGCGGCGAACCTGCTGCTGGTGCTCTGCGCGTGGATCGCGCTGCCGCTGCCCTGGACGCCCGTGCCCATCACCGGGCAGACGTTCGGCGTGATGCTTGTGGCGGTGCTGCTCGGCTCGCGCCGTGGCGCGCTCGTCCTGGGTCTTTACTTGCTCGAAGGGTTCGCGGGCCTGCCCGTGTTCCAGCCCTTTGGCGCGCCGGGTGTCCTGCGGCTCGCGGGGCCGACGGCGGGCTACCTGCTTTCCTATCCGCTCGCGGCTTGCGTAGTCGGCTGGCTGGTGGAGCGCAGCAGGGATTCGTCGGCGGCGCGGCTGGCGGGCGCGCTGCTCGCAGGCGAAGCGATCATTTTCGCACTCGGCTGCGCGTGGTTCGCGCAAGTGATGCGCGTGGGCCTCGCGGGAGCGCTGGCTGGGGGCCTGGTGCCGTTCCTCCCCGGCGAAGGAATCAAGATCGCGCTGGTGATTGCGGCGGTGCGCGGCGTAGAGTATGCGCAGGGCCGCGCCGAACGCGCGTAGCGTCGCTTGCACTTTTGACTGTTCGACTCTTCGTTTCCTGAGCTCTATGCCCATCCCAGCCGCACAGCGCGAAACTCCCGAGCAGGAAGTCCGCGACGCCAACCGCCACTTCTACCGCGCCCTTGTCGCGCTGGACATCGAGCAGATGGACGACGTCTGGCTGCACGAGGACTGGGTGGAATGCGTGCACCCGGGCTGGAACCTTCTGCTCGGCTGGGACGAGGTGCGCGAGGGCTGGCTGCGGATCTTTTCGAGCACGCAGCGGATGAAGATGGAGATCAGCTCGGTGTGGGTGCGCGTCGAAGGCGACGTCGCCTGGGTAGCCTGCACCGAGCAGGTCACCAGCACCTTCGAGGACGGCTTTGACCAGGCGCTTGTGCAGGCCACGAACATCTTCGTGCGCCGCGAACTCCCCCAGGCTAGGGCGCCGGGAGCGCCGCGCTCCCGCTGGCAGATCGTGGCGCACCACGCCTCGCCGCTCCCCGCCAGCCAGCCGCCGACGGTGCAGTAGCGCCGGCTAACCCTGCCTGCATTTGGAGTCCCCGGCGCTTTCGACTAACATCATCCGACTTGCCATGTGCGGCGCGAGACGCAAAACGACTGTGCTGCTCCTAGGAGCCCTGCTGGCCGCTTCAGGCGCTCCGGCGGTGCGCGCCGGGCAGCAGGCACCCTCCGGCAGCGGAGTGCCGCTTCCCGTCTTCGAGTTTCACAGCGGCTTCTGGATCAACCTGCACCATTTTCTCTATGAACAGGCGCGCGCGCGGAAGGGCCCTGCGCCCGATTCCAGCCGAACTGCCGGGGAAGACGCCGTTTCCCGCAGTCCGGCTCCACTGCCGATCTCCCTCGATGCGCTGAGCGCCAAAGAGCGGGAGGACTGGAACGCAGCAGTGGATTATTACGCGCACGACCTGGCCGGCCGCGATCTGCTCTTCAACGGCGACATGGTGAACATCAACAACCGGCTGGCCGAGCTCGAAACCTGCGCCGACCTCTCGGGGCGCAGCATGCCGCAATGCGCGTCGGGCCTGCGGCCCGAACTGATTGCGACGCTCGAGCGTGCAGCGCCCGTCTATCGCGCGCGCTGGTGGCCGGAGCACGACCGCGCGAACCGCACCTGGCTTTCCGCCGCGGCTCCGATGGCGCGCCAGATGGGCCTCGACCTTGCCCATCAACTCGCGGCTGCCTATCGGGCCGACTGGCCGGCGGAAAAGCTCCGCGTGGACCTGGTGATCTACGGCGGGCCGTTCGGCGCGTATACGACGCTGGACCCTGTGCACCTGACGATCTCGAGCACCGACCCGCGCAACCAGGGCTTCGCGGCGCTCGAAGTGCTTTTCCACGAAGCCTCGCACGCGCTGGCCGGCGCAGTGCGCGACGCCATCGTTCGCGAGTGCCGCACGCGCGGCAAGCCCATCCCGCGCGATCTATGGCACGCGCTGCTGTTCTACACAACCGGCGACGCCGTGAAACGCGCACTGAGCCGTGACCAGCTCGCCGCGGGCCAGGCAGCCTACACGCCGTACGCCTACCGCTTCGGGCTCTACGCGCGCGGCTGGAGCAACTACCAGCGCGTGCTCGAGCGCTTCTGGCAGCCGTATCTCGACGGCAAGACCGATTTCGATTCCGCGGTGGCGCGAATCGTCTCCGCGCTCTGACGATAGGCGCCCGGATTTTGAGAAACCGGCGCGGTGTGTTACGCTGTTGCGTCGGATTCGGCCCGTCAGAAAGTCCCCGGCTCCCGGCACTCGGTCCGCTCCACGTCGCGCAAGCATCCCCTTCCCGTCGCGCGCGCCTGTGGGACACAGGTGGGCAGGATTCAGCCTTCCCGTGCCAGCCTGTTCTTTTGGACCGCCAGGCCGAGTGCGGCAGGTGTTCAAGGACACCTGGGGTCTAGTTCCATTTAGGTAAATCTATGCCGGGCAAACAGGCCACAACGCGGGTGATGGAAATCAAGCTGGCGCATTCGCCGGACTCCGACGACGCGTTCATGTTCTACGCTCTCGCCACGAAGAAGGTGCGCACGCCGGGCCTGAAGTTCACGCACGTGCTCGCCGACATCGAGACGCTGAACCAGGCCGCGGCGGAAGAGCTCTATGACGTGACGGCACTCAGCTTCTCGGCCTACCCGCACCTGCGCGACAAATACGCTCTGCTCGATTGCGGCGCCAGCTTCGGCGAAGGCTACGGCCCGATCGTTGTGGCCTCGCACCCGCTCAAGCGGGAAGACCTGGCAGGGCGCCGCGTGGCCGTGCCGGGCCTGCGCACCACCGCATATCTGACGCTGAAGCTTTTCGAGCCGCGCTTTGAGCCGGTACCCATGGCCTTCGACAAGATCCTCGATGCGGTGCAAACCGATGCGGTGGACGCGGGCCTGCTGATCCACGAAGGCCAGCTGCTCTTCTCGCAGATCGGCCTGCACAAAGTCGTGGACCTCGGCCAGTGGTGGCTGGAGCAGACGGGCTTGCCGCTGCCGCTCGGCGGCAACGCGGTGCGCCGCTCGCTCGGCCCCGACGTCGGGCGCCAAATCGCGCGCGCCATCCGCGAAAGCGTTTCTTATGCGCTCGAACACCGCGAGGCGGCACTCAATTACGCGATGCAGTTCGCCCGCGATATGGACGCCGACCTAGCCGACAAGTTCGTCGGCATGTACGTGAACAATTGGACGCTGGGCTACGGCGATCGCGGCCGCCAGGCGGTGCGCGAGCTGCTGGCGCGCGGCGCCAAAGCCGGCTTGCTGCCCGGTCCCATTGACGTGGACTTCCTCGGCATCGAGGTTGACTGATACCCTGCTGCCCGCCTGCTTCGCCCCGGCCTGTGCTAAACTAGCAGGTGAAGAGCAAGGGATCACCGAGCGGTTCGAATAGCCAGAGGAGTGACTTGCTTCCAGATTTGCTTCCAGTACGAATCAAGGAGCTCCGCGTGGGCGGAGTCTGAAGTTCTCTCGAATAAGTCTGCAGTCCTTCTTCCGGCAGTTTCTCAACACAGGCACCAGATTTTTCGAAGGAGTGTCTCCGGGTGACGCCGCGCGCCACAAATCGCCTCGCTGAGCTTCGAGGGATCCTCGAGCTGCGCATCGCTGTGCTCGACGGCGCCATGGGCACGATGGTTCAGGCGCGCAATCTGAGCGAGGCGGATTTCCGCGGCCGCGAATTCGCGGCGCACGCGAAAGACCTGCGCGGCAACAACGATGTGTTAAACCTCACCCAGCCGCAGACCATCGCCGAGATTCACCGGCAGTACCTGGCGGCCGGCGCAGACATCATCGAGACAAACACGTTCAACTCGAACGCGATCTCCATGGCGGAGTACGGCCTGGAGAGCCGCGCCTATGATTTGAACTTCGCGGGGGCGCAGGTTGCGCGGCGCACGGCGGAGGAATTCGTGGCGGCAAACCCCGGCTGCCACGCATTTATCGCCGGCTCGATGGGGCCGACGAACCGCACCGCTTCCGCTTCGCAGAATATCGCCAGCCCCGCGGCGCGCGCCGTCACGTTCGACCAGCTGCGCGACGCCTACTACGAGCAGGCGCGCGGCCTCGTCGAAGGCGGCGCGGACCTACTGCTCGTCGAAACCATCTTCGACACGCTGAACGCCAAGGCCGCGTTGTTTGCCATCGAGCAGTACTTCGAGGATTCGGGCAGTCGCGTGCCGGTGATGGCTTCGGTGACGATTGTAGACCAGAGTGGCCGCACGCTCTCCGGACAGACCGCCGAAGCGTTCTGGAATTCGATTTCAAACGCGCCGCTTCTGAGCGTGGGGATCAATTGCTCACTCGGCGCCAAGCAGATGCGGCCGTTCGTCGAAGAGCTCGCGCGGCTCGCGCCCATCTACATCAGCTGCCATCCGAACGCCGGCCTGCCGAACGCGTTCGGCGGGTTCGACGAGACGCCGGAGCGCATGGCCGCCGACGTGCGCGAGTTCGCCGCAAACGGCTGGCTGAACATCCTGGGCTCGTGCTGCGGCTCGACGCCGGCGCACACGCGCGCGATTGCCGAGGCCGTCCGCGGCCTGCCGCCGCGCGCGCCTGCGCGCCCGGAGCCGTATTCGCGCTTCAGCGGGCTCGAGCCGCTCGTCATCCGGCCGGAAACGAACTTCGTCAACATCGGCGAGCGTACGAACGTGACCGGCTCGCCGCGCTTCGCGGAACTCGTCCGCGACGGTGAATACGAAAAGGCGCTAACCGTGGCGCGCCAACAGGTGGAAAACGGCGCGCAGATGCTCGACGTGAACATGGACGAGGCCATGCTCGACTCCGAAAAGGCGATGGCCACGTTTCTGAACTTCATCGCCTCGGAACCCGACATCGCGCGCGTGCCGATCGTGATTGACAGCTCGAAATGGAGTGTGATCGAGGCGGGGCTGAAGTGCGTCCAGGGCAAAGGCATCGTCAACTCGATCAGCCTGAAGGAAGGCGAAGAAGTCTTCAAGCGCCACGCGCGGCTGGTGCGGCGCTACGGCGCCGGCATGATCGTCATGGCGTTCGATGAAAAGGGCCAGGCGGATACCGTGGAGCGCAAGCTGGAAATCTGCACGCGCGCGCATCGCATCCTGACCGGGGAACTCGGCGTTCCTCCGCAAGACATCATCTTCGACCCCAACGTTCTGACCGTGGCCACGGGCATCGAGGAGCACAACAACTACGCCGTCGCGTTCATCGAAGCCACGCGGGAGATCAAGGCGACGCTGCCGGGGTGCAAGGTGAGCGGCGGCGTGAGTAACATTTCATTTTCCTTCCGCGGAAACAACGCCGTGCGCGAAGCGATGCACTCGGCGTTTCTCTATCACGCCATCCGCGCGGGCATGGACATGGGCATCGTCAATGCCGGGCAGCTCGGCATCTACGAGGAGATCCCCAAAGATTTGCTCGAGCGCGTGGAAGACGTGCTGCTGAACCGCCGGCCCGATGCCACCGAGCGGCTGCTCGAGTTTGCGGAGTCCGTGAAGCAGCGCGGCAAGGCGGAGGTGCGGGAAAAGGACTGGCGCAAGGGCGCGGTCGAAGAGCGGCTGGCGCACGCGCTCGTCAAGGGCATTGATGACTACATCGAAGCGGATACGGAAGAGGCGCGGCAGAAGTACGGCCGGCCGCTCGGCGTGATTGAAGGCCCGCTGATGGACGGCATGAACGTGGTCGGCGACCTCTTCGGCTCGGGGCGGATGTTTCTGCCGCAGGTGGTGAAAAGCGCGCGTGTGATGAAGAAGGCGGTGGCACATCTGCTGCCGTATCTCGAAGCCGAAAAGCAGGCCGAGGGCGGCCGCCGGGCTGCGGCGAAGATCCTGCTGGCCACGGTCAAGGGCGACGTCCACGACATCGGCAAGAACATCGTCGGGGTCGTGCTCGGCTGCAACAACTACGAGGTGATTGATCTCGGCGTGATGGTGCCGTGCGAGAAGATTCTGGCCACGGCGCGCGAGCGCCAGGTGGACATGATCGGCCTGAGCGGGTTGATCACGCCGTCGCTCGACGAAATGGTGCACGTCGCCAAAGAGATGGAGCGTGAAGGCTTTCGCGTTCCTCTGTTGATCGGCGGCGCCACCACCAGCCGCGCGCACACGGCCGTGAAAATCGCGCCGAACTACAGCCAAGCGGTCGTGCACGTCGTGGACGCGTCGCGGGCTGTCGGCGTGGTCGGCAATCTGAAGAGCCCCGAGCAGCGGGCGCCGTTCGTCGCGCGGATCCGCGGCGAACAAGAGCGCACCCGCGAGGAGTACCGCGGGCCCAGGGTGCAGGCGCTGCTCTCGCTCGAGGAAGCGCGCCGACGCCGGATGGCACTCGACTGGAAATCCTACGCGCCGCCCGTACCGTCTTTCCTGGGCGTGCGCGCAAGCGACGGAATCCCGCTCGCGGAGATCGTTCCCTATATTGACTGGACGCCGTTTTTCCACGTGTGGGAGCTGCGCGGCGTTTATCCAAAGATTCTCGACGCGGAAGGCGTGGGCAGCAAGGCGCGCGAACTATTTGAGGACGCGCAGCAACTGCTGAAGCAGATCGTCGCAGAAAAGCTGCTCACCGCGCGCGCCGTGATCGGCTTCTTCCCCGCAAACAGCATCGGCGACGACATCGAGATCTATGCCGACGAATCCCGCGCCGCGCTCCTGGCAACGTTCCACACGCTGCGCCAACAGGCGCCGAAGCCTGAAGGCGAGCCGCAGCTCGCGCTCGCGGACTTTGTCGCGCCCAAGCTGTCGGGACGCGCCGACTTCTTCGGCGCGTTCGCGGTGACGTCCGGCCTGAACCTCGAAGCCCTGACCACGCGGTTCGAGAAGCAACACGACGACTACAACTCGATCATGGCCAAGGCGCTGGCCGACCGCCTGGCCGAAGCGCTCGCCGAGTACATGCACAAGCAGGCGCGCGGCGCATGGGGCTACGGGAAAACTGAAAACCTCAGGACGGAGGAGCTGATCCGCGAAAAGTACCGCGGTATCCGGCCCGCTCCCGGATACCCGGCCTGTCCGGACCACAGCGAGAAGCAGAAGCTATTCGATCTGCTGCAGGCGGAGAAAAACACCGGCATCCGCCTGACGGAGAGCTTCGCGATGTATCCGGCCGCATCGGTCTGCGGCTTTTACTTCTCACATCCCCAGGCGAAATATTTCGCCGTGGGCAAGATCGGCCGCGACCAGGTGCTCGACTATCAGCGCCGCAAGGGCCTGGACCTGCGCAGCGTCGAGCGCTGGCTCGGGCCGTACCTCAATTACGAGACCGAAACGTAGGCCCGGCCTGCGCGTTCCACAGCGGTTTTCTTGACGCTTCTGCGTGTTTTCGCTTAGAGTCAACAAATTGTGATGTTGCGCCGATTCATAGCCATCTTTTTCGCGCTCTCGCTCCTGGGCACGTTTGCACGGCCCGCCGTGGCGCAGGATCCCGAGCAGCGCGACCTGAAAGCGGGCGAGATTCCGCATCCGGATTGGCCCGCGCAAGCCGTGCGCGCGCCGAAGGCCATGGTGGTCAGCGACGAGTCGCTGGCCTCGCAAGCGGGCATCGAAATCCTGAAAAGAGGCGGCAACGCAGTGGACGCGGCCGTAGCGGTCGCGTTCGCGCTGGCTGTGGTCGAGCCTGCGGCGGGCAATATCGGCGGCGGCGGGTTCATGCTGGTGCGCCTGGCCGATGGGCGCACGGGTTTCGTGGATTATCGTGAGACCGCGCCAGGCCAGGCCACGCGCGACATGTACATCCGGCCCGACGGCACGCTCGATTCCGGAGCCGCCACGGTCGGCTACCGCTCCGTCTCCGTTCCCAGCACGGTGGCGGGTATGGAACTTGCGCAGCGCACGTACGGCACGATGAAGCTGGCCGACGTGCTCGCGCCCGCAATTCGCCTGGCCGAGCAGGGTTTTCCGGTCAGCGAGAAGCTGGTGCGCTCGCTCGGAGCCGCGCGGCCGTACCTGCAACGCTTTTCCATCAGCCGCAGAATTTTCTTGAAAGAGGGCGAGCTCTTTCAACCCGGCGAAATCCTGCGCCAGCCGGAACTGGCGGAAACGCTGCGGCGCATCGCACGCGGCGGCGCGGCAGAGTTCTACCGCGGCGAAACAGCGCGCATCATCGCCGATGAAATGGCCCGCATGGGCGGGTTGATCACGTTCGACGACCTGGCGAAATATCAAGCCAAGATCCGCGAACCACTGCGCGCGAAGTACACCGCTGACGGCGCGGAATGGGAAGTGATTTCGGCGCCCCCGCCAAGTTCGGGCGGCGTGGCCATCATCGAGGCGATGAACATCCTCTCGAGCATCGAGCTGAAGCCCGAAGACGCTCCGCAGACCGTCCACTGGATTACCGAAGCGCTGCGGCGCGCGTTTGCCGACCGCGCGGCGTATCTGGCGGATCCGGATTTCGCGCACATCCCCGTGCGCGGCTTGATCGATCTCCGCTACGCGGCCACGCTGCGCGCGACGATTGACCCCGACCGCGCGTCTTCGAGCAGCCAGGTGCGCGCCGGCAACCCGGCCGCGTTCGACGCCGCGGCGATGCAGGAAGCTCCGCGCCCGAACGTGGGAGCGCCGCGCGAGGGCAACCATACGACACATTTCTCGGTCGTGGACGCGGCGGGCAACGCCGTGGCCAACACGTTCACGATCAACGAGAGCTACGGCTCCGGCGTGACGACCTCGGCGGGTTTCCTGCTGAACGATACGATGGACGATTTCACCACGCAGCCCGGCGTGCCGAACAAGCTCTTCGGCCTGGTGCAATCCGACGCCAACGCCATTGCGCCGGGCAAGCGCGCGCTGAGCTCGATGACGCCGACGATCGTGCTGCGCAACGGCAAGCTGAGCTTCGTGACCGGCTCGCCGGGCGGACCGCGGATCATCTCCGCGACGCTTCTCACGATGCTGAACTGGATGCGGCTGGGCATGGACGCGCAGGGAGCGATCAATGCGCCGCGCTTCCATCATCAGTGGTTGCCGGATACCCTCTGGGTGGAGGAAATATTTCCTGACGCCGCGGTGAAGGCGCTCGAGCAGCGCGGCCACACCGTGAAGCGCCGCTCGTGGATCGGCGAGGTGGAAACCATCGCCATCGACCCGCAAACCGGGGAGCGGCTGGGCGCCGCCGACCCGCGGCGCCAGGGCAGCGCCATCGGCTACTGAGCCCCTATGCTGCGCGTCCTTTCCACCTACACGTTCATCAGCCGGAAGCTCACGCCGGCGTTGCTGGGGGAGATCGAAGGCTCCGGCATTTTGGCCGTCGAGCTATTCTGCGCGCGCGGGCATCTGAACTACCGCGACGAGCAGGAAATGCGCGGACTGGGCGACTGGGTGCGCGACCACGATTTGAAAGTGCAATCGCTCCACGCGCCGACCGACCGCGACTCCGGTCAGGGCCACGAGGGCGTCCCCATTTCGATTTCGGATGTGGAGCGAGTGCGGCGGCTGGACGGGGTGGACGAGGTCAAGCGCGCGCTGGATCTGGCCGAGTACTTCCCGTTCCGCTACCTGGTGCAGCACATGGGCTCTTCGCGCGACGCGGAAGACCCGCGCAAGTGGGATGCGGCGTTCAGTTCGCTCGAGCACCTGGTGGTGTTCGCCAAGCAGCGCGGCGTGACGATTGCGCTCGAAAACACGCCCGGCGAGTTCGCCACGCCCGCGAACCTGCGCCATTTCATCGAAGACACGCGGCTCACGAACCTGCGCCTGTGCTTCGATACCGGGCACGCGCACATGGAGGAAGGCGTGGTGCCGAGCTTTGAAGCCATGCGCGAGTTCGTCGTCACGTCGCACCTGCACGACAACCACGGCGAGAAGGATGAGCACTTGCCGCCCTTCCAGGGCACGATTGACTGGCCCGCGGCGCTCAAGGCGATGAGCGGAGCTCTGGCGGGCAGCCTGCCGGCTGTGCTGGAGCTCAAGGATCAGCATCCGCACACCGCGCCGCCCGAGCAGGCGCCGGCCGAACCCGTGCTGGCCGCCGCGCGCGCGGCTTTCGACAAGGTAGAGCAGGCGCTGGGCAACGCAAGAGCGCAACGCGCATCCTGACGAGGTTCCATGGCCAAGGAGAAAGCTGGCGAGATCCCCGTAGTCGCAATCGAGCACGTCGCGCAGCACGAAGGCGCGGAAGTCACCCTCCGCGGGTGGCTCTATAACCTGCGCGAGTCGGGCAAGCTGCTCTTTCCCATTTTTCGCGACGGCACGGGCGTGATCCAGGGCGTCGTTTCACAGAAGGAAAACCCCGAAGCGTTCGCGGTGCTGCAGGGGCTGACGCAGGAATCGAGCGTCGTCGTCACCGGGCGCATCCGCGCGGAGAAACGCGCGCCGGGCGGCTACGAAATCAACATTACCGGCCTGCAAGTGGTCCAGCGCGTGCCGGAAGACAACCCTTACCCGATTCAGCTTAAAGAGCACGGCGTGGATTTCCTGCTCGACCGGCGGCATCTGTGGCTGCGCACGCCGCGGCAGGCGGCCATCCTGCGCATCCGCGCCGAGGCTATCCGCGCGGCGCGCGAATTCATGGACGGCCAGGGCTACATCCTGACCGACTCGCCGATTTTCACGCCCGCGGCGTGCGAAGGCACCACGACGCTCTTCGAGGTGCAGTACATCGACGACCAAAAGGCTTACCTGACGCAATCCGGCCAGCTCTACCTCGAGGCGGCGGCAGCGGCGCTCGGCAAGGTGTATTGCTTCGGGCCGACGTTCCGCGCGGAAAAATCGAAAACGCGCCGCCACCTGACCGAGTTCTGGATGCTCGAGCCGGAAGCCGCGTACGCGCATCTCGAAGACATGATGGTGCTGGCTGAGGGCCTGCTGAGCCACATCGTGCAGTCGGCGCTGAAAAACCGCGCGCGCGAGCTGGAGACGCTGAAGCGCGACACCGCGAAGCTCGCCGGCGTGAAGCCTCCCTTCCCGCGCATTACCTACGACGAAGCCATCGGTGTGTTGCAGAAGCAGGGCAACCCCGCAAAATGGGGCGACGACTTCGGAGGCGACGAGGAGACGATCCTCTCGAGTCAGTACGACCGGCCGGTGATGGTGCATCGCTACCCGGCAGCGATCAAGGCGTTTTACATGCAGCCGGACGAAAAGCGGCCGGAGCTTGCGCTGGGTTTCGACATGCTTGCGCCCGAGGGCTACGGCGAAATTGTCGGCGGCGGCGAGCGCATCCACGACTACGACCTGCTGGTGAAGCGCCTCCGCGAGAACAATCTGCCCGAAGAGGCCTTCCAGTGGTACCTGGACCTGCGGCGCTACGGCAGCGTGCCGCACGCGGGCTTCGGGATGGGCCTGGAGCGCACGGTCGCGTGGATTTGCGGGACTGAGCACATCCGGGAAGTGATCCCCTTCCCGCGCATGATCTACCGCGTTTATCCTTGATCTCCCTCCGCTTCCCGCAGCCGGCGCATCGGGGGATGGCCAGAGCAATGCCGCAGAAGATTCGCATTATCGGTGTGCCGATGGACCTCGGCCAGAGCCGCCGCGGCGTGGACATGGGCCCGTCGGCGCTGCGCGTGGCGGGGCTGCAGTCGCGCCTCAAGCAACTCGGTTATACGGTGGAAGACATCGGCAACGTCGCGGTGAAGCAGCCCGAAGAGCAGCACTATGGCGAAAGGCACGCAAAATACTTGAGCGAGATTGCAGAGACGTGCCGGGGTCTCGCCGAGATGGTCGAGCACACGCTGGAGGAAGGATTCCTGCCCCTCGTGCTCGGCGGCGATCATTCGATTGCCATCGGGGCCACTTCCGGGGTGGCCAGCTACTACCGCAAACAATCGAAGCACATCGGCTATGTGTGGCTCGATGCGCACGGCGACATGAACACGCCCGACTCGTCGCCCTCGGGCAACGTGCACGGCATGCCGTTGGCGTCGCTCGTCGGCTACGGCGCGCCGGAGCTGGTGGACCTGCTCGGCTTCAAGCCCAAGATTGAGCCGCGCAACGTGGCGCTGGTCGGCGTGCGCGACCTGGACGCCAAAGAGCGCAAGCTGGTGAAGGAATCGGGCGTGCATGTGTTCACCATGCGCGACGTTGACGAGCGCGGCATGCGCGAAGTGATGGCCGAAGCGCTGCGTTTCGCCGGGGACGAAACCGACGGCATCGCCGTCAGCCTGGACATGGACTTCGTGGACCCCTCGAACGCGCCGGGCGTGGGCACACCGGTGCCGGGCGGCGTAACGTACCGCGAGGCGCACCTGGCCATGGAAATGCTCGCAGACAGCAAGGCCATGGTTTCGCTTGAAGTCGTGGAAATCAATCCGGTGATTGACTCGCACAACACGACGGCGCTGCTCGGCGTAGAATTGATCCTCTCGGGCCTGGGGAAAAAGATTCTGTAGGATACCGCGAAAATGGCAGGCGAGAAAAAGCGGCTTCGCATCGGCGTGCTCTTCGGCGGGCGCTCGGGCGAACATGAGGTTTCGCTGGCGTCCGCAGCGTCCGTGATCCGCGGACTCGATCCCGAGAAGTACGAGGCGGTGCCCATTGGCATCAGCAAGGACGGCCGGTGGCTGGTCGGCGTGGGCGCGCAGAAAATGCTGCCCGAAGTGCTGAAGTCGGGGCAGCGCGTGGTGCTGCCGGCCGACCCGAACGCGGCGGCGCTCGTGCCGCTCATGCGCGAAGACTCTTCCAGCGAAGGAGGCTCCGCTTCGCAGGGCGCGCTGCGCGTGGACGTGGTCTTCCCCGTGCTCCACGGCACGTTCGGCGAAGACGGCACCGTGCAGGGATTGCTCGATCTGGCCGGGCTTCCCTACGTCGGCGCTGGCGTGCTGGCCTCGGCCGTGGGCATGGACAAGGACGTCCAGAAACGGCTGTTCCAGCAGGCTGGCCTGCCGGTCGTAAAAGCCCTTGTGATCCCGCGCGCGGATTGGGAAAAGGCAAAGGACAAAGTCCTGCGCGCGATCGAAAAGAAATTCCGCTACCCGATTTTCCTGAAGCCGGCCACGCTGGGCTCCTCGGTGGGCATGACGAAAGTCCACGACCGGCGCGAGCTGCCTGCGGCACTCGATCTGGCCGCCGAGTTCGCGCAGAAGATCCTTGTGGAGAAGGCCATCAACGGGCGCGAGATCGAAGTCTCGGTGCTGGGCAACAGCGACCCGAAAGCTTCCGTGCCCGGCGAAATCGTGCCGCACCGCGAGTTCTACGATTACGCGGCAAAATACCTCGAAGAAGGAACGCGGCTGGTCATCCCCGCAAAGCTCACGCGGGCGCAGATCAAGAGATTCCAGGACTACGCCGTGCGCGCGTTCCAGGCGATTGACGGCACGGGAATGGCGCGAGTGGATTTTTTCCTCGAGCGCAGCACCGGCCGGATTTACCTCAACGAGATCAACACGATCCCCGGCTTCACTTCGATCAGCATGTACCCGAAGCTCTGGGAAGCCAGCGGGCTCTCGTTCCGCTCGCTGGTGGACCGTCTGATCGAGCTCGCGCTCGAGCAGCACCGCGAAAAAGCCCGCACCAAGTATTCCATCGAGCTGCCCACCGGCGCGGGCGGCGCGCTCGAAAGCTAGTTTCCTGCGCTCGTCCTCCGACTTGACATCTGCGCGCTCATGGATTAAACTAACCGGTTAGTTAAAGAAATATGCGTGGAGCTGCACATTCTGTTCCAGCCGAGGGCTGGGGCTCGCACCGATTGGACGTGAAGACGCCCCACGGGTTGGACACCGCCAAGAACCCGGCTACGGTGCGGCGCATCGTCGCCGCGGCCGAGCGCATCTTCGCCGAGCGCGGCCTGGCCGGTGCGCGCACCGACGAGATTGCCCGCGCTGCCCGCGTGAATAAAGCGCTGCTCTACTACTACTTCGGCAGCAAGCACAAGCTGTACCAGTTCGTGCTGCAGCACTTGTTCAGCCAGCTCAAAGCCGCGTTTGAAGCGGCGGCGATTTCCGCTCCCCTTCCCCGCAAGCAATTGCTCGGCTATGTGAACGGCTATTTCGATTTCGTCGCCTCGCATCCGAATTATCCGCGCCTGGTGCAGCGCGAGATGATGGAGGGTGGCCGTCACCTGCACTGGATCGCGGAAACATATTTCCGGCCGTTGCACCAGCGGCTGGCGCGCGCGGTCGAAGCAGGCATCGCAAGCGGCGACTTCCGGCCGGTGGATCCGCGCCACACCGTGCTCACCATGATTGCGATGACGGTTTTCTATTTTGCGGCGGCGCCGGTGCTGACCGAAATATGGGGCAGCGACCCGCTCAAGCCTCAGGCGGTGGCCGCCCGCCGACGCGCGATCCTGGATTTTCTGGAGCACGGACTTTTCCGGTCACCTTCCCACCGGGCCCCTTCGAGGGCGTCATGAACATCTCCCGCTTTTTCGTCTTTATCGGCATTGTCTTCGTCATTGCACTGGCCGTGTACATCTTCACCACGCCGAAGGGCACGGACATTGCTTTGATCGGCGTGGTCACGGGCAACGAAGTGATCGTGAGCCCCAAGATCTCCGGGCGCGTCGAGCGCCTGCTGGTAAATGAAGGCTCCGACGTGAAGGAAGGCCAGTTGATCGCCGAGCTCGATCGCAAGGAGCTCGAAGCGCAGCTCGCGTCGCAGGAAGCCAATATCAAGAGTCTCGAAGCGCGCGTGAGTGAGCAGCGGCACACCTGGACATGGACGAATGAACAGACCGGCGCTGCGCTGCAACAGGCGGGTGCCATGGTGACCGCGACCCAGGCGCAGTTGCAGCAGGCGCGCGCCACGCTGTGGCGCGATGAGACGAATTACAAGCGCACCCAGGGCCTCTACGACGCCGGGGTTGCTTCAGCGCAGGACCGCGACACCGCGGAAGCTGCGTACAAGGCTTCGCTGGCCATCGTAAAGTCGCTCGAAGAGCAAGTGAAGGCGCAGCAGGCGAACCAGGGCGTGGCCACCGCCAACCGCCGGCAGCTCGATATCGCGCAGAGCCAGCTCGCCTCGCTGCAGGCGCAGCTCGAGCAGGCGCGCGCGCAGCGCGATGTGGTGAAAACGCAGCTCGGCTACACGCAGGTGTACGCGCCGCTCAGCGGCATCGTCTCGCTGCGCGTCTCAAGGCAGGGCGAAGTGGTGCAGCCCGGCCAGGCCATCGTCACCGTGATTGACGTAGACCATCTCTGGGTGCGCGCGGACGTAGAGGAAACCTACGTCGACTTGATCCGCTACGGCGACCACATGAAAGTCCGCCTGCCTTCGGGCGACACGCTGGAAGGCACGGTGTTCTTCAAGGGCGTGGAGAATGATTTCGCCACGCAGCGCGACGTCAGCCGCACCAAGCGCGACATCAAGACGTTTGCCATCAAAGTTGCTGTGTCCAATGAAGGGCGCCGGCTGTTTGCCGGCATGACGGCGACGGTGCTGATGCCTGCTCCGCCGAAGAAGAGCTGGTTCGCGCGCGGAAGCTGACTGCCGCAGGAAGCCGACCCATGAACGCCATCGAAGTGGATCACCTGACGAAGCGCTTCGGCGAACTTGTCGCCGTGAACGAGGTCAGCTTTGCCGTGGGCGACGGAGAAATCTTCGGCCTGCTGGGCCCGAACGGCGCGGGCAAGACGACGTTGATCCGCATGCTGACCACGCTTACGCCGCCGACTTCCGGAACGGCGCGCGTGGCCGGGTACGACATCCGCAAGGATGCGAACAGCGTGCGTGAATCCATCGGCGTGATTCCGCAGGCGCTGACCTCGGACCCGGAGCTCACCGCCGAAGAAAACCTTCTCATCCACGCCAAGCTCTATGGCGTGCCGGCCGCGCGCCGGCCCGGCTTGATTCAGGAGCTTCTGCAGGCCGTGGACCTCGAGAAATTCGGGAAAGAGCTGGTGCGCAATTTCTCCGGCGGCATGCGGCGGCGCCTGGAAATCGCGCGCGGCCTGGTGCATTCGCCGAAAATCCTGTTCCTCGACGAGCCCACCACGGGCCTCGACCCCGTCTCGCGCGCGAGCGTCTGGGAAATGATCCGCAAGCTGAAAGAGCAGGCGAACCTGACGATCCTGATGACCACGCATTACATGGATGAAGCCGACAGGCTGTGCGAGCGCATCGCCATTGTGGACCACGGCAAACTGGCCGCGCTCGACACGCCCACGCAGCTGAAGGACAGCGTGCCCGGCACGGACGTGGTGGAAGCCGAGTTTGCGAGCGAGCCGCCAGACTGGCTCGAGACTCTGCGCGGCCTTGCCCAGGTGGCCGACGTGTCGCAGCGCGACGGCGTGACGCACATGGCCTCGCACAACGGTCCGGAAACCGTTGCGGCGCTGATGGAAACGGCGCGGCAGCGCGGCGTGACGGTCAGGAAGGTGACGGTGCAGAGCACGACGCTCGACGACGTCTTCCTACACTACACCGGCCGGCAGTTGCGCGACGCCGCCCACGTGGGGCCTTTGTACGACGTGAGCCACCTCTACCAATAAAGGCCGCGCGAAACCAGGGACCGCGCAGACAGGGATACCTGTCATGAAGTGGTATCGCATTTTCGCCATCATCGAGCGCGACATGCGGAAGTTCTTCCGCAGCCCCGCCCTCATGATCAGCGCGATGATTTTTCCGCTGATGCAGCTCGTGGTGCTGGGCTATGCCTTCGGCGGGAAGATCAAGGGCGTCCGCGTCGCGCTGGTGGACGAAGACCGCTCCGTGGTATCGCGCGAGGTCCGCGAGCGCTTTGCGGCCATTGCCTCCGGCCCGCAGACCTTCCATACGGTGGACTACGGCTCACTGCCCGATGCCGTCACCGACCTCCGCGCGGGCTTCGTGCGCGGCGTGGTGCACATCCCGCGGGACTACTCGCGCCGCGTGTATCAGAAGGACCGCCCGCGCATCGCCTTCGTTGTGGACAACACCGACAACTTCATGACCAGCGCGCTGCTCGAGCGCCTCCAGCAACTCGTGGAGGACCTGAATTCCCCCGACGTGACCCCGCGGCTGCCGTCGCTGACGGACCTGCAGATTGTGGAGGTCTATCCTTACATCGAGTACATCAAGTACCTGCTGGCCGGCTCGATTTCGATGGCCATTTTCGTGGTGGGCATAATCGGCGGCGGCATCGTGTTCATTGACGACAAAGCGCGGGGGCTGCACGAAGGATATCTGGTCACACCCATCGCCAAAAGCGAGCTCATCCTGGGCCTGAACCTCGCGGGCGCGCTGAAAGGACTGATGGCGGGGTTCACCATCACGCTCATCGGCGGCATGATTGCGGGCATTGACCGGCTGTGGGAGCCTGTGCGCCTGCTCTACCTGATGCTGGTGATTGCGGCGGCATCGCTGGCCATGATCAGCTTCATGTTCCTCGTGATGGTGCGCGTGAGCGACCCGCTGGTGCCGCGCGCGCTGTTCGGCGTCCTGAACACGCTGCTCTTCTTTCCTTCGGGCGCCATCTATCCGGTCGAAGGTTTCCCGACCTGGCTGCGCTGGATCTCGATCGTGGACCCATTCACCTACGTCGTGCACGCGCTGAAAAACCTGCTGCTGAAGAACACGGGCATGGAAGGCATTTACCGCGATGTCCTGATTCTGTTACTTTTCTCCGTGGTGCTGATCAGCAGCTGCATCGCGTTGTTCAAGCGTCAGCTCTGAGAGGAGCAACCAGTGGGGCTTCTCGACACGACGAACGAAGAACCCAAATCCAAGGCGCGCCGCCTGGCCGTCAGCGGGGTGGCGCTTGCCCTGCTCCTGACGGTGACCGGCTGGTATTTTTTCCGCTTCCACGCCGAAAAACGCGTGGTCGAGCATTTTTTCGACGCGCTCGTGGCCGACAATACCCAGCGCGCTTATCAGATCTGGCAGCCGCGATCGAGCTACGCGTACAGGGATTTTCTGGAGGATTGGGGCCCGAGCGGATACTACGGTCCCGTGAAAAGCTACCGCATCGAGACGGCGCAGAATCCGCGGGGCGGCGGCAGCGGCGTGATCGTCGTCGTGACCATCAGCCCATTCGCGCCGTTCCCCGCCGATGACGACCCGGTGAAGGCCCGCCGCATGCGCGAAGTCCGCATCTGGGTCGAAAACAGCGACCACTCGCTGAGCTTTCCGCCGTAACGCTCAGCGCAATTCGCGCAGCGCGCCCCGCAGCTCCTCTGCAGAAACTGTCGCTGTTCCCAGCTTCCCCACTACAACGCCCGCGGCCGCGTTGGCCAACACAGCGGCATCGCGCAGCCCGGCCCCAGCCGCAACCGCCAGCGCCAGCGTCGCCAGCACTGTATCGCCGGCGCCCGTGACGTCGAACACCTGCCGGCCGCCCGCGCGGCGGTCCACGCCGGGCAAGCCCACTCGCGCGTAGGTGACTTCGAAGCTCGTCGCGGAAATGTGAAAGGGCTTCGGCGCGCCCTCTTCGAACACGCTCATGCCTCTCTCGCCGCGCGTAATCACCGCCGCGGCGCTGCCAAAGCGCGCGATCAGCTCGGGACCGGCCTGCGCGATGGCTTCGTCGCCGCTCAGGGCGCTGCGCTGCACGAAGAACGCGGCTTCGTGGCGGTTGCAGACGATGACCCTCGCGCCGCGATAGGCAAGCAGCCGCGACGTCTTCGGCTTGACGAGCACCGGCACGTTGTGGCGGTGGCACGCCTCGAGCACGCGCTCGGCAAGCGCTTCGGTGACGGCTCCCTTGTCGTAGTCGGAAATGACCAGCGCGTCGAGCGCCGCCACACCGGCCTTGACGCGGCGAATCAGCCGCTCTTCGACTTCTTTGGCGAGCGCTGCGCGGCTCTCGTGGTCCACGCGAACCACCTGCTGGTGGCGCGCGATGATCCGCGTCTTCACCGTGGTCGGCCGGGACGCGTCGCCCAGCAAGCCCTTCGCGGAAACGCCGAGAGCAGTGAGGCACCGTTTGAGAGCGCTCGCGGCTTCGTCTTCGCCGGTGACGCCGAAAAGCTCCACGCGCGCGCCCAGCGCCGCCAAGTTTGCGGCCACGTTGCCCGCGCCGCCCAGGCATTCGCTCTGCTCGACGAAGTCCACCACCGGCACGGCCGCTTCGGGCGACAGCCGCGACGCGGTGCCCCACAAATAGCGGTCGAGCATCAGATCGCCGACAACGCCGACGCGATGGCCGCGCAGGCGCTTGGTAATCTGGTTCAATCGTTGTGGCGAGTTTTTCATCAACCCAAGACAGGCTCAGCCGTTTTCGATGCGCGCTTCCTCCGGCAGCATCACGGGAGTGTCGTCACGGATGGGATAGACGCGGCGGCACGCAGAACACTTCAGCCCCTTGCTGTCGGCCGTCAGGCGCACCGGCGTCTTGCACTCCGGACAAACGAGGATGTCGAGCAGCTCTTTGCTGACGGCCATCGGAGATCTCCTGCTTCGCAGATTCCAGCTAACGAGGCCGCGCCCCGGAACACGGCACTCTAGCAGACCCGCTTCGGCGCAGGCAACCAGCAGCGCCTAGCTCACCTACAAACCCTTGTTGCGGCGGAATTCGCGCACGGCCTGGCCGACGTCGCGGTGCTCGCCGTCCACGGCGTAATTCAGCCGCCGCATGTCGGCTTCGGAGAGCTTCCCGCCGAGCGCGCGCAAAACATCCCGCAATTGTGGGTGGAGCTCCAGCGCCTCGCGGCGCACGATGGGCACCGCCTCATAAGGGGGGAAATAACGCTTATCGTCTTCGAGCACGACCAGGCCCAGAGCCGCAATCACGCCATCGGTGGAATTCCCTGCCACCACGTCCACCTGCTTTTCCTTGAGCGCACGATAGATCAGTCCGAGGTCCATGATTCGCGGCGCTTGGGCGAATTTCAGATGATAGGTGTCTGACCAGCCGCGATACCCATCGGGGCGCTCCATGAACTCGTAGCCGAACCCGGCGCGCCAACGTGGCGCCACGGCCGCCAAATCGGAAATCGCGCGCAGGCTCATGCGGCGCGCGTCGTCGCCGCGCACGACGATTGCAAACGTGTTGTTGAAGCCGAGCGACTCAGTGACCTCCAGCCCAAAACGGTCGCGATAGCCCTTCTGCACGCGCTGGTACACCACCGCGGGATCGCTCGATGGCGGCTGGCTCAGCACCACCGTCAGCGCCGTGCCGGTGTATTCCACGTACAGATCAATCTTGCCGGCGCGCAGCGCCTGCTGGCAAATCAGCGTGCCACCCAGGTTCACGCGCCGCTCGGCAGCGAGGCCCGTCTTCGCTTCAATCTCCTGCGCCACCAGCTCGGCCAGGACAATCTGCTCGGTGAAATTCTTCGAGCCAACGACGATGCGGCGCTCGCGGCTCGCGCGGCAGCCTGTGAGCGCAAGCAGCGCGCAGAACAAGAGCAGCGCTGAGGCGTGCAGCACTTTGTGGCGCGGCGATGGCTTGCATGAGGCGGTGGTCATTTATTTCGGCGCGAGGCGCCGCTCGGCCCAGCCCAAACTCACGTCCGCGAGCACAGCAAGCAGCGCAGCCGGGATGGCGCCCGCCAGAATCACCGGGTTGCTCACCATCGCCACGCCGCGGAAGATATACATGCCCAGGCCGCCCGCGCCAATGGCTGCGGCAATCGTCGCCACGCCCACCGCGATTACGGTGGCCACGCGGATGCCGGCCAGAATCACGCCCGTCGCGAGCGGCATCTGCACCTGCCAGAGCGTCTGCCGCGCCGTCATGCCCATCCCGCGCGCCGCTTCCATAACGGCCGGGTCCACGCCGGAGATGCCGATATACGTGTTCCGGATAATGGGCAGCAGCGCGTAGAGGGCCAGCGCGACAATCGCCGTGCGGCTGCCGATGCCGCCGATCAGCGGGACCGGAATCAGAAAGCCGAACAGCGCGAGGCTGGGAACCGTCTGCACCACATTGGCCGCGCCCAGCACCCAATGGCGTAACGCCGCGCGGCGAGCAATGACTATACCCAGTGGCACGCCGATGAGCACGGCGATCAGCATCGCCACAGCAACAAGCGCCAGATGCTCGAGCGTCAGCCGGAAGACTTCTTCGCGGTTCTGGATCATGAACTCGAAGACACCCACGCTTCACCTCTCAGACCGTCGGTTACAGGCGGAGCCCCTCGGCGCCGTCCGTGGCCGAACGCACGAATTCCTGCACCTCGGGCTCGGGCGCGCGCAGAAATTCCTGCGGCGCGTGCACGGCCACCAGGCGGCCGTCCGCCAGCAACGCAATGCGCGTGGCGAGCAGCAGCGCCTCGCGCACGTCGTGCGTGACGAAGACAATCGTCTTGCCCAGGCGGGCCGCCAAATCTTGAAACTCGCGCTGCAGCTCTCCCCGCGTCACCGGATCGAGCGCGCCAAACGGCTCGTCCATGAGCAGGATGGGCGGGTCGGCCGCGAGCGCTCGCGCGACGCCCACGCGCTGCCGCTGTCCGCCGGAAAGCTCGCGCGGCCGCCGCGCGGCGAATTGTTCCGGGTCCAAGCCCACGAGCTGGAGCATCTCGCGCACGCGCGCGCGAATGCGCTCCGGCGGCCAGCCTTCGAGCGCCGGCACGAGACCCACGTTGCGCTCGACCGTGAAGTGCGGGAACAGGCCGGTTTCCTGGATGACGTAGCCAATGCGACGGCGCAAGCGAATGGCATCCCAATCGGTCGTGCGCCGGCCGTCCACGAGCACTTCGCCGCCCGTGGGTTCGAGCAGTCGATTGATCAGCTTGAGCGTGGTGGTCTTGCCCGAGCCGCTGCGTCCGAGAAGGACCAACGTCTCGCCGCGTTGGATGGAAAGATTCAGGTCCGCAAGGAGCGCGCGACCGCCATCGAGGCGATACCACGCGCCGCGGCACTCGATCACGCTGCGGTCGCCCGCTGCCGGATTCGGCTGATTCTGCTGTGCGCTTATCATTTCACGAAATTCGCGCCGTCCGCGCCGGCAGGCGCATCACAAAGATTGACTTTCTGCGGGGCTGCGGGCATTCTTCCTGCGCTGCTCAGCCCGGCGGTCGGGAGCCGGCCCCGCGAATCCAACAAGGCGAATCTTCCGTACCTAGACTGCATCCGATTCTGAGGCGAGGAACCCATGGGAACAGGAACCGCGGCTCTTTCGCTCCACCAAAACCTTCTAACGCGCCTGGCGGAAGCTCGCGCGCGCACAGACGAGATCTTCGACATTGTCCGCCCCGAGGCGCTCTATGATCGGCCCATTCCCGAGCGGCACCGCATTATTTTTTATCTCGGCCACCTGGAAGCTTTCGACTGGAATCTTCTGAGCAGCCGCATCTTCGGCCTCGAAGCGCTCGATCAAGGGCTCGACAAACTTTTCGCCTTCGGCATTGACCCGGTCGGCGGCGGATTGCCCACCGACCAGCCTTCCGACTGGCCGGCGCGCGCCGAAGTCGACGCCTACAACCGGCGCGTGCGCGAGACGATCGACGCGCATCTCGCGCGCGCATCGTTCAGCGACCCCGCGCAGCCGCTGCTGCTCGATGGTCTGCTGGTCGAGGTGGCCATCGAACATCGCCTCATGCACGCCGAAACGCTGGCGTATATGCTGCACCAGTTGCCGCTGGACCGCAAACTCAGCCGGCCGGGCGCGCCCGCACCGGCGGCAGCACCGGCAGTTCCAAGAATGATCGAGATCCCGGGCGGTGTTGCGACGCTGGGGCTTCCGCGCGCGCGCGGGCTCTTCGGCTGGGACAACGAATTCGAGGCGCACCAACTGGAAGTCCCCGCGTTCCGCATCGACGCCTATTCGGTCACGAATGGCGAATATTTGAAATTCCTGGAGGCAGGCGGCTACTCCGAGAAATCGTTCTGGAGTGACGCCGACTGGGAGTGGCGCGCGGCGCAGGGCATCGAGCACCCGCGGTTTTGGACGCAGCGGGACAGCCGCTGGTTGTGCCGCACGATGTTCGACGAGGTGCCGCTGCCGCTCGATTGGCCCGTCCATGTGAGCCACGCGGAAGCGTCCGCCTACGCGCGCTGGGCGGGAAAGCGCCTGCCCACCGAAGCCGAATTTCATCGCGCCGCCTACGGCACACCGGGCGGCTCCGAGCGCGAATACCCCTGGGGCAACCAACTACCCGAGCCGCGCTTCGGCAACTTTGATTTCGTGCGCTGGGGCCCCACGCCTGTCGCCGCCCATCCGGCCGGCGCGAGCGCGTTCGGCGTGCACGACTTGGTCGGCAATGGCTGGGAATGGACCTGCACCGCGTTCGGCCCGTTCGCGGGTTTCGAGCGATTTCCGTTTTATCCCGGCTACTCCACAGATTTCTTTGACGGCAACCACTATGTGATGAAGGGCGGCTCGGCACGCACGGCTGCGTGCATACTGCGGCGTTCGTTCCGCAACTGGTTCCAGAGCCACTATCCGTACATGTACGCGAAGTTCCGCTGCGTCGAGAACTGATTCCCAGTCGAGGAGGCGCCATGCTGACGCAAGCCATTGCCGCGCGTTCGGTGACCAGCTTCGGCGCGGAGGTGCGCACGGGGCTGCTGAAGGCGGGGCAGAAGGAATTGCCGTCGAAGTACCTCTACGACGAAGTGGGCTCGGCGCTCTTTGAAGTGATCAGCGTGCTGCCGGAATACGGGCTCACCCGCGCAGACGAGCGGCTGCTGCAGCAGCACGCCGAACGCATCGTCGGCCGCCTGCCGCTGCCCGTGCTGGTTGCGGAACTAGGCAGCGGGACCGGAAAGAAAACGCGCTGGATCCTCGAAGCGCTGTCCAGCCGCCAGCGCACGACCTACTACCCGATCGACATTTCACGCACGGCGCTCGCGCAATCGGAGAAGGAGCTGGGCCAGATCGAGTTCGTCAGCATCGTCGGCTACGAGCGGCCGTACCTCGACGGGCTGCTCGCGGCCGCCGCGAACCGCCGCGACGGAGAACACGTGCTGGTGCTCTTCCTCGGCAGCACGATCGGCAATTTCGACCGCCCCGCGGGCGAAGAATTTCTCGGCGAAGTCCGGCGCATCCTGTTTCCGGGGGACGCGCTGCTGCTGGGCACCGACCTGGTGAAGCCTGTGATGCAGGTTGTCGCCGCCTACGACGACCCCATCGGCGTGACGGCCGCCTTCAACCTGAACCTGCTGGCGCGGATCAACCGCGAACTCGGCGCCAACTTCGACCTCGCGCGCTTCCGCCATGAGGTGCGCTGGAACGAAGCCGAGCGGCGCGTGGAAATGCACCTGCGCTCCACCTGCGTGCAGACGGTGCGAATTCCCCGGGCAAGCTGCACGGTGTCCTTCACGAAGGATGAAACGATCTGGACGGAAAGCTCGCGCAAGTATTTTCCGGATGAAGTCGTCGGGATGGCCACGCGCAGGGGATTCCGCTGCGACGCGCAGTGGATTGATGCGGAATGGCCCTTCGCGCAGAGCCTGCTGATTGCGGTGTGAAGCGCGAGACTCCTAGAGAGACGTAACTCGCAGGACGACGCGCCCACTCCAAGAAGTTCCGGCACGGAGCTCTACCGGCCAGATGGGCAGGATCTGCGAGCCCTGATAGACGCGTTCGAAGCCCTCTTCCGATTCAGAAACCGTCTCGATCGGCGCAATCCAAAGCCCTTGCGAGCCGGGCGCCTCGAGCGTCACACCGATTTTCTGCCAGCCGTCCGCCGCGCGCAGCTCTGACACAGCTTCCGCAATGCTCGCGCTCAGCGGATGCCGCCTTGCCGCAACTTCGAAGTAGCGGTCCTCGGAATTCGGCGCCAGGAGATTCAAGACGACTTCGAGACCGGCGTTGAACCGCACGGACTCGCCGCCGCGGCACGCGAGGTCGACTTCACAAACGACTTCAAAGCCGCCGGCGCACCTGGAGAAAGTGAACGTCTTGGTCGCTTGCACGACGGCTGATCCGAGAGCTGCCTCGCAGCGCAGCTCGACTTTTTCGGCCGAAGCCGCCGCTACATCATATGCACCGCCTGCGAGTGCAGCGTGTTCTTCGAGCCGCAGCGCTTCGTAGTCCGCAAAGGTCTTGCCGGGAGAGAACACCAGCAGCCGGAAAGCGTTCCTCGGCCAGCGGTCGTAACGCAGCCGCTGCTCGAGACCCGGCTCCTTCACCCGCATTTGCTCATGAATGGAGGACAAGCCCAGCACGTTGCCGAGCGCGGCATCACGCAGGCGCGCATGGTAGGCCTCCGGCCGGCGCTGAACGGAGTTGATGAGCGTGGCGTCCTGCTCGCGGAAGTCGAGCGCGGCGATCGTGCCTCCATCGGATGGCTTCAACAGGGCAGCAAAAGGCCGCGCCGTGATGTAGATCTCCTGCTGTCCATCGGCGTCGAAGTCGAGCCGGTCGACCTCCGCGTAGTTCTTGCGCCCGTGGCGCACCGCCGCATCCGCGGTTTTCTCCGCACGGACGAGCTCCCGCCACAGCGCGGTGCGCAGCGCGGGCGCGTAGAGCCCGCCGAAAATGCCGTGCCAATAGGCGTCGTTGCATTGTGCCCGGAGCAGATGGGTGCGCGCTTCGCCGAGCCTGCGCGCGGCGTCTGCGCTGCGCCGCCCGCGGGCCAGCCGCCGGAGCTTGCGCGAAACGCACAGCATCTTCTTGTGCAGCAGGTTGGCCTCAGAATACTTGCTGAAAAACGCGCGCCAGAATCCGCCGCGCAGAAAATCCTGCACGTCGGCCCGCGCTCCGAATTCCTGTTGCAGGGCGTGGAATCGCTGCCGGACCGGCGTAGGCAGCGCCCATTCCATCATCTCGGGATACGACGCCGTGGGCAATTCCGCGCGGCCTAGTGGCAGCTGCGCCGAGAGTTGTTCGCCCGGCGGCGACGTCGCGAGCCAGTCCGCATTGGCTTCGAGCGCAGTGAAGAAGCGCTCGAGCCATGCGTCGCGGTAGCAATGCTCATACGTGCCGGGCCACACGCCGAACTTTTCGCAGTCGTCGCCCATGGTTGCAAAGCCGCCGGGATGCTGCCGGGCGGCTTCGCGCAAGAAGCCGATCGTCTCTTCCACCGCGCGAAACGGAATCAGGTACCGCAAGGCTTTGAGGCCGGGAATCACGCGCACGGTTTCGCCGCGGTCCTCGGCGATGTAGTGCCCGTAAAGCTGGTGGGGCTCGAAGCCCGAGGCCAGAAAATGGCTGTCGTCCACCAGCGTGTAGTCCACCCCTGCCTGCGCCAGCACGGCAGGCAACTGGGGCTCCCAAACGCGCTCGGCAAGCCAGGCGCCCCGCGGACGCTGCCCGAATTTCTGCTCCAGATAATCCGCCATGCGGCGAAGCTGCTCGAGCTGATCTTCGAGCGGGATGGCAATCAGGATCGGCTCGTAGAAGCCGCCGCCCACGAGTTCGACCTGGGTGCGCCCGACCAGTTCGCCGAGCAAGCGGAAATATTCCGGGTGCCGCTCCTCGATCCATTCGAGCAGTGGGCCCGAATAGTGCAACCCGACGCGCACGGAGGGATGCTGCGCGAGCGCTTCAAGAAACGGGCGGTAGGAGTGCTGATAGGCGCCCTCGATCACGTCGTCGAAATTGCCGACGGGCTGGTGGGCGTGGATGAGCAGGGACAGGTGGAATCGCGCCAAGAACAAACCCTCAGACAACGAAGCTCGATGATAGCGCGGCGCGGCGCAATCAGGAAAGCATCGCAGTGCGCGCAACGCGCGCACCAGTAAAGCGTTCGAGCCTCCGGCTGAACTGCTCGATGGCGCGCTCAAGCGCGGCGGGCTCGCTCGCCTCCGGACAGTAGATCACGGCCAGGATCTCGCATGCGGATTCCGTGATCATTGTCCGCACCGAATCGCTGATCGGGCTGCCGAAGGGGCCTTCCTGATCCACGAGCACAGGGCGCCCCGCCAGGTGCCAGGTTTGCTTGCCGATGCCCACGTAGGTTTCGCTGGTCGCGCCCAGCCGGAATACTATGGGCGGCTTCACCGCGGCGCAGTCGTACAACCCGAACGGCAGCCCGCTTTCAATCGAGCACAGGTTGCAGATGTCCACGACGTTCGAGATGAAATAGAGCCCCTTGCCCTGCACCACGCGCCGCAGAAGCGCTTCCGACGACGGGCGGTAGCGCGAGGGATCCACGCCCCAGGCGCGAAACATTGCGCGCACCGCACGAACCGCGGGTAACTCGGCCACCTGCTCCACGGTCATCTCGCCGCGCAGCCGGTCGCAAGTCACTTGAATCTCCTTCACAAGCTCAGCGGACGCGGGCGTCACGTGCGCGCCGCTCGCCTCGATCACACCGAGCCGCACGTCGGAGATCTCGATCGTAAGTTCCACGGGCATTGCTCCGCCGGAGAGTCTGCTATTATGCCCGCTTTGCCGGACGCGGCTCAAACGAGTTGATCATGCAAAGCGAAGCCGAGGAAAAGTTTCAGAAAGGCATCGAGCAGTTCAACCACGGCCACTTCTTCGACGCGCACGAGACGTGGGAAGAGGTCTGGCTGAGGGCGCCCGAGCCGGAGAAGACTTTTTTGCAAGGGATCATCCAGGTGGCGGCGGCGTTCCACCACTATTCGCGGGACAACCGGCGCGGCACGCAGTCCCTGCTCGAAGCCGGCCTGAAAAAACTGGAACCATTCCCCAAGGCGCATCACGGGATCGCACTCGAGCCGCTGCGCGCAGCCGCACGGCGCTGGATTGCGGCTCTCGCGGCCAAAGAGAACCCGCCGGAAAACCAGCTACCCAAGATCCAGCGAGCGCAGGAACGCTGACCGAAGAAGAAAAAGCCCGCGCCGGGATTTCCGGCGCGGGCTTCAAAACGCAGGCACAGATGCTGCGGGCTATTCCTCTACAACGAGCTTGCCCTTCATTCCGCCGTGCCCCATTCCGCAAAATACCGAGCACTTGAAGAGGTATGTTCCCGCGCGCTCGGCGACGAATTCGATCACGCGGTCCTGCTCCTTTTCGATCTTGAAGTTGTCCTGCTGCGGATCAAACCGCAAGCCGGGCGTCCCACTTTCCGGGGCGCCCTCGGGAAAAAGCTTGATCTTGAACCCGTGGGTATGGTCCAGCGCGTGAATTTTCAATTGCACCCGGGTTCCCTTTTTCACATGGATTTCATCGGGCGTGTATTCATACTTTCTCGCGGTCACTTCGATGACCTTCACGTCGGCGCTCGCGGCAGGGCTGGGAGCCGCGCTTTTCGCCGCTTCTTGAGAATGCGCGAAGCCCAAGCCGAACAAAAGCGCAGTCAGTGCGGCCGATATTCCCAGAACTCTCTTCACGTGGTGTCCTCCTGAATTCGCGGGCTGGCGCGAATAAGAACCGTCAACCCTTTGGATGCCGCGAAGCGCCTGCCGGGTTCGCTGCGCTTCACCAACGCAGCAGCGCCGCCTCCGCCGCGAAGCCGGGCCCCAGCGCCATCATCACGCCGTAATCGCCTGGCTGCGGCGCGCCGGAACCCATCACTTCGTTCAGCACGAAAAGAACGGTGGGCGACGACATGTTGCCGTAGTTGCGCAGGATGTGCCGCGACGTGCGCAATTGTTCTTCAGGGATGCCGAGGTATTGCGCGGCAGCGTCAATCACCTTGCGTCCGCCCGGGTGCAGGACCCAGAAGCGGATGTCCTCGCGGCGCAACCCGCGCGGCGCGAGCAGTCCTTCCAGGCAGCGGTCGATGATGGGCCCCGCCAGATCGCGGATCTCAGCGGCCAAGATGATGCGCAGCTTGCCCTCGCGCTGCTCGAAGCCCACCTTGTCGAGCTGCTCGGGATCGAGCGTGGACTGGAACGCGACAATCTCCGGAACGCGGCGCGGCTCCGCGCCATCGCCGTTGGCGCAGGACAAAACGACTGCGGCGGCGCCATCGGCGCAGATCGCGTTGCCGATAATCGTCTCCATCGAAGTGTCCACGAAATACGCCGCCGAGCACACCTCCACGGCAATGGCCAGCACGCGCCGGCCGGGGTTTGCGCGCGCAAAATCGGAACCGCGCTGCAGAAGCGGCAAAGCGCCCGCGCAGCCGTGCCCCAGCAGGGCGCCGCGCTGCAGGTCGCGCCGCAAGTCCAAATGGCCCACGAGCAGCGTGCTGAGATCCGGACAGAGATACCCAGTGCAGGAAGCCACGAGGATGCAATCCACATCTGTAGGACTGAGCTGCGCCGCAGCCAGCGCGTCACGCGCGGCAAGGCACGCCAGGTACATGGACGCCTCGCGGTAGCGCGCGTGCAACTGGTCCGGCGTCTCGTGCGGTGTGAACGTGTCCGGATCAGGCCAGAAATGCCGGTACTCGATGTCGCTATTCAGGAAAATCTGCCGGATGCGCGGGCTGGTGTAGCCCAGCAGGCGGAAAACTTCATCCTGGGTGAAGCGGCGCGGCGGGACGGCCGTAGCGCAAGACAATATGCGAGTGGCGTCCAACGATACCCCCCCAACCTTCTCTTCATTGGATGCCGGATACGGTACCAGAGGAAGCACCAGAAAGCTCGTAGGAAGGGCGCGGGGACGATTGACACGTGCGGGCCGCTGTGAAAACCTAAGGGTACAGGACGAGAAGAGGTGCCATGAGCGTCAACCGCGAGCAAGTGATGGACATGCTCCACAACTGCTACGACCCGGAGATCCCGGTCAACATCGTGGACCTGGGCCTCGTGTACGACGTGCAGGTGGCGGACGACACGGTGAACGTGAAGATGACGCTGACCTCGCCCGGCTGCCCCGCGCACGGAATGATCACCGAAAGCGTCAAAGAGAAGCTCGAGTCCATCGAAGGCGTCCACCAAGTCAACATCGAAATCGTGTGGGAACCCCCGTGGGACCCGAGCCGCATGTCGCCGTCCGCGCGTCAGCAGCTTGGAATTGACGTTTAAGGCGCCCGCCGCCCCGCTCCATTCCCTTGCAAAACAAAAATGCGGCAACCCGGAACGGGCCGCCGCATTCTGTCTGCGGAGAACGTGTGGCTGGAGCGCCGCTCAGGCGGACTTCTTCGTGTACCAGTCGGCGTTGATCGGCGTGAAGTTCGCCCACTTCTCGGGTAAGTCTTCCAGCGCGAAAATCGCGGTCACCGGACATACGGGAACGCACGCGCCGCAATCAATGCATTCGACCGGGCTGATGTAGAGCTGCGGTTCCGCCTCGAAAGCCGCCTCGTCTTTGCGCGGGTGGATGCAGTCCACCGGGCAGACGTCCACGCAGGCGGTGTCCTTCGTTCCGATGCACGGCTCGGCAATTACGTAGGCCATCTTGCGTCTCCTTCAAAGGCTCGGAAATAAGAAGTGCCAAGTAGTCCGGCGAAACCGCTGAAGCCCGGCCTTATATCACTAAACAAAGCGGCCGACAAGTTTCACGCCCCTTCATTCTATCACAGAGGGGGGTGGAGCGAACCAGCGCACCCGGAGGCCCGGATTGAACCGGCGCAGGGTCGCAGCTACAATCAATAAGCCAAACGAGCCATGCAGAATACTCCCCAATCTTCTTCTGCTCCTTGCCTGGAGCGGCCAAACGCGCAGCGCCCGCGATGTTGGACGGCGCTTCTCGTCTGCGCGGCGCTGCTGCTGGGCGCGTTCCCCGTTGCTCCGCAGTTGAAGCCGGCCCGCGCACCGGAGCCTGCCCTGATTGACCTGCAGGGTTATCGGGAGCTGCAGGACCGCCACAAAGGCAAGCCGGTGCTGGTGACCTTCTGGGCCACGTGGTGCGAGCCCTGCCGCGAGGAATACCCGATGGTCAACGAACTCGCACGGCAGTACGAAAAGAAGGGGCTCGTGGTGATCGGCATCAGCTTTGATGAAGACGCGGAGATGAACCTCGTGCGGATTTTTCTGGAGCGCTACCGGCCGGTATTTCCCAACTACCGCCTGCACACTGCAAACCAGGAGGAGTTCTGGCACGGCGTCCACCCGCGGTGGGCGGGCACGATCCCCGCGTATTTTCTCTATGGGCGGGATGGCCGCCGAGTCGCGGGGCTGGTGGGCACGCACACGCGCGAGCAAATCGAGAAGGCCATTCAGAAAGCGCTCGAAGGGCCCGCCGCCGGCACCGCCGCGACCGGCCACTAGCTGAGGAGAAATTCATGCTGCGCACTCGCGGGAACAAGATCACGTGGCTCGGCCACAGCACGTTCCAGATCACCACGCCCAGCGGCAAAGTCATTTTGATAGACCCCTGGGTGATGGGGAATCCCGTCTGCCCGGAACCGCTGAAGAAGCTGAGCCGGCTGGACGTGATGCTGATCACGCACGGCCACGGCGACCACATTGGCGACGCTGTTGCGCTTGCCAAGGCCCACGACCCGGAAATCGTGGGCATCTACGAGATGTGCCTGTGGATGGAATCCAAGGGCTTCAAGAAAACGCGGCCCATGAGCAAGGGCGGCACGCAGAAGGTCGGCGAAATCGAAGTCACCATGGTGCACGCAATCCACTCGAGCGGCATCGAGGACGGCGGGAAAGTGATCTACGGCGGCGAACCGTGCGGCTACGTCGTGCGTCTGCCTGGCGGGCTGAGCCTCTACCATGCGGGCGACACAACGGTCTTTGGCGACATGAAGCTGATCGGCGAACTCTATGCGCCGGAGGTGGCGTGCTTGCCCATCGGCGACCTCTACACGATGGGCCCGCGCGAAGCCGCGCTAGCCATCCGGCTGCTCGGCGTGCGCCAGGTGGTCCCCATGCACTACGGTACATTCCCTCTTCTGACCGGCAGGCCCGAGCAGCTTCGCGACATGACGCAGGACATCGCAGGTTTGGAAATCCACGTGCTCAAGCCGGGAGAAAGCCTCGGCTAGACGCAGTTCGAAAGGCGTATCGTCATGAACGGAATCGTTGACAAGGCTGTCGAGCGGTATCTCTACGACCTGCTGCCGCTGCGCGACGCAGTGGTCCGCGAAATGGAGGGCTACGCGCAGCAGCATGACGTTCCCATCATCGGGCCCGCGGTCGCGCGCGTGCTGGCGTTGCTGGTGCAAATCTCCGGCGCGAAACGCATTTTCGAAATGGGCTCGGCAATCGGGTATTCCACGATCTGGCTGGCGCGCGCCGCAGGGCCCGGCGGCGAGGTCTTCTACACCGACGGCAACCCGGCCAACGCACAGCGCGCGCAGAGACACTTTCGACGCGCGGGCGTGGCAAGCCGCATTCGCGTGCTTGTCGGCGACGCGGTGAAGCTGATTGACCGGGCGCCGGGGAGATTCGACCTCATCTTCATTGACGTGGACAAACACCAGTACCCGGCGGCGTTCCGCAAAGCCCTACCGAGACTGAAGCGCGGCGGATTGCTGATTGCGGACAACACGCTGTGGTCCGGCCGCGTCACGCGCCGCGCAGAAGACCGCGCCACGCGCGGCATCCAGCAATTCAACCGGCTGGTTTACTCTTCGAAGCAGCTTTTTCCCGTGATCATCCCGCTGCGAGACGGCGTGCTCGTCGCCCGCAAGACCTAGCTCCCCCCAGCCTAACTGCGGAAGAGATTGCGCAGGAAGAACGCGAGGTTCGCGGGGCGCTCGGCCAGGCGCCGCATGAAGTAGGGAAACCAGTCGCGGCCGTAGGGGATGTAGATGCGCATGCGATAGCCGTCGCGCACGAGCTTCTGCTGCAGGTCCGTGCGGATTCCGTAGAGCATCTGAAACTCAAACTGGTCTTTGCCGATGCCCTGCTGCCTGGCGAACTCGATTGTCGCAGCGATCATCTGCGGGTCGTGCGTGGCGATGCCGTGATAGACGCCGCTCGGCAGCAACAGCTTCATCAGCTTGACGTAATTCGCGTCCACGTCGGCCTTGCGCGGGAAGGCGATCCCAGGCGGCTCGTTGTACGCGCCCTTGCAGAGACGAATCCGGCAGCCGATGGCCAACAGATCGCGGATGTCCTGCTCGCTGCGATAGAGATAGGCCTGAATGACCGTGCCCATGGCGGGGTTCTTACCGCGGGCGCGTTTCACCAGGTCAACCGTCCGCTTTGTATAGGATGAGCCTTCCATGTCCACGCGCACGAAACTGCCGTAGCCCGCGGCGTGCGCCACAATGGAATCGAGCAGCTCGGCGCAGAGATCAGTGCTGAGTTCGAGTCCAAGCTGCGTCAGCTTCAGGGAAACGTTGGCGTCGAGCTTTTCCTGCGCGATGCGGTCGAAGACGCCCAGGTAAGCATCGCGGGCGCGCCGCGCGTCCGCTTCACTCGCAACGTTTTCGCCGAGATGGTCCAGGCTGACCTCCATCCCCGCCTGGTTGCATGCGTGCGCGGCGGCCACCGCGTCGTCCAATTCCTCGCCGGCAACGAACCGGCGTGCCATGCGCCGGCTCATGCCGTTCGACGTCACCCAACGCGCCATCCGCTTGCTTTCGGAGAGTTCGAGCAGGAGTGTTCGCATCATCGCGAAGGACTCAGCGTTGGAATGGTCTCAGGGCGCGGGAGAAACGCGGGGGCAGCAGCATCCAGAACAATTATGCCCTGCCGTAGGCCGAAGCACTAGTGGGCGTGCCCTTCGAGGAACTTCTCGGCGTCCATCGCGGCCATGCAGCCGGAGCCGGCGGCCGTAACAGCCTGGCGGTAGCGATGGTCCTGGACGTCGCCGGCGGCAAACACGCCTTCGACGCTCGTGCGGCTGCCATTCTTCGTGATGAGGTAGCCGGCCTCGTCCATGTCGAGCTTGCCGCGGAAGGCCTTGGTGTTGGGGTCGTGGCCGATCGTGACAAAAAACCCTTCGACCGGCAGCGTGGAGACTTCTTTCGTGTCGAGGTTGCGGATCCTAATGGCTTCGACGGCGTTCTTCCCCGCGTCGAGCACATCCTCGACGACCACCGGCGTGACAAAGCGGATCTTTTCATTCGCGTGGGCGCGATCGAGCATGATCTTCGACGCGCGGAATTCGTTCCGGCGATGAAGCAGGTTCACGCGGCTGGCGAACTTCGTCAGGAAAATCGCCTCTTCCATCGCCGAATCGCCGCCGCCAACCACGGCAATTTCCTTGTCGCGGAAAAAGAAGCCGTCGCAGGTGGCGCAGGTGGAGACACCGTGGCCGATCAGCTTGCGCTCGGCTTCAAGGCCCAGCAGGCGCGCCGAAGCGCCGGCCGCCACGATCAGCGCCTGGCACTCGTAGGTCTCTTTTCCGGCCGTGATCTTGAACGGGCGACGGCTCAGGTCCACGTCGTTGACGGCACCGGCCTTGAAGCTGGCGCCGAAGCGCTCGGCCTGCTTGCGCATGTTGTCGATGAGCTGCGGACCCAGGATGCCGTCGGGAAACCCGGGGAAATTCTCGACCATGGTGGTCAGCGTCAACTGGCCGCCGGGCTCGTAGCCGTCAATCACGAGCGGCTTCAGGTTGGCGCGCGCGGCGTAAATCGCGGCCGTCAGGCCCGCGCAGCCGCTGCCGATAATGATGACGTTGTGCACGCTCTGCTCCTCGCTGATTCGATTCACCACCAGCGCTCTCGGATGCAGCGCGAAAAAAGCACCGTATTCTAACATCCGCGGGCGGCGCGGCCCTAGCTCGGAAGGCCGGGTTGCGAGATAATGCCGGCCTCGCTGGAAAAACGCCCAAAGGAGAATCCTTGTGACACGCGCCCCGGGAACCTACGCGGTCTTTGAGACTTCGCAGGGTTCGATCATTTGCAAGCTGTTTGAGAAGGAAGCGCCGAAGACTGTGACCAATTTCGTCGGGCTCGCCGAAGGGACCAAAGAGTTCACCGACGCGCGCACCAGGCAAAAGGCGAAGCGGCCGTATTACGACGGCCTAGCGTTCCACCGCGTCATTCCCAAGTTCATGATCCAGGGCGGGTGCCCGCTCGGCACGGGCACTGGCGACCCGGGCTATTCATTCGCGGATGAATTCCATCCCTCGCTGCGGCATGACCGCGCGGGCAAGCTCTCCATGGCCAACTCGGGGCCGAACACCAACGGCAGCCAGTTTTTCATCACGGTGGCCCCGACGCCGTGGCTGGACAATCACCACACGATCTTCGGCGAAATCGTCGAAGGGCAGGACGTGGCCACGAAGATTTCCGAATTGCCGCGCGACCCCAACGACCGGCCGCGCGAGCCTGTCACGATCCGCGCCTTGCGCATCGAGCGCATCTGAAAGAATGCTAAGTCCGCCCAAGCTTCTTCTGCTTCTGATTGAGTTGGTGTTTGTGCTGCTCGGCCTGCTGCTCATTTGGGTGGCGGTCACGGGGCGCCTGTTTTTCAACCGGCGCGCGCCGATGTGGATCGCCCTCGGGGCGTTCCTGATCTATTGGGGCCTGCGCGCCTGGCTGAAAGCGAGCCGAGGCGCGCGCGCTGCGCCCGGGGGACAAGGAACAGTGAGCAGCGTGCGCGGCGGCTCGCTGGCGCTTGTAGGCGTGATGATGCTGGGAATCGCCAGCCTGCCGTTCGCGTGGGTGGCGCCACTCCTGGGCGCCGCCGGGGCCATCCTGGTTCTGCGCGGCGCGGTGAGCATGGTGCTGGCGCTGCGGGCGAGCTGAGCGCAAGAGATCAAGAGCACATGGATTCAAATCAGAAGAAAAAGGCGCTGCGGTCGCTGACCTACGGCCTCTACGTGGCCACGGCGCGCGACGCGACGGGCTACGCCGGCGGCACAATCAACTGGCTCTCGCAAAGCTCATTCACGCCGCCGCTGGTCATGGTTGGAATCCAGCGCGACAGCTCGCTGCATCAGGCCATCTTTGTGTCCCGCGCGTTTGCCATCCACGTTGTGGGTAAGAGCCAGAAGGACCTGGCCATGAAGTTCTTCAAAGGCGCAGAGGCAAGCGGCGAGACGCTCAACGGCTACCGCTTCGAACCTGGCGCCACGGGCGCGCCGATCCTGGTGGATCCGCCCGCGTGGTTTGAATGCCGCGTGGTCGAGGAAATCCGCCGCGGCGACCACACCATCTTCGTCGGCGAAGTGGTGAACGCTGGCGTCCGCAGCGACGAAGAGCCACTCACGCTGCGCGACACTGGCTTCGCCTACGGCGGCTGACTCTTCCCCAAATCCACGAAAGGGAGGCCGGACATGCTGAAGGAATTCAAAGCGTTTGCGATGCGGGGCAACGTGCTGGACATGGCGGTGGGCATCGTCATCGGCGCCGCATTCGGCAAAATCATCACCTCGTTCGTAGAGGACATCCTGATGCCACCCATCGGCACGCTTTTCGGCCGGATGGACTTCTCCAACCTCTTCCTGAGCCTCACCGGGCAGCACTACAATACGCTCGCCGCGGCCAAGGCTGCCGGAGCCGCCACGGTCAACTACGGGCTCTTCTTCAACACGGTTATCAACTTCCTGATCGTGGCGCTTGCGATCTTCCTTCTCGTGCGGCAGGTGAACCGCTGGCAGACGAAACCCGCAGCGCCAGCGGCGCCGACGACGAAGGATTGCCCCTACTGCTGTTCCTCCATCGCGAGTAAAGCGACGCGCTGCCCGCAATGCACGTCCGAGCTGCGCGCGGCCTGAACCCCGGAGTCAAGAATCGCTATTGCGGGGGGCCGCGACGGGTTTTGTTCTTCTCGATGTGTTTTCGGAGACGATCCACCACATCGTCGCTCTTGCCCTCGGAGACTTCGCGGTTGACTTCGTCCAGAGCGAAGTGCACGACGTCGTGGTGGTGCAGCTCTTCGGGAGCCACTTGCTCGCTGAGCCGAAGCCAGAGCTGGTGTACGAGATTAACTTCGTTCGAGGTCAGGTGCGGCTCATGCGGGCCGAGCAGGAAGAATTCCTTCTGGCCGCCCGGCATGTAGATTTCAAGGCTGAATGGCGGCCGCGGGTCCGGCAGGCGCTCCCAAGCCAGGCCGATCTGGCGAGCCTGCTCCGCGGTGGTCCACTTCGAGGAACGCCCCAGGACAATCGCCGACGATTCCAAGCTCGCCGCAGCGCGCAGGATGCCGTCCCACATGTCGCTTGCCGCCACGACAGCCAAGCGAATCGGCTTGCCCCGCTTTTCCGACAGCTCAAGCGCTTTGGTGAATAGGTATTGTTCGACGCTGCCGAACAGTTGATCCGGCTCAAGTTCGGATTCTCCTGAACCGGACCTCCGGAGCAAGCGGACGTGCAGCACGACGACATCCCGCCGCTCGGGCCGGACGCGGTCGAGCACCGCGGCGAGGTGATAGAGCGCGTGATAGTTGCTGACCGGAACAAGGACGTTCCCGGGCCGGGCGCCCACGGTCTGGGGCGAAAGCTCCTCCTGCGTGGCAACGTGAAACTGGTCGAGCTCCGCGTGAGCCGCGCCGCGCTTGTGCGTCATTCTTTCCGAGACGGTGAAAACCGCAAAGAAGATGATCGTGAACCCCACACCTGAAAGCGTGGCCACCTGCTTGGTGAACAGATTGATCACACAGAGAGCGAAGAGCGTGAGCGTGATGAGGCCCAAGCCCAAGGGAATTTCTAGATTGCCGAACTTCAGGTTCAGGGGCACCCGAAATTCCCGCACGCCGGGCTGCTTGTAACGAAGAACGATCACGGCCAGGGCCTTCATCGCGAAGCTCCACATCACGCCGAAAGCATACGCCTCGCCGAGCACAAAGATGCTTCCCCCGCTCAGGATGATGGTGAGGAGCTGGAGGCCCGCGACGAGGTTGAGGATACGATGTGAAGTCCCGAAGCGCCGGTGCGGATGCCGAAACCAGTCGGGAAGAATTCCGTCCTCTGAAACCCGGTTTAGGACGCCGTTGGCCCCCACGAGGGCGGTGTTGACCGCTCCGGCCAGCATCAAAGTCCCGACCACCACCACGAAAACACGGAACGCCAGCCTGAGCGATAGGGGCCCGACGAGGTACATGGCGAGCCCCCCGATGGGATTGTCAAAGAAGTCTTTGCGCGTGGCGTCGGGGATGATCATGACCGCGAAAAAGGCAACACCGGCCGTAAAAATCAGGCTGTAAAGAAAGATGACAAAACCCGCTTTTTCCAGGTTGCGCAATTTGGGGTGCTCAATTTCGCGGTAGACCTGCGCCATGGTCTCCTCGCCGCTCATGGCCAGAACGGAGTGACCCAGCCCAACCAAGATGCTGATCAGTCCGACCGTGTACGGCAAGCGGCTGGCGCTCAGCCAACCGAGCGCATCCTTCGAGAATGTGAGATTTGCAGCCCACGGCAACGGAGGGAGGTGAGCCCCCTTCACCCAGAGCGTATAGACGCACCAGCCGATCAGCAAGACGACCATAACTGTGGTCACATACATGATGCGCAGGGCTTTCTCACTGGACTCAGGGATGCCTTTGATGTTTTGCCACCAGAAGTAAATCGTGACCAGCGCCGCAAAGACCGCAGCGGTGAAGTTCACGTTAAGGACGAGACCAACGTGAGCGTGGAGAAAAAGCTCATTCAAAAGGCCCGCGAAATAAAGGCCCGCCGACACGCCACTGATGGGGCCGGTCAGGATGTAGTCGAACATCAGCGCGGAGACCGAGAACTTGGCCAAGGTAGCCCCCATGGCCTCTTTGACCACGCGGTAGACGCCGCCGCGCACGAACATGCTGCAGCTCTCGATGTAAACGGATCGAACCGCATAGGACAGCAACATGATTGCAAGAATGAACCACGGGGCTGCCTTTCCAACAAAGTGTTCGGCAATGGCACCGGCGTAGAATGCGGACGAACCCATGTCGTTCAGGACAATTGCCGCCGCCCGCCAGAAGGAGATAAACATCAGCATGGCGGTCGTGGCCACCAGAACACGCGGGAGGGTAACCGCGCGCGCGGGCGTAGAAGCCGATTGGGTGGGGTTGGGTTCCATCAGCCGTTTATGGATGTTGGCGGGAAAGAATGCTCGCACATCTGGCCCTGGAATTCTAGGTAAACCGGATAAAGCGCAGGCACCTTCCTTTTTCGCTTCGGCTCAATGGAAGGCGGCTATTGCGCCTGCGCGCGGAATTCGCGCGCGCAATCCGCGCAGGGGCAGATGGTGCGGAGATAATCGAAGCTGTAGATGCCGGTGGAATGGCCATCGGTGAAGTGAATCTGCACGGCGTAATTGCCCACCGCGGCGGCAGAGCGCGCTTTGGCCCTGGGCTTGTACATCGGCAGGACCG
>JBGQHO010000023.1:0-53023 GCA_041497955.1 Terriglobia bacterium | reverse complement strand
GTACTCGGCCGAGGTGAAGAAGCCGAACGCGTGCTGCGCAAACGGAATTTGCTCGCGGCGGCTCCAGACCAGCTCGGTGCGCGCGAGGAAGGAGTGATAGATCGAGCGGCGCAGCGGCTTCCAGCGGAACGTCGCGTCCAGGCCGAACAGCTCGGTATTGGAATCCGGCGTAACGTCGCTCGAGTCGGCTGCAAACGGCGCGGAATGACCTCGCGCGTAAGAAAAGCCCAGGTCCATGTTGGTGGACTCGGTGAAGTCATGGTAGCCGCGCAGGTGCGCCACGAAGGCGACGTCTTTCTTCTGCGCTGCCTGGAAGAGGTTATCTGAATCCCCACGGTAAATTTGCCCGGTGGCTTCGAGGAAAATACCCTTCGGCGCGGGCAGGATGCGGGTAATGGAGAGTCCGGCGTCGTCGATGCCGTCCTCTCCGCCCACGAGGTTCTCGGTCACGAGCGGGCGGTCGGTCCATTCGAGCGCATGGTTGTGGATGGTATTGACCTTGCCGAAGGCGGCGCGCATCTTGCCCACTTTCGCCACCAGGCCCCCGGGCAGCGCAGTAAACGTCAGGTAGCCCTCTTCGACGTTCACGCCCGACTCGCCGAAGGAGATGAAGAAGTCGCCGCGCGCGTAGGGGTCAATCACCGCTTGGAGCCCCACCTCGGATTCATGGAGCTCGAGCGTGGACACCGGCCGCAGCGGATTGCGACCGACGGCGCCGAGGAAGTCGCCGATCACGCTGATATCTGGGTTAAGGGCCTTCGCCGCTGATCCGGCACCACCATAGTTCGGCAGTTGGGATGCTACCGCGGCCTGCGCCGCCGGATCCTGTACGATCGAACCGGCAACGCCAGCGGGCGCTGGGGCGGGAAGCTTCAGGGCAGCGTACTCCAGCCTCGCGCCCAGGCCCGCGGGCGCGTCGCTGCGCACAGCACGAAGCTCCTGCTTCAGCGCGTTGAGTTGCGCTTCAAGCATGCGCACGCGCTCTTCGAGCGCCTGCAGCCGCTCTTCTTTCTTGGTGTCAACCGCCGTCTGCTGCGCGGCCAGAACGCCCGGCAACAGAAAAAGGATCCCGGCAAGGATAGGAACTCTTCTCATCGGAAACTCCTTTAACAGAATTTACAAGGACAGAGAAACGGGGCCCGGTTTACGCGTGGGGTGGGGCGCGCGGCGCGCTGGCTTCGGCTCGGTGGAAACTTGGAAACGGCCGTGCCGGCTCAGCTTCCAGGCGCAGGCTGGCTAGCGCAACATCGAGCGCCGGCGCCGCAGACAGGATGGCCAGGGTTCCAAACACGCAGACTTGGCAGACATGTCCCGGCGTCCGTGCCGGGCTCGATTCCATCCAGACGTGCGCCTGCGCCGCCACCAGCACCACAAGGAGGGCCAGGGCCGCAAGACGAGTTGGGAACCGCCGCATGGGGATACCCTGATAAGAGCGAGCCTATGGGAGTGGGGGTTGCTTCGTCAAGTACGGGCACCCTCCCTGGGCAACTCCCCGGCTATGACAAACATCCGAATCAAGAACATACCTAGGAAGGGTTCTCGTTAAGGAAACGTGGAACGCGCGCGCCACACGCTCTTCGGAACCCGGCTGGCCACAGCCAGTTTGGTGCTGGTGTTTCTGCTAGCCAGCGCGGGCGGCACGTTGCACGACACGCACGGGTGCACCGCCAAGCTTCCCTGCCAACTACACCACGTCCTTCTGCACGGCGTCGGGGAGCCTGTAACCTGCAACTCGCTCTCTGTGCCTAGCCCCATACGGTGGGAGCAGAGCGCGGACCGCGTCGTTCGTTCCCACACGCCGGCATTCCAACGCATCCAGTCCCGCGCACCTCCCTTTGCCTGAAGTTTCGCCGGCCGCGCCACTGGCGCATTCCAATCGGCTCAACTCAGAAAACTGCGCAAAGGAGAGATCATGCGGAAGCACATTTCCATTTGGACGCTTTTGGTTCTTGCCTTCATCTGGCTCATCCCTCACAGAGTGCAGGGCCAATCCCTGGCCTCCGGCACCGTCGACGGCATCGTCAAAGACCAGACCGGCGCAGTTGTGGCCGGAGCAAGCGTAGACATCCACAACCCGGTCTCTGGTTACACACAGACCGGCGAGACGGATCCGGAGGGGAAGTTCCGCTTCCGAAACGTGCCGCTAAATCCTTATCACCTCCGCGTGAGTCTGAAGGGTTTTGAAACCCTGCAACAGGACGTGGATGTCCGCTCGTCGGTTCCGCTTCAACTCAATCTTGTACTGAAGGTTTCGTCGGCGAAAACTACCGTGATCGTGGAGAGCGGGGCAGCCGACCTGATCGAAAATGTTCCCATAGCGCACACCGATGTGGACCGCAATCTCTTCTCGAAGATGCCGCTCGAAAGCGCGTCGTCGTCGGTGAGCTCCCTGATCACGCTTTCAACACCCGGCGTGGCGGCCGATTCCAACGGGCTGTTCCATGGATTGGGCGAGCACCAGGAAAACTCCTTTTTGGTGGACGGACAGCCTATTACCGACCAGCAGAGTAAGATTTTTTCGAACCAGATTCCTCTCGCCTCGATCCAGTCGCTGGAGGTGGTCAACGGCATTCCGCCAGCGGAGTACGGCGACAAGACCAGCCTCGTCATCAACGTGGTCACGCGCTCGGGTCTGGGGCTGAAGCCGACCGGCGGCGTGACTTCTTCCTACGGCTCCTTTGGAACCGCTGCGGGGGGCTTCAACCTGGCCGCCGGCAGCGAGCGCTTCGGCAACTTTATTTCCGCAGACGGTGTTCAGTCGGGCCGCTTCTTGGATCCACCCGAATTCGTCGTGTTGCATGCGAAGGGCAATTCGCAGAACCTCTTTGACCGCGTCGATTTCCAGCCGAGCACGAACAACTCTTTCCACCTGAACTTCAACTATTCCCGGTCCTGGTTCCAAACGCCGAATTCGCTTGATCAGGCCGCCTCGGGACAGGACCAGCGAACCCTGGTACAAACCTTCAACGTGGCTCCGGGGTGGACGCATCTGTTCAGTTCGACGACGCTCCTGGCCGTCACCGCTTTTGTGCGCCAGGACCGGTATCACTATTTCCCAAGCGCGGATGCGTTTTCGGACCTGCCGGCGACGCTGGCGCAGACGCGTCGCTTGACCAATGCCGGCGTGCGGGCGGATTTCAGCTACGTGAAGGGAGCGCACAACATCAAGGCAGGCGCCTCGCTGCACCACTGGTTCCTGGACGAGCGTTTCAATCTTGGCATAACCGACCCAACGTTCAATCCGGTCTGCTTCTCCGACGACGGGTTGACCATCCCTGTCACCGATCAACCTACGCTCACCAATCCTGGACAGTGCGCCGGGGCCGGGTTCTTCCCGAACACCACGGACAACGGCTTCTTGCCGGGCCTGGTGGCGTTCGATCTGACGCGCGGCGGCAGCCTGCTCGACTTCACCGGACACGCAGACATCAAAGAAGTGTCGTTGTATGTGCAGGACGCCATCACGCTGGGGAGCTGGAGCTTCCAGGTCGGGCTCCGTGGCGACCTTTACCGCGGGCTCAGCAGCGCTTCCTCGGCGCAGCCCCGCCTGGGTGCTGCGTACAACATCAAGAAGACGAACACGGTGTTGCGGGTGGGCTACGCGCGCGCCCTGGTGACGCCGTATAACGAAAACCTGATCCTTTCCAGCTCGACAGGATTAGGCGGATTGGGTGCCGGGCAGTTCGGGGCATTTGGCGCCCGGCCTCCTGAGCCGGGCCACCGCAACCTGTTCACTGCGGGCTTGCAACAGGCCCTCGGAAGGTATCTTGTCGTGCAAGCCGACTACTACTGGAAGTACACCTCCCCCGACTATGATTTCGGCGTGCTCTTCAATACGCCGCTCACCTTCCCTGTGCAGTGGACAAAGTCGAAGATTGACGGCCTCGCCGCGCGGGTCAGCGTACCGGATATCCACGGGTTTTCGGCGGTCTTGGTCCTGGGGACTACTCGGTCTCGTTTTTTCCCGCCTGAGATCGGTGGACTCATTTTCAATGCGCCCATCAGCACTCAAGTCTTCCGCATCGACCACGACCAGGCCTTCCAGCAGACGACGCACGTGCAGTACCAGTGGAAGAACAAGCGTGGCCCCTGGATCGGCTTCACGTGGCGCTACGACAGCGGTCTTGTGGCAGGAGCAGTACCTTTCGCAACGGATACCACCACGCCCGTGGATTTGACTGGCCTGACGGCGGACCAGCAGCTCCAGGCCGGGCTCTTCTGCGGGAATACTTTTCCAACCTTGAGCTCGCCGTTGACAACTTGTGCGCCATCGCTTTACGGTTCAACACGAGTGCAGATTCCTGCCCCCGGCACCGAGAACAACGACCTCAACCCGCCGCACGTCGTTCCTCGCCACCTGTTCGATGCCGCCATCGGCGCAGACAATATCTTCCACGGCGACCGATACAAGTGGAGCGCGCGCCTGACGGTGATCAACCTCACTAACAAAGTAGCGCTCTACAACTTCCTCTCCACATTCAGCGGAACCCACTTCGTCACGCCCCGCACCTTCACCGGGGAGCTGGGCTTCCACTTCTAACCCCCATCCAGGCGGGGACAGCAGCCACTCGAAAGGTACGTTGTCCCCGCCTGTGGGACGGCTCGTTGCCGCTCGCACAAGGCAAGGCTACAATGGAGGCGGAGTCGGCCTGCGACGCCCGTGTTGGCGCGAAGATCTCTTTGAACCAACACTGAATCTCTGGGAGTCCAGATCAGCCGGCCGGTGTGCATGTCCTGACCCGGCTCACCCCGGGGACAGGAAAGCCTGAAGGCCGGCGCAGGACGCCCACTTAACCAAGAGGTTCAGGAGATTTAGCTCCACACGACGAAGCGGACCGCTCCATTTTTTGTCATGCGCATCCTGTTCATCGGAGACATCGTGGGCCAGCCGGGCCGCCGGATCGTGACCGAACGGCTGCACGACATCGTTGGGCAGCAGAAGCTCGACCTCGTGATCGCCAACGCGGAAAACTCCGCCTCCGGCTTCGGCATCACGCCGCGGCTGGCCGAAGAGCTGCTCGGCGCCGGGATTGATTTGCTCACCGGCGGCAACCATTCCTGGGACCGTAAGGAAATCCTAGACTACTTCCCGCACGAGCCGCGGCTGCTGCGCCCGGCGAACTATCCCGACGGTACGCCCGGCACAGGCCTCTTCGTCGGCGCGACGAAAAACGGCGTCCGCTACGCCGTGCTGAACCTGCAGGGGCGCGTGTTCATGCCTTCGATTGATTGCCCGTTTCGCACTGCCGACCGCGAGCTCGCGCGCATCCCGGCCGACGTCAAAGTGGTGCTCGTGGACATGCACGCGGAAACCACCAGCGAGAAGGAGGCTATGGGCTGGCATCTCGACGACCGCGTCTCGGCCGTCATCGGTACGCACACGCACGTGGCCACCGCCGACGAGCAGGTGCTGCCGCGCGGCACCGCGTACATCACCGACGTGGGCATGACGGGCCCGCACGACTCCGTAATCGGCATGGAGAAAGCCGCCATCCTGAAGCGCTTCCTCGACGGGCTGCCCGCGCGCTTCGAGGTGGCCGCGGGCGACGTGCAGATGAATTGCGTGCTCCTGGACGTGGACGAAGCCACCGGCCGCGCGCGCTCGATCGAGCGCGTGCGCTACAAGCTCAATTAAAGCTTCCTTCATGCGACGCACTCGCCCCTCGGCGCATCTGACCCTGGTTGTATAATCCCAGCCCCATGTTGCGAACCCATTGGCTTTGGGGAGTATTAGCGGGGCTCACGCTGGCGATTCCGGCGGGCGCGCAGTTCTACGAGTCGGACCTGGTGGCCCGGGCGCGCGTGTTCCCCGAGGTGGGCCCCGGCGTGCGTGCGGTCAAGCGTGATGCCCAGGGGCGCGCCTACGTACTGGTTTCGCTGGCGGCCGCGCGCGGCGGCGCGGCTTCGTCCGCGGTGCTCCTCTACGATGCGAGCGGGAAGCAGCTCGGGCAAATCCCCGCCCTTGCCACACAGAATTCCAAAACGCCGCCGCTCGTCTACGGCGCAGACTTCGACGTAGACGCCGTCGGCCGCGTGTACATCGCCGACCGCGGCGGGGACGCCATCAAGGTGTTCAATCCCGACGGCTCGCTGGCGCTGAGCATCCCGTTTGCCGCACCGACCTCCGTCGTAGCGCTGTCCGATCACGAGCTGGCCGTGGCCGGCACGAAATCCGATCGCCTGGTGACCGTGTTCCTGGGGCCTGGCGCGCCGGTGTCCGCTACCACGATGCCCGGGAAGCTCGTGCGCGAATTCGGCGCTCCGGCGGAAATCGCGGAGCGCCCCGAGCTGAACCGCTTCCTGAACATCGGGCGGCTCGCCGCCGATTCCGCCGGGCACATCTACTATGCGTTCACCTACGTGCCCGAGCCCACCGTGCGCAAGTACGACCGCTATGGCTACGCCGCGCAGGACATTGCGCTGACCGCCTTGGAGTTTCAGCCGGTGGCGCAGGCCGCGCGGCGCGAAATCGGCAAGCAAGCGAAGAGCGGCACGCCCAGCCTGAAGCCCATCATCACCGCCGTGGGCGTGGACCCCGCCACTGAAGAGGTCTGGATCGCGATGGGCAACGTCATCGTGCATTTCGACCGCGAAGGCAACCGCCGCGGCACGTATCGCGCGTACACGGCGGAAGGCGTGCGCGTCGAGCCCGTGGCCATCCTGGTGGAAGCCGACCGCGTAATTCTCGCCGCGGATCCGCTGGGCGTCTACGAATTCCCCCGCCCGGATAAACCCGCGCGCTGAAACGCCGCACGCGTTCTGTGGAAAAGTTGTGAATCTCGTGTGTGAATCGCGCAGGGTCTTCGTAGAATTTTCTCTTGCCGGGAGGGCGCCAGTCGTGGAGAATCCCCGCTCACCCTGAAGCAGGGGACGTTCGTCAGCACTCCTTGGGGCTTTGTGGTTCCGGCCAGGCGATGCAGCCCGAAGCGGTCGGCACAAGCCTCAGTTCAGAATCTGACAACGCGGCTGATGGAAGCGCTGGTTGTTTTCCACAAAATTTCCACAGTCTGTGGAAATGGCGCTTGGGGCGGCCCTTTCTTTCGGCGGACAGGAACTCTTGGTCATGAATACCTGGGACAGAATCCTTCAGCACATGGAACGCCGCGTGAACCCCCACAGTTTTACCACGTGGTTCCGGCCGACCCGGCAGGAGGGCACGGAAAACGGCAAGCTGATCGTGCGCGTGCCCACGCGCGTTTTCCGCAAGCGCCTGACGGAAACCTACGGGGAGCTGCTGAAGGCCGTGCTGGTGGAGGTGGGCCTCCCGGATACGCAGTTCGAGTTCCTGTGCTCCGAGCCCGAAGCGCCCGCGAATCCCTCGCTGGCCGGCAAGCAGGCACGGCTTGATTTCGACGCTGTGGACCACCAGCTCAATCCCCGGTACACGTTTGAGTCATTCGTAGTCGGCGCGTCGAACCAGTTCGCGCACGCCGCGGCGCAGGCCGTGGCCGAGCAGCCTTCGCGGGCCTACAACCCCCTGTTCCTGTACGGCGGCGTGGGCATGGGCAAGACGCACTTGATGCAAGCTGTCGGTCACCTGATCAAGCGGCGCAACCCGCAGACGCGCCTGACCTACCTCAGCGCGGAGAAGTTCACGAACGAGGTGATCAACTCGCTGCGCTTCGACCGCATGATCAGCTTCCGCGACCGCTTCCGCGGCGTGGACGTGCTCCTGGTGGACGACATCCAGTTCATCGCCGGCAAGGAGCGTACGCAGGAGGAATTTTTCCACACGTTCAACGCGCTCTACGAGCAGCAAAAGCAAATTGTGGTCTCTTCCGACTGCCCGCCAAAGGAAATCTCCGCGATCGAGGAGCGGTTGCGCTCGCGCTTCGAATGGGGATTGATCGCCGATATCCAGCCGCCCGACCTGGAAACGAAGATCGCTATCCTGCAGAAGAAGGCGGAGACCGAGCGCGTGCAGATTCCCGAAGACGTCGCCGAGTTCATCGCCCGCTCGATCAAGTCCAACGTGCGCGAGCTCGAAGGCGCGCTGACGCGCCTGCTGGCCTACGCCTCCCTGACTGGCACGGCGATCACGCTCTCCACTGCGCAGCAGGTGCTCAAGAACATCATCGCGACGCAGGAAAAGAAGGTCACCATCGAGCTGATCCAGAAGCGCGTTGGCGAGCATTTCGGTCTGCGCGAGCAGGAGCTGAAGGTGCGCTCGAACTCCAAGACGATCGCTTACCCGCGCCAGATCGCGATGTACCTGGTGAAGCAGCTCACCTCGGCGTCGCTGCCGGAGATCGGCCGGCAGTTCGGCGGCAAGCACCACACCACGGTGCTGCACTCGATCCGCAAGATCGACACGCTGCGCCGCAGCGACAAGGACCTGAACCACACAATCAATAAGTTGCTCGACTCGTTCGGATGAGCGTGCGGCGCCCCTGTGAACATCCTGCGCAAATCCTTGTGGGCGCTTTGTGGATCGCGCGCGGCTTTTGCTCGCCCAGTGCGTCGGACAGGCCGGATTTCCGCCATTTCCGCAGGATTGCGCCGCAGCTGTCCACAGCGGAACGATGATCCACGGAGGGGTTTATATGCGTTTCCCTCGTTTCCACAGCTCCTACGGCGACTACGGTCTTTATAGTTTCTTAGAAAAGAAGTAGAGTACGTCTTTCACAGTCTTCGTTGAGGAAAGCACGCAATGGAATTCAGCGTAAAAAGGGTTGACCTGCTCGATGAGCTCTCGCTGACGCAAGGTGTCGTCGAGCGCAAGACGACTATCCCCATCCTCTCGAACCTGCTCTGCGAGGCCAAAGGCAGCCGCCTGGCGATTGCGGCGACGGACCTGGAACTCAGTATCTGCACGTCGTGCGAAGCGAAGGTCAAGAAAGAGGGCTCCGGCACGATCCCGGCGAAGAAGCTCCTCGAGCTCGTACGGCTGCTGCCCGAAGAAGAGATCCGCTTCAAGCTGCTTGAGAACCACTGGGTGCAGATCGTCTGCGACCGCAAAGCGTACAAGATGGTCGGCCTGGCCAAGGACAACTTTCCGGCCATCCCGGCGGTGCCGCACGCGCTCGTGAAGATTCCAGCGAAGATCCTTTCCGCGTTGATTACCAGGACCAACTTCGCCATTTCCACGGAGGAATCGCGCTATACGCTCAATGGCGGACTGATGATCCTGAAGCCGGAGACGATCGCCATGGTCGCTACCGACGGCCACCGCCTGGCGCTCGCGGAAACCGACCACAAATTCGCCGGCCTCAATAGTGAAGTCCGCGTGCTCGTGCCGAAGAAGGCCATGGTCGAAGTCCAGCGGCTGGCCGCCGAGGCGGGCGAGGACGCGCAAATTGATTTTGCGCGTGACGATAGCCACCTGTTCTTCCAGATGGGCCACCGCCTGTTGATTTCTCGGATGCTCACCGGGCAATTCCCCAACTACGAGGCCGTGCTGCCGCGCGAGAACAACAAGAGCGTCGCGCTCGAACGCGGCGAACTGAACGACGCGTTGCGCCGCGTCTCGCAGCTCGCCGACCAGCGCTCCCGCGCCGTCAAGTTCGCGCTCTCGAAAGAAGGCGTGGAGATCTCCGCGTCCAGTCCGGAGTACGGCGAGGCCAAGGAAAGCATCGAGAAGGAGTACAAAGGCGAGCCGCTGACCATCGGCTTCAACGCCCAGTACATGCTCGATTTCCTTGCCGCTGCCGCCGAAGGCCCCATCAATATCGAGCTGAAGGACGACCAGTCCGCCGGGCAGTTGCGCCCGCTCGCGGACGAGGCCTACCGCTACCGCTACGTCATTATGCCCATGCGGATCTGAGGAAGTTCCGATTAACACGCAAGGATGTACCGCGGGACTAAGGCGGAAGTGCACCCCATTATTCCTACCTTATTGACCTCAATGCGGTGGGAGGCGAAGAAGTCTTGTTCAAACAGTATTGGCTCGTGGTCGGAACTGAACGAAACTGGAAATTCTCCTTCGAGAATGGGAACCTGTGGGGTCTTAAGAACTTCCGCGAGACCCTCGCCCTCTGGAATCTGCTTCAAGAGGGAGACAAGTTGCTCGTTTATGTCTCTAAGCCGGTAAGCGGTGTAGTCGGAATCGCGACCGTCACAACAAAATTTCGGCAGACAAACCCGCTGTGGCCGGAAGAAATCCGACGTAAGCAAGTCCTCTGGCCCCTGCGATTCGAATTTGGGACTGAGTATTGCCTCAGTCCCCTGCTCTGGGAATCCAGATGTTACCGTGAAACGAACATGCAGTTGATCACGCGGATGGTTTTTCAGTGTATTCCCGCGGGGGTGGCCCTGGCTGTAAGGACGCACTTTGGCTTGCAAAGCGAGGCATTAGACGTCCTGGAATCTAGACCGAGTTTGCCCTCAGGCACATCGGCCTCTGTGGCCAGCGACCACAGCACCGTCAAGCAGCGCTTGTGCGAAATAGGACGAATACAAGGTTTCCTTGCGGAGGAGGAGTACCCTATCGAAAGCAACCGTCTCGACGTGGTTTGGCGTCGCGTTGAGAGATCAGTTCCTACGTACGCGTTCGAGGTTCAGGTCGGAGGGGACATCTACCATGCTCTTGCCAAACTGAAACATGCATTTGACCTTTGGAACAGCCACATATTCCTTGCGGCTTCGCTCGACGCGAGACCAAAGTTCGAGGAGCTCGTTTCAGGAACCTTTCACGAAATCGCCGGCAGGGTACGATTCATTCAGTTAAACCAGATCGAGGAATTGTATAAGAGAAAGATCAGCTATCGGGAGTTAGAAAGGGAACTTGGGATCATTGAATAGGGTTGCCGAGGCTGCTTGCAGAGACTGGCCCTGTGTCGACCACGAACTGCCTCAATGTAGCGTGAGTGCCAAGGAGTGTTCACAAATGCGACCTCGAAAATATGCCGAAGTCAGCTGGATAGTTCAGGACATCTCAGACAAAGCCAAAGAAGATGAGATCGAATTGACGAAGAACGAAGCGCGCAGTTTGCTCGCATCAATCGAGGCACGTCTCGAGGATGTCATGATTTCCGCTGGGTGGTCGGTCATTCAGAATGCGTTGACTGAATTTCAACTCTCGAGGAGACCGCAGCCACTGACGCAACCGCGCTCGACGGAATTTGGGCGTTTGCCTGCGAAGACCTAGCACCAGTGCTATTTGGGCGCCAAACACAGTAGGCTATTTGTGTGATGACCACGCGACGCAGGGACTTAGAATTGCGATTGTCCTGACGTCAACCACAACGGGTGAAATCGAAACCCAAGTCAGTTCACCGGGAGGTGCCGCGGCATCGAGAACAACGGGGATTATTAACGAGGCGTAGCCAACCCTTCAAGCCAAAAGACAGCACCAAAGCAATAGCCAAAACTGAGCCTTCGCTTGGGGCCCGGGCGGCCGCGGCGTCCAACACAAGTTAAACTGCGCAACCACGAAATCAGCTAAAAGCGATAGCTAAAAACGCGTCAGAATGAGCGTACCGGCGCATCCGCTTGGCTGGCCTTCTTGCACTTAAACCAAGTGGCTCCAACAAACTGAAAACAATGCTTTTATTTGTGCACAAAGCTGCAAAAATGCCTTGAGAAAAACAGGCCAATCCGGTAAGATTTTGGTGGTCTGACGCAGCGTTAGTTTCCTCCAGTACGGCACGTCAGCCAGGCCCGGAACGCCCCGGAAATCTTGCCCGCGCCAGAGCAAAGCGGGGCAGTTCAAGGCCCGGAGTTAGCCTTCGCCGCGTCCGCAATGCGCGGACGGGATGGAGCAAGAAACCCTACGATCCCGGTGCGAGCACCGGGACAAAGGGTAGGCGAGTGTCGGCCCCTTTGCGGTACAGCCTTCCCTTCCAAGGACGCAGGAGCACACAGCATGGGTGAGAAAGAGACGGTGGCCGGTAAGCCTCCGGGACATCGCTACGACGCGACTTCCATCAAAGTCCTCGGCGACCTCGAGGCGGTGCGCAAACGCCCCGCCATGTACATCGGTTCGACGGGCGAGATGGGCCTGCACCACCTGGTCTGGGAAGTGGTGGACAACTCCGTGGACGAAGCGCTCGCCGGCTACTGCGACGAAATCAACGTCGTCGTCCACGACGACAACAGCGTCACCGTGGTTGACAACGGCCGCGGCATCCCCGTGGACATGCACGAGACAGAGAAAAAGCCCGCCGCCGAAGTCGTCATGACTGTGCTGCACGCGGGCGGCAAATTCGACAGCGAAACCTACAAAGTCTCGGGCGGCCTGCACGGCGTCGGCGTCTCCGTGGTGAACGCGCTGGCGGACTGGCTGGACCTGGAAATCTGGCGCGACGGCGAGGTGTGGGAGCAGTCGTACGCGGCCGGCAATCCCAAGAGCAAACTGAAGGTGACCGGCAAGACGAAAAAGACCGGCACGAAGATCACGTTCCACCCCGACCCCAAGATTTTCGAGAAGACGAACTACACCTACGACATCCTGGCGCAGCGGCTGCGCGAGCTGGCCTTCCTGAACAAGGGCCTGAAGATCACGCTTAGCGACGAGCGCACCGACAAGACAACCGAGTTCCGCTTCACCGGCGGCATCACCGAATTCGTCAAGCACCTGAACCGCGGCAAGCAGACCCTGCACGATTCGCCCATCTACATAGAGGGCAAGCGCGGCAACGTGGAGATCGAAATCGCGCTGCAATATAACGACGCCTACGCCGAAAACGTCTTCGCCTTCGCCAATACGATCAACACGGTGGACGGCGGCACGCACCTCTCCGGGTTCCGCTCGGCGCTCACCCGCTCGATCAACAACTTCGCCTCTGCGGCAGGCATGTTGAAAGAGCAAAAGGACGAAGTCTCCATCACCGGCGACGACGTGCGCGAGGGCCTTGTGGCCGTGGTTTCCGTGAAGCTGCCGCAGCCGCAGTTCGAGGGCCAGACCAAAGGCAAGCTGAACAGCGACATCAAGGGTGAGGTCGAGCAGCTCGTCAACGAAAAGCTGGGCGAATACTTCGACAAGCACTCCACCGTGGCGCGGCGCATCATCGGCAAGTGCATTGACGCTGCGCGCGCCCGCGAAGCCGCGCGCAAGGCCCGCGAGCTCACCCGCCGCAAGTCGGCGATGGATTCGAGCGGCCTGCCGGGCAAGCTGGCCGATTGCCAGGAGCGCGACCCCGCGCGCTGCGAGATCTTCGTCGTCGAGGGCGAATCCGCCGGCGGCTCGGCCAAGATGGGCCGCGACCGCCGCTACCAGGCCATCCTGCCGCTCAAGGGCAAGATCCTGAACGTCGAAAAGGCGCGCTACGACAAGATGCTCGGCCACGAAGAAATCCGCGCCATCATCACTGCGCTCGGCACCGGTATCGGCAAAGTCGATTTCGACGCCACGAAGCTGCGATACCACAAAGTCATTCTGATGACTGACGCCGACGTGGACGGCAGCCACATCCGCACGCTGCTGCTGACCTTTTTCTTCCGCCACATGCGCGAGCTGATCGAGCGCGGCCACGTCTACATCGCGCAGCCGCCGCTCTACCGCATCAAGCGCGGTAAAAGCGACCGCTACATCCGCGACGACCGCGAGTTTTCGCGCGAAGTGATGAAGCGCGCCACCGAAGACCACGTGGTGAAAACCAAGGGCGGCGCGACGCTCGAGGGCGGTAACCTGACGCAGTTTCTGCTGAACGTGCAGGAATACGACCAGGTGGCTACCAAGCTGGCGCGGCGCCTGGGTGAGGCGCAGCTCGTGGATCTGCTGGCGGAGAGCGACCTCGAAAAGAAAACCGACTTCGAGGACAAGAAGAAACTCGCGAAGCTCGAAGCTGCGATCGAGAAGGCAAAGCTGAAGGTCGAAACGAAGATCGGCTACGACGAGGAGCACAGCCTGTACGAGCTGGCGGTGAAAAACGAAAATGCCCGCGCCGTCGAGCGCAAGGTCAACTGGGCGATGGTCGCAACGCCCGAGTACCGCCGCCTGCGGGCGTGCGCGCACGCCATCGCCGAATTCGATAAGCCGCCCTTCACCGTCGCGCGCAACGGCGACAAGGTGGTGAAGGAAAAGGCCGTCGAGGTCCTGGCCTACGTCCTCGAGGACGCGAAGAAGGAGTTCACCATCACGCGCTTCAAGGGTCTGGGCGAGATGAACCCCGACCAGCTCTGGGAAACCACGATGAACGCCGAGACGCGCACGCTGCTCCAGGTGCGCCTTGAAGACGCTGTCGCGGCCGAGGAAATCTTCACCACGCTCATGGGGGAAAATGTCGAAGAGCGCCGGAAGTTCATCGAAGAAAACGCCCTCGACGTCGTCAACCTCGACATTTAGCCGCACAGGAGGCGTTGTGGCGGAAAACAACGTGGTGCACTTTGCGGTGCATGCGGACGATCTGGAGCGGGCGCGAGGCTTCTATCAGGGCGTCTTTGGCTGGCGATTTCAGGGTTTCGGCTCGCTCGACCTTTCGAGCTTCTGCAAGATCAAGAACAGCGCGGGCCAAGGTCCCGGCATCCATGGCGCGATGCAGCATCGGCGGTTCAACACGCTCTCGGAGCCAGTGTTGGGGTACGAGTGCACGATTGAAGTGGCGGACCTCGAGGCCACGGCCGCGGCGGTCGAAGCGAACGGCGGCAAGATCGTCATGTCGAAGACGGCGATTCCCGGCGTGGGCTGGCTCATCAAGTTCACGGATACCGAGGGGAACCTGGCCTGCGCCATCCACTTCGAAGCGAATGCCAAGTAGCGCCGTGACCTATCAGCTGAGCTGGAAGATTCTGCCGGGACTGCGCGGGCTGAGCTGCTCGAATTTCAGCGCGGTGCCCACGGCGCAGCCGGACAACGAACGCGGCGTGGCGGTGGACTTCGCAGGGGAGGCCGAGCGCGAGGCTTTTCTGCGGCAGCTCGAAGAGCATTTCGCGGTGCAGCGCTTTTCCAATAACGCTGCGGCGTTCGAAGCGGTGAAGACGTACGTGCTCGACTGGGCGGGGCGCAAGGCGTAGCAGCGTGCCGGGCGGAAGCCCGGCGCTACAACGAGGCTGAGGACGCATGGCGGACGAGACAACCAAAGCACAACTGATACCGGTGGATATCGAAGTCGAGATGCGCAGGTCGTATCTCGACTATGCCATGAGCGTGATCCTGGCGCGCGCGATCCCCGATGTGCGCGACGGCCTAAAGCCCGTGCAGCGCCGGATCCTGATCGCCATGAACGATCTGGGCCTGGCGTCGAACCGCGGCTTTCGCAAGTGCGCCAAGATCTGCGGCGACACCTCCGGCAACTACCACCCGCACGGCGAAGCGATTGTCTATCCGGCGCTGGTGCGCATGGCGCAGCCGTTCAACATGCGCTACCCGCTCGTGGACGGCCAGGGAAACTTCGGCTCGGTGGATGGCGACCCGCCCGCGGCAATGCGCTACACCGAGGCGAGACTCTCCAAGATCGCTGAGGAGCTGCTCGCCGACCTCGAAAAAGAGACCGTCGAATTCGTCGACAACTTCGACCAGACGCGCCTGGAGCCGGTGGTCCTGCCGTCGCGGACCCCCAACCTGCTGGTGAACGGCGCGAGCGGCATCGCCGTGGGCATGGCGACGAACATCCCGCCGCACAACCTGCGCGAGATCATTGACGCCACCGTGCTGTTGCTCGAAAAGCCCGAAGCCGCGCTCAAGGAAGTGATGAAGCTGGTGCCCGGGCCGGACTTCCCCACCGGCGGCTACATCGCCGGCCGCGAGGGCATCGAGCAGGCGTACAAAAAGGGGCGCGGCACGTTCACCATGCGCGCCAAGGTGGCCATCGAAGAAGTCGGCAAGGACCGCGAGAACATCGTCATCTCCGAGATCCCCTACCAGGTGAACAAGTCCACGCTGATCGCGCGCATCGCGGAGCTGGCGCAGACCAAGAAGCTCGAAGGCATCGCTGACGTGCGCGACGAATCCGACCGCGACGGCATGCGCATCGTCATCGAAGTGAAGCGCGGCGAGGAATCGCAGCTCGTTCTGAACCACCTCTACAAGCAGACGCAGATGCAGGAATCGTTCGGCATGATCCTGCTGACGATTGTCGGCGGGCAGCCGCGCGAGCTGGGCCTGCTCGAGATGCTGAAGCTTTTCATCGAGCACCGCCGCGAGGTCGTGCTGCGGCGCTCGCGTTACGAGCTGCGCAAAGCCGAAGAGCGCGAGCACATCCTGCTCGGCTTCAAGAAAGCCCTCGAGTACCTGGACGAAGTGATCAAGCTGATCCGGCGCAGCAAGTCGCCCCCGGAAGCCAAGACCGGGCTGATGGAGCGCTGGGAATTCAGCGACCGCCAGGCGCAGGCCATCCTTGACCTGCAGCTCCACCGCCTGACGCAGATGGAGCGCGAGAAGATCCTCGAGGAGCTGAAGGAAATCCAGAAGCGCATCGCTGAGCTGAAGGAAATCCTGGCCAGCGAGAAGCGGCTGAAGGAAGTCATCACCGGCGAGCTGCGCGAGGTCCAGAAGCAGTATGGCGACCCGCGGCGCACGCAGATCGTGGACAAGGTCGAGGAGATCAAGCTCGAAGATTTGATCGCCGACGTGGATATGGCCATCACCGTCAGCCACGCGGGCTACATGAAGCGCACTTCGGTGGACGTCTACCGCCACCAGTCGCGCGGCGGCAAGGGCCGCATCGGCGCGAAGACGCGCGAAGAAGACTTTGTCGAGCACCTCTTCATCGCCTCGGCGCACAGCCACATTCTGCTGTTCACCTCGAAGGGGCGCGTGTACTGGCTGAAGGTGTACGAAATCCCCGAGGCCGCGGCAGCCACGCGCGGCCGCGCCATCACCAGCCTGGTGAAATTCCAGGATGGCGAGACGCTCACGGCCGTGGTGGCGTCGCGCAACCTCGAAGAACAGGGCCGCTACGTCTTCTTCGCCACGCGCAACGGCACGGTGAAGAAGACCGAGCTCGCCGAATTTGCCAACCCGCGCTCCACCGGCATCATCGCCATCACGCTCGACAAGAACGACGAGCTCGTCGGCGTGAAGCTCACCGACGGCAAGCAGATGGTCTTCCTGGCGAGCCACGACGGCCAGGCCATCCTCTTCCGTGAAACCGAAGTGCGTGCGATGGGCCGCAGCGCTGGCGGCGTGAACGGCATGGACCTCGGCAAGGGCGACTACGTGGTCAGCATGGAGACCGTCGTGCCCGACTTCGCCATCATCGAGAAGGAGTACAACAAGAAGACGCAGGACCTCGATGAGCTCGAAGGCGAGCACATCAAGGATTCGCTCACCTCGTTGATGCTGACCGTCGCGGAAAAAGGCTACGGCAAGCGAACGCCGCTCGCCGAATACCGCATCACGTCGCGCGGCGGCAAGGGCGTCATCAACCTGAAGACCACCGACCGCAACGGCTCGGTCGTCGCGGCGCTCCAGGTGACCGAAGAGTCCGACGTGATGATCATCACCGAGAACGGGAAGGTCATCCGCGTGCACGCCAACGAAATCCGCGAAGCCGGCCGCTCGACGCAGGGCGTGCGTTTGCTCAGACTGGACGAGGGGGACGCGATCGCCGCAGCCGCCGTGCTCCACGAGGAAGAAGAAAAACAGTAGCCATAGGCGATGCGCCAGCTGGGGCGGCCGCGCAAAAGACGCTTGCGCCGAGAATCGTGGGGCGTAAACTCGCCAGCCGCGAAGGAGGGCAACGATGAACTGGGCGCGATTTGCGATGACGGTGGCCGCGGCGGGCGTCGCGGCATCGTTCACGGACTGGCTCTTTATGGGCGTGCTCTTCCACGGCAAATATCTGGAGACGCCCGAAATGTGGCGGCGGCCGCAGGGCGGCAAGGGCGAGACGCAGGCCATCGTGCTCACGTCGCTCGTCAGCACGATCAGCTGCGCGGTCATCATCTACGTTTGCGAACGAATCCACATGCACACCTACGCGCAATCGCTGAAGCTCGCCGTGGCGATGTGGGTGGCGGCGCTGCCCATCCTGGCCACGTTCTCCATCTGGACGAAGTACCATCCGACGCTTGCGGTTTCGCATTCGCTTGGCTGGCTCGCGCGGTTCGTGTTGAGCGCGGTGGCCGCCACCCTGCTGATGCACTGAAGCCTGCGGGAAGGGATTACTTTTCCGGGGGCGGCAGGTAGTAGCCGGGACGCGAGCGCGCTGTGACGCCCGCGCGCGCGACCTGCACCTTGATTTCGTGGTAGCCGATGGGGCTGACGCCCGCGGGACGGTAGCTCAGCGTGTACTGCGCGTGTAGCTCGCCGCCAATCTGATCAATCGCCTTTTCAATCGAGCGGTCGCGGAAGGTGGAAACGTTCATCCCGCCGGTGGCCACGCTCGCGACTTCGAGCGAAGTCTCCTGCGTCGCGTTGGCCGCGCGCTGCACGATCCACACGGCCAGCCCCAGCAAATCAATGTTGCCGTGGCGCTGCTGCTCCGAGGTGGGCGTCTGCGGCGTGCCCGGCATGGGCGGCAGGCCAAACGTTCCCGGCGGCGTCGGAGAAACTGGCCCGGTCTGCTTCGGCGGCCCGCGCAGCTCGGCGGCGGTAGTGGAAAGCCCCACGGTGTAGATGGTGATGTTGGCAAGCTGCGCGTCGCGGAGCGCTTCGCCGAGCTTGGTCTCGCTGCCGGTGTCCACGGCTTCGCTGACCACGACGATTACGCGCCGGCGCTGCGGCGGCTTATCGCTGAGCATCTGGACGGCCCGCGAGAGCGCGTCGTAGAGCCGTGCGCCCGACGTGCCCTCCGGCAGACGCGCGATGGCTTTTTCGATCGTGTCGGCATCGTTCGTGAACGGCACCAGCAGGTCGGTGGTGTCGTTGAAGCCCAGGACGGCGGCCTCGCCGCTGTGGCCCATCACCGTTTGCGTGAACAGGATTCCGCTCTTGCGCACGGCGGGCAGGAGGGCTTCGATGCGCGAGCTGGTCTCGAACACGAAGACCAGCGAGAGCGGGTCTCCGCCCAGGTCGAAGTGCTCGATACGCTGCGCAATGCCGTTGTCGAAGATGCGGAAGTCGTTGGCCGCGAGGCTGAGCACGAGCTCGCCTGCGGCGTCGCGTACCGTCACCGGCGCGCTCACCAGGCTCACGCGGATACGAATCTCCGGCTTCCGTTGAGACTCCGGCGGCTGCTGAACGGGCGCGCCGGGCTTTGGAGGGAGCGGGCCCGGCGGCGCCTGGGCAAGAGCGTCGCGCATGCCCAAGCCGAAGAGGAGCAGTGCCAGACAGATTCCGAGCCCGAGTTTTGCTGCGCGAGCCATCACTCCCCCAGTCTAATCCATTCGACGCAGGTTCGCAGCCGGGCGTTGGCTGGCGCATCGCGCTTTGCCGGGCGCGCGCGGCATGCGTAGAATGGCGGACGTACTCTAGGAGAACTTCATGACGAAAACGCACGAGCGACACGCGCCCTTGGTGGCCCACCGCAATCGGGAATTCATGGAAAGCGTGGCGGCGCGGCCGATCCGCATCCTGGGAGAGTACCTAGATCCACTCGTGCGCCTGCGGCGCGAGGGCGTGGGCGATACCATCGTGATCTTCGGTTCGGCGCGCGTGGCTCCCCGTGCCCGCGCCGTAGCGCAGTTGCAGAGGCTCGAGCACAAGCTGAAGCACGCGCCCCGCGCCAGCGCCCCGCGGCTTCGCGAAGAGCTCCGGCAGTCGCGCAACGCCCTGGCGATGTCGCGGTACTACGAGGAGGCGCGCGAGCTGGCGCGCCGCATCACTTCCTGGGCCATGACCTTCGGCGACCGCCCGCGGCGGTTCGTTATCTGCTCGGGCGGCGGGCCCGGTATTATGGAGGCCGCGAACCGCGGCGCCGCCGAAGCGGGTGGAAAATCCATCGGCCTGTCCATCGAGCTGCCGCACGAGCAGTCCCCGAACCGCTACATCAGCCCGGAGCTGAGCTTCAATTTCCATTATTTCTTCATGCGCAAGCTGTGGTTCGCGCAGATGGCTAAGGCGCTGATCGTCTTCCCCGGGGGATTCGGGACGATGGACGAGCTCTGGGAGATGCTCACGCTGACGCAAACCGGGAAGCTGGCGCAGCGCAACCTGATCCTGATTTACGGCCGGCGCTACTGGAACCAGGTACTCGACTGGCGCGCCATGGTGCGCTGGGGCACGATCAGCGAGCGCGAGCACGGCCTCTTGCAGTTTGCAGACACCGTGGACGAGGCCTTCGAACGCATCCGCACGGGCCTCGAGAAATACCACCTGGAGCTCGATTCGGACCTGCGGGAATAAATCCCCCTGGTTATCTATTCCTTACGGCGCTCACCGGGGGCAGACAACCCCCGGGCTGCGGGCGCCATCCCTCTAATAGCGGCAGGCGCTACCCAACCCGCCCCCAGGTGCGCCGTTGCCAAGGAGGTGCTCTGATGAGCACACATGGATGGAAAAAGGCCCTGCTGACCGCGGGGCTGGGCACGGCGATGGCGCTTGGCGGTGTTCTCATCGCGAGTACACCTGCAGAGGCGCGCGATAACTGCTCCAAGCAGATCCAAAAGGAGCAGCGTGAACTGAATCGCGCGATCCAACGGTATGGCTACTCCAGCCGGCAGGCCAACGAGGAGCGGCGCGAAATCCGCCGTTTGCAGAGCACTTGCGGTGGCGGGTTCTTCGGCAACCGCGACGACCGCAGGTGGCGACGCGGCGACGGCGACAATGACCGCGATGACCGCACGTGGCGGCAGGGTAATGGCAACAAAAACCGCGACAACCGCAGATGGCGGCAGGGTAATGGCGACCGCGACCGGGACGACAGATCGCGCCGTGATCGCAACCGGGACTGGAATCATGACCGCGACAAGGATCGTGATCGTGACCGGTGGCGCTGGCGGTAATTGAGAGTTTCTGCCAAGCACCCAGGCTCTGCCAAAAAGAAGAACGGGGCTAGCACTTGCTAGCCCCGTTTGTTTTGGGCGCGAATGATTGTGCTGCGTTGACTCGCGCCGCTGAAGCGGTCAGTTCCGGGACGCGAACATCTCGCCCGCGAATACTGACTTAAAGCGCCGCTTCTCGTCCTGGTCGTGCACCATCACCACCGGCGCGACGTGAATCGAGCGGCGGCAGGCGCGGCACGTGGTGGCTTCGCCCTGCAAGTCCTGCACGAAGCCGTCGGTGAAGCGATACTGCGCGCGGGCGCGGCGGGCAGACTTGGTGCCCGGCTGGCCGCAGTGCGGGCAGGTGAATTCCACCCTGTCTTCCTGCGGATCGCGGTCGAGCGCCGCCCAGCCCGTGTAGCGGACTCCCACGGTTTCAATCGTATGTCGGTTCATGAAGACTCCTATCAGGTCGTGGCCTGCCGAATAAATGCAATCTATCAGATGCGTGCGTGCGCACCTCGGATGCAACACTTTAATTACAAGAATTAAAGGCACTTAGTCGTTCTACATGCCCCCGCCTGCCCCTGATCGCTGACCGGGAACTTCGACCTGAGCGCGGTGTCCAAATCTCCGAGGGCGCGCGAACCTCACATCCCTGCGAGAGCGGCGCCGGCCCCGGGCCTGACGGTGCGGGACCGTGGCAACCGGCGCCGCTCCGAATCTCTCCGTCCGGAGCACGGAGATCCAAGGAGGGTGCGCCCATGCGTGCCGATTCTGGTGAGGGTCGCGAGCCCTCAGTTTCTATTCTTAGCCGATGCCTGGTCGAAGGCGACGCCGCTGCCGCAGCGCGGGCGCGTCGCGCACAACGCAAGGCGCTCGTGGCTTCACTCGGCGTTGAAGCCGTGGCGCTGGCGGCGCTCGTTCTCGTGCCGCTTCTGGCCATCGGACGCCTGCCCGAAATGTATCGTGTGAATCCGGTGCCGCCCTATGGAGTGCCGCGCGGTAATCCGCAGGCGCAGCACAACTCAACGAAAAAGCCTGCTTCGGGAGACCAAGCGCACCCACGGTCAGGCATCGCCTTGCCGCCGCGGATTCCGAAGGATATCGTCACGAAAGACGACGAAGAGGGTTTCGTCGACGCAGTACCATCTGGGGCAAGGAACAGCCTACCCATTGGCGCGATTCCGCTGCCTGATTCGGCGGATACAAGGCGAACGCCGCCGATGCCTCCGCAGACTGCGCGGCCGCAAACCACGCGAGTGGTTAAGCAAAGCGAAGGAGTGCAGCAGGCGCTGCTCGTGCGTCGCGTGCAGCCAAGCTATCCAATTCTGGCGAGACAAGCAGGCGTTGAAGGGACGGTTCGCCTCCACGCGGTGATCGGGCGCGACGGCACCATTCGCGAACTCGAAGTTCTCAGCGGGCACCTGCTGCTTGTGAATGCGGCGCGGGACGCCGTGCGCGAGTGGCGCTACCAGCCGACGCTGCTCAACGGGGAGCCCGTCGAGGTGGAAACGTACATCACCGTTGTCTTCCAGCTCCGGCGGTAGAGGCTCCGCAAAAACGCGAAGGGCCGGGCGCAGGGCCCGGCCCTTTCGTCAACAGCTTCCGAGTTGCTCTTACCTCTTGCCGAAGCGGAACACGACGCCGGTCGAGAAGCGCAGGTTGTGCTGGCTCACGTTGCCTGTCCCTTCGTCGAACCGCGTGAGCAGGTATTCGAACTGGCCGAGGCGGATGGCCACGTGCTCGCTTGCGTTCACGTCCACGCCCCCGCCGAGGGCCATGGCGAACCCGTTCGTCGAGCCCGACGAGCCCAGTGCGCTCCCGCCCAGGTGCGCGCCGCCGAACAGCGCCTGCGCGAACGGCGTGACGCGCTCATGCGCGCGGTAGGAGAACCGCGGGCCGAACAGGTATGTGTACAGATTGGCGTCCACGCCCGAGCCGCCAATGTTGCCGACGTGGTAGCCGCCGAAGTCGCCGACGATCCCGAATGAGTTCCTGGGATTGAACGCGATCGAGCCGCTGCCGCCGTTCAGGTTGAACCCAGGCACACCCGACGTGGCGGGATTGGCCCGGAGAAAGGAATAGCCGAGGAAAGCCTCAGCCTTGGGGGCGTCCTGCGCCGATGCCGTCAGGCACAGGAGAAAAGCCAGAGCCAGAAAACATCCGATTTTTCGCATTTCCACAGTCTCCTCTAAGATTCAGTTTTTTCGGGGGCGACCTTCGAACTGCTTGCCCCCACCCCTCGCGGAGCGGTGTGCCCGACTGAGGACTGGGCCCGCCCCTTAGAAATCCATTAGCCACTCAGATGCACAGTTTTGGGGCAGGGTTGCCGGCGGGCGAAACGACTTCAGACGAGCGGTTCGCCGCAATGCTCGGCGATCGCGGCGCGCGCGGCGTCGCGCAGGCGCACGATCTCGTGCCAGTCGGAGGCGGCATCGCGCGAGGGCTCGAGCGGCGGGAGTAAAGTGAGCGTGACGCTGGTGGGACGCGGCAGGAGAGTGTCATCGCGCAGGAATCGGCGCGTGCCGCGCATCGCGACCGGCAGGACCGGCCGTCCGGCAGCGACCGCGGCCTTGAATGCGCCGAGCTGGAACGGGCGCACGCCGAGCTCCGCAGTGAACGTGCCTTCGGGGAAGACGAAAACGGACTCGCCCTGGCGCAAAAGCTGCTCGATCTCTTCGGCCTGGTGCAGGCGCGCTTGTGGGTCGCTGCGGTCGAACGCCACGTGCCCCAGCTTACGCAGGAACGTGCCGATCAAGGGCATCGAATTCACTTCGATCTTGGCCACGAAGTGGTAGTCGATGCCCAGCGCGGCCATCAGCACGAGCACGTCGAAAAAGCTCGTGTGGTTGGAGACGAAGACCCGCGCCTCGCGTGAGCGCAGGTGCTCGCGGCCCTCGACGCGTATGCGGCAGCCCACCAGCGCCATATAGAGTCGCAGAGCGGGCGAAGTGATCGCCGCAGCCGCGCGGCGATTGGGCGCCAGCAGCACCAGGAACCACGTGGGCACAATCCACACGCCGAACACGACCGCAGCGTAGACGCCGTAGACCCTTTCCAGCCCCTCGCGAAGACCGCGGCCGATCGCACGCGGCGCGCTCCCTGCGGCCAGCCGTGCGACCTGCAGCCACGCCGGCGCATGGCGCGATCCGAGCGTGCCCGCAACGTAGAGCCGTTTTGTTTCCTCGCGGCGCAGCTTGCCGCTCGAAGTTTTGGGGATGCTCTGCGGGGGCACGAGCTCGACGACGTCGGGCGGTAGGCCGAGCGCGCCGGACACCTCCTCGCTCACCGCGCGAGCAATCTGCGCGCGGCGGCCGGCGTCCCGCTCGCGCGTTTCCGCGACCACCACGAGCCGCTCGGTGCCTGCGGCGGTGTCGCCCAGGCCGAAGGAAACCACGCAGCCCTTGCGCACGCTGGCGACGCGGCCGGCGACTTCTTCGATCTCCTGCGGGTGCAAGTTGCGCCCGGCCTTGATGATGATGTCTTTCACGCGGCCGGTGATGTAGATCTCGCCGTCCGCGCGGTAGGCGCGGTCGCCCGAATCGAGCCATGCGTTCTCGCCTGCGCCTTTGGGGAACAGCCGCCGCGTAGCTTCGGCGTTGCGGTAGTAGCCGCGCGTCGCCGACGGCCCGCGGAGCCATAACACGCCTTCCGTGCGCTCGCCGACTTCGCGGCCGTGCGCATCCACGATGCACACTTCGTGCCGCGGCACGGGCCGGCCCACGCTGACGAAGCGAACGGCGCCCGCGTCGTTGCGCTCGGGCGAAACCGGCACGGCACGGCCTTCGCGCGTGAATGTCTCGCGATCCACCACGTCCACGCGCGGCCCTTCGCCCAAACGCGGCACCGTCACCGCCAGTGAATTCTCAGCCAGGCCATAGACGGGCAGGAGCGCTTCACGGCGGAAGCCATAGGGCGCGAAACGCCCGGCGAAGCGGTCGAGCGTCTCAGGGTTCACCGGCTCGGCGCCATTCAGCACCGCGCGCCAGGAACTCAGGTCGAGCCCCTCGATGTCGCGGTCGTCAATCTTGCGCACGCAGAGCTCGAACGCAAAATTCGGCGCGGCCGCCAGCGTGCCGCGATAGCTGTGCACGGCCCAGAGCCAGCGTTCCGGGCGGTTCAGAAACGCCAGCGGAGAAAGCACGGCCACCGGGATGCCAAAATAAAGCGGCAGCAGCCACGCGCCGATCAGCCCCATGTCGTGATAGAGCGGCAGCCAGGTGACGCCCACGTCGTTCGGCCCGACGGCGACGGCTTCGCCGATGGCGCGGATGTTGGCCAGAAGATTCGCGTGCGTGAGCATCACGCCCTTCGGCTCGCCGGTGGAGCCGGAGGTGTACTGAATCAGCGCAAGATCGTTGGCCTTGAACGCGCCGCGCGGGCGGTCCGCAACGCCCTCATGCGGTGCCGGCGGTTCTTCGAGCAGCCGCGACGCGTTCACCACGCCCGCGAGCGAAGGCACGCGCGGCTTCAGCAGGCGCGCGACCCGCTCGGCCTGGTGGAACGTGATCAGCAGGCGCACTTCGGCGTTGCGCAGGATGGCTTCCTGGCGCGCGGCGTACTCTTCGATGCGGTCGGCGCGAAAGGGCGGATAAATTGGCACGGGCACGGCGCCGGCCAGCAGAGTCCCGGTGAACGCGTAGAAGAACTCCGGCGAAGTAGGCAGCATGATGGCCACGGTGTCGCCGGGACGCACGCCGCGGCGCGCCAGTTGCCGCGCAAGGCATCCCGCGCGCGCGTGCAAATCGCCGAAGGTGATCGTGGTTGTGCTGCCGGTGTCTTCGCGGACGTAGAGATGCGGCTGGCCGGCCTGCACGCGCGCGCGATGCCGCAAAATTTCCTGGAGCGTCTGAGCCCCTTCCACGCCGGTGGCATGCGTCCGCGCACCCGATTGCGGCGCGGTCGGCGCAGCGCGCTCAAACGGCTCCGCAGGCGTATTTCGCGCATGCGCGCGAATCGCCGCGACCACATCGTCCACCGTGTCTGCCTCGGCCACGACCTGGTCCGGCAGGCGAATGCCGAAAGAAGCCTCGAGCCGCGTCATCAACTCGACGCGCTCCAGGCTGCCGAGGCCGAGGTTGCGGTCGAGATGCGCGGAGCCCTGCACGCCGCGGAGAGCGCGGTGGCTACCGAGCTCGGCGAGCAGCAGGCGGATGACCTCAACCACCTGCTCGCGGAGGTCGGCGGCGTCGAGTTGTGTGCTGGGTGTCGCCACGTCGGAAACTGCGCGGTGGGAGTGCGCCCCGCGCGCGTGAAATTTTCAGGCTGGAATGCAGGCTATCACGCCGCGCAAATCCGGTTCAAGCCCGGGCTGCAGCAGGAGAGCTATTTTCGCGCCCACAGGAAGAGTTACACTTCTTGCCGCAAGCCCCAGTTGCACCCGGAGGTGACCGATGGCTGTCGTCAATCCGCTTCCCAAAGAGAAGGCTGCGGAGGCCTTGCACGAAACCTATGACGCTCTGACCAAAAAGTTTGGCAAGATGCCCAACATATTCGCGACAATGGCCCACCGGCCCGACGTACTCCAGAAATTCCTGCCCCTCTACGGTGCGATCGTCAATGAAGGCACCGTGGAGCAACGGTACAAGGAGTTGGCCTATCTGAAGACGTCGCTGATCAACGGCTGCGAGTATTGAACGCGCGCCCACACCGCTTCGGCGAAGCGGATTGGAATCACGGACGAGCAGATCCGGGCGTTGCAGTTCTATGAGCGCAGTCCGCTGTTTGATGAAAAAGAAAAAGCCACGATCCTGTATGCGGAACGCGTCACGCGCGGGGCCGCGGCGATTCGCGCCCGGGCACTCGAGGAGTTGCGACGCTTCTACGATGAAGGGCAACTCGTGGAGCTGACTCTGGTCATTTGCGTGGCCAACTTCACGAACCGCTTCAACGACGCGTTGCTGAATTTGCCGGATCTGGGCGTGTAAAGCGGCGCAGTCCTCAAACATCCTCGAGATCGTTCTCCTCGAGGCCGAAGTAATGGCCGAGTTCGTGCAGCACGGTGAGGCGGACCTCCTCGCGGATTTCGTCTTCCGTGTCGCAGGCGGCTTCGATGTTTTTCTGGTAGAGCACGACGCGGTCGGGTAGAGCCGCCTGCCAGGCGCCTCTTTCGGTCGCCGGCACGCCCTCGAAGATGCCCATCAGCAGTTCGGCATCCGGATTCTCCGCGAGCAGCAATCGCGGATCGCGCTGGCCGGCCGGCAGGTCTTCCACGAGAACTACGACGTTGTGCATGCGTTCGCGGAAGCGCGCGGGCAGCGCGTCGAGGGCCTCTTCGGCCAGCTTGTGGAAACGCTCGCGGGTCATCCTACGTCCCTTTCCTCGCTGTGGTCCGGTCCTCGCCGCACATCGTACTTGCAAATAGCATGCGTGGGACATAGCATCGGCATCCTTCGGTCGGGCCGGGCCCGCTATCTTCTAGGACGAGGTACTCCGATGAACGATTGTGCGCGTCGCGTTTCTCTCCGTGTCGTTTTCCTGCTTGCAGCCAGCCTGATGGGCACGCTGGCGTTTGCACAGGAGAAAGCTTCCAAGCCCGCAAAGCCGGCCAAGGCGCCCAAAGAGCAACCTGCTCCGGCACAGCCCGATTATGGCGCGGCTTTGAAGAATTTGCAGTGGCGCGAGATAGGTCCCGCCATCATGGGCGGCCGCATTGACGATTTCGCGGCCGTCGAATCCGATCCCAGCATCGCCTATGTCGGCGCGGCCTCCGGCGGCATCTGGAAGACGACGAACGGCGGCACCACCTGGGAGCCGGTCTTCGACAGTGAGACGTCGTCCTCAATCGGCGACCTGGCCATTGCGCCCTCGGACCCTTCCATCATCTGGGCCGGCACAGGCGAGCCGAACAACCGGCAGAGCTCTTCGTGGGGCGTTGGCATCTATAAGTCCGCCGACGCGGGAAAGACCTGGACGAATGTGGGCCTGGCCGAAACACACCACATTGGCCGCGTTGTGATTCATCCGACGAATCCGGACGTGGTGTACGTGGCGGCGCTTGGGCACCTCTGGGGCCCGAACAAGGAGCGCGGCGTCTACAAGACCGCGGACGGCGGCAAGACCTGGACGCAATCCCTCTTCGTGAATGAAGACACGGGCGTGGTGGACATCGCGATTGACCCGCAGAGTCCCGACACCCTCTATGCCGCGGCCTACCAGCGGCGCCGCACCGTGTTCGGCTTCAACGGCGGCGGCCCTTCCGGGGGGATCTACAAGACCACCGACGGCGGCGCGACGTGGAAGAAGCTCACCAAGGGCCTGCCCTACGCCGAGGGCGGCGACGTCGGCCGCATCGGGCTGGCCATCTATCGCCGCAACCCGAACATCGTCTACGCCGTCGTCCAGCACGCCAAAGGCGGCACCTTCCGCAGCGACGACAGGGGCGAGACGTGGACCAAGATGGGCGACACCAACCCGCGCCCGTCCTACTACAGCGAGATCGTCGTAGACCCCAACAACGACCTGCGCATCTGGGAACTGGGCGCGCCGATCTATTTCTCCGAGGACGGCGGAAAGACCTTCGTCCAAACGCGCGGCTCGCGCATCCACGGCGACTACCACACGCTGTGGATCAACCCGCGCAACTCGAACCACATGATCGCGGGCACCGACGGCGGCATCCACTGGACCTACGACGGCGGGCGCAGCTGGGACTACGTGAACGCGGTGGCCCTCGGGCAGTTCTACGAAATCGCCGTGGACATGCGCAAGCCGTACTTCATCTGCGGCGGCTTGCAGGACAACGGGAGCTGGTGCGGGCCGAGCGCGACCCTCTTTACGCAGGGCATTACGAATGACGATTGGTTCCGCGTGGGCGGAGGCGACGGCTTCTACGCCCAGGTGGACCCGACCGACGCGGCGATCGTTTACAGCGAATCGCAGGACGGCAACGTGAGCCGCCGCGATCTGCGCACCAACGAGGCGCGCAGTATCCGTCCCGAGCCGAAGGAAGGCGAGGCCCAGTACCGCTTCCAGTGGAACTCGCCGATCGTGATCTCGGCGCACGACGCGAAGACGATCTATTACGGCGGCAACTTCCTCTTCAAGTCCGCCAACCGCGGGGATATCTGGACGAAGCTTGGCGGCGACCTGACCACCGGCGCCGACCGCAACAAGATGCCGATCCTGGGCCGCACGCCCGACAAAGAGATGCTCTCGCGGCACGACGGCGTGCAGGAATGGCCGTGCATCACGACGATCAGTGAATCGCCGCTGACAAGCTCGGTGCTCTGGGCGGGCACGGACGACGGCAACCTGCAGGTGACGCGCGACGCCGGCAAGACCTGGAAGAACGTCGCGGAGAAAGTGCCCGGCGTGCCGAAGGGCACCTACGTCAGCCGCGTGGTGGCTTCGAAGTTCGCCGAAGGCACCGCGTACGTCACCTTCGACGGCCACCGCAGCAACGACTACAACATTTACGTTTTCACGACCGCCGACTACGGGGAAACGTGGAAAGCGATCTCCAACGGGATCAAGACGGAGGACGGAACGCTGCACGTCATCCGCGAGCACCCGCGCAACCAGAGCGTGCTCTTCGCGGGCGCCGAGCGCGGCGTGTTTGCCTCGTTTGACCGCGGCGAGCATTGGACCTCCATCAAGATGAACCTTCCCACCGTGCCGGTGGACGACATCGCCATCCACCCGCGCGACAACGACATCATCCTCGCCACCCACGGCCGCTCCATCTGGGTCCTGGACGATGCCACGCCGGTCGAGCAGCTCGACAGCAAGACGCTTGATTCGAACCTGCGGCTCTTCGATATCCGCCCGGCGACAGCCTGGCGGATGTACGGTAACAAGGGCAACACCGGCGCGAAGTTCTTCATCGCGCGAAACCCCACCTATGGCGCGCTAATCAACTTCTACCTGAAGGCGAAGCCGGCGGAGAACGACCGCCTACGCATCACCATCACGGACAAGGACGGGAACACCATGCGCGAGATTAACTGTGGCGCGCGTCCCGCAGGCGCACCGGCACCCGGCGGCCCGGGTGGCGGCGGAGGTGGCGGGTTTGGCTTCGCCGCAGCCGCGGTGCCTTGCGAACCGAAGCCCGGCATCAACCGCGTGAACTGGGATCTGCGCCGCGGCCTGCCTCCGCAAGTGCTGCAGCAGCTTCAGCAGGGAGCCGGAGGAGGTGGCGGAGGCGGTGGTGGCGGCTTCGGTGCTCTGGCGCGGGGACCGATGGTTGAGCCCGGCGACTACACGGTGAAAATCTCGCTGGGCCAAACCGAGGTCACCAAGACCGTGAAGGTCGAAGAAGACCCGCGCATCACGATCTCCGCCGAAGAGCGCGCCGTGCGCCGTCAGGCAATCGACCGGCTCTTCCAGATGTCCATCCAGGCGCTCGGCGGCCAACGCACGGTCACCACGCTGCGCACATCGCTCCACAACGCGCTCGAGGGTTGGAAGCGGCCCGGCGGGGTGAAAGTGCCGGACAACATTCAGAAGGCGGCGGAAGATCTGGAGAAGAAAGTGACCGACCTCTGCGGCAAGTTCGCCACAGCGGCACAGTGCGGCGCCCAGGCCGAAATCCTCGGCAATGCCGGCCCGCCGCTCGAATACAGGCCGCCGCCGTTCACACAGCGCGTCGGCCGGCTGATTGGCCAGATCGAGGGCTATACGGCTGCGCCGACTTCGTGGGAAACGGAGCAGCTCGAAGTTGTCGCGAAGCTGATGACGGACGCCCTCGCGCAACTCCGCAAGCTGGAAGAGGAGGATCTCGCCAGCCTCAACAAGATGATGAACGAGGCCGGCATCCCGCACATCGCTCCGGCGACCCCGCCGGGCGGGTCGGGCGGCAGACGCCGGTAAGCCAGATTCGCGCCGCACGGCGGAGAGGATTCTTCAGGCGCGACGGGGCAAGCCACAGCGCCCGCTCCGTCGCGCTTTTTCTATGAGCCATGAAGCTCGCCCCGCCCCGGCAAGCCCCTAACCGCTGCCTGTCCGAGACTGGCACAGTACCTGGGTACCCTCAGATTTGTACCCCCGGCCTATCGACCCGAGAGCCTGCTTCGGCGAAAATCGCTCCGTTGTTGAAGTTGGCGCAAAGACTGGAGCAGGCCTTGATTGTTGCGATTTGTTTTTTCCTGTGTGCGGTCCTATTCGTCATCAGCCTGATGGGCCACCCGGATTCTTCGCGCTAGTTTCTGCTGGATAAGTTCCCTCCTCGCCCCACGCCCTGAGCGGCCGGCTCCCCCGCCGGCCGCTCTTTTTTGTTCCCGAGAAGCAAACGTCGGCGCAGGCTTGTCTTTCCGCACGGAGGGGGTTTCGAAACTGTAGGGAGAGCGAAGCGGGGACACGTCCCGGTAGACATGTTGCCGTCTACCGGGACGGCGAGCTACCCAAGACCGGGCGCAACCCTTAGCGGGGGCGTCCGGGCGGCCGATACGTGCCCAGGGACCGCGGGCGTAAGCGCAGACGCGGGCCGAGCGGCGGTGGAACGTTGTGCAGGGGCACGCCGCAATTGCTGCAAAGCTCCGAAGGATTCGTGTCCGCGCGCAGCCAATGCCCGCGCGCCTGGCATTCGGGGTTGATGCACTGGACGGTCCAGCCGGGCAAGTACTGCACGGGTTCCCCCAGGGATCTCCCGCAAAGTCGGGGAGAAGCCGGCGGGATTCTGCGCGAGGGGCCCAGTGGTGTCAAGGAGAAAAGCTACAATTAGTAGTGGTCGTGTTGCAGGGGAGGAAATGACCACTCTCCCCTGGGGTTCTGCCGACGTGCGCTAGTTCTGGGGCGGGCCCGGCTTCGCGGGCGCCGGAGGCGCGCTTTTCAGCTCTACGAGCTGCTTCTCGAGCGTCGCGACCCGTTCCTTGGCGCGCCCGACTTCTGCAGCCTTCGCTTCCACGTCCCGCTGCATGGCGTCCAGGCGCGCCTTGCCGGTGGAATCGGACTTGTAACCCGGGTTGGAATAATACTGCTGATTCTGCAGGTCCAGGTCCCGCTTGGCCAGATCCAGTTCCTTCTCGAGGCGCTCGAGTTCCGCTTTGGCGTCCTTGAGTTCCGCTTCTATCTTGGCGATGGCTGCGTCGCGATCCTGCTGGGGCTCCGCGGACGGGCCAGCCCCTCCCGCCTCGGCCTCTGCGCCTTCTCCCGTAGTTTTGGGTGGGGGAGGCGGCGTGCCCACAATGCTGATGGCGCCGGGAGTTGTGGGCAGGTCCTCGTTCGTCCAGACGTGTACCGGCCGCGGCGAAGGCTTCTTTTGCTCGCGCGACTTCCGCGCGACGTCGCCCAAAGAAGGCTGCGACTTTTCGGTCTGGGCGGCCGCCATTGCCGCGCTTGCCGAGAGGGCAACGCCGAGGACCACCGTCAATGAGAAGCGGAGACGCATTGTACTCACCTCTGGAGAACTGAACCCTGTCCCCATCCTAGCCCCGCGCGGGCTGCTCTGCAACTGCGCCTACTTGCGCAGCGCCATGAAAGATAACGTGCCAGCCAAGCGCCGGGCTTTGGTCTAGAATCTGCGGCATGCGTGCCAAGCAGATGTGCCGGCTTCTGCGGTCCATCCTGATTCCCTTGCTTGTTAGCGCTGGATTTCTCTTTGCGGGCGGCGCTCGGGCACAGACGCCTGCGCCGGCCAGCGTTGTGCCGAACGGCGCGGCGCCCCTGCAAAAGAGAACGCTGATCGTCAAAGCGTACACCCTGCCGCCGGAGGAATACGCCAAGGCCGTGTCCTTCGCGCGCGCGCGTTACCGTCTGTACTTCGTCCGCTTTGGCTACGGCTTGCTGTTGCTTTGGGCAATGCTGGCCGGGCGCATCGCGCCTATGTTTCGCGACTTGGCCGAGCGCATCTCCGCGCGGCGCGTGGTTCAGGTCGCCGTCGTCGTGCCGCTCGTGCTGCTCACGCTGGATATCCTGCGCCTGCCGCTTCGCATGCATGGCCAGTGGCTGGCGAGGAGATACGACATCTCTGTGCAGGGCTGGGGTTCGTGGTTTTGGGACTGGACGAAGGGCGAGCTGCTGAATCTGGTCTTTGCCACGTTTCTCGCGTGGATTCTCTTTGGCGTGGTGCGCCGCAGCCCGCGTCGCTGGTGGTTCTACTTCTGGCTGGCGGCTGTGCCGCTGACGCTCTTTCTCGTCTTCCTCGCGCCGGTGGTGATTGACCCGCTCTACTACCGGTTCCAGCCGCTCGCGCAGGAGCACCCGCAGCTCACGTCGCAGATCGAAGCGGTGGCCGAACGCGGGGGGCTGCGCATTCCGCCCGAGCGCATCTTCGAGATGAAGGCCAGCGCGAAGCTCAAGGCGGTGAACGCCTATGTGACCGGACTCGGGTCCACCAAGCGCGTCGTCGTGTGGGACACAACGCTGCGGAAAATGAACGATGCGCAGGTGCTCGCCGTCTTTGGTCACGAGATGGGGCATTACGTCCTGGGCCACGTCCGCGATGGTGTGCTGCTTTCTCTGGGAGGCCTTCTGATCGGGCTCTACGTGCTGCACCGCGCATTGGATTGGACGCTCGCGCGCCGGGGCCCGGCGTGGCGCATCCGCGGCGCGGACGACTATGCCGCGCTGCCGGTTCTCCTGCTGGGGATCGCGCTGCTGAACTTCGCCACCACGCCCCTCGAGAATGCCATCAGCCGGCGCATCGAGCGCCAGGCGGATGTGTACGGCCTCGAAGTCACTCACGGCATTGTGCCCGACGCTCCGCAGGTGGCGGCGCAGACCCACCAGATCCTCGGAGAGATCAATCTCGAGGAGCCTGACCCGTCTGCCTTCATTCAGTTCTGGTTTTATTCACACCCCCCGACCAAGGAGCGCCTGAAGCTGGCCCTCGAGTACAACCCGTGGGCGCAGGGCCGGCCGCCGCAATTCGTGAAATAGCCCGCTCGTGCGGCCTCTTCCCCGCTCGTGTAAAATGGAAAGACCGTCCCGAGATTAGCCGGCAGGAGTCCGCGTGGAAGACAGCAAGCCCGAATGGATTGCGCAGATGACGGGAGTCCTCGAAGCGCTCAACGAGGGAGTGCTCATCTTGGACGACTGCAACCGCATGCTCTTCGGCAACGAGCGCTTCTTGCAAATGACGGGCAGGACCCGCGAGCAGATCGAAGACCGCACGCCGGCGGATTTTTACTCCGGCAAAGATCTGAACTATCTGATGGGGGAGATCGCCCGCGGCGAAGAGCAGGGCCGGAACCGCTTTCCCTTCCACCTTCTGGGCCCGAGGGATGAACATATTCCCGTGGTCGTGAGCTCTCGCGTCATCGAAGATCCGGATGGCCGCCGCTTCGCCGTGGTCACGTTCACGGACATCTCCGAGCAGAAGCGCATCGAGCAAGAACTGAAAGAAGCCAACGCTCAGCTCGAGCACCGGCAGCACGAAATCCAAACCGAGCTGGCGCTGGCTTCGCGCGTGCAGCAGAGCCTGGCGCCGCAGGCGACCCGGTGGGGCCGCGTGGTCGTGGAAACGCATTACATGCCCGTGCATACGATTGGCGGCGACTTCGGCCTGGTCACGCCGCTCGGCGACGGCCACCTGAACCTGCTGGTCTGCGATGTGTCCGGCCACGGTATCGGCTCGGCGCTCGTCGCCAACCGAATTTACACGGAGACGATGTCGCTTCTCGAGCGGCAGGCCGAGCTTGGGGAAATGCTGCGCCGGTTGAACCACCTGGTCCTGCAGCAGATCCGCATGAGCGGATTCTATTTTTCCATGGCCGCAGTGCGTCTGGCGGAGGAAGGCTGCCGCGCCGAGTTTGCTTCCGCCGGCCACCCGCCCGCCATGTGGCTCTCGCCGTCGGGAGAGCTGCGGCGGCTCGAGTCGCGCAGCACCGTGCTGGGCTTCTTTGAGGATGCGGTTGCGCCCGACCCTGTCGAGGAAATCGGGCTCTGCGCGGGCGACCGCCTGGTGCTCTACACCGACGGCCTGACCGACGTGTTCGACCGCCGTGGCGAAATCCTGGGCCTCGAAGGACTCGAGGAGATCGTGCGCAAGGCCGCGCGGAACCCCATCGGCGAAATGAAGAAGAGCATCCTCGAGCAGGTCGAGGCTTGGCGCCACGAACCCGTCAGCGACGACATCTCCCTGATCATCCTCGAACGCGGCTAGCGCGGCCCTGTCGGCTCCTTCTTTTTACGGTGAACCTGCGTGCGGGCAGCGCTGCGCCGCGCGAACGCCGCCACTTTGTTCCGGTTGCCGCAGATCGCCATCGAGCACCAGCGGCGGCGTCCCGTGCGGGAAGTGTCGTAGAAATAGAGCGCGCAGGCCGGGCCGGCGCACTTGCGGATTGGCGCCCGAGGCCCTTCGGCGAGCAGCTCCGCCGCAGAACGGGCAATCGCCGCCAGCAGCCATTCCACGCGCTGCTGCCGCACTACATAGTCGAGACGCCATTTCCCGTCATCCGCGTCGCCCTGCACGAGTTGGTCGTAGCCTTCCGTTAGGCGCAGCACCGCATTGATTGGCGCGATGCTTTCATGCGGGAGCGGCGCAGAGCCAATACGCGCGGCCAGGGCTTCGCGGATTGCGCTGCGTAGCCTGAGGGCCAGGGCAAGAGCCGCAGCCGTAGCCTCAGGGGCCGAAGCTTCGAGGTCCTTGAGCAAGCCTGTTCGAGCGGGGCCGATTACCCCGGCTTCCAGGAGGAAGTCAATCAGGTCTCCCCACGAATGGATGCGGCCTCCCTGCTTGGCTGGCGAAGCAGTATTGGCGAGGTTTATGCATAAACGCTTTCCTATCAATAGGAAACGAGGCAAGGAAACACCCTCGTCCGCTGTCGTTTTTCCTTGTTTGGCAGGGGTTATGTCGGTGTGCCTCAGCTTCAGTTCTCTAACCTATTAAATCTAGTAAACAGGTTAGCAGAGCTGCGGGCCAAAGTCCACCGCATGCCCTGGAGTATACCGGTGGCTCCGAATTTGGATTCTTGGGATAATACTCGGAGGCTCTTGGGCGGGGCCGGCGACGCATCCGGAGATCGAGACATCTAATGGAACTTGAGCGTGTGGGGCGAGGGTGATGCAGTGAATCGGCGGGCCATTCTCATTGGAATTGCGCTGTTTGCGGTTCTGCTGGTGGCGTCGATGGCTCGGCAGTTTGGTGCGCCGGCGCGGTTCGATGTCGCTGCGCAGACGGGGGCCACGAGCAGCGGCCCGCGCGCGCCGGTGCTGATCGAACTCTTCACCTCGGAAGGCTGTTCGAACTGCCCGCCGGCCGATGCGCTGCTTGCACGGCTCGATCAAGCACAGCCCGTGGCGGGCGCGGAGATCATCGCGCTCAAAGAGCACGTGGATTACTGGAACCATCTCGGCTGGCGCGACCGGTTTTCTTCGGCGACGTTCAGCGAGCGGCAAGACCACTACGCGGGGACCTTCGGCAATTCGGGCGTCTACACGCCGCAGATGATCGTGGACGGCCAGGCGGAATTTGTCGGCAGCTCGGAGCAGAGAGCGTTCGACGCAATTGCGCGCGCGGCGCATATTCCCAAAGCTCAGGTTCGCCTCGCCTGGAAGCAAGACCCTGGCAAGCCAGGAATTTCACTCGACGTGCGGGCCGACGCACTCCCGGGCGTGACCCCGGGCGACGCGATCGAAGTGTTCTTGGCGATTACCGAGAGCAAGCTCCATTCCGACGTGCGCGCGGGCGAAAATGCCGGGCGCAGCCTGGACCACGCCGCGGTGGTCCGGCAGTTGGAACTCATCGGGCAGGCATTTGTCCGCGCAGACCCCGCCTTCATGCGCCACGTTGAGCTGAAGCTCGCGCCGGAATGGAAGCGCGAGAACCTGCGCGCTGTGGTCTTCCTCCAGGAGCACAAGAGCCGCCGCGTGCTTGGCGCCGCCGCAATCGCTGTCCCTGCCCCGTAGGATAATTCTCTCCGCTACTGTTCCCCTGTGGCTGCCGGGGCACGCCGAGAACTCGTGGTAGAGTGGCGCGCTGCCCATGGCCAAATTGCAATTCACCGTGGAAATTCAGGCGCCGCCGGATCGTGTCGCCGTTTTTTTCGTGCCGCAGCGGATGCCCTATTGGTACGGCGCGGAAATGAACGCCGAATTCGAAGTGCAGGGCGGCGCGGCGGACTTTCAGACTGGCCTTAAGGTGCGCATCACGGGACGCGTGGGGCGCCGCGAGGTAAGCCTCACGGCCGTGGTCACGCAGCATGACTGGGGCCGCGTGCTCGAGTGGCGCTTTCAGGATGCGTACGGTGTGCGCGGAATGCAGCGCTGGGAGACGGAGCCGGCCGCCGGCGGCACGCGCGTGCGCATGCGTGATGAATACGAGGTGCCGGGGCGCTTCGGCAGGATCTGGGATGCGCTCGTGATGCGCCACGCGGTGGCGCGCCGCGACCGCGACTGGCTTGCCCGCCTCAGGCGCCTCGCCGAATCCGTCCCGTGAGCACCTTCCAGGATGGCCCAGCCATTCATGCCGCAGGGGACGAGGGGGCAGGAGGTCCGGCTAAACCAGCTCCACTAAACGAAACTCTTTCTGGCCCCTGCGCAGAACGAGGAACCTGCCGTGCAACGCATCGGCGAGAGAAACAGGCTTGCTCGCCTCGCCGATTCTCCGGTTGTTCAAGTACACGCCGCCGCCGTCAATCAGCCGCCGCGCCTCGCTCTTCGACGGAGCTAGGCCCGCCAGCACCGACAGGTCCACGATCCCGGTGCCCAGGCCCTGAAGCTTCGCTTTCTCGACGCGTGCGCACGGCGCTTCCTGGAAGACGTCGAGCAGCTCTTCCGGGGTGAGCGCATCAATTTCTTCGCCAAAGAGCGCCCGGGAAGCTTTCTCGGCCCGCTCGAGCACCGTGCTGCCGTGCACTTGCCGCGTCAACTCCCGCGCCAGCCGGATTTGCGCGGCGCGGTGCTCTGGAGCGGTGCGCACCGACTGCTCCAGCTCCTCCACATCCGCCCGGGAAAGCCACGTGAAGAACTTCACGTAGGCGATTACGTCGCGGTCGTCCGTGTTGTACCAGAACTGGTAGAAGCGGTAGGGCGACGTAAGCTTCGGGTCCAGCCAGACCGTGCCGGCTTCCGTCTTGCCGAATTTCTTGCCCGAGGCTGCCGCCACCAGCGGAAACACCAGCCCGTGCGCCTGCACTTTCCGCAGCCGCCCGATCAGGTCCATTCCCGCCGTGATGTTGCCCCACTGGTCGCTCCCGCCCATTTGCAGCCGGCAGTTGTACCGGTCGTGCAGCATCAGGAAGTCGTAGGCCTGCAGCAGCATGTAACTGAACTCGGTGAACGAAATGCCTTCTTCGGTTTTCAGGCGGCGTTTCACCGATTCTTTGTTCAGCATGTAGTTCACGGTGAAGTATTTTCCGATGTCGCGCAGGAAGTCCATCAGCGCAACCGGCGCGAGCCAGTCGGCGTTGTTCACAATCAGCGCGGCATTGTCCTTGGCCTGGAAATCGAGGAACAGCTCCAATTGTTTCCGCAGGCCCCGCAGGTTCTCTTCGATCTGTTCTTTGCTCAGCAGCGGCCGCTCTTCGGATTTACCGCTGGGGTCGCCGACGAGGCCCGTCCCGCCGCCGACGATGCCGATCGGGCGGTGACCATACTTCTGGAAGCGCGCCAGGGCCATCACCGGAAGCAGCGAGCCGACGTGCAGGCTTGCGGCGGAGGGGTCGAAGCCGATGTAGCCCGTCAGACGTTCTTTCTCGAGGACGCTCTCCAGCCCCTCGCTCACGTGGAAGACGAGTCCTCTCCAGCGAAAATCTTCGATCAGCTTCATCGGAACTTTGGGTCCATCCCTCGCTTCAATCGGACACGCGCGATTCGTTTAGACTGGCCCTACGGCACGGATCACGCGGCGTCCTTCTACTCGAAAGCGGCCGGAGAGCACCAGCCGCACCGCTTCGGTATAGATCCGGTGTTCCTCGGCCAGGATACGCGCGCTGAGCGCTTCCACGGTGTCGTCGTCGCGCAGCGGCACAACTGCCTGCGTGACGATCGGCCCCGCGTCCAGATTCTCGTCCACGAAATGCACCGTGCAGCCTGAAAACTTTACGCCATATTCGAGCGCCTGCCGCTGCGCTTCGAGTCCCGGGAACGCCGGCAGCAGCGACGGGTGAATGTTCAGGATGCGATTGCGATATGCGGCCACGAAATGGGGCGAGAGCAGCCGCATGAAGCCCGCCAGGCACACCAGATCCACCTGTTTTTCCTGGAGCGCGGCCACCACTTGGCGGTCGTAGGCTTCGCGCTCCAGCCCCTTTGAAGGGATGACGCGTGTCGCAATGCCGCGCGCGCGGGCGCGCTCGATTCCCGGCGCGCCGTCGCGATTGCTGATCACAATGGCGATTTCGGCGCCGGGGATGCGGCCCGCGGCGACGCTATCGGCCAGCGCCTCGAAATTCGAGCCGCGGCCGCTTAGCAGCACGCCAATGCGCTTCACCATAAGCGCAGCACGTTAGCACAACCCTGCAACCCTGCAAACCTGCGAAACCACGCATACACGCGGATATTTTCTCTTGCGGATCCGGGGAAGGCGCGGTAAGCTTCGGCGAAAGTAAAGCGAAAGCGAGGCGCCATGAAACAACGAGAACTCCGCGACCTTACCTCTGTAGGACCCGCCATGCTGCGCGACTTCGAGCGCCTCGGCATCCGCACGATAACGCAGCTTGCGCGCGCCAAGCCCGCGCGGCTCTACGAGAAACTCTGTGAAGTCACCGGCCAGCCGCAAGACATCTGCTGCCTGGACGTTTTCACCGCCGCCGTGGCGCAGGCGCGCAATCCGAAACTGCCCGCCGCGCAGCGCAATTGGTGGTATTGGAGCCGCCGCCGCAAAGCGCGTGAAGCTGCGGAAGACAAGACCTAGAGCAGCAAGTTGCCGGTGAAGGCCACGCGCGGTTTTCCGCCGCCGAGCCGCTCCACGCGACCGATACGGTAGAACTTCTCCCGGCGGCGCTTCAATTCCGCTTCAACTTTCTTCAGGTGCTTCGGCGGAACGATGAGGATCATGCCCACGCCCAGGTTGAATGTGCGCAGCAATTCGCCGCGCTCGATTTTTCCCAGACGCGCAAGATAGCGGAAAACCGGCAGCACGGGCCACGAACCCAGCTCAACCACAGCCTGCGTGCCGCGCGGCAAGGAACGCGGCAGGTTTCCGGGAATTCCCCCGCCGGTAATGTGCGCCAGCGCGGAAACCCAGCCGCGCGCGACGATATTTTTCAGCGCGGGCCAGTAGCAACGGTGCGGCTTCAGCAATTCCGCGCCGATTTTGTTGCGCACTTCGGCGACGTAGGTTTCCAGTTTGAGCCGCGCCACTTCAAATACCAGCTTGCGCGCGAGCGAGTAGCCGTTGGTGTGCAGGCCGGTGGAAGGCAACGCGAGCAGCACATCGCCTGGGCGCACGGCCGCGCCGGTGAGCATGCGGCTGCGCTCGACCGCGCCGACGATAAAGCCCGCCAGGTCATATTCGCCCGGCGCGTAGAAGCCCGGCATCTCCGCAGTCTCTCCACCGATCAGCGCGCAGCCCGCCTGGCGGCAGGCGCGGCTCATGCCGCGGACAATTTGCTCGACGATGCGAGGCTCCATGCGGCCGATGGCGAGGTAATCGAGGAAGAACAGCGGCGCAGCGCCCTGCGTGAGGATGTCGTTGACGCAGTGGTTCACCAGATCGGCGCCGACCGTCGAGTGCACGCCCATGGCGAAGGCGATCTTCAGCTTCGTGCCTACGCCGTCGGCGCTGGCCACGAGCACGGGGTCGCGCCAGCGCTTGCGGTCGAGCTGGTAGAGCGCGCCAAACGAGCCGATCGGCGCGAGCACGCCGGGAGTCAGCGTGCGGCCCGCGAGCCGGCGGATGCGCTTCTTGGCCTCGTCGGCCAGCGAGAGATGGACACCGGCATCGGCGTAACGCATCGAAGAGCGTTTCTTTCGGCCGGACGGAAGCGAAGCGGAAATCGGCGCTGCCCTAGAACGTTTCGAACAAGCGGTTCCACCGCACCGTGCTCGGATGAATGATGGCGTTCAGATACGCAAAGATGCGCGCGCGCACCTGCCCGGACTCCCAGGCCTGCTCGGGCGCGTCCACCGACATGTAGATCACCACCGGCGTGCCCACAATGGCCGAGCGCGGCACGAAGCCCCAGTAGCGGCTGTCGTAGGAATTCCCGCGATTGTCGCCCATCACAAAATAATTGCCCGGCGGCACTTGTACCTGCGCAAAGTTTTCGTGCGGGTTCACCGGGCCGTTCATGTAGGGCTCTTTGAGCGGAGCGCCATTCACCAGGACGATGCCACGGCGGATCTCCAGCGTATCGCCCGGCACGCCGATCACGCGCTTGACCAAATCCGACGAGCCCGATAGCGGCGCGCGGAAAATCACCACCTGCTGGCGGTGCGGATCGCGCCACAGCGGCACGTGCCAGTTCGTGAACGGCACGCCGGCGTCGTAGCCGAAGCGGCTGACGAGCAGGTGGTCGCCGATGAGCAGCGTGCGCTCCATCGAGCCCGACGGGATCACGCGCGCCTGCACCAGCGTGCCCTGGATGAACAGGAACGCGGCAATCACCCAGGCCCATCCGAGCAGTTCGTGCAGGATGCGCCGGTGAAGCGGGGCTTCTTCTTTCTTGGCGGGCTTAGCTTTCATGGGTGGCAGTCACCTTTGCGGGTTCGTTTTCGCGGTGGGGCATCTCCCGCTGCCCGAGGTCCGTCGGGTACACGCCCGTGTAGCACGCCGTACAGAACTTGCCTTCTGCGTCGCTGACCGCCGTACGCAGGCTTTCGAGCGAAAGATAGCCGAGCGAATCGGCGTTGAGGAATTGCCGGATCTCTTCCACCGGTTTCTGAGCGGCGATCAGCTCCTCCCGCGTGGGCGTATCGATGCCGTAGTAGCAGGGCGAAATGGTTGGCGGGCAACTGATGCGCACGTGCACTTCGCGCGCGCCTGCTTCGCGCACCATGCGCACGATCTTGCGGCTGGTGGTGCCGCGCACGATGGAGTCGTCCACCAGCACCACGCGCCGGCCTTCCAGCAGCCCGCGCACGGGGTTCAGCTTCAGCTTCACGCCGAAATCGCGGATGGCCTGCACCGGTTCGATGAACGTGCGGCCGATGTAGTGGTTGCGGATCAGGCCCATGCGGAACGGGATGCCGGACTCGTGTGCGTAGCCGATCGCCGCGGGCACGCCGGAATCGGGCACGGGCACCACGACGTCCGCCGCGGAGGGATGCTCGCGCGCCAATAGGCGGCCGAGCATCTCGCGGCTCTGGTTCACCGGGCGGCCGAAGATCAGGCTGTCGGGCCGCGCGAAATAGACGTGTTCGAAAATGCAGTACTGGTGCTGCTTGGGCGGCGCGAAATGGATGGACTCGATGCCCGCGCGCGAGATGCGTACCATCTCGCCGGGCTCCACTTCGCGCAGGTACTCCGCGCTGACGAGGTCGAACGCGCAGCTCTCCGACGCCACCATCCAGGCCGACCCGAGCCGCGCGAGATTCAGCGGGCGGAAGCCGCGCGGGTCGCGGATGGCGTAGAGCTCATCGCGCGTGAGCAGCAGGAGCGAATACGCGCCTTCGACCTGGTTCAGCGCGTCAGCAATGGCGCCGGCCAGGTTCCGCGCCGAGCTGCGCGCGATCAGGTGCACGATCACTTCGGTGTCGCTCGTGGTCTGGAAAATCGAGCCGCGGTGCTCGAGCTTGCGGCGCCATTCCCCGGCGTTCGTGAGGTTGCCGTTGTGCCCCAGCGCCAGCTTGCCCTTGTTGCAATCAATCACCACGGGCTGCGCGTTGACGAGCGACGTATCGCCCGCGGTGGAATAACGCGTGTGGCCGATAGCCACGTCGCCCGGCAGGCGCGCGATCACCTCCGGCTTGAAGATTTCTTCGACCAGCCCCATGCCCTTGTGCACGTGGAGCTGCACGCCGTCGGTCGAGACGATGCCGGCGGACTCCTGCCCGCGGTGCTGGAGCGCGTAGAGGCCGAGGTAAGAAAGCTTCGACGCTTCCGCGTGGCCGAAAACGCCGCACACGCCGCAGTGGTCGTGGAAGTGGTCGTCTTCGATTTGGATCAGCCGGATCATTTGCTGCTCAGCGCGCGTTCGAGCGCGCCTTCCCAGGGGTCGCGCAGCGACTCCACCGCGGCGCTTACGACCTTGCGACCGTTGTACTCGATGCGGAATTCGCCTGGAGTGACCGTCCCGATGGAGCGCGCCGCAACTCCATATTGTCTCGCAATCTCGACAACTCGAGCAAGCGATGCTGGCGCGCAGGAAACCACCGCGCGCGCGCCGCGCTCACCGAATAGCGCCGCTTCGGCGGGCGGATTCGTTTGGATTTCGACGGTGCATCCGAAAATTGCAGATACAAAGCAGGATTCCGCCAGCGCGACCGCAAGCCCGCCGTCGCTTAGATCGTGCGCTGAGCGCAGCGCGCCTTCGCTGGCTAACGCAACCAGCGCGTCAATCAGCCGCTTCTCGGCATCGAGCGAAATCGCCGGCGGCGCGCCTGCCGCGACGCCACGAATCGTTTTTGCATATTCCGACGATGTGAATTCGTTTGCAGTCTCCTGCAGCCCGCCCGATGGCGGCGTAGAGCCGCCGCTACCATCGAGGAAGAGAATCATGTCGCCTTCCTCGCGGAACCCCATGCTCAGCGCGCGCGCCGCGTCTTCGAGGACGCCGAGCACGCCGATAACCGGCGTGGGATAAATGGATTGGCCGAGCGTCTCGTTGTAGAAGCTCACGTTGCCGCCGGTGATGGGCGTGCCCAGCGCTATGCAGGCTTCCGCGATGCCGTCCACTGCTTCGCTGAACGCCCACATCACTTGGGGCTTTTCCGGATTGCCAAAATTGAGGCAATTCGTCGCGGCCACAGGGCGCGCGCCCGTGCAAGCCACGTTGCGCGCGGCTTCCGCAACGGCATGCATTGCGCCGAGCTTCGGTGCAAGCCGGCACCAGCGGCCGTTGCCGTCCACGGCCAGCGCCAGCGCGCGCGCTGTACCCTTCACGCGCAGCACGGCGGCATCGCCCGCACCGGGCACCACGAGCGTGTTCGTGCGCACCATGTGGTCGTACTGCTCGGTGATCCAGCGCTTTGAGGCGATCGCGGGCGAGGCCAGCAGCTTGCGGAAATTTTCGGTAAGGTCAGCGCCTTCGGGTGCAAAGGAAAACGCCGGTGCATTTTTCTGGAGACGCTCGGCGGGTGGGGCCAGAGGTCGGCGATAGACGGGCCCCTCTTCGGCCAGCGGATGCGCGGGGATTTCGGCGGCGACTGTGCCATGGTTGAGCACGCGCAGGAGCCCGCCGTCGGTCACGCGCCCAATCTCGACCGCGTCGAGTCCCCATTTGCGGAAGACGCCGAGGATTTCCTCTTCGCGGCCGCGTTCGGCGACGAGCAGCATGCGCTCCTGCGATTCGCTGAGCATGATCTCGTAAGGCGTCATGCCGGTTTCGCGCTGCGGCACATGCGCAAGGTCAATCTCGATGCCCGTTCCGCCGCGCGAAGCCATCTCGCAGGTCGAGCAGGTCAACCCCGCCGCGCCCATATCCTGAATCGCCACCACCGCGCCGGTCTGCATGGCTTCGAGGCAGGCTTCGAGCAGCAGCTTTTCCATGAACGGGTCGCCCACCTGCACGTTCGGGCGCTTCTGCTGCGATTCTTCGGTGAACTCCGCCGACGCGAGCAATGACGCGCCGTGGATGCCGTCGCGGCCCGTCTTCGCGCCGGCGTAGATCACGGGATTGCCGGCGCCGCGCGCGCGGGCGAAGAAAAGTTCTTCGCGGCGCGCAATGCCCAGCGCTAGGACGTTGACGAGCGGATTCTTCGAATAGCAGGGCTCGAATGCGACTTCGCCGCCGACGGTCGGCACGCCGAAGCAGTTTCCGTAAAACGCGATGCCGCTAACCACGCCGTCGAGGATGCGCCGGTTCCGCGCAACCGCCCCCGGGGCCACTCTCGACTGTTCGCTGTCGACGCTTGACTGGCTGATGGGGCCGAAGCGCAGCGCGTCGAGCACAGCGATGGGCCGCGCGCCCATGGTGAAGATGTCGCGCAGGATGCCGCCCACGCCCGTCGCCGCGCCCTGGAACGGCTCCACATAGCTCGGATGGTTGTGCGACTCGATTTTGAAGACGGCGACAAGGCCGTCGCCGATGTCCACCACGCCCGCGTTTTCGCCCGGGCCCTGCACCACCTGGGGGCCGCGCGTGGGCAGGCGCTTCAGATGAACTTTGCTCGATTTGTAGGAGCAGTGCTCGCTCCACATCACGCTGAAGATGCCCAGCTCGGTCAGGTTCGGCTCGCGCCCGAGGATTTTCTCGAGGCGCGCGTATTCCTCCGGCGTCAGGCCGTGCTCGGCCGCCAGCTCCGGCGTGACTCTGATTTCGGTGTCGAGCATTTCGCCCTTTTGTAGCGCGAGTGTTGCCTATTGCGCCTTGCTGAAGCCGTAGACCACTTCCCACATCAGGCGCACGGAGTCGGTGAACGCCTTCACCGGGACGCGCTCGTCATTGCCATGCGCGCGCGAATCATCTTTTTCCGTCATGGCCACGGCCTCGAAGCCGTAGCTCACGATCCCTTTTTCGCGGAAGAAATGCGAATCCGTGAAGCCGTTGATCAGCGCCTCGGTGACGCCCGCGCTGGGATGCACGCGCTTCACGGCCTCGACGATGGAGCGATAGAGCGGCGTATCGAGCGGCGAAGTGGACGGCGGAAAGTTTTCCAGGACTTCGATCTGGATGGAATCGTCGGCGACGGCGCGCCGCACCTCGGCCGCCCAGCGATCCGCAGTCCAGGTGGGCAGCAGGCGGCAATCCACAAGCGCCGTAGCAACCGGCGGGATAATATTGATCTTGTTCGTGCCCTGGAGGCCCGTGATCGAGACCGTGTTCGTCACGAGCGCGAGCAGCTCGGGCCGCTTAGCGAGATCGCGGCGTGCATCCGGCTGCTTCAGGAATTCGCGAAGGTTGCGGAGGCGGCTGCGCCAGGGCTCGGGTTCGTAGGACGCGCGGGAGCGCAGCGCCCGTTCGATGGGCGGCGTCAGCTCGAGCGGGGGCTCATAGCGGCGCAGGTGCTCGAGCGCGGTGACGAGTTTGTTCACCGCCGAATCCGGAATCGGCACGGACCCGTGACCCGCGCGGCCCGTGGCAGTGAGCTTCAGCCACGCGGGAGTTTTCTCCGTTCCGCTCACGCCGATGAAAAGCGGCTTGCCCGATTCATCGGCGCGCGAGGGCGAGCCTTCGTTCAGCAGGAAGCCCGCGCCGGCGTACCACTGCGGCCGGTTCTTCGCCACCCAGCCTGCGCCGAATTTGCCGCCGGCTTCTTCATCGGCCGTAGCGAGGAAAATGACGTCGCGCCGCAGCGGCACCTTGTTGCGATGCAGCAGCAGAAGCGCCATCAGTTGGGCGATGCCCTCGTCCTTCATGTCGATGGCGCCGCGGCCCCAGATATAACCGTCGCGCAGTTCGCCCGCGAAGGGATCCACGGTCCAAAACTCACGGTTCACCGGCACGACGTCAATGTGGCTCAGCAGGATGATCGCGGGCTCGTTGCCCGCGCCTTTAAGCCGCGCGACGATGCTGCCGCGGCCCGGCGCGGATTCGCCGATCTCGTACGCGATGCCCTCGGCGTCCAAGACCCTCTTTAGCCACTCGACGCCGCGCATCTCGTTGCCCGGAGGGTTCTGCGTATCCACGCGGATGTATTCGCGCAGCTTGGCGATGGCTTCGGCGTTGACCTTGCCCCAGTCAATCGTCGGCTCCTGCGCCAGCGCGGGCAGCGCCACCAACACACCAGCCAGGATTGCGATCCAGCGGATGCTGCGCCGCATGAGCACTCCTCGTTGAGGCTTCACGGATCTATGCGGGTACGCGCGCGCCGGCCAGAACGCCGTTCGTCGCGCGTGCGAGACTCGCAACCATCGAACGGAAGACCACCAACCCGTCGGCCGAGCCGAGCGCGGCTTCCGAAGCGCGCTCCGGATGCGGCATCAGACCCAAGACGTTGCGCTCGCGATTGCAGATGCCTGCGATTGCCGCGAGCGAACCGTTGGGGTTGGCTGCAGCGGTCTGGCGCCCCTCGGCGTCGGTATAGCGGAGAATAATCTGTTCGTTGCGCTCGAGCTCGGCGAGCGTCGCGGCGTCGCAGAAGTAATTGCCCTCGGAATGTGCGATGGGAACGCGCAGCACCTGCCCCGGCTGCGCGGCGCAGGTGAACGGCGTCGCCGTGGTCTCCACGCGGATGTGCACGTGGCGGCAGATGAACCGCAGGCCCGAATTGCGCAGCATCGCGCCGGGCAGCAAGCCCGCTTCCAGCAGGATCTGGAAGCCGTTGCAGATGCCCAGCACCAGGCCGCCGCGCCGCACGAAGCGCTCGACCGCGCGCATTACGGGAGAAAAGCGCGCAATCGCACCGGTGCGCAGGTAGTCGCCGTAGGCAAAGCCGCCCGGGAGGATGACGGCGTCAAAACTCGAGAGGTCTTCTGACTGATGCCAGATCCAATCCACCGGCTGGCCGAGGACGGACCCGATGGCGTGATGAGCGTCGTGATCGCAGTTCGAGCCAGGGAACACCACGACGCCGAATTTCATCGGGAATTTGCCCTCCGCGCGCATTGTAGCACAGGCGCGCGACGCGCTAGCGGCGCTTCTTGCTGTGCTTTGCGCGGCGCGGCTTTGAGCGCGCCCGGGATGCGCGACGGGGCTTGCGTTTGCGGGAGGGCTTTGCTGCTGCGGCCAATTCACGACGGCGGGCGCGCGCCCAGCCGGGCTTGGTCTCCTGGCGGCCGCGGGCGATGCCGAGCGCGTCGGGCGGAATATTTTCGGTGATGGTCGAGCCCGCGGCGATGTAGGCGCCGTCGCCGACCTTGACCGGGGCAACGAGCGCCGTATTGCTGCCGACAAAAACGCGCTTGCCGATCGTCGTGGGGTTCTTGCGCACGCCGTCGTAGTTGCAGGTGATCGTGCCCGCGCCGACGTTGGTGTCCGCGCCGATTTTTGCGTCGCCAATATAGCTGAGGTGCATGGCTTTGACGCCCTCGGCGAGCGTGCTCTTTTTCACCTCGACGTAGTTCCCCACGCGCGCGCCGGGCTTGAGTTCGGCGCCGTCGCGCAGATGCGCGAACGGCCCGACGGCTGCGCCTTTGGCTAGCCGGCTCGCGGTGATGATGGAGTAGGGCTTCACGGTGACGCCGTCACCGAGCAGGGAGTCGGCAATTACGCTGCCCGTGCGAATCAGGCAGTTCGCGCCGATGCGCGTTTTCCCCAGGATTTGCACGGCCGGCTCGATCACGGTGTCGCTGCCAATTTCGACGTCGGCTTCGATGCGTACGGAATCCGGCTGATAAATCGTCACGCCGGCATCCATCAACGCGTCGCGCTTGCGCCGCAGAAGGATTTCGTCCGCCGCGGCGATTTCCGCGCGCGTATTGCAGCCGAGGACTTCCTGTGAATCCCCCGCGACGTGCGCGAGCACGGTTTCGCCTTTCTGGTTGAGCAACGCAATCGCGTCGGTCAGGTAGAGCTCGCGATGGACGTTCGCCGGGCGCAGCTGGCCGAGGCACGGCCAGAGCTTTTCGAGTGTGAAGCAGTAAATGCCGGAGTTGATCTCGGTGATGCCGCGCTGGTCATCGAGGAGCGCCGACTGCTCAACAATGGCCGCGACGCTGCCATCGGGCTTGCGCACGATGCGGCCGTAGCCGGTAGGGTCGGCGAAATTCGCGGAAAGAATCGTGGCGGCCGCGCTGGCGTCCGCGTGCGCGCGCACCAGCCCGCGCAGCGTCTCCGTGCGCACGAGCGGCGCATCGCCGGGCAGCACCAGCGCATAGCGCGCGCGGCCCGCGGCTTTGCGCGCGACAACCATCGCGTGGCCCGTGCCGCGCTGCGGCTGCTGGAGCACGCTGCGCACGCCGAACGGCTCCACGATTGCTGTCACCTGCGCATCCTGATGGCCCACGACGGCCACGACGCCGCGCGCGCCGAGCGGCCGGCAGGCGCGTACCGCGTGCTCGACCAGGCTGCGGCCCGCGGCGCGGTGGAGCACCTTGGCCAGCTCTGACCGCAGGCGCGTGCCTTTGCCCGCAGCGAGGATCACGACGATGAAATCTGAAAAAGCCACCGCTTGTATTCTGCCTTGCCTACAGAGGTTTGACAACCAGCGCCGGGCGCGACCTATTCGCAAACTGCAACGGTCTCACGTCGCAGACTTGTTGACATTCGGTCATTCTCTAGGATAAGTCCTTTCCAGCAAATACTTTCCCGAGGTGCCCCCGCATGAAATACTGCCCGCAGTGCCAGCAGGAAAACCCGGATGAGGCCGCTTTTTGCCAGAAGTGTGGTGCGTCCCTCTCTGCACCTGGTGGCCAACCCGAGACGAGTGGCCTGGCCATCGCCAGTCTGATTTGCGGCATTTTCTTTTTCGTTCTGCCCGCCGCAATCCTGGCCGTTGTCTTTGGCCATCTCTCCCGGTCCGACATTCGTCGCAGCGGCGGGCGCAAGACGGGCGGGGGCATGGCCATGGCGGGATTGGTCCTGGGGTATGCGGGCGTAATGGTCATTCCGCTTATCATCGCCGCGATCGCCATTCCCAACCTCTTGCGCGCCAGGATGGCCGCGAACGAAGCCTCTGCGGTGGGCTCGCTTCGAATCATCAACCGCGCGGTTGTCATGTATGCCGCCAAGTACGGCTCCCTCCCGCCTTCACTTGTGGTGCTGGGGCCGGCGCCCAATGGTAGCGAATCCGCGAAAGCTGCCGACTTGATCGATAGCGTTCTGGCTTCGGGCACGAAGTCCGGGTACGTCTTCGTCTACAGGGTGCATGGCACGGAATATGGAGCGACGGCGAATCCCGTGACCGAGGGGACAACGGGCGTGCGGTACTTTTTCTCGGATCAAACGGGAATTATCCGCGTAGAAACCTCTCATCCCGCCTCAGCAGAAAGCCCGCCAATTCAGTGAGTCGCTTGGGTAAGAGGCGAATCCAATAGAAATCCAAAGCGGCTTGCCCGTGGAGTCGAAAGGAACCGCCGCGGGCCAAAGGAGTCCAGGTATGAAAGCTGCTGTCGTTCCTGCACAACATGGCAAGTGGGAAATCCGCGAAATTCCCCTACCGGAGCCCGGCCCGAGCCAGGTGCTCATCAAGATTCGCGCCAGCGGAATCTGCTATACCGACGTCCATCAAACCGAGGGCGCGCTGCCCGGCACGTTTCCTCGCATCCTGGGGCATGAGCCGGTGGGCGAGATCGTCGCCATCGGCTCAGGGGTCACCACGCGGAAGGTCGGCGACCGCGTCGGCGTGCCGTGGCTCCAGGCGAGTTGCGGGCGCTGCGAGTGGTGTAGACGCAACAAGCCCATGTTCTGTGCGCAACCTATCGGCACGAGCGGCGTCGCGCAGGGAGGCCATGCCGAGTACATGCTTTCCTATGCCGATGCCACCATGCTCCTGCCGGAGGGATTGTCCTATGAGCAGGCGGCGCCGATCTTGTGCGCTGGCTACACCGTCTGGAGCGGCCTGCGCTGGGCCGACCCGCGGCCCGGCGAACGCGTAGCCGTGGTCGGCATCGGTGGACTGGGCCACTTGGCTGTGCAGTACGCCAAGGCCGCCGGCTTCGAGACCATCGCGGTCTCCCGCTCACCTGACAAGGAGAAGCTCATCCGGCAACTGGGCGCTGACGAGGTCGTCGCGGATGGCCAGGGCTTGGCTCGCGTCGGCGGCGCCGACGTCATCCTTGGCACCGGCAACTCCACCGAGGCTATGGCCGACACGATCCAGGGCCTTCGCCCGGACGGGCGCTTCGTGGTGATGGGCTTCGACCCAAAGCCTCTTCAAGTCTCGCTCGGCGAGCTCATCATGCGCCGTATTCGAATTCTTGGGAGCATCCAAAACGGACCGGAGTACCTCTACGAAGCGTTGGACTTCGCGGCGAAGGGCAAAGTGAAGGTCATTGCCGAAACGTATCGGCTCGACGAAATCCATCGTGCCTATGAACGCGTCGAGAAGGGCCAGGTGCGCTTCCGCGCCGTGGTGTTGAATTGAAGGTCGCCGAGAGCTCCTATCTGCGCCAAGGCACAGCCCAAAAGGGGAGGCGAAGATGAGAATCCTCATTGCTATTCTGGGTGCCGCGCTGGTTTTCGTAGTCCTGTGGGATGCGTTTGAGACCGTCGTGCTGCCGCGTCGCGTCGTGCGCCGAGTCCGGCTCACACGGATGTTTTACCGCGCGACGTGGCGGCCCTGGTCGGCCCTGGTGAGCTGGATTCCTCCGGGCAGACGCCGGGACAACTACCTGAGTTTTTACGGCCCGCTCTCGCTGCTTCTGCTGTTGAGCTTGTGGGCGGCAGGCCTGGTCCTGGGTTTTGCCCTGCTGCATTGGGGCGCCGGCTCGGGGCTCACGATCTCGGAAGGGACCGTCCGCTTCAGCACCGACCTCTATCTCAGCGGCACTACTTTCTTCACGCTGGGCATGGGTGACGTCGTCCCGCGCACGCCATTCGCGCGTGCGCTCACGGTGCTCGAGTCGGGAATGGGGTTCGGTTTTCTCGCGATGGTCATCGGTTATCTGCCCGTGCTCTATCAATCTTTTTCCCGGCGCGAAGTGAATATCACCCTTCTTGACGCCCGCGCAGGATCCCCGCCGGCTGCGGCTGAGCTCTTGCGACGCCACAGCACCGCGCATGGCCTGGTAGCGCTCCAGCAATTCCTGCACGACTCCGAGCGCTGGGCGGCGGAACTTCTGGAGAGCCACATTTCCTATCCCGTGCTCGCTTATTTCCGCTCGCAACACGCGAACCAGTCCTGGCTGGGAGCGTTGACCACAATCCTGGATGCCAGCGCCCTGGTGATGGTCGGCGTTGAGGGAGCTTGCGCCCGCCAGGCGGAACTTACCTTTGCCATCGCGCGACATGCGGTGGTGGATCTGGCGCAGGTGTTTGGCACGCCGCCGCGCGCTCCGGCGACCGACCGCCTTTCCGAAGCGGATTTGGCTGGGTTGCGCGCCCGGCTGGCTGCCGACGGCTTGCCGTTGCGGGAAGGAAGCGACCAGGATGCCAGGCTCCTCGAGCTTCGCCAGATGTACGAGCCCTACGTCAATTCTTTGGCGGGCTACTTGAGGCTAAGCGTCCCGCCGTGGATGCCGGCGGAGCAGGCCAAAGACAATTGGCAGACGAGCGCGTGGCGGCAAACCTCACGCTCGGCAACCCCCCGGGCGAGGGGAATCGCTACGGACCATCATTTCTGAGCGCATCGGCGTTACACCCTCATCACGCGGCGAGCATCAAGCAGAAAGCTCGCCAATTCAGCGAGCCGCTTGGGTGAAAGGAAGCGGGATTCTCTTTGGAGGAACAGCCTCCTGCGGAGGCGGATAGAGGCAATGGAACAGCTCCCCAAAGCTGCGCTTCAGGCGCGGCTCGGGCAGTACGTTTCGCGGTGGACAATGAAGGACGGCGCTCAGGTGACCGTCCGCCGATCTGCCCGGAGGACGAACCGCTCATGGTCAAGTTCCACGAGTCGCTTTCTGATCGCAGCGTCCATCTGCGCTACTTCTACTCCTTCAGTCTGAATGCTCGTACGGCTCCCGACCGCCTGCTTCGGATCTGCCTCATCGACTACGACCGCGAGATGGCCTTGGTGGCGGAACACGAGGACCCCAACTCCGAGACGCGTGAGATTCTTGGGGTTGGAAGGCTGACCAAGCTTCAGCGCAAGAACGAGGCCGAAGTCGCTGTCTTAGTCATTGATCGGTACCAGCATCTTGGGCTGGGCGCGGAACTGCTGCGCCGACTGATCCAAGTCGCGCGGGACAGAAAACTGGACTGCCTCGTGGCTGAAATACTGCAAGAAAACCTGCCCATGCAGACCCTAGCCAGGAGCCTCGGCTTCCGCCGTGTCGCGTCCGATGACCCGGTCGTTCTAAAGGCGATTCTCGACCTCTAACGTGTAGGAATGGCTGCGTCTGCCTTACGGCACGATTCTTTGGTGTTCTACGTTGTGCCAGCCCTGAGTCTAGCTCTGTAACCAGAATAATCTCGGATGAGTCGCTGATACGCACCTGCCATTAAAGGAGAGGAGATCATGAAATCTGCAGAAGCCCGATTGCAGGCGACAGGTATGTTCCATACCACCGAGATAGGCAGGAGCGCCTCGTCATCCGGGATGGAGAACTGGGTGGAAATCCTGTGGTAATCGACGCATTTTCTTTCGATCCTTCTCGAGAGCCGCGCTAGCATAGAGATGAGGGGATTGAATGCTCTCTGGCGGCTGCGGCTCTTGCTTGGGCAAGGCTGGGGCAGTCGTCTTGGTAAACCAACTAACATGCTTCGCAGGTGCAAGGTGAGGCAGGCTTGTAAGTTCTCTAGAATCAAGACTTATCAGAGACGTGCGCATGTTTATGAAAAAAATAGATTTAATCCCTTGTGGAATCAATACTTGCAGGATGGTTGGCCTGCATCTCCTTTGGAATCAATACTTACGAAAAATGGGGGGGGGGGGGGGG
>JBGQHO010000022.1:0-53356 GCA_041497955.1 Terriglobia bacterium | reverse complement strand
GGCTTCGGTGGGCGCCGAGATCGTAGTCGAGTCCACCGGCCTGTTTACGAAAGGCTCCGATGCGCGCAAGCACATCCGCGGCCCGGTGAAGAAAGTGATCATCTCCGCGCCGGCCACCGACCCCGACGCGACGTTCGTGCTCGGCGTGAACGAAAAGACGTACGACCCGGCGAAGCACCACGTCGTTTCCAACGCTTCCTGCACGACGAATTGCCTAGCGCCCGTCGCGAAAGTGCTGCAGGACACCTTCGGCATCATCGTCGGCACAATGACCACGATCCATTCGTATACCAACGACCAGCGCTTGCTGGACCTGCCGCACAAAGACCTGCGCCGCGCGCGTGCCGCCGCAATTTCCATGATCCCGACTTCGACCGGAGCGGCCAAGGCGCTGCACCTGGTGGTTCCCGAGCTGAAGGGCAAGCTCGATGGCTACGCCATGCGCGTGCCCACGCCGAACGTCAGCGTGGTGGACCTGACGGTGACCACCGAAAAACCCGCCACGGTGGAGAGCGTCAATTCAGCCCTGCGCCGCGCCGCCGAAGGCCCCATGAAAGGCATCCTCGAATACACGGAAGAGGAGCTGGTGTCGGCGGATTTTCGCGGCAACCCGCATTCTTCGATTGTGGACGCCGGCTTCACGAAAGTGGTGGGGGCGAACTGCATCAAGGTGCTGGCGTGGTACGACAACGAGTGGGGCTATTCGTGCCGCTGCCGCGACCTGATCAAGTTCCTGGCCGCGCGGCTATAGCGCGGGCCGATGCCTAAGCTTTCCATCCGCGATCTCGATCTGAAGGGCAAGCGCGTCTTCCTCCGCGTGGATTTCAACGTGCCGCTCGATGGCGAGCGCGTCACGGACGACACGCGCATCCGCGAAACGCTGCCCACGCTGCGCCTGGCGCGGGAACGGGGCGCGCGGCTGGTGCTGGCTTCGCACCTCGGCCGGCCAAAGGGGAGGCCCGACCCGAAATACAGCCTGCGGCCGGTGGTCGGGCGGCTCGGCGAGCTGCTGGGCGCGCCGGTTGAGTTTGCTGCAGATTGCGCCGGCGCGGAAGCGGTGGCGAAGAGCAAGGCGCTCAAAGACGCTAGCGTGCTGCTGCTGGAGAACGTGCGCTACCACGCCGAAGAAGAAGCCAACGACGAAGCGTTCTCGCGGCAGCTCGCGGGGCTCTGCGACGGCCTCTACGTTGATGACGCTTTCGGCGCGGCCCATCGCGCTCATGCCAGCGTCGTCGGAATCACACGCTTCGTGCAAAAAGCCGCGGCGGGGCTCCTGATGGAAAAGGAGCTCACCTATCTCGGCAAGGCGCTGGCGAATCCCGACCGGCCGTTCGTCGCCATTCTGGGCGGCGCGAAGGTCTCGGACAAAATCGAAGTCATCGAGAACCTGATGAAGGTGGCCGACGCGATGCTCATCGGCGGCGCGATGGCGTACACGTTTTTCAAGGCGCAAGGGCTGCCGGTGGGGAAGTCGCGCGTCGAAAACGACAAGCTGGACCTGGCGCGAAAAATCCTCGCCGACGCGAAGGCGCGCAATTTTCGCCTGCTCCTGCCGGTGGACCACGTCCTCAGCGCGGAGTTCAAGGCCGACGCGCCGCAGCAGGTGGCCGGGATTGACGGCACGCCCGCGGACTGGATGGGGCTCGACATCGGGCCGAAGACGGTCGCGGCGTTCCGCGCGGAAATCGCCCGCGCGAAAACCATCGTGTGGAACGGGCCGATGGGCGTGTTTGAGATGCCCGCGTTTGCGAAGGGCACGATTGAGATTGCGCAGGCCGTCGCCGCCGCGACAACGGCCGGCGCAACCTCTATTATTGGCGGGGGCGACTCGGTGGCGGCGGCGCATCAGGCCGGCGTCGCCGACAAGATTTCGCATATTTCGACCGGCGGCGGCGCATCGCTCGAGTTTCTGGCCGGGCGCAAGCTGCCCGGCGTCGAAGCGCTGACGGACAAACAATAAGGAAGCAGGAAAGACATGCGGCGACCGGTGATCGCGGGCAACTGGAAGATGTACAAGACGCAGGCGGAGACGCGCTCGTTCTTGGAGACGCTGAAGCCGCTGGTGGCGGACTCGACGCACTGCGACATCGTCGTGGCGCCGCCGTTTGCGGCGCTGGCCACGGCGGTGGAAACCGCGCGCGGCACGGCGATTGGGATCTCCGCACAGAATTTGCACTGGGAGAAGGAAGGCGCCTTCACCGGCGAAATCTCCGCCGGGATGCTGGTCGAAGCGGGCTGCCGCTACGTCATCATCGGCCATTCCGAGCGGCGGCAACTCTTCGGCGAGACCGACGAGCGCGTGAACAAAAAAGTGAAGGCCGCGCTCGAAGCGGGGCTCGTCCCCATTGTCTGCGTGGGCGAATTGCTCGAAGAGCGCGAGGGGCGCAAGACGGAAGCCGTGCTGGAGCGGCAATTCCGCGGCGGGTTCGCTGCGTTGACCACTGCGGACTTCTCCCGTATCATTGTTGCTTACGAGCCTGTCTGGGCCATCGGCACCGGGCGCACGGCCACGCCAGAACTGGCCGCCGAGGCGCACCGGTTCCTGCGCCAGCAAGCGGCGGCAGGGTTTGGCCCGGAGCGCGCCGCGAACGTGCGGATCCTCTACGGCGGCAGCGTCAAGCCCGACAACATCAAGGGACTGATGGCGCAGATGGAAATTGACGGGGCGTTGGTGGGCGGGGCGAGCCTCCAGGCGCAATCGTTCGCGTCCATCGTGAATTTTTAGGCGGCGTTGCCGCGGAGTTGGAAATGCCAATTCAGGTGAAGTGGGCGATTTCGTTTCTCGTGGGTGCAGGACTGATCGTGCTCGGCTGGCGCGTGCCGGTGCTGCTGGTGATCGTGTACGTGCTGGTGTGCTTCCTGCTCATCATCGTCGTGCTGCTGCAGAGCGGCAAGGCCGCGGACCTCGCGGGCGCGTTCGGAGGCGCGGGCAGCCAGACCGCATTCGGGCCGCGCGGCGCGGCAACGTTCCTGAGCAAGGCCACCACGTGGTGCGCGGTGATGTTCATGCTGACCTCGATGGCGCTGGTGCTGCGGCAGGACTTCTATCGCGGCGGGGGCTCGATCCTCGAGAAGTTCTCGAAGCCCGCGCCGAAGTCGGCGCCCGCGCCGGCTACGTCGGCGCCGCAACCGCTGCCTCCGGCGCAGCCGCCAGCAGCGTCGCAACAGCAGCCGGCACAGCAAAAGCCGCCTGCGTCGACGCCGCAGCAACAGCCGCCGAAGAAGCCGTAGGCGCGCAGCTCTTGTCGCGGGCGCCGCGTGGGGCTACAATCGTGTTCTCTCTTTGCGGCCGTGGCGGAACTGGTAGACGCACCAGCTTGAGGGGCTGGCGGTAGCAATACCGTGGTGGTTCGAATCCACTCGGCCGCACCATTTCCTTCTCTGTGACCCAAGACCGAATACGCAACCACGCTTGCAATTCGGCGGCGGATGTATATGATGTTTTCCTTCGGGCGTCGGTTCCTCGGTATTTTGAAAGGAATGCGCGCGGAGAAGCACGCGATGGCTTGTTCTGAAGATTCGCGGAGCGGAGGCGATGGAGAAAGAACAGAACAGTAAAGGTTCAGCAGCAGTTGCGTTTATCCTCGGGCTCTTCCTCGTCGTATTTGCGCTCGTCACCCTGTACCTATTCGTGGATTCTCCGCGGCTCGGCTGGTGGCCGCCGCCCCCGATCACGAGCTTCGGACACGAAGTGGACCGGCAGTTCTTCCGCACCTATGTGATCGTGGGCGCGATCTTCGTCCTCTGCCAGATTGCGCTGGGGTGGGTGGTATTCCGCTTCCGCGATCGCGGCGGGCGAGCCACCTATTCGCACGGCAACCAGACCATGGAAGTCCTCTGGACGCTGGCGACGCTGGTGCTCTTCGTCGGCCTGGGCGTGTATGCGGAGAAGGCCTGGGCGGAAGTGCACTTCATCGGCGCTTCGCCGGGCGCGCTGAAGATCGAAGTGCAGGGGCAGCAGTTCAAGTGGTATTTCCGCTATGCGGGCCCGGACGGCAAATTTGGCCGTGTGGCGCCGGAGTTCGTGAAGGACGCCCAGCAGAATTTCTTCGGCCTCGACCCGAACGACCCGGCGGGCAAGGACGACCTGGTGACGCCGGTGATCGCCGTGCCGGTGAACCGCGAAGTGGAGCTGCTGATCCGCTCGAAGGACGTGACGCACAGCTTCTTCGTGCGCGAGCTGCGGCTGAAGCAGGACGCGGTGCCGGGCCTGGAGATCCACATCCACTTCACGCCGACGCAGGTGGGCACGTACGAGGTGGCCTGCGCCGAACTGTGCGGCCAGGGGCATCACCAGATGCGCAGCTTCCTGCAGGTGATGTCGGACGCGGACTACGAAAAGTGGCTGAAAGAACAGGCGGCACTTCTGCAATGACGCTCCGGCTGGCTGGACCCGAGACCCAAGGAGAGAACTGATGGCGTCACACGAAAGCGTGGTCGCGCACGGGCATGCTGCGCCGACCGGGTGGATCCGCAAGTACATCTTCAGCCTCGACCACAAGGTGATCGGCATCCAGTACTTCCTGCTGGCGCTCTTCAGCGTGTTCGTGGGGATGTTCCTCTCGCTGCTGATGCGCATCCACCTGGTGTGGCCGAACGCGAAGCTGCCGTTCATCGAAGGCGGCGTGATGACCTCGGAGCAGTATCTGGCGCTGATGACCATGCACGGCACGATCATGGTCTTCATGGTGCTGACTACGGCGCCGCAATCGGGCTTCGGCAACTATTTCCTGCCCATCCAGATCGGGGCGGCGGACATGGCCTTCCCGACGATCAACATGCTGTCGTTCTGGACGACGTTCCTCTCGCTGGTCGTGATCATCGCCGCGTTCTTCGTCCCCGGTGGCGCGCCGATCAGCGGCTGGACGGCCTACGCGCCGCTCTCGGCGCTCGGACAAATCGCCGGGCCGGGCCAGGGGCTGGGCCAGACGCTGTGGGTGGTGGGTCTGGCGATTTTCAGCGGTGCGTCGCTGATGGGCGCGCTGAACTTCATCACCACGGTGGTTGATTTGCGCACGCGCGGGATGTCGCTGATGCGCATGCCGCTGACGGTGTGGGCCTGGTTCGTCACGGCCGTCCTCGGCCTGCTGGCGTTCGGCGTGCTGCTGGCGGCGTGCCTCCTGCTGGTGCTTGACCGCGTGGCGGGCACAAGTTTCTTCATCCCGGCGGGCCTGGTGGTGAGCGACGTCGTGCAGAGCAAACACGCGGGCGGCTCGCCGCTGCTCTGGCAGCACCTGTTCTGGTTCTTCGGCCACCCCGAGGTGTACATCGCCATCCTGCCGGGTATGGGCGTGGCTTCGCACGTGCTTTCGAATTTTTCGCGCAAGCCCGTCTTCGGCTACCGCGCGATGGTGTACGCCCTGTGCGGGATCGGGTTCCTGGGCTTCTGCGTGTGGGGCCACCACATGTTCATCAGCGGCATGAGCCCCTATTCCGCGCTGGCGTTCTCGCTGCTGACCATGTCCATCGGCGTGCCCTCGGCCATCAAGACGTTTAACTGGCTCGGTACGCTGTGGGGCGGGCGGATTCAGTTCAAGTCGCCGATGCTGTTTGCGGTCGGCTTCGTATCGCTGTTCGTCACCGGCGGCGTCTCGGGCCTGTTTCTGGCGCAGCCGTCGCTGGATCTGATGCTCCACGACACGTACTACGTCGTCGCGCACTTCCACCTGATCATGGGCGTCGCGGCGATCTTCGGGATTTTCGCCGCTACGTATTTTTGGTTCCCGAAGATGTTCGGCCGGACGATGAACGAAGGCCTGGCCAAGCTGCACTTCTGGATCACCTTCCCGGGCGTGTACGCGATCTTCATGCCCATGCACTTCCTGGGGATGTTGGGCCACCCGCGGCGCTACTCGTCCAATGAGAATTTTGCATTCCTCCAGCCGATTCACGGCGTGCATGTGTTCATCACCATCGCGGCGTTCATCACCATCGGCGCGCAGCTCGTCTTCCTCTTCAATTTTCTCTGGAGTTTGAAGTGGGGCAAGAAGGCGGAGATCAACCCGTGGCACGCCACCACGCTCGAGTGGACGGTTCCTTCGCCGCCGCCGCACGATAACTTCGAGGGCCATCTCCCGGCGATCTACCGCGGTCCTTATGAATACTCGGTGCCCGGCATGACCGAAGACTATCTGCCGCAGCACCTGACGCCGGAACAGGCGAAAGCGAAGTAGGGAGCGCACGTGCCCGGCGCAGCCACACACGACATCGAACTCATCGAACGCGGCCGTGGCGGCACGCCTCCCCCCGCCGGCGGCGGTGACGACGGCTCCGGTAGCGGCGGCTCCGCCGAAGTTTCGAGGCGCGCGTATTTCACCGGCATCTCGCTGGGCCTGGCCGCCATCCTGATGTTCTTCATGGCGCTCACCAGCGCCTACATCGTGCGCAAGGGTCTGGGCGGCGACTGGCAGCCCATTCGACTGCCGCGGATTCTCTGGCTGAACACGCTCGTGCTCGTGGCCAGCAGCTTCACCATCGAGCGCGCGCGGCGCCGCCAGCGCGAAGGCTCGGGGCTGAATTTCCAGCGCTGGTGGGCGGTGACGACGCTGCTGGGCTGCCTCTTCCTCGTTGGACAGGTGGTGGCGTGGCGGCAGCTTCGCGCCGCGGGCGTTTTTGTCGCCAGCAATCCTTCGAGCAGTTTTTTCTACGTGCTTACGGCGGCGCACGGCACGCACCTTGTGGGCGGCATCCTGGCGCTGCTGTACGTGGCGGCGCGCGCGTGGCAGCGTTCTCGCATCACGCAGGGCACCGCGGCAGAGCTGGCGTCGGTCTACTGGCACTTCATGGACGGGTTGTGGGTATTTCTCTTCTTACTTCTGAATCTGGGACGGTGATCCGTGCACGAATCCGACGTTGACGTGACAGCCTCGGCCTGGGGCGGAGGAGTTTCGCCCTTTGCAATGGGCTCGAAGAAGCTGGGGATGTGGCTGTTCATCATCTCCGACGCGCTGACGTTTTCGGCGCTGCTGTTGGCCTACAATTACCTGCGCTTCGCCGACCCGCAGTGGCCCACGCCGTTCCCGTTCCACCCGGCCATCCTCTTCTCCACCACGATGACCGTCGTGCTGCTGTTCAGCAGCTTGACGATGGTGATGGGCGTGGCCGCGGCGGCGCGCGGCGACCGCGCGAAAACCGTCTGGTGGATTCTGGCGACGATGGCGGGCGGCCTGGGGTTCATTCTTCTCCACCTGCGGGAGTGGATTCACCTGATCGAAGAGGGCGTGCGGCCGTTCCAGAACCCCTGGGGCTCGCCGGTGTTCGGCGCGATCTTTTTCGGCATCACCGGACTGCACATGACGCACGTGGCCATCGGGGTCATCTACCTGGGCATCATCTCTCTTGGATTTGGCCGCGGGAAGTTTTCCGCCGAAGACGTCGAGGTCAGCGGGCTCTACTGGCACTTCGTGGACCTGGTCTGGATGTTCGTCTTTCCGCTGGTGTACCTGATGTCGGTGAAATACTGAGGAGCCGAACGATGAGCACGCACGCCATGGAATCGCATGCCACTCCGCGCGCCATTACGTTTCTCTGGGTGTGGATCTGGCTCGTGGCCATCACCGGCGGCGAAGTTTTTCTGGCCTACAAGCAGGTGCCGCTGAACATCATGTTGGTCATCCTGATCGGCCTCTCGGTGATCAAGGCCGCGCTGATCATGGCCTACTTCATGCACCTGAAATTTGAGAAGTTCACGCTGGTGCTATGGCTGGTGCCGGCGCTGGTTTTCTGCATCTGCATGATCCTGATTTTCTTCTTCCCGGATAGCACCAGGCTGCTGCACCTGCGGCCGCACTGAGGCCCATATTGAGGTATGATGGCCTGCGAGGAGATGTCGTGAATCTGGGCTCATCCATTCGAAGGGCGCGCAAGCTTGGGCTACTCGGTCTGCTCTGCGTCTTTGCGGCGCAGGACGCATTCGCGCAGGGCTGCGCGATGTGTTACACCTCCGCCGCCGGCGCGGGTTCCAGGGCCGCGCATGCGCTCGACTTCGGCATCCTCGTCCTGCTTCTGCCCACGCTCGTGCTGTTCCTGAGCGTCATCGTCTTCACCTTCCGCCGCGCCGCCGGGGGGAATTAGTCCGCATCGCTCCGAGGACGGCCTAGCATTCTTCCCAGTCATTCTTCGACCGCAGTACTGCGCAGCGAAGAGCGCCGGTCTTACTTCGGTGCGTCAGGCTTGTGCAGCTTGGTGCAGATGTCGATGGCGTTCGTGGGATCAATCGCGCTGCCACCTTCCTGGACGTGCTGGATCTTGCCTTCCTTGTCCACGACGAAGGTGGTGCGGTTGGCGAATTGCATCTGCTCATTCAGGATGCCGTAGGCCTTGGAGACTTCCCGCTTGAAGTCGCTCAGCAGCGGGAACTTGACCCCGATTTTCTCGGCAAAGGCTTTGTTCGAGGGCGGGTAGTCAATGCTGATGCCGAAAACTTCCGTGTCGTTCAAGTCGATCTTGCCGGCGTCGATACCAGCCTGGTATCCCTGCATCTCCTTCGTTCAACCACCGGTAAAGGCCAACACGTAAAACGCGAGGATGACGTTTTTCTTCCCACGGAAATCGGCGAGATGGACCTGCTTGAAGGCGGTGTCCGCCAGCGTGAAATCCGGGGCCATGTCGCCCACTTTCAGGCTCGTGTGCGCGATGGCGGGCTGCTGCCCGCGCGCCGGCGCGAACATCACAAGGGAAACAAGGCCCAGTGCCACTGCGAGCGCGCGTTTCATTTGCGAGTCTCTCCTTAGCCCTAGCCTTCTCCGTTAATTATACGCCAACGCGGACATTTGCCAATGGGCTTTGCGCGTCGAATCCCGATTGCAGACGCCGGCCACGCGGCGGAGATTCGCTCGTATAATCGCACCGTGCCGCGCACCGTGGAACAACTCGAAGCGGAATTCTCGGCCTGGCTGGGCGCGCGCGGCGCGGTTGCGGCGGGCTTCGGCCGGGCGGCGCTGCGGCTCGCGCTGGAGGCGCTCGAGGTTCGCGGCGGCCAGGTGGTCGTGCCTGACTTCGTCTGTGAGCAAGTGCCGGAGGCCGTGCGGCGCGTTGGCGCCGAGGCGGTGTTCTATGCGGTGCGTCGCGATCTCTCGGTCGCGGCCGAGGATTTCGAGGCGGCCTTCACGCCACAAACGCGCGCAGCCATCGTCGTGCACTACTTTGGCCATGTCTTTCCGGATACGGCGCAGTTCAATGCGGTTTGCCGCCGGCGCGGCGTGCCGCTGGTGGAAGATTGCGCGCTCGCACTGGGGGCCAGCCTCGGCGGGCAGAGCGCCGGGACGTTTGGCGACCTGGCCGCCTTCTCCTTCACGAAGTCGGGCTGGTGCTACGGCGGGGGAATGGTCGCCGCGGCGCGGCCCGACTTGCTTTCGAAGCTGCGCGCGCTGAGGGACAAACATTTCCGGGAATATCGCTCCCTGGCGTGGCGTTACGGCCTTCTGCGAAGGCTTGATTTCGCCGCAAACCGCCCGGAGCGGGCACGCGTCGCTGAAACCGCGGGCCGCTGGTTCGAGCGGTTGAGCGGCAGAGAAGGGAATTTCTATGACGCGGGCCGGTTTGACGCCGCGCTGCCGGCGTTCGCGGCCCGGCGCGCGCAGCGCCTGCTGCGAGACCTGGCGTCGCGCACCTCGCGCTGCCGGCAGATTCTCCACCGCCTGGCGGAAACGCTCCGCGATTCGCCGCAAATCCTGTTTCGCAGCGATCCGGACCCCGGCGACGCGGCTTCGTTTCTGCTGTTGCGGTGCCCCTCGAGCTGTGCGCCCGCCTGGGTGGAGCAGGCGGCTCGCGAGGGCGTAACCCTGCGGTTCTGCTGGCCCGCCTATCAGGGGAGCAGCGGCGCCACGACGAGCGGGGAGGTTTGCTGGCTAAGAGACCATTTGTTGCTCCTGGAGATTCACCCCGGCCTGAGGGATGCAGAGATGGAGCGAATTGTGCGAGCCATTCGCCGGCTCCCCCCGGGATGAGAGCCGGGAGACCCGAACCGGATATGCCTCGCCAGCGGCGGCCGTGCCGCTCGTCAAGGGTACCTGGGGGTGGGGTACTTGCAGTACCCCTCTCACTAGTAGGGGTTGCTCAAACGGGGCACAGGCTCATCCCATTCCGAAATCTGTCGAAAGCTCCGGATTTCCGTAGGGACCCTGTTTCAGGCCGCGAGCGGGGGATTGCTGGCTCGTTGAAAATAAAGGCGAAAGATTCCCGCTTGCTTCGGATCCGGCCTTGGTATATGGTTTGCACACACTTACGGTAACAGGTCCGCTCGGGTGTGTGGACCAAGAGCTTATCCCTGAGTTGACTGGCAGTTTGGGCCCTGTGGTGGCGAATATTCCGACACGACCGCGCTCCATCTATCGGCCGCCTTCTTGCAGTCCCCCTCGGGGGGCGGGTGGAAGTGTCTCTCCTCGGCCGTTGCAATCCGGAAAGATTGTTGCCCAGGGAAAGCTTCGTACAGGAGGAGCAATGACGAATCGGGTGGCGCGATTTGCTTTTCTCGCGATTGCCTTGCTGCTCGGCGCCGCGACACTGGTAGCGCAAACGCCTTACGGGAACATGGTCGGTACGGTACTCGACCCGCAGGGCGCGGCCGTCGTGGGAGCTGACATCACCGCGAAGGATGATGCCACTGGGGCGGAATTCCATGCGAAATCCGGTCCGGATGGCCACTTTGCGATCAATGCTTTGAGCCCGGGTCTTTACACCGTGACGATCACCATGCAGGGATTCAAGAAGGGTGTGTATCGCGCGGTGAAGATCATCACAGCCGACACGTACGACCTGTCCGTCATGCTGGAAATCGGCGAGGTGGGCGTGACGGTCGTCGTCGAAGCCGGCCAGGAAGTGCTTGAGACGACCAGCGCAACGGTGGGCTCGGTCATTTCCGGCAAAGCGATCACGCAACTGCCGTTCACTTCGCGGCAGGTGCTGGAGCTGGCGATTCTGATGCCGGGCGCCTCCACGACCGGCCGCACCCGCCAGACCTCCTTCAACGGGTTGCCCAAGGGCTCCCTCAACATCACGATTGACGGCATCAACGCCCAGGATAACCTGCTGAAGTCGAACGACGGTTTCTTCACGATCATCCAGCCGCGCGTGGACGCGATCGAAGAATTCAGCATCACCACGGCAGCGGCGGGCGCAGAGCAGAACGCCGAGGGCGCGGTGCAGATGCGCTTTGAAACCAAACGCGGCGGCAACGACTACCACGGCGGCGTCTGGGAATACCTGCGCAACAGCTACCTGAACGCGAACTACTGGTACAGCAACCGCGATGGCCTGCCGCGTCAGGTGCAAAAACTGAACCAGTACGGCTACAAGATCGGCGGGCCGATCATCAAGCAGAAGCTGTTCTTCTTCACCGACTTCGACTTTTACACCAGCCCGCAGTCGCGGTCGTTCACGCGCACGATCCTGGCGGACGCCACCGTAGGTGGAAAACTTACCTACCCGATTCCGTGCGCGCCGGGCAGCGTGGATGCGGCCGGCGTCGCGTGTGCGGTGACCTCCAACACGCCGAACGCCTGGACCACCTGCACGACGACCGATCCCCGGGCGGGCGGCAACGCCTGCACGGCGGACCTGGCGGCATTTACTTCTGCCAACGGCATCCCGTTTGTGTTCGACACGCTCACCTCGGGATACCTGACCTCAGTGAACGGGGTTCGCAATCCGGCGACGGGAGCAGTGATTCTTCCGGTAGACAAGGGCACGCCCTGGCTCGATACGACCAGCTTCAACGTGCCGGGCTCGGGCTCGCGCCGCTTCCCGGACTTCCGCTTCGACTACCAGGCGACGAAGAGCCACCAGATCACCGCCGTTTACCACTATCAACACTTCCTCTCCAACCCGGACTTCCTGAACAACGCCGTCATCACGTTCCCGGTGTCGCCGTTCAACGGGCAGCAGGGGAGCCAGATCTCCAACCGCAACCAGATCGTGGCAGCCTGGAGGTGGACGATCGGGAATAACAAGAGCAACGAGCTGCGCTTTGGCATCCAGTCGTCGCTCGTTTCGTTCTTCCCGGATGAGTCTTCGTCGTTTTATCCGACGGTAAGCACGAACCTCGGCAAGCCCAATGCGCGTCCGGTGTTCAGTGGGTCGCTGGGAGGAATCACGCAGCCGTTCCTCACCTACAACCAGCAGGGCCGCAACACCCCGGTGGGCCAGTTGATTGATAACTTCACCTGGACCAAGGGGACGCACAACTTTGCGTTTGGGGCTACCTGGACGGAGATCCGCTTCCACGGTTTCCTGAACGGTGGCCGTAAGGTGCAGACGGCCAACATCGGGCTCGCGAGCAGCGACCCGCAGACCGGCAAGTTTTCCGCGACCAACTTCCCGGGGTCTTCCACGACCTCGAGGAACGCACTCGGCGCGCTCTACGCAGCGTTGACGGGGCGGGTAAGCAGTTACTCCGGTACGATCTCAGTAGATCCCACGACGCAGAAGTACGTCTCGGGGGCATCCAACCTGCAGGCGACCCGGCAGCGGGAGTTCGGCTTCTACGGCTCAGATTCCTGGCGCTTCCGCCCGTCTCTCACCGTAACGGCCGGTGTCCGTTGGGAGTATCAGGGCGTTCCCACGGACGACCTGAACGAGACCTTCAGCGCGGTGGCCGGCTATGCCGGGGTCTGGGGCATATCCGGGTTCAATAACTTCTTTAAGCCCGGCACCCTGTCCGGCAGCGTTACGTCGTTCCAATTGAACGGCAGCCGGCCATGGTACAACAACGAGTACAACAACTTCGCCCCGAACATCGGTCTCGCGTGGCAGCCGAAAGCTGAGCACGGGCTGCTGCACGGGATTCTGGGCGGGCAAGGGAAGACCGTGCTCCGCGCGGGGTACTCCATCTCGTATACACGAGAAGGGGTCAACAACTTCCTGAGCATCGCGCCCTCAAACCCGGGGATTGACGGTTCGATCTTCGCGAACCCCGTTGCCATTCCGGCGGCTCCGACGGGTTCTCCGGCGTTCACCTGTGCGACGGCGCCACCCAATGCTTCAGGTCAATTCTATGCGGGCTGCGTGACGCTGAGCGGCGTGGTCAGCGGCCAGTTGCAGACGCTGAACACTTCACCGACCACGTTCCCGGCGACGGGCACGGTCCCCATCGTTCCGTTCAGTGGGCAGAGTGTGAACGCGTTTGACCCGAACCTCAGGACTCCCCTGGTGCATTCGTGGTCGGTGGGCTGGCAGCGGGAAATCACGAACGACATGGTCGTGGAAGTCCGCTATGTGGCCAACCATTCGGTCGGCCTGTGGCGTCAGGACAACCTGAACGAGGTCAACATTTTCCAGGGCTCGAATCCTGATGGGACGGGTCCGGGTTCCTTCCTGCAGGAGTTCATCAACGCGCAGAGCAACCTGACGATCTGCAATGCCGACGCCACGTGCAAGGCCACGCCGTCGTTCGCCAACAAGGGCCTGCCGGGGCAGGTGGCGCTGCCGATCTTCACGGCTGCGTTCGGTTCCTCGACGAGCTCGAACTTCACGAGCAGCAACTTCGTTCCCAACGTCCAACAGGGGTACGCTGGCACGGTTGCCAACTTCCTCGCGATTGGAAACAACGGCGCGTTCCTCTGCAACATGGCGGGAAGCGCGGCGTTGAATGTGACGGGCTTCGCCTGCCCGGCGTCTGCCCCGGGGACGGGTCTGTTCCCTGTTAACTTCTTCGTCGCAAACCCGCAGGCCACAGGTACCCCGAACCCCCAGGCCACAGGTGCCTTCCGGTTCTTCAACGGGTCACAGTCCACGTACAACGCGCTGCAAATCGAAGTGCGGCGCCGGCCTTCGAAGGGGTTGCAGTTCAACGGCAACTACACCTACTCGAAGTCGCTGACCAACTACTTCGGTGACAGCAGCGTTTCGTTCGTCGGGTTCACGGCCATTCGGAACCCCGGGAACGACAAGGGGCCGTCGCCGTGGGACCTGCGGCACGCGTTCAAGCTGCAGACCATCTACGAGCTGCCCTTTGGTCCGGGCCGCAAGTGGAGTTCGGGGAATGGGCTCCTCAACAAGCTGATTGAACACTGGGAGATCAGTGGGATCGGCCGGTTGCAGTCGGGCCGCGTGTTCCTGCTCGGCAGCGGCGGCACTTGCGCCCCCGTTATAGGCCCGAGCGGTAATAGCAGCGTCTGCTCAACCGTGAACCAGAACGATCCGGGCGTGATCCTGAAGGGCCTCACTCAGAGCCAGCTTGGGGACCTGCTCGGCATCCGGAAGACCCCGGGCGGGACGGTCTTCGACTTCCCGGCCAGCCTGATCGGATCGGATGGCAAGTCGAACCCGGCGTTCATTGCGCCGTGCAACACTCCGGGCAAGCTGTGCTCGAGGGTGTTCCTGCACGGGCCGTCGTTCTTCCGGGCCGACATCAGCGTGCTGAAGCGGACGTACATCTCCGAGAAGGTCAACTTCGAGATCCGAGGGGAAGCGTTGAATGCGTTCAACAACATCAACTTCTTCTTCCCGGGTGACGAGACCACCTCGGTGCCGACGGTCGCGGTCACGGGCTCCACGTTTGGTAAAGTTACAAACGCCTTCCGGGATGCGAACACCACCGATGACAACGGCGGCCGCATCCTCCAGATCGTGTTCCGGATCAACTTCTAACCTCGGGCTTCTGCCCGGGCGAAAACCCGATGGGGGTGGCGAAAGCCACCCCCATCTTCTTTTGCGCTTGACCCGCCGCAGGCGGGGCGGCGCGGGATGAAATAAGCGAAGGAGATCTTTTCCGGACGGAGGGTCGTATACTGTAGCGCGACGGGGCGTGGCTGCCGGGAGGGAGCCGTGTTAAAGAAGAAGTGGATGCTGGCTCTGGCGCTGGGGCTGGTCTTTGCGGGGACCGCTGCCGCGCAGCAGGATGTCCGCGGGCAGATGTTCTTGCCCGACGGCAGCCCGCCCAATGAGCCGATTCGTTTTTCGCTGACGAGAGACGATGGCATGGTGAACGACATCCGCTTCACCGACTCCAACGGACGCTTCATCCTGGAGCGCCTGAATGCCCGCGTCAGCTACACCATCACCGTGGATGGCGACGGCCGGAATTATGGCAGCACAACCTACTCGTTCGTCCCCGCCTATTCCTTCGCCGTGCGCGTGACGCTGAGCCCGCTTCTGGTCTCCCGGAAACCAGCGGCGCCCTCAACTGTTTCTGTGGCCTCGAGCTACAAGCCGTTGCCCGACGCGCAGTCCGCCTACGACAAGGCCATGAAGGAAGTGAAGAACAGCCGGCCGGGCGCTGCCGAGCCATTGTTCCGGCAGGCCATCAACGCGGACCGCAAGTTCGTCGCGGCCTACAACGACCTGGGCGTGCTCCTCATGCAGCAGCGCAAGTACGCCGATGCAGAGACGGTTTTGGACGAAGCGGTCCAGGTGGACCCGAAATCGGTCCACGCTCTGCTCAATTTGGGCATTACGAGGAACCACCTGCAGAAATACGGCGAGGCCATCCCGGCGCTGCGCGAAGTCTTACGCCTTGAGCCGGGCCTCGGCGTCGCCCGCCTGCATCTGGGCATCGCGCTGGTGGAGACCGATCAGCTCAAGGATGCCGATCAGGAGCTGTTGCGCGCCAGCAAGTCCACCGGCGCGGATGAAGCCACCACGCAGCTCTACATCGGCAAGTTGTGCGCGCGCACCGGCGACTTCGAAAAGTCCATCACGTCGCTGAATGCCTATCTCCTGAAGGTGCCGAACGCACCCAATGCGCCGCAAGTGCACGCGTTGATTGACCGGATGCAAAAGGAGTTGGCGGCGCGGAAGTAACGCGCCGCAATCCGCAGGAGCTCAGCGCAGGCGCCCCGGAGGGTCGGCAGGCTCGGGGACGTGCGGGTGGTTTGGCGGGGGAGTGTCTTCGGCGGAAAGTTTCGAGGGGGCGGGCTGTGCGATCCCGATTCCCTGGTTCATCTCCAGGTGCTCCTTGGCGCAGCGCGGGCAATACCCCTTGCCGGTATCCTCATCCCGCAGGCTGGCCAATTCGTAGCACCCATGGATGCAGTCGCAATAACCCGTTGTGGAAGCAGTCTTGATCGGCACCAATCCCATCGTCTCTCCTCCTTGCGCAGCATACTAACCGCGGTTGCCTGGTGGCGCAAGTCTCTGAAGAAGAGGACTCATCCTTCGGGAAACCTGCCCGAGTATCGAAAGCACATTTGTCTTGAGGCTATGCTTCCTGGAATTCCGCGGCGCCCCTTTCTATGGAATTGCGTAAATACTTGCAATCAATAGTGCGAATCCCGTCCTGTTCGAGCACGCTAAGTCTTTTAAAATGAAATGGTTAATGGAGAGTGTCTTTACCGACCCGGGCTGGAATGAATCTTGCAACACTTCACTTGTCGCTTGCCCTGAGCGAATGCTCTCATTCATTCGGCACTACAAATTACGTCGGTTGGCAAACCTGGAGGGTCAAACCCCATGAAAAAGAGAGAGCTGTTTATTCTGACAGCAGTCGCGATGATCGCCTTCGTGGCGCTGCCGGCAGCCGTGCATGCTCAGACGGCCTCGGTGACGGGCACCACAATGGACGCCACGGGCGCTGCGGTCCCGGGCGTGATGGTGACCGCAAAGAATACCGAAACCAACGCCACGCGAAACGCGCAAAGCGGCGACACAGGCCTTTACCGCATTCCGAACCTCCTGCCGGGCGTGTATGAGGTCCTGTTTCAGAAGCAGGGGTTCAAGAACATCCGCTTTACCGGTGTGAAGCTGACGGTGGACCAGGTGCTCACGCTGGACGTGACCATCGAAATCTCGCCCGTGGCCCAGACGGTGGAGGTGAACGCGCAGGCACTCGCGCAGATCGAACTCGACACGGCGCAAATCAGCACCGTCGTGGACCAGCAGCGCATCATCGAACTGCCGCTGATCCTGCGCGACCCGTACCAGTTGATCCTGCTCGCGCCCGGCGTCGTGCAGACGAACGGCATCGGCGGGTTCTCCGTGAACGGCCAGCGCGAGCGCAACAACAACTTCATGCTGGACGGCGTGGACAACAACGACACCGAAGTGCCGGGCATCGCCGGCGGCATCACGTCGCTCAGTCCCGATGCCACGCAGGAATTCCGCGTGATCACGAACAATTTTCTGCCCGAATACGGCCGCAATACCGGCGCCATCATTGATATCATCACGAAGAGCGGCACGAACGATCTCCACGGCAATGCCTACTGGTTTGGACGCTATGCCGCGCAGGGCGCCCGTGACTTCTTCAACCACAATCTGGATCCGGATACGGGTAAGGTCGAAACCAAAGCGCCTTACGTCCGCAACGACTTTGGCGGTTCGGTGGGCGGCCCGATCCGCAAGGACAAGACGTTCTGGTTTGCCAACTTCGAGGGCCAGCGCTTTGTGACGTCCCTCTTCAACACGAGCGTTGTGCCGACGGTGGGCTTCAAGGCGGGACAGTTCGCGTTCAATGACGCTGACCTTGGTGTGACCGCGGTGGATCTGCGGCCCACGTCATCGCAGAACGTCACTGATCAGTTGTTCGGCGAAAAGCTCGGCGCTGACCCTACGATTCAGAATATCTTCAAGCTGTACCCCTCGCCGAACGCCGGCGCGGTAGACGACCCAGCCACTACGATGCGCGGTCTGCTGCACTTCCCCAGCGCTTCGCGGCAGACCTCGGACGGCGTCACCGCCAAGGTGGACCACAACTTCACTTCGAAACAGCGGCTCTCTGTGCGCTACATTTTCAACCGCTTTATAGACCCCAACCCGTTCCACACCGACTTCCTGCCAGGTCTCGACTCCGTCACCACGTCCCAGCGCACCCAGAACTGGTCGTTTAACCTGACGTCCACGTTCAGCTCGACGCTGATCAACGAGGCGCGCTTCGGCGCGAACCGCACGAACCTCCAGTTCAATTGTGGCGGCATAAGTACGTTCGACGGCTTCGGCGGGGCGGACCCCTTCGGGCGCGGCCGGGACTACAATCTCTCTGGTCTCTCGGGCTTCGGCTGCTTCAGTTTGGGCGATAGCAACGGGCAGTCGCGCTTTACGGGCACCTGGAATCCCTCTGATACGCTGACCCTCGTGCGCGGCAAGCATACGCTCAAAATCGGCACAGACTTCCACATCGTGTACTCCAACAGCTTCGACAACTTTTTCTCGCGGGCTGCGCTGGACTTCAGCGTGTTCAGCACGTTCGGCGGCCTTCCGGCCGTGGACCTCGACCCGAGCACACCCTGTGATGTCCTGAGCTACTTCTTTGATGGCCCGGGTTCAACGCAGTGCGAAATCGGCTCAACAACTCTGCAGGACATGGCCTGGACGTACTACGGCGCCGTGGCCAGCCACTCGCAGACCGAGTTCTTCGACAAGAATGGCACCCGGTCGGGCGGCGACCTCCGTGGCTTCCGCCAGCGTGAGTTCCGCATCTTCACGCAGGACGCCTTCAAGGCGACGCCGCACCTCACACTCAACTACGGGCTCGCCTGGCAGTTCTACGGCGTGCCGTTCGAGGTGAACAACCAACTCTCCACCCTCCTTGCCGATCCGAGCGGCAAGGCTCCGTTCACCTTCGCATTGGCAGGGCGCGGCCTGGGTACGCAGCTCTATAAGAACCGCTACACGGACTTCGAGCCTCGCGTCGGGTTTGCCTGGGATCCCTTCGGGAAGGGCAAGACCTCCGTCCGTGGGGCCTACGGCATTTTCCATGACCGCACGTTCGGCAACCTGTTCGGCAACGCGCGGGCCAACCCGCCGTTCCAGACGGGGTTCCAGGACTTCCCACTGGATATTATCCCCAACATCGCAGTGCCGAAGTCGCTCAAGGCATCGGCGACCGTCAATGAAAGCGACCTGAATGGCAACATTGTTCTGTTCGACCAGGACTTCCGCAACCCGATGACGCAGTCGTGGAATATGGGCATCCAGCATGAGGTGTTCCCGAACGTCCTCGTGGAAGTGAACTACGTCGGGTCGCTTTCCACCTACCTGTTCCGCGTTGTGGACGGCAACCCGCCGCAGCCGGCCCTCGTGGCGCAGTTGCTCGCATTGGGCGTACCCGCTTCGGCGCTCCAATTCAACATTCTCCGCTTCGGTAAAGAAGCCGGCGCGCTGCCGTTCAACGCCACAAACAACAGCGCCTTGTTCGAGCCGGCTTTGAACAAGTCCATTGCCGCCTCGACCTACCAGGCGCTGCAAATGAAGATCACCAAGCGGATGTCGCGTGGCTTCCAGGTAGAGGGCGCTTACACATGGTCGCATTCGATTGACAATGCGTCCGATCCCCTGGTGCCCGGAGCCGTTAACCGCTCCTTCCCGCGGAACTCGTTCAACCTTCAGCAGGAGCGAGGCGACTCCGACTTCGACGCGCGCCAGCGGCTCGTGATCAACTACATCTACGAGCCGGCCATCGGCCGCGGGCGCGGCCGTTGGAGCGAGGGGATCCTGGGCCGCATCTTCGAGGGCTGGCAGCTCTCCGGCATCACCACGATCTCATCGGGGTTGCCGTTCGACATCTTCGGCAACCGCGACAACCAGCACACCGGCCTATCCGACCGTCCTGACATAATCGGCAACCCGAACCCGCCGGCAGGCTCCGATAAGACGCAGACCGGCCCGACCGTAACGGCCTTCAAGCTGGCGCCGTTCGGCCGTGCCGGTAACCTGGGCCGCGACCGCTTCGTCGGGCCCGGGACCGTCAACTTTGACATGGTGCTGAAGAAGACCACGGCCTTGACCGAACGCATCAAGCTGGACATCCGGTCCGAGTTCTACAACATCTTCAACCGGACCGAGTTCACCCAGCCGGGCAACAACATCGCCAGCTCGGGGACGTTCGGCATCTCGTTTGGGCAGGTGGGCCGGGCGGACGGCACTTCCGGCGCACGGCAGGTGCAGTTCGCGACGAAAATCATCTTCTAGCCCGGTCGTGCTTTTCGACCGGTTTAGTACGGAGCGGCCCGAGTTTCTCGGGCCGCTCTTTTTTTGGCGAAAGAAGCTTATCGAAGGGCGGGATCCACGGGTCTGGGAGCGCTCTTCGCGCGCCTGCTCAGCGCTTGTCGTTTTGCAGAAGCCGGAAGGGCGCGCCGATGCTCTCGCGCAGTTCCAGCCAGTGGGGGTCCGGCAAGGAGAGGAAGACTGCGACGACTTTGGGATCAAACTGCGTCCCCGAACAGCGCTGGATCTCCTCGCGCGCGTAACTAATCGGCAGCGCCCGGCGGTAGGGCCGGTCGGAGACCATGGCATCGAGCGCGTCTGCGACGGCGAAGATCCGCGCCCCGATGGGAATCTCCTCGCCCTTCAAACCGCGCGGGTAGCCGCTGCCGTCGTAGAACTCCTGGTGGGCCAGCACGATTTCCGCCGCGTCGCGCAGGAACGGGATGCGCACGAGCATGCTGTGACCGATCTCGCAGTGCCGCCGCATGACCGCGCGCTCCTCTTCGGTGAGCGGCCCGGCCTTGCACAGGATGCCGTCGGGAATGGCCATTTTCCCGATGTCGTGCAGGAACGCGGCGCGGGCGATGTGCGGAAGCAGCGCGACATCCACCTTCATCGCCTTGGCGATCGAGATCGTGAAGGCGGTCACGCGCTGGCAATGGCCTTCGGTTTCCGCGTCCTTCAGGTCGAGCGCTCCGCCCAGGGCTTCGAGCGTGTAGTCATACGATTGTTCGAGCTGCGCGAGCGCCTTGGAGAGCTGCGCGGTTCGCTCGTCGACCTTTTTTTCCAGGTTGCGCTGATAGTTCAGGTTTTCAAGCCGCAGGCGGCGGCGCTCGAGCGCGCGCCGCACGCTCAGGAAGAGCTGATCCTTCTCAAATGGTTTCAGGATGTAGTCGTAGGCGCCGCGGCGAATGGCTTCGAGCGCGGTGGAAAGGTCGTGCATCGCGGTGACCATGATGACCGGCAGATCCTGGTCATGCCCGCGAACCCATTCGAGAAGCCGCAGGCCATCCATTTCCGGCATCACCATGTCGCTGAGCACCAGATCGAGCGAGTTCTTCTGCAGGTGCTCAAGCGCCGCGCGGCCGTTGCCGACCGCCGTGCACTGGTAACCCTGCGCCTCGAGCAGTGTGGTGACGACTTCCCGAATCGCTTCCTCGTCGTCCACCACGAGGATTCTTTCTTGTGGCAAGCGGCTCTCCTTCCTGTAGCCATTATAAAACAGGGCACATGGTCTGCAGGGCCGAGTTGTCCCATCTGCAACAGCAGTGCTGGCCTCTCGGTCGGTACCTCTTCCACTTCATGATCAACGTGGCCAACCTGCCGGGGCTGACGACGATCGCGGTCTTTCCGGTTCCAGAGCCGCGCCCGGCCGTCCGAGCCGGCGGCCCCGAGCGGCAGGATTCTGCTGGTCGGCGACGAGGAAGCTGTTCTGGAACTGGAACAGGAGATCCTGCAGCACCGCTGCCGGTCGGTGAGGGCGGTGCGGATATTTGTCTTGCGAGCGACATCCCGCGCTGGCCGGCAAGCCTTGAGCCAGCCCGCCGTCTATCCGGTCAAGCGCTGAAGTTCGATCGCAGGCGAGAGACAGAGGTTTCTTCGAGCGAGCGCATGGCCCGCTCGGTTTCGGCCGCCAAGTTTCCGATCACATCCGTCAGGCTGGCGAGCTGCGGAATCGAAACGCTCCCCACGAACAGGCGCAGCACGGCGGCCCAATATACGACCCGAAACCGCATCCCGAGCTCGAGCCGCGCAAATTCCTGGCGGCGGCTGACCCTCGGCGATAGTGTGGCAATGGTGCGCCCCAAACGCTCGAGGCGCACGAAGTCCTCCCGCAAGCCTGCCACAAATCGCCGCGCGACGCTGCGCCGCTCGCGTAGCGTCCGCCGCCGCAGGGCGGGCGAAGCGCGCTCGCGCAGGTATTGCTCGTCAGCGCCGGAGAGCGCCTGACGGATCTGAGGAAAATGCCGGCAGTGCAGCGAAAACAATTCCTCAATCGGAAGCTGGGCCTCGGTCACAATTTCCGCGGGAGCCCGAGGGGTCTCGCGCGCCAGCCAGATCAGGACCAGCAGGAGCACCAGCGCGATTCCGGCAATAAGGATGGCGTGCATCAGAATCTCAGTATCTCCAGCAGCCGCTGGTTCAAAACTCGCAGCCGGTAGTTTACTTGGGGCGTCAACTCATCATACATCTGCTGGCCCAGCAGCACAGGCGCCGGCCGCTCCGCCAGCAGCGGCTTCCAAAGGGCCACGCACCACACGACGATGGCGATGTTAAAGGAGGAGAGACGGATTCCGTTCCAGAAGAAGATTTGCGTGCTCAGCCAGTTGCGCAGGAAGCTGTTGTTCAGCGCCTGGATGATGGAGTTGAAGCACAGGCCGACCACGATCCATCGGTACGAAGGCTCTACACTGATTCGATAGTAGGCGCACGTGGCCAGCAGCGCGAGCAGTACAGCGGCGATCATCATTTCCAGACCCTGCTCGGCGGTTAGAACAAAGGGAACCACCCAGTGCGCGTCGCCCTGGGCATAGACCATGGCGCGAGCGGTCAGCATGACCGACAGGAGGACGAGCGCCCGCCAGGCGAGTCCCCAAACACCCGCATAGGGCCGCAGAATCTTCCAGCACAGCTCGGTTACTGCGAAGCCGCGGCCGAGGAACGTCAAGCCCTGCATGCTCCAGGCAAAATACCATGCTGGCAACGACCGGTAGCCCCAGCGGCGATATGCGAACCAGACCGAAATCGCTGCGAACAGTACGAGTACCGCGTAGCTGGAGAAAATGGGCAGCCGCCGGTGCAGGCCGCGCCAGAAGACGAGCACACACAGGCCGAACTGCAGCAGTATGCTCAGCACCCACAGCAGAAGTTCTGTAGAACTCAGGTGCATGGTACCGGCGCATCATAGCACAGTGTTTGCTCTCAAGTAAATGTGTGCCCGATGCGCCGGCGCCAGAGCCCTAGGCCGCCCAGATGGCCCCGCTGACCAGCATCGTCGGCGGGATCGGCGGAATCGGGAAACCGTCGGCCACCAAAGCGGGCGGGATCGGCGGAATCGGGAAACCATCAGCCACCAATGTGGGCGGGATTGGCGGAATCGGGAAGCCGTCGGCCACCAGCATTGGCGGCTTTATCGGCGGAATCGGGAAACCGTCCGCGCGCGTTGGTTGGTTATTGAACGGGGAGTTGACTCGGGGGGAAACAGGCTGTAGTATCAGCGCCGTGAGGACGCCGATCAGCAGCATACCAGCTAGGCGTTTCATTGGGATGACACCTCCTCGGAGCCGGCAGTTTGGCGGTGAACCCCGGTGGGAGGACGTTGCGGCGGGAAAAGTTCAGAAAACGGAACAGGCGGGATTGTGGAAACGCTCGAGTCCTTCCAACAAAACCGGCGGGTGATTGAGGACTTTACGACGCGAACGCTCGCGGCGATCCCGAGCGTGTACGGGCGGCTGGTCTATACAGCTTCGCTGCGCGAGCTCGACAGCGGCCGCTACTGCCATGAGGGTCTGACCACGGTTTACACCGAAGAAGCCGTCCAGCAGGCACTGCACCACTGCCACACGCAGCTGTTCCTACGGGTTCTGGAGATGCTTCTGGAAGAACAGGAATGGGATTTGCGTGCCTGCCTGGGGGCGCTGGAAGGGGAGTTCTGGGAGAAAGTGGAACGCTGGCAAGAGTCGGAGTTTCAGCACATGCTGCTGCCCGCTGGCGTCCCGGATTATCTTGTGGACCTGTTCTGCTCGAATCTTCGAGCTCTGCTGGGCCTGCTGGCTGAGGAGCGGGCTATCGTCCGGCCAGCCGCATAGCCACACCCACCACCTGACCCACGACCTCGGCTTCTTCCGGCCAGCGGCGCACTTCCGGTGCACAGGACGAAAGCGGGTGCGGTTGCAGGATGAGCTTCTGTCCCTCGCGGAGGCACCAGGCGCACCGATATCCCTCGCGCACTTCCAAGAAGTAGAGAGGGCGCTCGTATTCGTTTCTCCAGCCGGAGTTCCGGATCTCGCGTAGCGCGGGATCCACGAGCACCAGGCTTCCCGGGCGCAGCAGCGGCTCCATCATGTGGTCGTTGAGGCCGATGTAGCCATAACGATGGCGCGCGTGGCCATTGAACACGGCTCCTTCCAGTTGTCCCCACGTCTCCACCATGCGCGAGAGGAATTCCGTGCGCCGTGGATCGAAGCCGGGGTCGAACCGCAGCGGAAGACGCAGCGCCCGCGGCGGAGCCGCCAGGTGCGTTCGCGGCGCTCCCGTGTGGGTGCCATCAATGAAATGGCATTCGAGCGGCACGCCGTACCACCCACACACCTCGAGCGGGTCGAGGTGATAAATCGTCGCCAGGGAATAGAGTTTGTAGAGCGTGGGCGTGACACCATGATTTTCGATGTCGGCCAGCCGGCTGATGCGGACGATGAACTCCGCCGAGCCGCGGTGGAACGCAAGGTCGTAGCTTGCGCGTTCCACGTCACGATAGGTCAGGCCCAGGCGCTCGCGCACCTGACGGAGGTTTTGGCCGGGTGGCATCGAAGCCTCGAGGGGGACAGGCGAGCTCAGACTGGCGCGGGAGTATAGCATGCTTACCATTCCGTTAAAGGCAAGCAAAGGGGCTCGGCTCGGTGAGGGGCTGGTAGGGCCACCGACAACAGAGCAGCTTCCAAGGATCTCTGCAATGCCATTTGGAGCTCCGCGAAGGCGGGGAATTGGGCGTCCCTGGATGGCTCGGGTCGCGCAACAGTATACTCGCCATGGAGGATTCTGGAGCCACATCTTGTGGCCCCGATTTGCAGAGCCGGAGGCAGTGTATTAGAGTCCTACAGGAGACGCGGATGGAACTGAGGAGCGCTCGCGGCACAATCCTCGCGGTGTCCTGCTTGCTGATCAGTGGGGCAGCCGCGGCGTGCGTTTCTCTGCCGGCGCTTGGCGGCGCGCTCGCCGGACGCCAGGCCGCGCAAGGGAACACCGAGTTTAGCCGGCTCGCGGCGCAGCTTTCGCAGGCCCGCCTCGGCGGCGCCGAAGACAACGAAAAGCTGCTCGACCAGGCGCTCACCATCCTGGACCGCCTGGCACTTACTGCGCTGAACGCCTCACCGACTCCCGATCTCGACGCCCTGAACCAGCGGCTGGCGTCGCTCGCCACGCAGGAGCCACCCGTTGGAGAGAACTACCGGGTGGTGCGTCTTGGCGCCACGCCCGCCGTTTATGCGTTGGCGGCGAATTTCGGTCTGGGCGGGCCCTCGGCCGTGCGCGTGTATTCCCCGGCAGCAGGCCGGTATGCGCGCAGCGGGCGAATCGACCGGTTCGCGCAGAAGGATTTCTTTGACGAAAACCTGGAGCTCGTACTTGTCCAGGCGCCGGTCGTTCTGTTCGTCACCATCACCGGCCGGACCGACGATTTGCAAACGGGCTCGTTTGCGGCCTGGTTGCTCGATGGCGACCGGCTGAAGCTCGTTTGGATTTCAGACCTGCTCCAGCAGTCCACCTATGAATCCGGCGGCGACGGCTTCCGCCTCACCTATTGCGCGCAGACGGACGAAGAGAATCCGCGCGTCTGCCGGGGCATGGTGCGCGACCGCTTCGCCTGGGAAGGCGGCGCCTGGAAGCGCCTCGAGCAGAAGGCTGTTCCCGTTCCAAAGCGATAATCCCCGCCCGGGCGCTTGCCTTGACTGCTTCCGGCACGCGTGGAAGCATAGCCGCAGGGTTCCATTCGCTGCCGGCTCAGGGAGCAATGCGTCCATGAAGGAAGAATATCTGGTGCGCGATTTCATGACCGCCCCGGTGACCAGCCTGTCGCGGGATGCGCGGCTGCTCGACGCCGCGCTGCTGCTGCGGAGCACTGGCTTTCGCCACCTGCCCATCGTGGACGGCGAGCGCCTCGTGGGCATCCTCACCGACCGCGACGTCTACCGTTGCTCGCCGTCTCTGCTCGGCAAGATCACGGCGGAGGAATACAACGCCGTCTTCGAGCAGACGCCCATCGAACGGGTGATGACGCGCGACCCCATCACGGTCACGCCGACGACGCCGCTGCGCGACGCCGCTGCGATCCTCCACGAACGCAAGCTCGGCTGTGTGCCGGTGGTTGAAGACGGCCGCCTGATCGGCATCATCACCGTCACCGATATGCTCGGCGTCCTGCTCCGCTTGCTGGCCGGCGCAACGCCGCCGTTGACGCCCGTTGAGGGCCGCTGATTCCGCCGGCCTTGGCCTCCCCCCGCGATTGGCTGAAGTGGCTCCTCTTTGAACTTGGCGCGGGCTACTACGCGCGCAAACTCGCCACGGGGCCCGAGGCCGAGCTGCGCGCCGAATTCCTCGAGTTCCTTTTGCCGCGGCGGGGTGAGCGCGTGCTCGACGTCGGCTGCGGCCCGGGGCACCTGGCGCGCTGGCTGGCCCAGCGCGGCTGCCGCGTCGCGGGCGTGGACCGCGGGTGGCGCCTGCTGCGCATCGCGCGACGGCTTGCGGCGCGAGAAAAAGTCGCTGTGCGTTTCGAGCGCGCGCCCGCCGAGCGGCTGCCCTTTGCCGACGGTGAATTCGATTTGACCCTGGCGACAACCGTGGTGTACTGGGTGGAGCAACCCGAAGCCGTGCTGCGCGAAATGGTGCGCGTGACGCGCGGCGGCGGCCGCGTTGCCACCCTCGACCCGCACGCTTCCATGAGCGTCGAGAGCTTGCGCGCGTATTGCGAGGGGAAGGGGATGAATCGGCGCGACGCGGGCAAACTGGTCGCCTGGGCGCGCGCTTCGGAGCACAGCCGGCGCTTCACCGAAGACCAGTTGCGCGGGCTGCTGCTGCGCGCGGGCCTGACGGAGCTGCGCCTGGAGCGCCGCATGGGCGGCCTGGTGTGGTTCGCCTGCGGCACCGCGCCGGGCGCACGCGGATAAGGGGATTCAACGCTTGCGCGCGCTGCGGCATCCAATGAGAGATTCGTTTGAACCTCGGCGGGACCCGGGAGGCTTGGGAGTGAGAAAGCGATGAAGCGCGTCCTCATCTTGCTGTTACTCGCATCGGTTGGCGGACTTTCTGCAGCCGCCCAGCAAGCATCTCCTCCGGCCGCCGCCCCGCCGCCCGTCAAAGCCCCCAGCCAGGAATTCTTGAAGACGGCGGACGAGGTTCTGGGGGACATGAGCAAGATTCTCTCCCTGCCTGTCGTTTCGCCGCTGAAAAAGAGCCTGCGCACGAAAGCCGAGATCCGCGCGTACGTCATCCGCCGCATGGAAGAGGACAAACAGCCCCTCAAGCGCTACGCCGATCAGAAAATGCTCGAGAAGTTCGGCTTGGTGCCGAAGGGTTTTCTGGTGGAACCGTTCCTCGTGGACCTGCTCACCGAGCAGATTGCGGGTCTCTACGACCCCAAGGGGCAGGAGTTCTTCATCGCAGACTGGATTGATCCGGAGGACCAGCGCATCGTGATGGCGCACGAGTTGACGCACGCGCTGCAGGACCAGCACTTCAAGGTGGACCCCTGGGTGGACGCGGCCAAGCCCAATGACGACGCTGAACTGGCGCGCGACTCCGTGCTGGAAGGCTCGGCGCTGGCCGCCATGCTCGATTACATGCTGGCCGGCCGGTCGAAGGGCGTGCGCGACATGCCGGACATCGAAGCGCTCGCGGGCCCGCTGCTGGGCGACACGGAAAATAGCCCTGAGCTCGCGAAGGCCCCGCCGTTTATCCGCGACGCGCTGCTCTTTCCCTATCTTTCCGGTGCGAGCTTTACGCAGAGCGTTCTGCGCGCGAACACCGGCTGGGCCGATTTCCATAAAGTGTTCGAGAAGCCGCCGGTTTCGACGCAGCAGATCCTGCACCCGGATTTGTACCTCCGCGGTGTGGCGCCCCAGCCGGTGCGCCTGCCCGACTTCGCGCCGTTCTTGCCCGCGGGATGGAAGAAGCTCGACGAGAACATTCTCGGCGAGTTCGGCCTGCGCGAAGTGCTGAAGCAGTTCCTCGGCGAGGCGCGAGCGCGCGGGCTGGCACCGGCGTGGGCCGGCGACCGCTACGCCATTTGGGAGCAGCAGAAGACGAAGGCGTTGCTGAGCGTGCTGCGGCTGCACCTGGCCGGCCCGGCCGAGGCTGCGCGGTTCTTCGGGAATTACAGCGAGGCGCTCGAGCTGAAGTACGACAAGCGGCGCGACCTCTTCCGCCGGCCGAGTTTCTTCTCGTTCAATACGGACGAGGGCGGCGTGTTTCTGCGCTGCTTCAACGAAGAGTGCCTGGTTGTTGAAGGCACCACGCGCGCCGTCTTCGACCGGATGACGCGCAGCCTGGAATGGCCGGCGGGTCCCGCCGAGCCGGTGCACCCGTCAAAGTCCGGCGAGAAAACCACCGTCACCGTGCTCTTGCCTTACTGAGTAGCCGCCCCTACAGCCAGCGAACCCGCACCCGCGCAAGCTCATGCGGCGCGGCCGATCACCATCAGCGTCAGGTCGTCGGCTGGCGGCGAGGCGCCGCCAAAGCGCTTCAGTTCATCGAGGCACGCCGCAGTGAGCGCTGCGGGGCGCGCCCCATGCCGCGCGGCGAGAAAGCTCGCGAGTGCGGCGATGCCGTACTCCGCGCTCGAAGCGTCGCGCGTTTCGGAGACGCCGTCGGTATAGAGAAAGAGCGAGTCGCCTGGAGCGAGCTGCAGTCTTTGGGAGGCGTAGCGGCTTTCCGCAAACATTCCAAGCGGTAGTCCGGTGGCTTCCATCCGCGTGACCCCGCCTTTGCGCAGCAGCAGCGGCGGCCAGTGCCCCGCGTTGCAGAGCTCGACTTCGCCCTGGCGGGTCGCCTTGCCGCACACGAGCGTGGCGTATTGACCGGACATCGTGGTCTCCGCGAGCAGGCGGTTCGCCCGCGCGACCAGCTCGTCCACGGGCAAGCCCACGCTCACCAGGCTGCGGAACATCGCGTGGAGCCGCGCCATCAGCATGGAAGCGGCTACGCCCTTGCCGACGACATCGCCGAGAATGAAGAACAGGCCGGCGTCGCGGTCGTCGGCGACAATCAAGTCGCAGTAGTCGCCGCTCACGAGTCCCGCCGGCTGGTAGTGGTGGCGAACCTCCCAGCCGTCAAACTTCAGTTCGCCCTGCGGAAGCAAGCTGCGCTGGATGCGCGCTGCGAGTTCCAGGTCCTGCTCCAGCAGGCGCTGCTGCGCGGGCGTCAGGTGGTCAAGGCACAAGCGCACCAGCGGGTCGGCGATCAGACGCTCTTTCTCGATTGTGTCGTGGCACACGTCGCAGAGACCGTAGGTGCCGTTTTCCATGCGCTCGAGGGCATGGTCCACTTCGTGCACCAGGCGCGTGAGCTCCTGCGTTTCTCCGCTTGTCTGGATGGCGGAGGCAAGCCTGTGGCGGCGGTCAGCCAATTGCGTTCGGAGGTATTCAATTTCAACTGTTGCCATGCGGGTCTCCTGCCAAGATCATAGAGAACTCCGGCGGGGCTGGCGACTCAGGATCGTGCGTGGAACTCCGGCCCGCCTGGTTCATCTGGGATTGGATTCCACGGCCCGGCCCGAGGATGCGGAATCGCCGTCCCTATAGCGGAATGGGCGGGGCGGCCAATTTGGCCTTGCGCTCCAGCCGCGCGAGACGATGTTCCAGCCGCGCGCGGAGTTTGCCGGACGGCCCCGGCACGAGCAGGTTCCTGCCCAGAGCGCCGAGCGCGCGCCGCGTGAATTCGGCAGCGCGGTGCGGGTCGCGCGCGCGGTGCTCGTAGTGAATGGCGAGCTGCTCGCAGGCTTCGAGAGAAGCGGCGGCGTCACGCGCCAGCTCCTGCCAGAGATGCGTGGCGCGCGCGTAGTCGCGCTGGCGTTTGGCCAGAAGCGCCAGTTCGCGGCGCGCGGCGCGATCGATTGTGTGCGGCAGCCCGGCATCGAGCGCGTGCTCGTAAAGCCGCTGCGCGCGGGCGTCGCCGCGGCGGTGCAACAGCCGTGAAAGGCCGTAGAGCTCGAGCCCGTCGCCGGTGTCCGCTTCAGGCTCGGCGAGAAGCCGCAGGATCCTGCCGGCCAGTGCCGCCAGGCCGCGCAGGTCCATCTGGTTGTGGCGGAAGACGCCGGCGAGCGGCTCGGGCTGCCCGCCGCGCAGGTAGTCGAAATAGAGCTGCGGGATCAGGGAGGAATCAATGTCGTCCGCGCGGGTCCAGTCCAGGCCCTCGCCGAGCACGTGCCGCTCGAGCTCCGTCAGCCGCACCGAGCCCAGGCGCAGCCGCCAGAGTTGCCGCGCGGGATGCAGCAGATCGAGGTGCGCAGCAGGCGCCTGCGGGGCAATCGCGCGCGTCATGCGGAAGCGCGTTTCAAGCAGCGGCCAGTCAAAGCTCTTGCCGTTGAAGGTGACCAGCACGCGGCGCTCGGCCAGGCGGCGCGAAAGCTCGAGCAACAGCGAGTGCTCTTCGCCGTGGTCGCGCATGAAAAACTGCTCCACTTGCAGCCCGCCCGCGTCCCACCACGCCAGGCCGACCAGAAACGCATACGTGCCCGTGCCGCCGGCCAGCCCCGTCGTTTCCGTATCGAGGAAAAGCCATTCCGCAGGATCGCATGCGGCGGCGCGCGCGCCATCGCGCTCGGGAAGAAGCAGGCGCAGCGCGTGCGGCGTCGGAGGGCACTCCTCAGGCGTGGAATACCAGCGCCGGACCACCAGGTGCTCGCCGTAGCGGTTGCGGCCCACCGTGGCGCCTACGAACTGCGCCAGGGGATCGAACTCCGCGGCGCCGGCGCTGTGTGGACGTTCTTCGATGGGTTCGCGGTGCCGCGCGGGCTTCAGCGCCACAACTCGAGCGAATTTGTCTTCAGCGCCTCGATTCATAGGAAAACCCCAAGCTCACCGCAGAGACGCAGAGGACGCAGAGAGAACCTCAGACCTCCGCGTCTCTGTGCCTCCGTGGCTAGTCCTTCCCCGCGCAGAGGCGGTCCAGAATTGCGAGCGCGGCCTCTTTGGCGCGCTCGGCCTTTTCTCCCGCGGGCCCGATGCACGATGGACACCCCTTCTCACACGCGCACGCGGCAATCAATTCACGTGTCTTGCGCAGCAGCAGGTCCTGCGCGCGAAAGAGCGGCTCCGAAAAGCCGATGCCGCCCGGATACGCGTCGTAGAGATAGAGGTTCGGCTCAAAGAATTCTTTTTGCTCGGGAGCTAGAGCGCCGCCTTCGGGAATTCCGTCCCAGGCGGTCTCGATTCCCGGCGAGGGCGGCCGCTCGCCGATGGCGGTGCCGAGGTCGCGGCGGTCGCACATCAACAACAGCGTGGCCACCGAGGCCAGCGCGTGCAGCAGGCCGAACATTCCGCTCTGGCGGTCGCTCACGTTGAATTCGAGCGATTCGACCAGCGGCCGCACAAGCGTGATCCAGCACGCCGTGGTGTGCATTTCGTTTTCCGGCAGCTCCAGCTTGCCCGCGCCCACGTTTTCGTGCGTGAAGAACTTGATCTTCTTGAAGCCCACCACCTGCGAGCGCACCAGGACGTCGCCGTGCGCGCGCGCGTGCGCCGAGCTGCCCGAGTTCTCGTGCGATTCCTCGGCCATTTCGAGCACGCGCACCTGGGTGTAGCGGATGGCGTCGGTGTAGTAATCCACGTCCACGCGCTTCACATAGGCTTTGCGCTCGGCGAAGTCGAGCCGCTCGACGTGATACTGCTGGCCCTGGTGGAGATAAATGGCCTTGGGATGCACGGCGGTGAGCGCGCTGGGGAAATCCACTTCGCCGATCACCTCGGGTTCGCCGGTAGTGTCAATGATCACGAAATTGTCGGACGTCGCCGCGCGCAGGCTGACCGTGTCGGCGGGATACGCTTCCTGCGTCCAATGCCAGTGCTCGCCCGAGTGGTGCAGGAAGCCGGCTTCCGCCAGCTTCTCGCAGAGCATCGCCAGGTCCACGCCGCCGAATTTTTCGTTCGACGCAATGGGCAGCTCGAACGCCGCGCATTTCAGGTGGTTGACGAGGATCTCCAGGTTGTCCGGCTGGATGAAGGCGTGTTCGGGCGAGCGCTCGAAGAAATACTCCGAGTGCTTGACGATGAATTGGTCGAGCGGCGCGGAGCTCGCCACCAGCACGGCGCAGGAGCTGCCGCTGCGCCGGCCGGCGCGGCCCGCGCGTTGCCAGGTGGACGCGATCGTGCCCGGATAGCCCGCCATGACGGCGGCGTCGAGCGAGCCGACATCAATGCCCAGCTCAAGCGCGTTGGTCGAGACGACGCCGCGGATGCGGCCGTCGCGCAGCCCGCGCTCGATTTCGCGGCGTTCGCCCGGTAAATATCCGCCGCGGTAGCCGCGGATCGTTTCCGGCTGGCCGGGCGCCTGCGGCTGAGCCTGGCGCAGATACGTGAGCATCACTTCGGTGTGCAGGCGGCTGTTGGCGAAGACGATGGTCTGGAGATCGCGCTTCAAAAATTCCTGCGCCACGCGCGAGGCTTCGTTGATGTAGCTGCGGCGGATGCCGAGGAAGCGGTTCACGACCGGCGGGTTGTAGAAGACGAAGGTTTTTTCCGCCGCGGGGGCGCCGTTCGAATCCACCACGTCCACCTCGGCCTCGATCAGGCGGCCGGCCAGCTCGCCCGGATTTGCAATCGTCGCCGAGCTGCAGATGAACCGCGGATCGCTGCCGTAGAAGCGCGCGATGCGGCCGAGCCGCCGCAGGACGTTGCAGAGGTGCGAGCCGAAGACGCCGCGGTAGGTATGCAGCTCGTCGAGGACGATGTAGCGCAGATTTTCGAACAGACGAATCCAGCGCGTGTGGTGCGGCAGGATGCCGGTGTGGAGCATATCGGGATTCGTGAGCACGATGTGGCCGCGCTCGCGGATGGCCTTGCGCGCGTCGCCGGGCGTATCGCCGTCGTAGGTGAAGACGCCGAAGCGGTCGTCGAGCCGCTGGTTGAGGTCGTGCAGCTCAGCGAGCTGGTCCTGCGCCAGCGCCTTGGTGGGGAAGAGGTAAAGCGCGCGTGTGTCGGAATTCTCGAGCACGGCGTTGAGCACCGGCAGGTTGTAGCAGAGCGTCTTGCCGGAAGCCGTCGGGGTAACCACGACGACGTTGCGGCCGTCGTGAACGCGCTCGGCGGCCGCGGCCTGGTGCGTGTAGAGCTGCGCGACGCCTTTCGCGCGATACGCGGCGGCAAGCTCGGGCCGCACCCAGCCCGGCATCGCCGCCCACTGCGCTTCGCGCGCGGGAATGTGCTGCACGGCGGTGATGACTTCGCTTGCCGCGCCACGGTCGGGACGATCGCGCGACGCAAGCTGATCGATTACTTCATGGACGCGGGCGAGCTCGCCGCCCGGCGCGCGGCGCAAAGCCAAAGATGAAGCCACAGTCCCTCCTTCGCCTTTTGTTCGCTGAAGGTACCACGCCGCCGGGTCTCGCGCAACCCCTTTAATGCGGCGCACTTGCGGGAAGCGCCAACGCCGTTCGGTGAGGCGACGTCTTATTGAACTTCCGCATCCATAGCTGCGTTACATGGAATGCTGCATCGCGAGGTGCGCATGATTCGAGCTGGCGCGTGTTGGCTGGTGATCGTTGCGGCGGTTGTCCTGCCGGTGTTCGCTGCGGATTCTCCGCTCGAACAATTGCTCGACGCGGGTCACTTCAAACGGGCTCGCGCCATTGCCGAGCAGCGCCTGGCCGCGAACGCAAACGACGCCGAAGCTCTCTATGCGATGTCCCGCGTGAAAGTCGAGTACGGCGACTTGGAAGGCGCCCTGACGCTGGCGGAGAAAGCCGTCGCGCTCGACGAGCGCAACGCGAACTATCACTATATGGCGGGCGGCATCTACGGTCAGATGGCCGAGAAGGCGAGCATCTTCAAACAAATGGGCCTCGCCCGCCGCTTTAAGAAAGAAGCGGAACAGGCGATCGTGCTCGACCCCAACCACCTCGACGCGCGTTCCGCCCTGATGGAGTTCTATTGGGAGGCGCCCGGCATTGTTGGCGGCGACAAAAAGAAAGCCTACGCCATGGCGCAGGAAATCCAGCGCATCAATCCGGCGCGGGGTTTCCTGGCGTATGCAGAGCTTGCGGCAAGAGAGAAAGACCAGGCCAAGATGGCGGATTTCTACCTGAAAGCGGTGGAGGCGAATCCGCGGGACTACAACGCGCAACTCACCCTGGCCTCCTACTACGGTTCCGACGGCCAGAAGAAATACGACCTTGCAGAGAATCACGCGCGCGAAGGACTCAAGCTGGATCCAGGCCGCGCGTCGGCATACTCGATCCTGGCCATTCTCTTTGCCCTGCGGGAGCGATGGGCGGATCTCGACGCCATCATCGGCCAGGCCGAGAAGAACGTGCCCGACAATTTCAATCCCTACTACCAGGCCGGGCGAATCCTGCTGAACACGGGAAAAGATCTGCCGCGCGCGGAGCGCTATTTCCGCAAGTACCTGACGCAGGAACCCGAAGGCAATTCGCCGCATTGGGCCGCGGCGCACTGGCGGCTCGGGCTGGTGTTCGAAAAGCAGGGACGCAAGCCAGAGGCCATCGCCGAGATCGAAGCCGCGGCGAAACTCGAGCCGAACTTTGAGCCCGCCAAGAAAGACCTGAAGCGCCTGAAATAATCGTTCAACGCAGGCCCAGCTAGCGACGAACCGGCTTTGCCAGCGCGCGCAGTTCGGCGGCGGCCGTCGTCACGCGGTCCGAGCCGTCGTCGAGCAGGACCTGCGTCTCGAGCGCGGGCGATTTCAGCGCCAGTCCGGCTTCGGCTTCGGCGCGCGCCGCGGCGGGGCGCCCGCGACGCTGCTCGATCCGCGCGCGATAGACGCGGCTCCACGCGCGGTAGAAATCCGTCTCCATGGGATCGAGCGAGGCGAGTTCGAGCGCTCGGGAGAACTCCTGCCAGGCACGAGAAGTGAGCTTTTGCCGGTCGTACATGCGGCCCAGCGCAAACCGGATGCGCTGCTCGTTCGCGGAGAAATTCTCCGGGTCGAGCGCCAGCGCCTGCTCGTAAGTCTGTGCGGCCTGGGCCGCTTGCCCGGCCTGCACCAGATCGTTTGCGCGCGCGAGCAGCGCGCGCTGGCTGCCGTAGCGCCTCGCGGTTTCCGTCCAGCGCAGGATGCGCTTGTCCGGGTCGAGCGTGACGCGCGTGACGGCGCCCTGCGTGGCCACGGTGAAGGGAGTCACTTCGCCGCGCGTGGCCACGGAATGCAGCACCGGCCCGGCCGTGGTTTCCAGGCGCATCTCCACGCGCACCTGGAACTCCGGCGGAACGTTGCGCAAGACGATTTCGCCGGCATATTCGTTGGGCGCGGAGGTCGCGGTGCGGCGCAGCTCGATTTCGGGGATCTCGGTGTCGCGAATGAAGTAGTCGAAGAACCAGCCGAGGTCGCGGCCGGAAATCTCTTCGCAGATCTTGCGGAAGTCGGCAATCGAAGCCGAGCGGCCCGCGTAGCGCTTGTAATATTCCTTGAGCGCGCGGTCCACGCGCTCGCGGTCAACTACCGTCTCGAGCGTGCGCCAGACCAGCATGCCGCGATCGTAGAGCGTGGCGTGCGTCACGTCTCCATTTTCGAGCGCGAAGAGCTTCAAGCCGAGCGCGAGCGGCGGCAGATGCTCCGGCGCCAGAGCATCGCGCATCGCGCGCGCCACCATGCGCCGCGCCGCTTCACGGTCTTTCTCGGCCAGGTAGCGCCAGGCCAGATATTCCGCCAGCGATTCGGCCAGCCAGCCATCTTCCTGGCGCGTGATTGTGACTTCGATAGGGAACCACTGATGGGCAATTTCGTGCGGCAGAAACTCCGGCGCATAGCCTGGGTAGCCGAAGAATTTCACCACGTCTTCGCTGACGACAAGAAATCCCGGCGCCGAATAGCCAATCGCTCCGTGCTGTCCCGGGAAGCCCTGGAAAAGCCTGAACGGACCGGGGAAATGGCCTGGCCCCAGCCAGCGACCATACACTTGCGAAATCTCTTGCACCCTCAGGGCGAGCGACTCTCCTCCTTTCCAATCGCGGTCCTCGGCCACGCAATTGGACTTTCGGCTCGATGAACCGGGGGCCGAATCTGTAGCAGCCGCACCCAGAGGAATTGTGCAATCAGGATTTTCTCCGAAACTGAAGGCTGCCAAGGAGCGCGAAGACACAGGCTCATCTGTTTGCCATTGATAGCCTTCATAGAAGTAATTGTCGAGGTCCTCTTCTTCCCAGGTTCGCATCAGGCCGCCACTGCTCACAACTTCCCAGCCTGCGCGAACCTTGATCTTAAAATCGTTCTGCGTGAAAGCAGAAAGATCCACGGCGGGATACCAGCGGGATTCGTCGCGCAGGAGGATGCCGTCCTTGGAGATGTAGTCGAGTGGCTTGGCGGGCAGCGCGCCCTCGTAGACAAACGTCAGCGTCAGGCCCTGCTCGGCGCCGCAAGGCTCGGCTAGGCGCACGAGCAGCTTCGCCGAGCCCAGGCGCCCGCTGCGCACGAAGTCCAGCTTGCGGCCCTGCGGATCGGTGACTTCCAGAATCTTCAGGTAGGGGTTCAGCTCGAACTCGATGGCTTCGACGTACTGGCTGGCGCGCAGTCCCACCGCAGCGCGCGCGTGGAGAAAGCTCTTTTCCGGCTGGAACGAGACGTCAATGTCGTAGCGCTCGACGCGGACTTTTTCAAGCGGCGCCTGCGCGAAGCCAGCCGCCCCGGCCGCAAACAGCATCGTCAGCACCGCGAAAGCATTTCGTGGCACTTGACTTTGTGGCGTGCGGGCTGATAGACAAACAGGCATGGCCCAATCGTATCTGATTTTCGATTTCGGGGCGAACGAGCAGACGGCGCAGCAGGCGCGGCACCGCATCGAGGGCTGGCGGCAGGCGTTCCGGCTGGACAAGAAACTCCAGCTCAAGTTCGAGCGCGTGATGCCGGAGAAGACCGACGGCGGCGAGCGCATCCGGCTGATCGTGCGGCTGGACTTTTCCGACCACGAGCGGCTCTCGCACCACCGCTGGCTCGAGCGCATTCCGAGCGAGGAGCCTTTCAAGGGCGCCTCACCGCAAATCATCCGCCTCGGCGAAGCCGACTTCGACAAGACGGATACGCTCTTCGACTCCCTCGACTAGTTGGCTGCCTGAACCCAAACTCGGTAGGGGGCGGCAGCGACCTTCGGCTATAATAGTCTTTCTCCGCAGGCGGCCCAGTTCAACGACGCGAGGTGATGCTTCATGCCGGTGCAGGCGCGCACCAAGACGCCGAAGTTTGACGCTGCGCGATACCAGGGTCTCGACCGCGACGCCCTCGTCCGCATCTACCGCACGATGTATCTCTCGCGGCGCGTAGACGAGCGCGAAATCCAGCTCAAGCGGCAGAACAAGATTTATTTTCAGATCAGCGGCGCCGGCCACGAAGGCATCCTGGCAGCCGCGGGCCTTGTGCTGAAGCCCGCCTACGACTGGTTCTTCGCCTACTACCGCGACCGCGCGCTCTGCCTGATGCTGGGCATGACGCCCTACGAGATGCTGATCGGGGCGCTCGGCGCCAAGGACGACCCCAGTTCCTGCGGGCGCCAGATGCCCTCGCACTGGGGCCACCAGAAGTTGAACATCGTCAGCAAGTCGTCGCCGACGGGCACGCAGTGGCTCCAGGCCGTGGGCGCCGCCGAGGCCTCGCTCTATTACGACGACTTCCCCGCCGCGCTTGCGCAGGCGCGGCAGGCGCCGCTTGGCGACGCCGTGCGCCACCAGCGCGACGAAATCGTCTACGTCTCCGGCGGCGACGGCGCCACGAGCGAAGGCGAATTCTTCGAAGCACTGAATACGGCCTGCGTGAAGAAGCTGCCGGTGCTCTTCGTGGTCGAGGACAACGGCTACGCCATCTCCGTGCCGGTCGCGGTGCAGACCCCCGGCGGCAGCATTTCGAAGCTCGTGCGCACGTATCCCGGCCTGCACGTCGAGGAATGCGACGGCACGGAGCCGCTCGAGAGCTACGCCGCGATGCGCCGCGCCGCAGACCACTGCCGCGCGCGCCGCGGCCCGGCGCTGGTGCACGCCCACGTGATCCGGCCGTACTCGCACTCGCTCTCCGACGACGAAAGGCTCTACAAGACGGCGGCCGAGCGCGAGGAAGAAGCCCAGCGCGACCCGCTTCCGAAGTTCAGCCTGTTCCTGGTGCGCGAGAACATCCTGGACGAAAAGGAAATCGAAGCGCTCGAAGCGGAGGTGGACCGCGAAGTCCGCGAGGCCACCGACCGCGCGCTCGAAGCCGAGCTGCCATCGAAGGAATCCATCACCCTGTGGGTGCACTCGCCCGACGTGGATCCGTGCGGCAAGCAGTTCGAAGCCGAGCCGAAGTTCTCCGGCGAGCCGAAAACGATGGTGGATATGGTGGCTGCCACGCTGCTCGACGAGATGGGGCGCGACGAGCGCATCGTCGTCTTCGGCGAGGACGTGGCCGATTGCAGCCGCGAAGAAAGCCTCGAGAAAGTGAAAGGCAAGGGCGGCGTCTTCAAGGCCACCGCGGGTTTGCAGCGGCGCTACGGCTCGAAGCGCGTTTTCAATTCGCCGCTCGCCGAAGCCAACATCGTCGGCCGCAGCATCGGCATGGCCCTGCGCGGGATGAAGCCCGTCGCGGAGATTCAATTCTTCGACTACATCTGGCCGGCGATGATGCAGATCCGCAACGAACTCGTGGTGATGCGCTGGCGCTCCGCGGGAACGTTCAAGTGCCCGGCGGTGATCCGCGTACCCATTGGCGGCTACCTGACCGGCGGCGCAATCTACCATAGCCAGTGCGGCGAGGTGATCTTCACGCATTGCCCGGGCCTGCGCGTGGTGATGCCTTCGACGGCGCTCGACGTCTGCGGGCTGCTGCGCACGGCGATCCGCGCGGACGACCCGGTGATGTTCTTCGAGCACAAACATCTCTATCGCCAGCCGTACAACCGCTCGGCGTACCCGGGGCCGGATTTCACGGTCCCGTTCGGCAAAGCGCGCGTGGTGTGCGAAGGCGCCGACCTCAGCGTGATCACTTACGGCGCCATGGTGCACCTCGCGGAGGTGGCCGCGGCGCAGCTCGAGCGCGAGGGCATCTCGGCGGAGATCATCGACCTGCGCACGCTGAGCCCCTACGACTGGGAAGCCATCGCCACCTCGGTCCGCAAGACGAGCCGCGTGATTGTGGCCTATGAGGACACGCTTTCCTGGGGCTACGGCGCGGAGATCGCCGCGCGCATCGCGGACGAGCTCTTCGTGGACCTGGACGCGCCGGTGCGCCGCGTGGCCGCGATGGACACCTTCTGCGCCTACCAGCCGAAGCTCGAAGACGAAATCCTGCCGCAGACCGAAGACATCCTGGCCGTGGCGCGCGAACTCGTCGCTTTCTGAGTTTCCGGCGATTGGAACTTTTTTCTACCCTCAGCCGTAGGTACAATCAGCAGGTGAGAAGTGCCCCACGCGGGCCTGTGGAGGCGAACGATGATTTGCTTCAATTGCCGAAAGGAAATCGCGGAGCATTCGACCTTCTGCTATTTGTGCGGCGCGCGTCAGAGCGCGCCGGCCGCATCGCCGGGTGTGCGCCGGCGGCTGATGCGCTCGGCGACCGACGAGAAGATCGCCGGCGTTTGCGGCGGCATCGCCGAGTACATGGATACGGATTCGACGATCGTGCGGCTGATCTGGGCCGTGCTTTCGATCGTTCCGGGCGGCTTCGTGGGCGGAATCGTGGCGTACCTGATCGCATGGTTCATCATGCCGAAAGCGCCGCTGCCCCTGCCTGCGTCTGCTGGGGCGCCCAGCCACGCCACCCAGCCGAGCTAATCTTTGCTGGGTTTGGGCTTCGGCCTTGCGCGGCCGGGGAAGACAAAGTTGTCGAGTGAGATGACTCCCGCGCCCACCGTCGCCAGCGCAAACGTTCCCACAACCAGGGCCAGCGGGAATTCGTAGAACGACACGGCGTAGATGCCTTTGGTCAGGTGGAACCTCCAGAGGGCCACGGCCATGTCCCCCGTCAGGAGCAATGCGACAGGGCGCGTGGCCAGGCCCGCGATGAGCATCCCGCCGCCAAACAGCTCGAGCACACCCACGATGTATACCAAATACCAGGGGAGCCCGAGGCTCTGAAAGAACTGGGTGAAGCGCGGCGTCTGGGTGAAGAGCTTCGGGTAGCCGTGGGTCATAAAGATCATTCCCAGCGCGCAGCGCAGCAAGAGCAGCGAGACCGGCTTCAGTTTTTCCAGGAATTGCATCGTCCCTCCGGCGCGGTGAAGTAGCAGGCGACCCAGTCCGCGGCGACACCACATTCTAGTACAATGCGAGCCGGTTGTTGCCTGCAGGCTGCATGGCTCCCGAGATTCACACCATCGGCGTTTCTAACGGCGGCGGAGATTGCGCCGGCCTGAACGCCGTCATCCGCGGCGTAGTGAAAACGGCGATCCGCGACTATGGCTGGCGCGTTGTTGGCATCACGAACGGTTTCGACGGGCTGATCTGGACGGAGCAGTGCCACGAGCTGACGCTCGAGTCGGTGGCCGGCATCCTGCCGCGCGGCGGCACCATCCTGGGCACCACGAACCGCGGCAATCCCTTCGCCTACCAGATGGAAGAAAGCGGCGCGCAGGTGAAGCGCGATTTCTCCGGGCGGTGCCTGGAGAACTGGAAGCGGCTGGGACTGGACGCGATCGTGGTGATCGGCGGGGACGGCACGCTGCACATCGCGAGCGAGTTCTCCGAGCGCGGGATGAACATCGTGGGCGTGCCGAAGACGATTGACAACGACCTTTTCGCCACGGAAGTCACCTTCGGCTTCGACACCGCACTGCACGTCGTCACCGACGCGATTGACCGCCTGCACACTACCGCCGAGAGCCACCACCGCGTCATGGTCATCGAAGTCATGGGCCGCGACGCGGGCTGGATCGCGCTACACGCGGGCCTGGCGGGCGGCGCCGACGTCATCCTCATTCCGGAAATCCCGTTCACCATCGAGCGCATCTGCGAGTGCGTTCGCGAGCGCGAACGCCGGGGCAGCAAGTTCAGCCTGGTCGTTGTGGCGGAGGGCGTGAAGCTGCCCGCGAAAGACGCGCTGGGCAAGCCGATTCCGCCGGCGCGGCCCGGAAGCGTGGGCAACACGATCGGCTTCTCTCTGCGCGAGGCGCTCAACAAGGAGGTGCGCGTCACCGTGCTCGGCCACATCCAGCGCGGCGGCTCGCCCAGCCCGTTTGACCGCATCCTGGCGACGCGCTTCGGAGTGGCTGCGGCGGACCTGGTGGCGCGGGGCGAATTCGGCCGCATGGTCTGCCTGCGCGCCGGGAAGATTGAATCGGTGCCGCTCGCGGAAGCCGTCGGCGCGATGAAGCGCGTAAGCCCCAGCGGCGATCACGTGCGCGCCGCGCGCGCCGTGGGCATCTCGTTCGGTGACCGCCCGTGATGAGTAAGAGCCGATGGATCGCGGTGCTCACGCTCGTAGCCGTCATCCTGGCCTATTGGTGGCTGCGTCCGCGCCCGAAGAGTCTTCCCGAGGTCTACGTCGGCGAGCGCATCATCACTGTTTGGAGTACGACGGCGCAAGTGCGCCAGGCCGTCGCCCTGCTGCATTACGGCGACCGCGTGGAGCTGCTCGCGCGCCGCGGCGAGCAGGCGCACGTGCGCACCGCGCAGGGGATCGAGGGCTGGCTGGATGCGCGCGCGCTGATGGAGCCCGCGCTCTGGCAGCGCGGCGCGAAGCTGGTGGAGCAATCGCGCGGAATGATCGTGCAGGCGCGCGGCCACACGAAAGTGCCGACTAACATGCGCGTCGAGCCAGGGCGCAACGCGCCGCGCCTGTTTCAGTTGAGTCGCGACACGCCGGTGGAGGTTCTTGCCCGCGCGGTGGCGGAATGGTCGCCACCTTCGAGTGAGGAGGCGGCGGTTGCGAAGGAAGCAGGCAACGAAGAACAGAAGCCCAAGCGCGAAGACTGGCTGCTCGTGCGCGGCGCGGCCACGAGCGCTCCCGATTTGACGGGCGCGGGCGCCGCAGACAAGAGCAAGGAGAGTTCTCCCGTCGTGGGCTGGGTGCTGGGCCGCTTCCTCGAACTCGATCTGCCGCAGGCGGTGCGTGACTACGCGTCGTCGGCCGCGCTGCGCGTGATTGCGTGGTTTGAGCTGAATCGCGTCGCAGGCGAAAGCGGCCCTGTGCCGCAGTACCTCGTCGCCGGCGTCAGGGGCGCAGAAGGCGGGGCCTGCGATTTCACGATGCTTCGCGTGTACACGTGGAGCGCATCGCGCAAGCGCTACGAGACCGCGTACGTTGAGAGTAATCTCTGCGGAAAGCTGCCCATCCGCGTCGCGCGCACGCCGGCGGGCGATCCCGAGTTTCGCTTTGCGGAGGCGGGCCCAGGTGGCGCAGAGCGCACCTACGTGATGCGCCAGACGGTCGTGCGCCGCGTGCGTGCGGCGGAGCGCCCAGGCGGCCGCCGGCGTTAGCTCCTATTGCAAAGGCCCACTGCCGGCCTTTGACATCACCTCGATGCAGGCGTAGCATCACAGTAGATATGAGCAGGGTACTCACGATCCTGTTTGTTTTGGCCACCGCGGCACTGCTTCTTTTGGAAGCCGATTGCCGCATGGCTGCCGCCGACGCGCAGGCGATGGAATGCTGCGCCACAATGCCCTGCACGATTGCGGCCCAGCAGCACGATTGCTGCAAGACGATGGCGCACGGCGACTCGACGTACGTGGTTCCTCCCGCTGCCGCAGCCTTTGCGCTGATGCCCGTGTTCGCCGTGCAGCCCATGCAGGCCATCCTCGCTGTGGATCATGACGCGGGGTCCGAGTCGCCGGTGGGTTTGACCGCGCATGCCCCGCCGGATTCCACGCTTGATTCTTCCCAAGTTCTGAGAGTCTAGCCAGTCTCCCCGGTTCCCCCAGCGGACGCACACGTGTGTCCGCCCCAATTTCCCGAACGGAGGATCGAGATGAGATTCGTACGCCTTTCTGTACGAGGCGGGGTCACTGCCCGCGCATTCAGGACGTTATTTCTTGGGCTGGCGCTGTTTCTTTCTACCGGCGTCCCCCACGGACTCTGGGCGGCGACCCAGGAACCGCAGCCGCAAGAGCCGAAGCCAGCGGGAACGCCAGAGAAGAACAATTCCCAACAAGCCGTTGGCCCGCCTACCCGGCTCGCGGCGCTTGTGGAAGAGGCAAGGAAAAGCGATCCGCACATTCTGGCCGCCGAGCAGGCGGCGAAAGCCGCGGGACACGTTGCGCCGCAGGTCTCGACGCTGCCCGACCCGCAGTTCACGATCCAGCACTTCAGCGTCGGGAGTCCGCGGCCGTTCGCAGGCTACACCAACAGCGATTTTGCCTATATCGGCCTGGGCGCCTCTCAAGAGCTGCCCTATCCCGGCAAATTGCGCCTGCGTGGTGAAGTCGCGAACCGTGAAGCCGACGCACTGAAAGAGCGCGCCGAAGCCGTCCGCCGCGAAGAGATCGAAAAGCTGAAGGCAGCCTATTTCCGCCTCGCCTACCTTCAACAGGTGCTCGGAGTGCTCGAGCGGGACGGCATCCTGCTGCAACAAATCGAGCAACAGGCGGAATCGCGCTACCGCGTGGGCAAGGGCAATCAACAAGACGTCTTCCGGGCTCAACTGGAGCGCACGAAAATCCTTCGAGAAATCTCGATGCAACGTCAGGACGTCGGCAGAGTTCAGACGGAGCTGAAGCGGATTCTTCGCCGCCCGCAGGACTCCCCTGACATTATCGCGGAGCCGCTTTCGGCCACTTCGCTCCCTTATACGCCGGCCGAACTCCTCGAGCGAGTCGGGGAGCAAAACCCGGACGTGCGCGAGCAATCGGCGATGGTCCGGAGAGACCAGACTGCCGTGGACCTGGCGCACAAGGAGTTCCTTCCCGACTTCGGGCTTTCCTACATGTATCAGCATACCAGCAGCAATTTCCGCGACTACTACATGCTGACGCTCGACGTGAAATTCCCGCGGCGGCGGCGCCGTGCCGCGGCGTTGGCGGAGGCCCAGGAAAACCTGAAGCGCGCGCAAAACGACCTGGACGCGCAGGTGCAGGGCGCACGGGCCGATGTTCAACAGCAATACGTCGTCACGCAAACTTCCGAAGAGCAATTGAGGATCTACCGCGACGGCTTGATTCCTCAGGCGCAAGCAGCGCTTCAGGCAGGCATGGCTGCCTATGAATCAAACCGCGCGGATTTTCAGACCTTACTGTCTTCGTTTCTGGACGTCCTGAAACTGGAGCTGGAGTACACGCAAACGCTGCTCGACCACGAAACGGCGCTGGTGCGAATTGAGCGGCATACCGGAGTGACACTGCCATGAATTCAGCAGACCAAGATAACTTGAAGCGCGTCCCAGACACCGAAACGGCTGCTGCCGGACGGAGTAGAGAAATGAAGAACTATCGAACGGCATTTCTTCTCACCCTGACGACGACTCTTGTTCTCGCGGCTGCACTCGGCGTCGTGTGGTGGCGCGGGAAACACTCTGCCATGAGCAACCCCGCGTCCCCCGCTGCTGAGACAGCGCCCGCGCCGAGCGAGGCGCAGCCCAATGGGAACGCTTCAGCCCCTGCGGAGGCGAAGCTTGTCCCCATCCAGCTTTCGCCGGCACGGTTACAGAGCATCGGGGTCAAGACGGGCGAAGTCCAGCTCAAGCCGATGCACAAGGAGATCCGAACCGTCGGCAATGTGGAAGTGAATGAGCGAGGCCTGGCCTACGTCCAACTCCGCTTCCCCGGCTGGATCCAGAAGGTGTACGTGGATTCCACCTATCAGTACATTCGGAAAGGACAGCCGCTGTTCACGATCTACAGCCCGGACCTGGTCGCGACCGAGCAGGAGTACCTCATCGCCAGGACGAATCGGAATCTTCTGGCGCAGAGCACGGTTCCGGGTGTTGCCGCGGGAGCGGACTCTGTGGTCAACGCGGCGGCCGCGCGCCTGAAGCAATGGCAGGTCCCGGCGCGCGAGATCGAGCAATTGGAAGCCAGCGGGCAGGTTCGACAGGAACTGCAAGTCGATTCGCCCGTTTCGGGCTATGTGATCGAGCGCAATGCGCTCCCGAATCAGTATGTGCAACCCGAGACGCGGCTCTACAACGTGGCGGACCTTTCGACCGTCTGGGTCTATGCCCAAGTCTTCCAGAACGAGATTGGAGAAATCAAAGTCGGAACTCCGGCCACCGTCACTACGGATGCCTATCCGGGCCGCGCCTTCGCCGGCCGTGTGAACTACGTCTGGCCCCAAGTGGATATGAACACCCGCACGGTGCGCGTCCGCCTGGTCTTCCCCAACCCGGGGATGAAGCTGACGCCGGGCATGTTCGTCAACGTCAAGATGGACATTCCGCTGGGGCGCCATCTTGCGATTGTGGCTTCGGGTGTCTTCCAATCCGGCGCGCGTTCGATTGCGTTTGTGGATCATGGGGGCGGTTACCTGGAGCCTCGAGAAGTGGAATTGGGCGCGCAGGCCGGCGACGAGTTCATTGTTTCCAAAGGGCTGAAGGCTGGCGAGCGAATCGTCACTTCGGCGAACTTCCTGATTGATTCCGAGAGTCAGTTACAGGCGGCCCTCGGAACGTTTGTGCCACCGCCGCCGGGCGCGGGCGCTGCCGCGTCTATGAATCGCCCTGCTGGCGAAGCAAACATCCAAGTCGCATTCACCACCCAGCCTTCGCCGCCCCACAAGGGGAGCAACGTCCTTCGCGTGAAGCTCATTGATGCAGGCGGTGCGCCGCTCACCGGCGCTCAAGTTTCCGTACGCAATTTCATGCCCGCGATGCCGCAGATGGGCATGGCTGCCAAGACCGGGCAAGTCACGTTGGCCGAAAAGGGAAGCGGACTCTACGAAGGGCCAGGGACCCTGGAGACCGGCGGCACGTGGCAAATCACGATCACGGTCATGAAAAACGGTCAGGTGATCGCCACGAAGCAGACCTCCGTCACTGCCGAAGGGGGGATGTGAAATGATCTCCCGCGTTATTGAGTGGTGCGCACGGAACCGCTTCCTGGTTTTCACCGGGACCTTTCTGCTCGTCATGGCGGGAATCTGGTCCCTCAAGAATATCCAGCTCGATGCCCTGCCGGACATCTCCGATGTCCAGGTGATTGTTCACATCCCCTGGGAAGGCCAGCCGCCGAGTATCATCGAAGACCAGGTCACCTATCCGATCGTAACAAAGCTGCTCGCCGCGCCTCGTGTGAAAGCCGTCCGCGCGCAAACAATGTTCGGAGACTCCTACATATTTGTAGTTTTCGAAGATGGCACCGACCTCTATTGGGCCCGTTCTCGCGTTCTCGAATACATCCAGCAACTTCAAGGAGTCTTGCCGAAAAACGTGTCACCGATGATTGGCCCCGACGCAACAGGAGCGGGCTGGGTGTACGAGTACGCGGTCATTGACCGCTCCCACCAGCAGAGTCTTGCAGACCTGCGCAGCCTTCAGGACTGGTATCTCCGGTATCAGCTAGAGACTGTCCCTGGCGTCGCCGAAGTCGCTTCCATCGGAGGGTTCGTTCGCCAGTACCAGGTCAACTTGGACCCCAACAAGCTCCGCGCTTACAACATCCCCCTTTCGACTGTGATCGATCGTGTCCGCGAGAGCACGAACGAAGTTGGCGGCAGGGTGCTTGAAATGGGCGGCGCCCAATACATGATTCGCGGGCTGGGATACTTGCGTTCGCTTCGCGACCTCGAAGAGGTGCCGGTGGCGACCAAGAACGGCGTGCCCGTGCTGGTCCGCGACCTCGGCACTGTGACCTTCGGCCCCGATATTCGCCAGGGAGTCGTCGAGTGGAACGGCGAAGGGGAAACCGTGGGTGGGATCATTGTGATGCGCGACGGAATGAACGCCCTCAACGTCATTGACGGCGTGAAGAAAAAGCTCGCTGAGATCACGCCCTCGCTCCCGCCCGGCGTGGAAGTGGTTGCTGGCTATGACCGCTCGGGCCTGATTCAGGCATCCATCGAGACGCTGCAGCGCGATCTGCTGGAAGAAGCCATTATCGTCAGCCTGGTGATCATCGTCTTTCTGTTTCACTTCCGGTCGGCCTTGATTCCGATTCTGACCCTCCCCATTGCCGTTGTTGCGTGTTTCATTCCGATGTACTACCTGCACGTCAGCTCAAACATCATGTCGCTGGGCGGCCTGGCCTTGGCCATTGGCGTCCTCGTGGACGCGGCCATTGTCATGGTGGAAAACGGCTACCGGCATCTCGCGGAGCGAAACGCGGATGTGTCGGCGAAAGAGCGCCGCAGGATACTGCTGGATGCGGCCAAGCAGGTTGGGCCGGCGCTATTCTTTTCTCTCGTTATCATCGTGGTTTCCTTTCTGCCCGTCTTCCTGCTGGAGGCGCAGGAGGGCCGGATGTTCCGTCCACTGGCGTGGACGAAAACCCTGGCGGTGGCCTTTTCGTCCGTGCTGGCCATCACGCTGGTACCGGTGCTGATGTTGCTTTTCATCCGGGGACGGCTCCGGCCCGAGTCAGAGAACCCCGTCTCCCGTCTCACCCAAGCTCTCTATTTGCCTGTCCTGCGGCTATGTTTGCGCTATCGAAAAACCACCTTGCTGCTCAATCTGGTGTTTCTCGTTGTGACCGCGCCGCTGGCGCTGCGGATCGGCAGCCAGTTCATGCCGCCTTTGTTCGAAGGCTCATCGCTGTACATGCCGACCGCTCTTCCCGGCATCTCCATCACACAGGCATCGACGTTGCTCCAAAAACAGGACCGCATCATCAAGTCTTTTCCTGAGGTCGAAAGCGTCTTCGGAGCAGTTGGCCGTTCCGACAGCCCCACCGACAACGCCGATCTTGCCATGTACGATACGACCATCATGCTCAAGCCGCGCGAGCAATGGCGCTCGGGCATGACCTACGAAAACCTGATCCGCGAAATGGACGAGAAGCTGCAATTTCCCGGCCTCACGAACACCTGGACCATGCCTGTCGAGAGCCGGCTCGACATGCAGCTCACCGGCATTAAGACTCCGGTAGGTCTGAAGATTCAGGGGCCAACCCTGGACGGCATCCAACAGGTGGGAGCACAGGTCCAGCAGATCCTCTCGGCACTGCCGGCGGCCCGCTCGATCTTTGCCGAACGCGTCGCAGAAGGCTTTTATGTAAATGTCGAGGTGCGGCGCGCCGAGGCGGCTCGCTATGGCTTGACGGTCATGGATGTGCAGCGAGTCGTGACGTCGGGCATCGGCGGAGAGAACATCGCCCAGAACGTCGAAGGCCGGGAACGCTACCCGATTAATGTGCGCTACGCCCGCGATTTCCGGGATGACCTCGAGCAATTGCGCCGCGTGGTCATCGCCACGCCTTCGGGCGCACAGATTCCCATCAGCGAGGTCGCGAATATTTCCTTCTCCCGCGGACCGGCTTTCATCCGCGACGAGGAGGCGCGGCTTACCGGATACGTTTATCTCGACTTGAAGACGAAGGACTACGGCGGGTTCGTTGCGCAAGCCGACCGGTTGCTCCGGGGAAAACTCAAGCTTCCGCCCGGCTACAACTTCAAATGGTCCGGCGAGTACGAATTCGAGCTTCGCGCCAAGGAGCGGCTGAAAATCATCTTGCCCGTCGTGTTTTTCGTGATTCTCGTCCTGCTCTATATGGTTTTTCATTCGGTGACCGAAGCTGCCGTGCTGATTTTCCCGACTCTGTACGCCATGACGGGCGGCCTCATCCTTCAATGGTGGCTTGGCTACAACTTCAGCGTGGCTGTCTGGGTGGGTTACATCGCGCTCTTTGGCATCGCCGTGGAGACGGGCGTGGTCATGGTCGTCTATTTGCATGAAGCACTCGACCGGCGCCTCGCGACAGGTCTCCCACTCAAGCACGAAGATGTCGAGGCCGCCACAATCGAAGGCGCCGTCCAACGCCTCCGCCCGAAACTCATGACGGTATCGGCAGTGCTGGCCAGTCTTGTGCCGATTCTCTGGGAATCTGGCATTGGGTCCGATGTGATGAAGCCCATCGCGGCACCCATCGTCGGCGGCATGATCACTTCAACCGTCCATGTTCTCATTCTCGTACCCGTCTTCTTCGCCTTGATGAAGGAGCGCGCCTTGCGGCATGGTACGCTTCGCAGTTCAACGGAGCTGACTTCCGAAGTGGATTAGAATCTGGCAGAAATGCGCGTGCGTTCTAGCCCAGTGTTCCTGCTGCTTGTGTGTGCGCTGCTGGCGGCTGCTTGCTCCCGCGTCGCGCCGCAGGAGCCGCCCAAACCTCCCTTGCCTCCGCTCGAGTACCTGGGCGAATGGGGCGTTCATGGCGACGGCCCCGGCCAACTCAAAGAGCCTGTGGCCATCGCCGTAGACTCTGTGGGGCAGGTCTATATCGCCGACCGCGGCAGCAAGTTCATCCACAAATTTGACGGCTCTGGCAGGCCACTGCTTTCTTTCCAGGACAACTGGGTGAGCTTTCCGGACGGGATTGCGGTGGACCGGGGCGGGGCCATTTATGTCGCAGACCCTGCGCGCGGCATGATCGCCATTTTCATTCCAGAGGGGGAGCACCTCCACCAGATTCGCAGCGCGCAGCCGAGCAAGCTCAAGAGCCCTTTGCGAGTAGCGGTGGACGACGACGGCAACATCTTCGTGGCGGATGCGCAGCGCACCCGCGTGCAACGATTTGATCCGCGCGGCCGGCTTGTCAAGACGTGGGGCGACCGCGAAGCGGGCGACGCTCGCTTGGGTGCGCCCTCGGACCTGGCGATCGGGGCGGATGGCTTCCTCTACGTGAGCGATACGGATCATGCGCGGGTTGTGAAATTTGACCGGGACGGCAACTTCGTCGCAGCGTTCGGCCTCCCGCCAGAGGTGCGCGCCACGCTTGGGCCCATTGCCGTGTCGGCGAAGCACGTCTTTGCCGCCGATCCGAACGCCCATCGGCTGAACATCTGGACCGTGGAGGGGCAATACGAACGAGGTGAGGATCTGGGCGCGCGTATTCCGGGCGATGATCCCTCGCCGCGCGGTTTGGCGATCGGCGCGCGCGGGGAGTTGCTCCTGCTTGACCCCGGCGGCCGCGTTCTCCGCTTCCGCGTCAACTTCTAGCGCGTTGCAAACGCATTGCGCCTGTGCCAACCTTTCGCGCCATGACACTGCTCCTCCACGAAAGCGATGTCCGTAAACTGTTGACCATGCCGCTGACGCTTGACGCCGTTGAAGAATCGCTGCGGCGGCTTGCAGCAGGCCAGGCCATCCTGCATCCGCGGCGGCGGATTGAAGTCCCCGGGAAAGCGTTTCTGCACTACATGGCGGCCGCCGACCCCGCGAGCGGCTACATGGGTCTGAAGGTCTACACCTGGGTGCAAGAAACGCTGCGGTTTGTCGTCCTGCTCTATGGCGTGGAGACGGGCGAGCTGGCCGCCTTAGTTGAAGCCGACTATCTCGGCCAGATGCGCACCGGCGCGGCCAGCGGCGTAGCCACGAAATACATGGCCCGCGTCAACGCGCACAGCGCCGGCATCATCGGCACTGGCTTGCAAGCGCGCACGCAGCTTGAGGCGATTTGCGCGGTGCGAAAGATCGAGCGCATCCGCGCGTTCGGGCGCGATCCCGAGCGCCGCGCCGCATTCTGCAAGGAAATGAGCGCGCGGCTCGCGGTGCCGGTCGAAGCGGCTGCTTCGGCGGAAGAAGCTGTGCGCGCAGCCGATATCGTGGTCGCCGCGACGACGGCTCAGCGGCCCGTCGTACACGGCGCGTGGCTTGCGCCGGGCACGCATGTAAACGCCATTGGTGCGAACTTCCCGCAGAAGCGCGAGCTCGACGACGAAGCCGTTGCCCGCGCCGCAAGGATCGCGGTGGACTCGTTGGAGCAATCGAAATACGAAGCTGGCGACCTGATCCAGGCGTTCGCGAACGATCCAGAAAAGTGGGCGAGCGTGGGCGAGCTTGGCGACATCGTTGCCGGCAAGCGCCCCGGCCGCGGGGACGCGTCGGAGATCACGCTCTTCAAATCGAATGGGATTGCGATCTGGGATATTGCTGTGGCCGCGCGCGTTTATGAGCTTGCCGCAAAGCGCGGGGTAGGGGAACAGATTTCGCTGTGGGAAGCCGAACGCAAGCGCGGGTCGTGACGCAGGCTAGTTGGCGCGCGGGCGCAGGCGCTTCTCGAGCGCCTGGTGCAGCCGCTGGCGAATGTCGCCCGGCAGGGGCACGGGCTGCGAGTTGCAGAAAATCTGGATGGTCTTGCGCGTCGTGTCCACGACGAGGCGGCAGTCTTCGCAGCGCCCCAGGTGACGCTCCAGATCCGCCCTGGCTTCGGCATCCAGCTCGCCGTCCAGATAGCCGGAAAGTTCTTGGATGACTCCTCGACAGTTCAATTCGTTGCACTCCCTTTAAAAGATTTGCTCAGTCTCTGCCGCAGCCGCAGGCGCGCGCGCAGCAGTCGCGATTTCACCGCGGGAACGGAAAGCCCCAGCAGCTCGGCGGTTTCTTCGGTGGAAAGTTCTTCGACGTCGCGCAGCAGGAACACGATGCGGAACGCCGGATCGAGCTCCGCGATGGCGCCCGAGAGGATTTCCTGCAACTGCGTCTGGGCGTAGCGCTGCTCGGGCGACGGACCCCAGTCCTCGATCTCGCGCGGCATGGAGTCTTCTTCGGTTCCCACCGGCTCGTCGAGCGAGACCTGGTTCGGGCGGCGCTTGCGCAGCTTCATCAGCGCTTCGTTCACGGCAATGCGCACCAGCCAGGTGTAGAAGCGCGAGTCGCCCTGGAACCTGTCCAAGTTCGAGAAGGATTTCAGGAAGGCTTCCTGCATCACGTCTTCGGCGTCTTCGCGATTCTGGGTGATGTTCTGCGCCAGGCGAAAGATTTTGTGTTCGTAGCGGTTCACCAGCTCCTCGAAGGCCTTTGCGTTGCCGGCCTTCGCTGCCGCCACCAGCGCGCCTTCGTCCTCGCGCACGATGGTGGAGGCGATCGAGTTGGGCTTCGAAGCGGCCACGAGGGCTCTGCGTCTCCCTGCTGGGAATCCGGGCGCCCGGGAGCGCCCAGGCAAATAGTATACTGCGATTCGCACAGGCCTCGCCGCAAATTGCGGCGCTTGATTGGACGCGCTCCGCCGCGAAAAGATGCAGGGATCTCAGCCGGGGCAGGGGAGCGGCTCCTCTGGACTCTTGACAAGCGTGCCGGAAGGCGGTATTTTTCGAACGAACGTTCGACTCGAATCGCCGTGCCTAAAACTGCGCCGAACAACCACCACGACGCCCAGGCCAAGCTGCGCCATATCCTGCGCCACGCTACCCGCGTGTTTTCTGAAAAGGGCTACGAGGGCGCTTCGATCCGCGACATCAGCCGCGCTACCGGCGTTTCGCTTTCCGGGCTCTACTACTATTTTGAGAGCAAGCAGAAGCTCCTCTATCTCATTCAAATACATGCATTTAAGAGCATCCTGAAGCGCCTCGAACGCCGCCTGGCAGGTGTGGCCAATCCCGAGGAGAGGCTCCGCATCCTGGTGACGAACCACGTGGAATATTTCCTGCGCCACCCCATGGAGATGAAGGTTCTGGCGCGCGAAGAGGAGTTTCTCGAGGACCCCTACCGGCGCGAAGTGGCGGAGATCAAGCGACGCTATTACGAGATGGCGCGGCGCATGTTTGACGAGATGCGGCGTGCGGGGCGCGTGCGGCGCGTGAACCCGCGCGTGGCCGTGCTGAGCCTGTTCGGCATGATGAACTGGGTCTACAAGTGGCACAACCCCCGCGTCGATCCCCGGGCCGAGCATCTGGCGGAGACTCTGGCGAACATTTTTCTCGAGGGCGTGGCCAATGGACATGCGGGCCGCGGGCTGCGGCCGGTGGCGATCGGCCGGCGGGCGCCTTCCGAATCGGCCCGCGCCGCGGGCTAGGATTCCGAATTCATTTCTCCGAACGGAGGCAAGCGATGGCGACCACGCAGGCAGTCGGACAAAAGGAACTGGTGAACTACCGGGTGGACGAGGGCGTTGCGATCGTCGAAATGAACGACCCGCCGGCGAATACCTACACCTACGAGATGATGCAGCAGCTCGACGACGCCATTCTCCGCGCGCGCATGGACGAAAAGGCCTACGTGATCGTGCTGCGCGGCGCGGGCGAGAAATTTTTCTCCGCGGGCGCGAACATTTCCATGCTGACGAAGGCCGACCCGCAGTTCAAATACTATTTCTGCCTGCACGCCAATGAGACGCTCTCGCGCTTCGAGCAGACACCGAAGCTCGTCATCGCCGCGCTCAACGGACACACGGTCGGCGGCGGGCTGGAAATTGCGCTGGCCTGCGACATCCGCATCGCCAAAGAAGAAGCCGGCAAGATCGGCCTGCCCGAAGTGAACCTCGGCGTGCTGCCGGGCACCGGCGGGACGCAGCGGCTCTCGCGCGTCGTGGGCCGCGCGCGGGCGCTCGAACTGATGGTCACCGGCCGCACGTTCAGCTTTGAAGAGGCGCTCGAGTTCGGCTTGGTCCACTACATCTACGACCGCGACACGTTCTGGGACGACGTGATGGCTTACGCGAAGCAGTTCTGCCCGCCGAACAAGGCTTCGCGCGCCGTGGGCCGCATCAAGCGCGCCGTGGTTACCGGCTCGGAGATTCCGTTTGCGGAAGCGCTGGGCATCGAGCGCGAATTGCAGCAGTTGCTCTTCACCAGCGAAGATGCC
>JBGQHO010000021.1:0-53925 GCA_041497955.1 Terriglobia bacterium | reverse complement strand
CGTAAATCTTGTTTGTCACCGGGTTCACGGCCACGGAAATTGGTTGCGTGCCCGCGGCCACGGTCGTGGTTGCGTTCGTGGCCCCGTCAATCACCGTCACATTCGCGCTGCCATTATTGGCCACGTAAATCTTGTTTGTCACCGGGTTCACGGCCACGGAAATTGGTTGCGTGCCCGCGGCCACGGTCGTGGTTGCGTTCGTGGCCCCGTCAATCACCGTCACGTTGTTGCTGTTGAAATTGGGCACGTAAATCTTGTTCGTCACCGGGTTCACCGCCGCGGCAAGGGGGAGCGTCCCTGCGGCCACTGTGGTGGTGGCGGTTTGGGCGTGCAGCGGCGCGACCACAAAAATCAGTCCGGCAATGGTCACAACGCTGGCAGTCCTGCAGAGTGTCTTCATTGCCATTCCCCCAATCGGCTCCACCACGCGTAGCCGCAGCGGCGGAGCGGATTCTGCTCTGCGCCAAGATGGGTTGTCAAGGCGAAAGGCCCCGGCCGCGCGGCAGGATTGGAGAGAGAACGCCTGTACCAGCGGGAGAGAGGTTCAGTTCGTCTACTATTTCAATACTTGGCCAGATAGAGCGGGCGCTCCAATTCGAGTTCGAGCTTTGTGCCTTTGGGGAGATCGAGTTCCTGGCCCATGCCGGAGGCAATCAAGAAGCCCGCGGCTCCGCCGATGGCGGCGCCCAAGCCAGCGCCCTTGCCTCCCTTGGCCGCGGCTCCGGCCACGGCACCGATAGCGGCGCCTGCGGCGGCGGCTTCGAGTTCGCGCGTGCCCCGGCTGGTGCGCGCTTCGATTTCGCCTTCTTTGCTGTCGCCCTGGCGCACGCTGTGATCGCCGGGGACGCTGATCACATCGGCGACCAGCGGCAGCTTGCCACCCGGCGTTTTGATTTCGTCAAATGTCAGCCACAGTCGCGCGCGCCCGGTCAGGCTGGCGGGCTCGACCCGGCTGACGTGGCCGCGGATCTCGGCGCCCGGAGGCAGAAGCGTTCCATCGGCCGTCTGGAGCGGCTCGAGCGTCGTGGCCTTGAACTTCTTGTTCACTTTGCTTTTCCTTGTGCTGAGCTCGTCGTTCAGCCGCACCAGGAAGCGCGTGCCGTTGGGCACGGTGGGACTCGCCGTGCTGGAAGCGGATGGCGAGCCTTGCGCAGAGGAACTCTGCTGCGCGAGAAGGGGATTCGCGGCCAGCGCCGCCGTGATCCACATTGCCACGGCCAATTTCGCCGGGCGACTCTGTTTGCCGGATGATTTCGCCGGACGATCCATGGGTCTCCTTCGGCCGCGGGGCGGCCTTTGCTTCGTGCCGGCTCGCACACGCGCGGGCGCGGCCTCTTCCGTTCTCTAGCTCAGATGGCGGCCGACGCTGGTGGGTGGCCTCAGGCCGGACCTCGATTTGCCTCGCGGTTCTGCGCAGAGCAGAGGGCGGTCCCTGACCTGCCCGCAAGGACCGGGCTGCTCGGAGAAAAGAGACCCTCTTGCTGCTTTACTTTGAGAGAAAAAGGCGGTAATTTTCCTGGCGCCCGAGACCCTCTGCTTTATAATCGGGCGGGTGTTTGAACCCAATGCCCCGCGGGGCATTGGGCTTGCGTGGTGGCGGACGATTCTCGGAGGCTCCGAACATCTTATGGGTTATCATTCCCAGCTAATTGTGTGGGCCTGTGCCGAAAGTGCGGAAGCAGGACAGGCGAAGACTGATCAGTTTCGGGAGGGCACGATGACACGCGCGTTCCGGGTTTGCGCTGTGCTGGCGATGAGCATCTTGTTCGCCTCTTCGAGCTTTGCCGGAGATTCTGCAAAGCCGAAAGCGAAGGAGAAGAAGTCTGACCCGGCCAGCGCGGAGACGCCCGCCACGCCGGCGGTCGCGAAGCCTGCGCCCGAGCCGCAAAAGCATAAGAAGGCGGCCAAGTCCTCGGTCAAGGCTTCCGCTGAAGCGCCGAAGTGGATCCCCATGCCAGCCACGAATGGCGCGCTCGGTTTCTTCACCGTCGAGACGGGTGACACTCTGCCCGCCAAGGGATTTTCATTTTCCGCGGGGGTGAACAAGTTCGAGCGGCAGCCCGGCAGCATTTCCGTGCTGAATCTTGGTTGGAACTTCGGCGTCGGGATCAGGGATTGGCTGACGCTCTACGTGCAGTTCGATCCTTACCGTCATGTCCATCTCGGTGCACCGGGCGAGTTGAGCTTGAACTCCGCCCTCAGCAATCCGCCGTTCCCAAACGCGGTGAACCCGACGATTTACCGCAGCCTGACGAACGTGCCGGGAACGCGGCCGGGCTACGCCGAGGACTATCCCTTCGCCTTCCAGAACGACGGAGGTGTGGGCGAATTGGTTGTGGGCTTTAAGGTCGGCGTGCTTTCGCAGCGGCGCGGGCATCCCGTGAGTCTCTCCGTCCGCAACGATTTCATCTTCCCGACGCGGACCTTCTTGCTTGACCTGCTCGACAACGGCACGCAGAGCGGCCAGTTCAACTACGCGTTCAACATCGCTCTCAGCCGGACGTTTGGCCATTTCGCGACACTGACGGGCAACTGGGGCTACCGCTTCACGCGGGATCCGCGCTCGGGCGGCAAGCATCTGCTGAACCAGGCGGACCAGTTCATTACCGGCGCCGGGATCCTGTTGTTCCCGGAGCACCGCATCCAGCCGATGGCTGAATTCACGGGCATCGTCTTCAATGGGACGGCGACGCCGAATACGACGTTTGGCGCGCGCGACCCGGTGGATGGCGTCTGGGGCGCGCGGTTGTATCCATGGAGGAGCGTGGCCCTGGACATCGGCTACCGCTACATGCTCAACCTGCGCGACAAGGATGATCGCCACGGCTTCGTGATCAAGCTCGGCGTTGCCTCGTGGCCGGAAAACGCGCCGCCGCCGAACCGTTCTCCCGTGGCCTCCTGCTCCGCGGAGAAAAGCTCGGTCTACACCGGCTCCGGCGATGTGGTTACGGTCCGCGTGCAAGCGAGCGACCCGGATGGCGATCCGCTGACGTACAACTGGACGGCAACCGGCGGGCGCGTGGACGGGAGCGGCACTGAAGTACGCTGGAATTCCGCCGGCACTGCGGCGGGCACGTATACCATCAACGCGCGCGTGGACGACGGGCGCGGCGGCACGGCCAGTTGCGGCGTGGACGTCAAAGTCGAGCCGAAGCCCAACCGTCCGCCGACGATGACCTGCTCGGCCGAGCGCAGCTCCGTGCTGATCGGCGAGCGCGTACGCATCAACGCCGTGGCCAGCGATCCGGATGGCGATCCGCTCACCTACAGTTGGCGCGCGAACGGCGGCCAGATTGTCGGTTCGGGAGCGTCCGTACAGCTCGATACCACCGGGCTGAGCGCGGGCCGCTACACGGTGACCGGCCGTGTGGATGACGGGCGTGGCGCGGCAGCGGACTGCTCGACCTCGGTGGACGTGCAGGCGCCGCCTCCGCCGCCGCAGGCGAGCAAGATCAACGAGTGCAACTTCCGCACCGGAAGCGGCCGCGTGGACAACGTCTGCAAGCGCATCCTGGACGATGTGGCCCTGCGCTTGAAGAACGAGCCGCGCGCCACGGTGGTAATTGTCGGTTACGCCGACCCGGCCGAGCCCAAAGCGGCGAAGCTCGCGCAGCAGCGCGGAGACAACACCGTGAAGTATCTGGGTGAGAAGGGCATCGACCAATCGCGCGCCACCGTGCGCACCGCCACCGGCCAGAAGGGTGCGGACAAGGCAAACCGCCGCATCGACGTCATCTTCGTGCCGGAGGGCGCAACCTACTGAACCAACCCAACTCCGCGGGCTCCGTGCAGGGGTGATCCCACGCACGGAGCCCGTTCTGTTTTCGGGGTAAAGGCCCCGCCCGCCGATTGCCTGCGCGGCCCCGCGCCACTAGAATGAATTCCTACGAATCATGCGCCCGCGTCTTGCCTTCGTGATCCTGCTCGCCACGGCGCTCCCCGCCGCAGGACAAACCTGGCGGCCGATGGGTCCGCCGGGCGGCGACGTGCGTTCGCTGGCCGTGGACCCCAACGATCCGCGCCGCATCTATCTGGGCACTTCCGACGGGCACCTCTTCGGCTCGCGCGACGCCGGGGAACACTGGCAGTTGCTCGGACGCGCCGGCCCGCGGCTCGATGCCGTGGTCACGGCGATTCTGGTGGACCCGCGCGACGCGCACATCCTCTACGCGTCCACGTGGACGCAGGACGTCGCGGCGGGCGGCGGCGTGTTCCGCAGCGCAGATGGAGGAGCCACATGGTCCGCCGCGGGCCTTGCCGGCAAAGCCGTGCGCGCGCTCGTGCAGGCGCCCTCGAATCCCGAAGTGCTCGTCGCGGGCACACTCGACGGCGTTTTTCGCAGCCGCGACGCGGGGCGCACCTGGGAGCGCATCTCGCCGGAAGGCCACGAGGAGATCCGCAACCTCGACTCGGTGGCTATCGATCCACACAATCCCGACGTGATTTACGTCGGCACATTCCATCTCCCGTGGAAAACCACCGACGGCGGCCGCCGCTGGCTCCCGATTCACGAGGGCATGATTGACGACTCGGATGTGATGAGCATCCTCGTGGACCACGCGAATCCCCGGCGCGTGTACGCCAGCGCCTGTTCGGGAATTTACCGCAGCGAAGACGGCGCCGCCACCTGGAAGAAGATCCAGGGAATTCCTTTCTCCGCGCGCCGCACGCACGTGATTCTGCAGGACCCCAAGCGCCCGGCCCTGGTGTACGCGGCGACGACCGAAGGCCTCTGGAAATCCACGAACGCCGGCGCTGCCTGGCAGCGAACGACGCCGAAGGATTGGGTGGTGACGTCTCTCGTGCTGGGTGGCGATTCGCCGAACCATGTGGTGATGGGGACGGAAAAGCTCGGCGCGCTCCTGAGCGACGATGGCGGGCTGCATTTTCGCGCGGCCAACGAAGGATTCTTTCACCGGCAGATCGTGTCTCTGGCGCTCGACCGCGAACGGCCTCAGCGCGTGCTCGCTGTGCTCGCCAATGCGCCCGAACCGATCCTGGCCACGGAGGACGGCGGCCGCAACTGGGCTCCACTCGGTCCAGGGCTGCGCACGCAGAGCCTGCGCCGCGTGTACGCGTCGCCGGATGGCTGGTGGGCTGCGCTCGCCGATGGCGGGCTGATGCGTTACGACGGACAGAAGAGCGCGTGGGTACGCGCAGGCAGTGTTGTGGGCGAGGCCGCAGTGAACCAGCAGCAGGCCGCGCGCAAGACCGGCGAACGCCGTGCCGCGGCAAAGCGTCCCGCGCCGCAGGCGCTCCCGCCGTCCGCCGTTGCCGTGGCGAAAGCCCCGCTCACGCGGCTCATCAATGACATGGCCTTTAGTCGCGACATCCGGTTCGCCGCCACCGACGGAGGACTGCTCGCTTCGACCGACGGCGGCGTGACCTGGAGTGTTTTCCCGGTGGGCCCGATGACGACGCTTCCGGTGCGCGCCGTGCGCGCTTCGCCCTCGGGACGCGACCTCTGGGTGGTCTCGCTGCGCGGCCTGGTTTTTTCCCACGACGCCGGAAAGACGTGGAGCTGGCACGATCTGCCGCTCGAGGCCGGCGGCGCGCTGCGGCTGGATGTTCCGCCGGATACACCGAACGGCGAAACAATGGTTGCGCCCGCGCGCAACGGCCTGTATATTTCCCGCGACAGCGGCGCGCACTGGCAGCAGGCCGCGTCCGGGCTGCCTGAGGTTCCCATTCAGGACATTGCGCTCGTGGGCTCTATTTTTCTCGCATCGATGCAAACCGGGGGGCTCTACATTTCCCATGATCGCGGACGCACCTGGGCCCGCATCGAGGGGACGCTCGCCGAAGGATTCTTTCCTGTCGTTGCGACCGAGGAAGCCACATTCACTGTGTATGCAGCCTCGGCCACCGAGGGGCTTTACGCCGTTGAACTAGCCGCCGCGGCAGCGGAGTCGCGGTCGAAGAGCCAAGGCCCGTGACCATATCCTGTTTCGGTGTAAATCTTACACGGCAGCACAGACCGCATGTCAGGCATCTCACGGAATGCAAGAGGCTTAGGGTAGAATGTCTTTGGCAGCGCCCGTGCGACTCTGACTGGCGGGAATGAATTGGAGGTGTAGCATGTCGAAGTCGAAGATCTCAATTCCACTGGTAGCCATGCTCGCGTTCGCCCTTGCGTTCGCGGGCTGTTCCTCGACGCCGAATTCTGAGCCGGCGGCCAACCAGCCGGCGAAGTCTCCCGGCATCCTGAGCAAGGTGTTCGAGAGCACCAAGCCCGTTGTGGTGCCGGAAGGAACGGCCATCAGCGTAACGATTGACCAGACGCTGTCGAGCGAGCAAAACAGCAGCGGCGATGAATTCGACGCCAGCATCGCGGCGCCTATCGTCATCGGCGGGAAGACCGTCATCCCCAAGGGCGCTCGCGTGCGCGGCCGCGTGGTCGAGGCGCGGAAGTCGGGGCGCTTGCAGAATCCCGGCCGGCTGAGCATTGCCCTGCGCTCGGTCGAGGTCGACGGCAAGAGTTATGACATCGAGACCAGCTCAATCACCCGAGCCGGCTCAAGCCATAAGAACCGCAACATCGCGCTGATCGGCGGCGGCGCCGGGTTGGGCGCGATCGTCGGTGGCATCGCCGGCGGGGGTAAGGGTGCAGCGATCGGCGCGGCAGCAGGGGCGGGTGCGGGCACGGCCGGAGCAGCCGTCACCGGCAAAAAGGATGTCAAGGTTCCCGCAGAAACGCCGCTTACATTCAAGTTGAGGCAGCCAGTCACCATTCCGGTGAAAGGCTGAAACTGAGTCCTGGGCTCGGCGGCGCTAGCGTCGCCGGGCCCACTCATTCCCACTTGGGTTCCAAGACCTATCCCATTTCGGCATCCTCATAGAAACACAAGTTATATCCTCCTGTAGTTACTATATCGCTTGAATAGTTTCCCAATATGGAATTAGAATTGGTGCCCCTGGAACGTATTCGAAAAGCGCCTAAGTTCCGTTCTGGTTGGAACTTGTGGTCGGATTCCGAATCTGGCACTGGCCATGCGTAGGAAATGGCTCGTGGGGGGAATCCATGAAACCTGAAACAGACATGGAACAGCCGTCAGAGATTAGAGCTTCCATTAGCGTGCTGGTCGTGGACGACGAGGCATGCGCGCGCCAGCTTTGCAGCGAAGTGGTGGGCCGCGCCGGCTTTCTTGTGCACGCGGTATCCACTACGGAGCAGGCGCTCGAGGCGCTCGACCAGGCCCCGATGGACATCGTCCTCACCGACCTGAAGGTGCCGCAACTGGGGGGGATCGAGTTGCTGAAGCGCATTCGTGCCGCCTACCCGCAAGTTGCTGTGATGGTTCTGACGCAGTACGGCACGATCGACAGCGCGGTTGAAGCCACGAGGCTCGGCGCGGTGGACTACGTGACGAAGCCGTTCCACGTGGAGGAGCTTCGCACCAAGCTCGAGCGTGTGGTGCGGGGCATCGAGCTAAACCAGGAAAACCGCGTGCTGCGCGAGCAATTGCGTACGCGGCCCGGTTTCGGCGGGCTCGTGGGCGCGTCCATGAAAATGCAGCGGGTCTACAAGGTGATCGAGAAGGTCAGCCAGCACGGCTACCCGGTGCTGATCCTGGGCGAGAGCGGAACGGGAAAGGAGCTGGTCGCGCGCTCAGTCCATTTCCTGGGCCCGCGACGCGAACGGCCGTTTGCGCCCGTGGATTGCTCCGCGCTGGTGCCCACGCTGATTGAATCGGAGCTGTTCGGCCATGTGCGCGGCGCCTTTACCGGCGCGGAAAAATCGAAGCAGGGACTGCTCGAAGCAGCCGAAGGCGGCACGCTGTTTCTCGATGAAATCGGCGATCTGCCGGTAGACTTGCAGGCCAAGCTGCTCCGCGCGCTGCAGGAGAAGGAAATCAAGCCGGTGGGCTCGACCGATCGCGTCGCCATCAACGTGCGGGTGATCTCGGCCACGAACCGCGACCTCGAGTCGGCAATCCGCGGCGGAACCTTCCGTCAGGACCTGTACTACCGGCTGAACGTGGTGCAGATCAAGCTCCCGCCGCTCCGCGAGCGCAAAGTGGACATTCCTCTGCTGGTGAACGCGTTTCTCGAGAAATTCTCAGCCCCCGACCGTCCGACGCGCACGATCTCCGAGGACGCCATGCGGCAACTGATGGCCTACGACTGGCCGGGCAACGTGCGCGAACTCGAAAACGCCATCGAGCGGGCCGTGGCGCTGGGCTCTGGGCCGATCCTGCACCTCGGGGACCTGCCTTCGAACCTCCAATACGCCTCGGCGCAGGGCCTGCCAGAAAAAGATGAACTGGTGCCGCTCGAAGAACTGGAGCGCCGGGCTATCTTTCGCGCCCTGCGCGAAACCGGAGGCGACAAGCTGGCCGCCGCGCGGTTCCTTGGAATCGGCAAGACCACGCTCTATCGCAAACTGAAACAGTACGAGAGGGACCAGCACACGGCCTGAACGAGTCCCGCGCGTGGCAAGCGCAGCCATGCGCGGCAACAAAGTTCCTTCGCGGCAGATACCCCGCCTAACTCAATTCGCCTTGGCCATGCAAGATTGGGAAGGTCTGGATTGATGAGTATCGGAGTGGGAAACGCGCGCCCCGTAATTCCTCAACCCATGTCCTTACTTGCTTGATCTATTGAGACTTGCCGCAGCTCGCGCATTGGAAGTGCCAGTGCAGGGTGTTCGCCGGAGCGTGACCGTGTATCTCCGACGATCCATGTTTCGGTATCGGGCTATCAGGCAAGCCGTTGAAGTGGTTGCCACTGTGGGGATGGCGCTGCTGTTCAGCTACCTGATTCTGCAGACCCGTTGGTAGGCACTCCGATGCCCGGCGCGGGCTGGCTTCCCTTCCGGCGAAAGACTGGGGTGGCGCCCACCGTACGCGGCGAAATCACTCGCGCTGCACTGCGCGAATCCTCCCTTCCATCTCTCGTTGAGTTTGGCACCCGAACCCTGATGCAAGCGGTCGGTGCGGACCGCGCCGCGGTGTGGGTGGCTGGCTCCGGTGCTTCGCGAGTGTTTTCCGGGTCCGTGGCTGGTTCGTCCGATGAACCGCAACCGGAGGGCTGGGAGCGCCTGGACGTTTCGGCCGGCTTCTTCGGAGACTTGCTTGTAAGGCAGGAACCCCTCGTGATGGACTTGGAGAAGAGTCCGTTGGTTCCGATGATTGGTCCTCTGCTGGGGATGCGGCGCGCTGCATGGATGCCTCTGCGGGCAGGCTCCCGCGTGCTGGGCCTGGCCATGGCCGCATACCACTCCCTCCAGCCGCCGGTTCCGACAGGGCTGCTGGGCGATCTGGGAAATGAGCTTGCGCTCGCCGTAATGGCGCGGCGCGAGGAGGATCTGCGCATGCGCCGGGAAGAGGATCTGGCCGCGCGCGGCGCCCTACTCCGCGAAATCCTGCTGCAGACTTCCTCCGGGAGCATTCTGGAACGGATAGCCGCGGAAGCGTGGCGTTATACGGGCGCAGGGTTTGTGGCCTTTGGCCGCCGTGACGCGACGCCGCTGGGCTTCGAGGCGCTCCAGGGACCGGAGCCATGGGAGGTCTGGGCCCACGGGAAGACGGTTGCGGAGGCGTGCCGCACGGCGATGGACGAGATGCGGCTGGTCGTCTCCGAATTCGGACGCGCGAGCAACCGAACTGCGGACGGTTCTACTGCCGCGCATCTGGTGCGCGTGGTTGCGGTTCCCTTGGTGGCTGGCGGAAGAAGCCTCGGCGTTTTATTGGCGGGGTTCTCCGCGGGTGAGGAGCGCAATGCCGGCCTCGAAGCGTTGCAGGCGTATGCCGCGCTGGCTGCCCTGGCGCTCGAGCGAGAGTCCCGGCCCGAGCACGATGCAGGAAACCGTGAGACCGGCGCGCCGGAGGCGGAGTTGCGCGCGGTGCTCGAAGCGGTCGAGAGCGGCGTGGTGCTGTATGACGCCGAAGGGCGCGTCCGCTTTGCCAACGAGCGCCTGGCGCAATTGTTGGGCCTGAATGGGGAACGCATTGCCCCGCGAGCGGCCCGGCAGGCCGTGGTCAAGATGATGGCCAATCATTTCCGCAATCCGCAAGCGTTTGTGGAACGCTCGGAGGAGCTGTTCCGCCGTCGGGAAGAGGCCGGCTGGGAGGAACTCGAATTCGTCCGACCCACCCGCAAGATGATTGAGCGGCAGGTGCGCGCAGTGCGCGACGCAGGTGGAGGGTTCCGGGGCTGGCTCGAGATCTACCGCGACATCAGCGGGCAGCGGCTGATGCATTCGAAATTGCTGCGCACGGAGAAGATGGCTGCGATCGGCCAGCTCGTCTCCGGGATCGCGCATGAGCTGAACAACCCGCTCACCAGCATCATGGGTTACGCGCAACTCCTGCTGGGCCGCCGGCTCGCCTCCGAGCCCGGCGATGACGCGCGCAAGATCTACCAGGAGGCCGATCGCGCCTCGCGCATCGTGAAAAACCTGCTGCTGTTCACGCGCGACACCAAGCCCGAGCGCCGCGCCGTGAGCCTGAACGAGATCGTCGAGCGCACCGTGGCCCTGCGCAGCTACGAGCTGAAGGTGGAGAACATCGCCGTGGAGCTCGTGCTCGATCCGAACCTGCCGCCCACCCTGGCCGATGCCAGCCAGATGCAGCAGGTGCTGCTGAACCTGCTGGTCAACGCCGAGCAGGCCCTGCAGCAGAGCCGCGGGCGCGGCCGCATCTGCATCCGCACGCAGCGCGCGGGCACAGACCGGCTTGCGCTCGAAGTTTCCGATGACGGTCCCGGCATCCCGGCGGAGACCGCTTCGCGCATCTTCGATCCGTTTTTCACCACGAAGCCTATCGGCGTGGGCACGGGCCTCGGCCTTTCGATCGTATACGGCATTGTCCGCGAGCATGGCGGCGAGATTACGGTGGAGAGCAAGCCCGGCGAGGGCGCCACGTTTCAGGTGGAGCTCCCCATCCTGGCGCTTCCGGTCGCGGAAGGGAGCGAGGAAGTTGCGCCCGCGTTGCCAGCGCCCTCCGAGGTCTCCCCGGGCGGCACGCCCTCGCATGGGCCGCAGCGCGTGTTGGTCGTGGAAGATGAGCCCACCGTGGCGCAGCTCATCGCCGACGTGCTGCGCGAGGAGGGCCACCGCGTGGACGCGGTCGTGGACAGCCGGGAGGCCATGGAGCGGGTGCGCCGCCAGGAGTACGACCTGCTGGTGCTCGATTTGCGAATGCCCGTGGTGGATGGCCGGACGTTCTACGGGGCGCTGGTGCGCGACGGGAATCCCTTGCAGCACCGTATTGTCTTTGTCACCGGCGACACGCTGGCTCCACACACGCTGGAATTCCTGGACAGCACCGGCCTGCCCTATCTGGCCAAGCCGTTTCTGATCGAGGAGCTGAAGCTGGCCGTGCAGCGCGCTCTGAGCGATCTGCCCGCCGCCCGCGTCGCCTATGGCGCGTCGTCTCGATCCTCCAGGACGCCATGAGGGAACCCATGACACCGCTCGAACCCGTTATTTTTCTTGTGAGCGCGGATCGGACGTTACCGCAGCAGTTGATTCAGGAATTGCTCACCGCCGGCGCCCATTTTCAGTTGCCTCTGGCCACGTCCGTGGCGCAGGCGCGCGAAGGCTTCCGGCACGCCACGCCCGCTGCAATCCTGCTGGACGAGACCGCGCTCGCGCGCGAATCGTTGGAGTCCGCCGCCGCGTTGCTATGCGAATCGGCCCCGGTCGTTGTTGTGGCGGCGCCGGAGCGCCAGGAGGAGCTCACCTTCCTGATCACTTCCGGGGCGGTGGACTTTGTGGCGCGCGTTGGAAACTTCCTCCCGATCGCGATGGGGCTGCTCGAGCGGCGCGCGCGAATCGCGCAGCAGGCGGCCGCGTTCGAATCCGGGGGCGAATCGGCGCGCGGCCTTGGGGGGGCCGACCCGTTCGCCGATTTCGGAGAAATTCTTCGCCACGAAGTGAATAACCCCCTCACGGGCATCCTGGGCAATGCGGAACTGCTGCTCGCCGAATACCGCAAGAAGAACGGCGACGCGGCATCTTCCACATCTTTGGAGCGCCTCCAGGCGATTGCCGACCTCGCCGTCCGCCTCCGCGAAACCGTCCGCCGTCTCAGCAACGCTTGGGAGAGCTGGCAGGACCACGTCCGCCAGGCGTGAGTTTCCCGAGTCGCCCGCCCGCCGTTCGATTTCCAAGGGATGCCCCTGCACCGCGACGGTCCTGGGAGCGTTCACGAGCCAGTGGAGGAGTAGTGGCGCACCCCCCGGCTCCAGACGAACAGTGCCAGCGCCAAGAACACCACTGCGACTACCGGCACCAGCGGCGCGTAACTGCGGAACTCGGTGCGCGCGAGCAACCGCACGCTCGGGTAGAACGTCGCGAAGCCGAACGGGATGATCCAGCTCAGCAAGAACTGGACGAAGCCGCTGTAGATCGAAAGAGGGTAGCGGCCGAAAGCGATCATGTTCCACACCGGCGGGTGCACGCCGACGCGGTCTTCGAACCAGAACGACACCGTGCTGAGCAGCAGAAACACCGAGACGTAGATCGCTCCGCCGCAGAGGCCGAAGAAAAGCACGAGCAGTCCATTGCCCAGCGTCCAGGGAATTTCGAGACGCCGCGAGGCCCAGGCCACGATGACGATCCCCGTCACGACCTCGTGCAGGGACTCGATGCGGAAGGCTTCAAACAGCACCTGAAAGAGAGAGCCGACCGGGCGCAGCAGGACGCGGTCGAATTTTCCTTCCATGATGTAGGTATTGCCGAACTCATAGAGGTTCATGCTCACCACGTTGAAGAGGCCGAAGGGAATCAGCGAGAAGCCCCAGAGGAACAGGACCTCCTCACGGCGCCAACTTGCGAGTTGCTGGATCTTCGAAAAGAGCACCAGCAAGAATCCGAGCGCGAAGACGGTGGCGGTGAAGCTCGTGGCCAGGGCGATGAAGAAATCAGCGCGGTAGCTGACACGCACCTTCGCGTACTGGACGAAGTATTCGCCGAGCAGGGCCATGTGCCGCCGCAGCTCGCGCGCGCGAGATTTCACCGCTAGCCTCCGTGAATCGTGATCTTGAGCGTGGCGCGGTTCCACCAAACGTTCCCCAACCACAGCAAGACCGCCACCCAAAGCCATTGCACCGCGAGCGACCGCGCAGCCTCCGCCGCGGTCAGCTTGCCGAGATAGATCTGCAGCGGCGTGTAGGCGATGTGCTCGAATGGCAGCCAGGCCATCACCGCTGCGATCTTCGCGGGGAAGAAGTTGATGGGGATGAGCAGACCGGAGAGCAGCTCGATCAGCCAATACTTGGCGCGGATCAGCGCGAGGATGGATTTCAGCGGGATGGCGCACGTGCCGATCATGAAGTTGATGGCGCCCATCAGCAGGAAGCTGCCGGCCGCCGCGGCAAGGAACAGCACGAAATGCAGCGCGCCCGCGGGCGGCCGCACGGGGAAGATCAGCACGATGACAAGCGCTGTGGGCGCGGTGAGCAGCACCAGGCGAAAGGCCGATTCGCCCGCGGCGCGGAAGAGCCACATCCATTGCACGGAGACGGGCTTGATCAACTCCGTGGCGATCTTGCCTTCCAGGACTTCGTAGGCCATCTCCTGGTCAATCGTGTTCCAGTAGAACGAGCGGATGATCCAGCCGACCGAGACGTACGTCAGCATTTGCGGCAGGTCGTAGCCCGCAAGTTGCTGGCCCGGGCCATAGACGGCGCGCCAGATGAAATAATAGACGGTCACGTTGATCAGGTAGGTGAAGATGCCGACGTAGTAGCGCAGGCGGAAGGCGAGGATATTGACGAAGCCGACGCGGGAGAACTCGAAATAGGGAGCCAGGGTTTCGGCGAGCGCGCTCATGCGGTGACCTCGCCCAGCGCTTCGCCGGCGTAGATGCGTTTCACAATCTCCTCGATGGGCTCATCTTCGATCAGCAGGTCGCGCACCTCGACGGCCGAAAGGATCTGCTGGATCAGCGCGGAAGTCGAAACCGAGGTGCGGTCGAAGCGGATGCGGTAGGTGAGCTCGTCCACCGGCTCGAGCTCGAGCGACTGCCTCGCCAGTTCGGGCGCGAGCGCGCGCACGCGCGCAGCCTGCTCGCTGTCGCGCAGCGCGAACTTCACCATTTTCGTGCGCAGCAGCTTCTGCTTCAGCAGCCCGAGGGGGCCGTCGTAGAGCAGACGCCCGTGGTCGATGATCATGATCCGCCGGCAAAGTTCTTCGATGTCGTCCAGGTCGTGCGTGGTCAGCAGAACCGTGGTCTGGTAGCGCTCGTTGATGGCGCGCAGGAACTTCCGGATGTGGTCCTTGGCCACAACGTCGAGCCCGATCGTGGGCTCGTCGAGGAAGAGCAGCGGCGGATTGTGGAGCAGCGCCGCGGCCAGGTCGCAGCGCATGCGCTCGCCGAGCGAAAGTTTGCGCACCGGCGTGTGCAGGTAGTCGCGGATGCCCAACACCTGGTTGAACAGCTCCATGCGCTCGTCGAAGTCGCGCTGGGAGACGCCGTAGATGCGGCGCAGCAGCTTGAACGACTCGATCGCGGCAATGTCCCACCAGAGCTGCGTGCGCTGGCCGAAGACGACGCCGATGGTCTTCACGTACGCCGTGCGCTGCCGCCAGGGAACATACCTGTTGGAGACGACTTCGCCGGACGTGGGCACCAGGATGCCCGTGAGCATCTTGATGGTGGTGGATTTGCCCGCGCCGTTCGGGCCGATGTAGCCGACCATGTCGCCGCGCGCGACCTCGAATGAAATGCAGTCCACGGCGCGGACGGTGTGGTAGCGCCGGACGAAGAGGTCCTGGATGCCGCCCCAGAGGCCCTCGCGGCGGCGGAACGCGCGGAAATGTTTCGTGAGCTCGCGGACGGCGATCAGGGGCTCGGCCATGGAGGGCAGGATTTTAGCACGCGGGGCGGCTTACGCCCGGAAGAGGACTTCCTCGCGCTGGAAAAGCTTTACCGCGATGAACAGCGCGGCCGCCCCGTAAACGCATGACGACGCAAAGATCATGGCGATGTATTTCCAGTGGTAGGTGCCCGTCATGATCTCCTTGCTCACGAGCGCGGTATTCAGGATGGGCACGAGTGCCAGCTTGGTGTTGAGCTCCGTCCCCGGCAGCATCGCCACAACCGCCGGAATGATGACCACGAACGTCAGGGGAGTTAAATAGCTTTGCGCCTCCCGATAGCTCTTGGCGAAGAGAGAAATGGCCAGCAAGGCAGAGGAAAAGAACACGGCCAGCGGCAGCACCAGCATGAGCACAGCGGCGATGGACTTCAGGCTGATGGCCATCTGCAGGGAGGGACCCTTGTCCGCCTGCATTACCGCCAACTTTCCCAGGCCGTAAAAGGAACCCCCCAAAGAGATCGCCGAGAGGGCGACAGTGGCCAGGGATGCCGTCATCACCATGAGGAATTTCCCGAGCACGAGATGCACACGCGAAACGGGGCTGCAAAGGATCGTCTCAATCGTCCCGCGCTCCTTCTCGCCTGCGGCAAGATCCATGGCGGGATACATGGCTCCCGTCATGGACAGCAGAATGACCATGTAGCTGATCATCCCGCCGAACAAGGTGCCCCAGACCTTCTCCGGAGAGGCCACATTCTTTTGCGCGATGTTGATTGGTTTCAGAAGCCCTTCCGGCAAGTGCCGGGCAGCAAAGTGCTTGCGCAGGGTTCGGTCGCTCAAGTCCCGGAAGAATTTCTGAAGGCGCTCTACGCCGGTCTGGGACTTCAGGTCACCTTCATACATGTAGATCTTCACTGCGGTCTGGTTGCCTTGCTCCAGGGCGGCCTCAAATCCCGGAGGGATTTCCACGGCGGCACGGATTCTCTTCTCTGAGATCTGGTCCACATAGTCCGGTCGGCCCGGCAATACGTTCAGTCCCGGAGCCTGTCGGAGAGCGGCCAGCACTCCGGGAGAGTCCTCCCCCCCGAGCACCATTACGCGGGAAGGCTGCCGGCGAGCCTCTCCGATGACCTCGCCCGCGATGTAGCTCAACCCAACCATCAGCACGGGGAAGAGCAGCAAGGGCACAAGGATCATCGAGATCAACGTGCGGCGGTCGCGCAGCGAATCGGTGAGCTCCTTGCGATAGACAATGCCGACGTTGCGCAGGCTCATTGGGCGTCTCCCACGACACGGACGAAGATCTCTTCCAGATCCTCTTGCCGGTATCGCTGGCGCAACTCCGCCAGCGTGCCTTCGGCCAGGATGCGGCCGCCATGAATGATACCGATCATGTCGCAGAGCTTTTCGGCTTCGCTCATCACGTGCGTCGAGAAGATGACGGTCTTGCCGTGCTCGCGGCACTCGCGGATGAACTGCACGATCGTTCGCGCGGTCATCACGTCCAGGCCCACGGTGGGCTCGTCGAAGATCATCACCGGGGGGTCGTGCACCAGCGTGCGCGCAATCGAAACCTTCTGCTTCATGCCGGTGGAAAGCTTGTCGCAGCGGCGGTCGCGGAACTCGTTCATGTCCAGCCGCTCGAAGATCTGGTTGATGCGCCGGTGGAGCTCGGCTTCCTCCAGGCCGTGGAGGCGGCCGAAGTATTCGACGAATTCCTGCGCGCTCAGGCGCCCGTAGAGTGCCGTCGCGGTGGAAAGGAAGCCGACATTCGCGCGCACTTTTTCCGGCTCGGTCACGATGTCATAGCCGGCCACCTTGGCGGTTCCGTCGGTGGGCTCGAGGATGGTGGCCAAGATGCGCAGCGTGGTGGTCTTGCCCGCGCCGTTGGCGCCGAGCAGCCCGTAAATCTGCCCCGGCTGGCACCGGAAACTGACGGCATCCACGGCGCGGATCTCGCCGCGCTTCTTGTCTTGAAATACTTTGGTCAGGCTTTGCGCTTCGATCAAGGGGCCACCCGTCTAGGCCATGCGGCAACAGCCCGTCCCGCTCTTCTTTACGCGGCTCCGGGCGGAAAGATATCGACTGCGTTCGAAGTCTCCGCAGTCGCTATTCTCCCATCACGCGGATCAGAATGCGCTTCGGGCGCTGGCCGTCCAGCTCGGCGTAAATGACGTGTTGCCACGGACCCAGCTCGAGCCTGCCCTCGCTGATCGGCACAATCACCTGGTGGCGCGCCAGCAGGTTTTGCAGGTGCGGGCTCGCGTTGCTCTCGAACCGCGTGCCATGCTTGTAGTCGTCGCGGTGCGGCGCGAGCTTCTGCAGCCATTCGTCCACGTCCTGAATCAGCCCCGGCTCCTCGTCGTTGACGAAGAGCGCCGCGTTATTGTGCAGCGCCGAGACCAGGATCATGCCGTCGCGGATACCGCTCTTTTCGAGCGCGGACTTCACGTTCGGCGTAATGTTCATGAACTCGCGCTTCTGCTCCGTTTGCACGGTCATGTAGTCGCTGTGGATTCTCATCGCACTGCTCCTTCCGGGGGCGCGCAGATTCTAGCCGAACTCGATGCAGAGTTGCACCGCGCGCCGGCCGGGAAAGAAACCTCATACCGCGGGACGCGTTCGCCTCAGCCGGTCTTGTGACAGTTGGAACACTGCTTGGCTTCGTAGTGATCGGCCGGCACGCGAAACATGTTGTTGCACGTGATGCAGACACGATGGAGGACCGGCTGCGAGGAAGACTGCTGCGTGGTTTCCGTTTTCTGCTGATCCGTCATGCGCTCATTCTACCATGCGCCTCAAGCCACGTGGCCCGCCAGGAGCTGCTTCACGCGGCTGACGATTTCTCCGACGCGCACCGGCCGGTAGAGCACCGCCGCAGCGCCTTCAAGATGCGCGCCCGGTTCGCCGGCCACCTCCGGGCGTGACGCCACGACAACCGTGGGCACGCGCCGCGCCAAGCCCGAGAGCACCCCTGCTGCTTCAGGAGTCACCAGCGCCGCGTCGAGGACGATCGCCGAAGGAATCGCGCCCTGCGTTACGGCCTGTGCCAGATCGGCCACGGAATCCATCCCCAGAGCTTCAAAGCCCTCATGCAGCAACTCCGCGCGCACAGTGACGCGCAATGTCCAGTCCGCCGATATTATGGAGACCTTTGGCATCTCAATGAAAAAGAAGGACCTGGTTTTGCCCGCCTAGCCTTTGGGCAGCCGGAACCCAAGAGAATAGCATCTTCCTATCTTGGGCAACCGCGCGGCCACCCGGCATAGGCAACCAGCCCGGCTGTCTGCTAGAATTTGGCGGTTTTGGGTGGTTCCGGGAAACCCCCAGTGGCGGGCTGGGACGGCCCGCTGGGAAGAGGGGAGAGGAGTCGCCTGAAAAGGCCCGCCCGCGTATGGAATCGAAGCTGAAAAGACGCGTCCTCTGGCTGCTGCTCGGAGCCGTTGCGCTCATCGTGCTGCTGGTCTATTGGAACAGCCGCAAGCCGGTGAGCCGCGTGTCCGTGGTGCGCGCCGCGCGGGAAAACCTGACCGCCACGATTTTCAGCAACGGCAAGGTGGAGCCGGTCACGCCGCATTCGCTGCGCGCGCGGTATGCAACGTTTGTGGAGAAGGTGCTGGCCGTCGAAGGCCAGCGGGTAAAGCGCGGGCAGGTGCTGCTCGTGCTCGATGCGAACGAGGCGCGCGCCGATCTGGCCCACGCCCGCGAGCAGTTGCTGGCCGCCGAGGACGACTTGCGCGCCGCGCGCGCCGGCGGGCGCCCCGACGACCGTGCGCGCGTCGAAGGCGACCTGCGCAAGGCCGAGCTCGAGCGCGACCGCTTGCGCAAGGACCGCCAGTCGCTCGAGCGGCTCCTTGCCAAACAGGCGGCGACCCAGGAGGAGCTTGACCAGAACCGGGTCGCTCTCGAGAGCGCCGAAGCCGATTGCCGGAGACTCCTGAAGGCCAGCCAGGAGTTTGCCAGCCGCACACAGCTCGGCGCCGCGCGCGCACAGCTTCTGGCTGACCAGTTTCGCAGCCAGGTCCGTGACTTCGAGGAAAAAGTGCGCTCCGCGCAGGTGACCGCGCCGGTGGACGGCACCCTCTACTCGCTGCCCGTCCGCGCAGGCGATTTCGTCAAGGTGGGCGATTCGCTCGCCGAAGTGGCCGACCTGCGCCGCGTGCGCGTGCGGGCGTTCATTGACGAGCCGGATTTGGGCGGGCTCGAGCCGAATCAATCCGTGGAGATCACCTGGGACGCGCTGCCCAACCGGATTTGGTGGGGCAGCGCGGAGCAGATCCCCAAGCAAGTGGTGGCGCGCGGCAACCGCAGTGTGGGCGAGTTGCTCTGCGCGGTGGCGAATGACAAGTTGGAACTGCTGCCCAACACAAACGTCAATGTGCGCATCCATCTACATGAGCGGCAAAACGCGCTGGTGATCCCGCGCGGGGCGGTGCAGATCGAGGGCAACCGCCGCTTCGTCTTCGTGGTTGAAGACGGCGTCGGAAGCAGTCGGCTGCACAAGCGCGAGATCAAGATCGGCATCGCCAGCGCCGCGAACTTTGAGGTGCTCGACGGGCTGCGCGAGGGTGAAACCGTGGCGCTCCCCGGCGACACCGAGTTGCTCGACGGCGAGCGCGTGCGGGTCGTTCAGGCAGGATGAAAGGTTCAGCTCCAAGACGTTCGAAGCATTGTGCGGCTGCGATTCTCTGCGCGCTGGCGCTGGTCGCTGCTCTTCCCGTTGCGCCGGGGCAAGCCGCCCGCGCGGCGAACGGCCCTGTCGCCGAGGCATCGCGCCTCTTCGACACAGGCGACTATCAGCGGGCCATCACGCTTCTCCGCGGCGTCGTTGCGCAGGACATGGGTCGCGCCGATGCCCACTACTGGCTGATGCGCTGCTACTTCGAGCTGGGTAACTGGGACCAGGCTATCGCCAGCGCCGAGCGCGCCCTCGAGTTCGCTTCCAAGGAATCTGACTATCACCTCTGGCTCGGCCGCGCCTACGGCCGCAAGGCCGAGCACGCGGGAATGTTCTCCGCGTTCTCGCTGGCCAAGAAGACCCGGCAGGAGTTTGAAGAGGCCGTGCGCCTGAACCCCTCGAATCTGTCTGCGCGGCGCGACCTGATCGAGTTCTATTTCAGCGCGCCCGGCATCGTTGGAGGCGGCGAGGACAAGGCTCAGCGGCAGATCGAAGAGCTTTCGCGCCTCGATCCCGTGGAGGCTCATCTCGCTCGCGCGCAATTCTATGCCGACAAGAGAAAGACCGAGCTCGCTGAGCCCGAGTACCGCCAGGTTCTGGCGGCCCAACCCCGGCGCGTCAAGCCCTATTACGAGATCGCGGACTTCTACTTGGCGCGGCCCGACGCAGCCCGCGTGGAGGAAGCGGTCGAGCGCGCCGCGCGCGTGGATCCCCGCGATCTGCAGCTCAGTTTTTACCGCGGCGTCGCGCGGGTCCTGGCAGGGAGCCGCCTCGCCGAAGCCGAGCAGATGCTGAGGATGTATCTGAGCATGGTGCCCAATCGCTCGGACTACGCGTCACATTCAGCAGCGCACCATTGGCTGGGCCGCCTCTATGAGCGCCAGGGAAAGTGCGCCGCCGCCGGCGACGAGTACCGGCAGGCCATCAAGCTCGATTCCAACAATAAGAATGCCCAGCAAGCCTTGCGTGGCTTGAAGAACTGCGCTACTCCGAAGTAGAAAAGGCCACGGAAGTGGTCGCGGCTCCATGATTCGCAACGAAACTTTCCTTGTCGCGTTTGACGCGCTGCGGGCAAACAAGCTTCGCGCGTTCCTCACCATGCTCGGCGTGGTGATCGGCAGCGCGTGCTTGGTGCTGGTGGTCACGGTCGCGCTCACGGGCCGCCGCTACGTCATCGCGCAGATCCAGGGCGTGGGCTCGAACCTGGTGTACGCGGAGCTGGTGCGCAACCCGCAGCAGGCTATGGCCCTCAGCTTCGAGATGACGCCCGAGGATCTCGCCGCCGTGAAGGCCGGTATCCCCCAGGTGCAGGAGGTCGCCGGCACGCGCGACGTCCCTATGACCATTGTCGTGCGCGGCGTCGAGCGGCCCGTCGGCCTCGTCGGCGTCACCGAAGGTTTCCAGACCATTCGCCATCTCGTGGTCCTGCGCGGGCGCTTCTTTGATGCGGACGACATGCAATCGCACAGCAAGGTCTGCCTGGTCACCAAGGACCTGGCCGACCGCGTGTTCCCCTACGAAGATCCGGTCGGCAAAGACATCCGCATCGGCGAGTTGCGCTTCACGGTGATCGGCGTGTTTCGCGAGCGCGTGGCCACGTTTGGCCTGTCCGAAATCCAGCGCGAATCCGCGATCATCCCGTTCTCGCTGATGAAGTATTACACCGGCCAGGAAATCTTCCAGGTGCTCTACGTGCAGGCGCGCCAGCCGGAAGACGTGCTTTCGGTGACGCGGCAGATGGAGCAAGTGCTCAAGAGCCGGCATCCGCCCGGTGCTGTTTACAACGTACAGAACCTCGCCAGCATTCTGGACGCGGCGCGCAGCATCTCGCGCGCGCTGACGGCGGTGCTTCTGGTGGTCGCGTTTATCGCGCTGCTGATCAGCGGCGTGGGCATCATGAACATCATGCTGGTCACGGTGACGGAGCGCACGCGTGAGATCGGCATCCGCAAGGCCATCGGCGCGCAGCACAGCGAAATCCTGTACCAATTCCTGATCGAAGCGTTTTTGATCAGCGGCTCGGGCGCTATTGCGGGCATTTTGATCGGCGTCAGCATCCCGGTGCTGGTGCGGCCGCTGCTGCCGGGCGACCTGAGCGTGCCGGTCTCGTGGCTATCGGTGATTGTCGCGTTTGCGGTGTCTTGCCTGACGGGGATTCTGTTCGGCTACCTGCCTGCGAACAAGGCGGCGAAGCTTCAACCCACGGAATCCTTGCGGTACGAATAGGGGGTAAGCAGGCGATGAGAGCGATTACTCGAAGCTGGCAAGTCTTCGCCGTGCTCGCGGCGGGAATCTGCTGGCTCGCGCCGCTGGCGGCGCGCGCGCAGGAAGCCGGCGCAGCAGAAAAACTCACGCTGAAACACGCCGTGGCGCTGGCGGTGAAGAACAGCCGCGAGCTGGCGCTTGCGCGAATCCAGGCCAACGTGGCCGAAAAGTCCGCGGGCCTGACGCGTTCGGAATTCCTGCCCAATCTCTTCACCGGCTCCGGCGCAGCCTACACAAAGGGCTTTCCGCAGACCCCTGGCGGTGCCGCGCCTTCTGTTTTCAGTGCGGCCTACTCGCAGGCGTTGCTGAATCTGCCGCTGCGGGGCGAGCTGCGCGCCGCCGAAGAGCGCGCCGAATCGCAGAGGCTGAACGTGGAAGGCGTGCGCGACGCAGTGATCGTGCGCGTGGCTTCGGCCTATCTCGAGCTGGCCAAGGTGCGGCATTCGCTTGAGCTGCTGCGGCACGAGCGCGAGAGCGCGCAGAAGATTGTGGACGTCACGCGCGAGCGGCAAGGCGCGGGCCTGGAGCTGCCCATCGAGCTCACCCGCGCGCAGCTCACCGCGGCGCGCATCGAGCAGCGCATCGTCCACCTCGAGGGCCGCGAGGACGCGCTGGAGACCGACCTGCGCAGTCTCCTGGGCCTGCCCGCGGACGCGCGCGTGGACGTCGCCGCTGAGGATTTGCCCGGCTCGCCCGAACAGCCGGCGCGGGAGCTGGTAACCATGGCGCTGGCCAGCAACGTCGGCCTGAAGCAGGCCGAGGCCGAGCGCCGCGCGCGCGAGCAGCGGCTGAAAGGCGAGCGCGGCGGCTACTGGCCCACCGTCAATCTGATCGGCGAGTACGCGCTGCTCAGCCGGTTCAACAACTACGATCAGTTTTATCAGCGATTCGAGCGTCACAATGTGACCCTGGGCGTCGAGGTGCGCCTCCCCATCTTTAGCGCGCGCACTTCGGCGGCGGTGGCGTTGGCGAAAACAGAGCTGAGCGCCGCGGAGCTCGAGCTCAGGAACAAGCGCAGCGAGCTCGAAGGCCAGGTCCGCCAGCAGGTGCGCGGCAGCCGCGAGGCGGAAGCCAACCGCGAGGTCGCGCGGCTCGACCTCCAGCTCGCACAGGAAAATCTGCGCCTGCTACAGGCGCAGTTTCAGGAGGGGAAAACAAGTCTGCGCGACCTCGAGAAGGTGCGCCTGGAGGAAAGCGACAGGTGGATGGCGTTCCTCGACGCCGATTTCGAGCGCCAGCAGGCGCAATTGCAGTTGCTGCGCACGACCGGCCAGTTGGCTCTCGTGTTCCCCTAAGCGACAACGCCAGTGCGTGTCGCGTTTGGGTTCCGCTGGCGACTCAAGTAAAATGGATTCTCTTGGCTCAGAAAGTCGATTCGGGCGGGGAAGTGTCCATTCCTCTCGCGCGACCCTGGGAGACGCGAATTCAGATACCGGGAATGCACGCCATGAAAGCCCTCCGCGCTAAGACGCACCTGATGGTCGTGCTGATGGTGGCGTTCAGCTCGGTGGGCAATATTTTCCTCAGCAAGGGCATGAAGCAGGTCGGTTCGGTGAGTTTTTCCTCGCCCGCTGCGGTGACCGCCGCTTTAGGGCACACAATCACCAACAGCATGATCTGGCTGGGCATCGGCAGTCTTCTGATCTTTTTCGTAGCCTACCTGCTGGTGCTTTCCTGGGCCGACTACAGCTACGTGATGCCCGCGGCGGCCACCGGCTACGCGATCGTGCCGCTGCTGGGCTACGCCGTGCTGGGCGAAGCCGTCACGTCCACGCGCTGGATCGGCGTCGCGCTGATCTGCATGGGCGTCCTGCTGGTCGGCCAGACGCCGCCGCGCACTACGGAGCCGCAATGATGCTGCGCACCGCGCTGTTTCTCGGCATCGTGATCCTTTTCGGGACGATGGGAGAAATCTGCGTGACGCGCGCCATGAAGCGCATCGGCGAAGTGAAGCATTTTTCACCGCGCATCGTGCTGCCGCTGCTGGGCCGCGCGTTCCGAATCGGCTGGATGTGGCTGGGCATCGCGCTGATGGCGCTCTCGTTCTATTCTTTTCTGGCGCTGCTTTCCTGGAACCCGGTGAGCTTTGTGATTCCGGCTTCGGCGCTGAGCTACGCAGTGGGCACGCTCGGCGCCAAATTCCTGCTCGGCGAGAAAATCAGCCGCCCGCGCTGGGCGGGCGTGCTGCTGGTTTGCCTTGGCGTCGCGCTGACCTGGGTGGGCTAGGCTGCCCGCCCAAGGAATCCGCAAATGACCGTAAACCTGCTCCGCTGGCTCGTGCTGGCGGGCGCGCTGGCTCCCTTCGCTTACTATCTGCTGAGCACGTACTGCGCCTGGCGGTTCTTCCGCGAGGCGCGCCGGCGGCCGTCACGCTCGAACGATTTCGCGCCGCCCGCCAGCGTCCTGAAGCCGGTGCGCGGGCTGGACCGCGAAGCGTACGAGAACTTCGCGAGCTTCTGCCGGCTCGACTATCCCGAGTACGAGATTCTTTTTGCCGTGGCCGATGCGGACGACCCGGCGATTCCCGTCATCGAGACATTGATCCGCGATTTCCCCGGGCGCCCGATTCGCCTGCTCGTCGGCGCGGAGCCGCTCGGCGCGAACAGCAAAGTCTGCAAACTTTGCCGGCTGGTGCGCGAAGCGAAGCATTCGCTGCTCGTGATCAGCGATAGCGACGTCCGCGTGGAGCCGGATTACCTGCGCGCGGTGGCCGCGCCCTTCCGCGACCCGCAGATCGGCGCGGTGACGATGCTCTTCCGCGGCATGACGCCGCCGTCGCTCATCGCCGAGCTCGATTGCGTGGGGTCCTCTGCCGAATTCTGCGCGGGTGCGATCGTGGCGCGGCAGCTCGAGGGCGTGAAGTTCACGCTCGGCGCGACGATGGCCACAACGAAAGAGCGCCTGGCCGGAATCGGCGGCTTCGAGGCGCTCGCCGACCTGCACTCCGACGATTTCTTCCTCGGCAACCGCCTCGCCGCGAGCGGCTATCGCATCGAGCTGATCCCCGAGCCAGTCTGGATGATTTTCCCGCAGCAGACGCTCGGCGAATACCTGCAGCACGAGCTGCGCTGGGCCATCGGACTGCGTCATATCCGCCCGAAAGGGCACCTCGGGCTGATCCTGACGCACGGCTTGCCGTGGTCGCTCGCTGCAGCGGCCGTAGCTCCGACGCCCGTGCTGCAAATTGTGTACCCCGCGGTTTATCTCGCGCTGCGCCTGCTGATGGCTTGGATGGTCGGCGTGTGGGGGCTGAAGGACCGGGTGCTGCGGCGGCGGCTGTGGCTGGTGCCGCTGCGCGACGCGCTGGCGTTCCCGGTGTGGCTCGCGAGCTTCGCTTCGAACCGCATCCGCTGGCGCGGCGGCGAATTCACGATCGAGCACGGCCGCCTGGTGCCGGTCGCGCCGCGCGCGGGCCGCGGTTGACGCGTTCTCGATTCTTGATAAGATTAGAGGAGCGGGTTGTGCTCGCTGCGGTGTGTGCAGCCGGTTACAGCCCGTTTTTCGTTCCTCCCCCGGCTGGGAGGTCGTTCAATCGGTAGGACATCAGGCTCTGAACCTGATTATCCTGGTTCGAGTCCAGGCCTCCCAGCCAAAGTTTTTGACCTCTGCTGCGGCAAAGAACCTCCCGCGAGCTCAGTCGCAGTACTTGTCCTGGTTCCACACGCGCTCACGTGGCGCATCGAAGACGCGGGTGATGACGAACTCCTGGTGAGCCTGCCTTCAAACAGGGTCCTCTGGTGCACCAAAAACTCGGGATCGACAACGCCCTTTTCCAGAGCTTCGTCGAAGAATTCATGTAGCGAGATGCGGTGGATTAGGTCGAAGCAGGCGTTTCTACGAGCTCGATCAGCACCTTCTTGCTCTCCGGCGTGGTGACCAGGAAGAAGTTCACGCGCGTGCCCTCGGCGCCTGCGCGCGTCGCAGGATAAACGGGCTGCAGGCCGAATTTCTCGCGTAGCAATTGCGTTGCGCGATCCACGTCGGAGGTTTCGCACTCCACCTGCTGAATCCCTTCGCCGAATTTCTCGAGGAAGCGCGCGATCGCTCCGCTGCCGCCCGGCTGCCGCGTCGTGAGGATGTCCAAGCGGATGCGGTTTTCGAAATGGAGCTCAAATTCCTTGGCGTCCTGATCCGGCGGCACGTCGGCCAGCCGAGGCGAGCCGTTGGCCTTCCGAATCTTTTCAAAATTCTGTGGCGTGACGGCCACCCCCACCGTGATCTCGAGTTGTGGCTCGTGCTTTGACCTGTGTGAATGAGGGACGAGCAACCTCGCCAATTCGGGATTAGCAATCCACTGGTTGAACACCGGAAATGTGAGTTCGCAGCCGTCGGTGTAAAGATGGTTGGCGGCCTGAGCGCGAACTTCGGCGCTGGGGTCGGCAAGCATCTGGATCACCGCCGCGTAGTGAGAGCGGTCCCACTCGCGTGTCCTGGGAGACTTTGGCTCGGAATGCTTCCGAGTCTTCTGCTTCCCGTGGGCTTCCGCGCGCGCTGCGAGGACCGACGCCACGATAGCTACTGAAAGAACGAGTCCGACCACAGCGAGCGAAATATGCGTGGGGATGGGCACCCAATGCTCGCCCAGCATCTTCACGCCGATGAACATCAGCACCACCGAGAGCCCCGTGCTGAGATAGCGGAAATAAGGTAGCACGCCCGCCAGCAGGAAATAGAACGCGCGCAGGCCGAGGATGGCGAAGACGTTGGAGGTATAGACGATGAACGCATCGCGCGTGATGGCAAAGATTGCGGGGATGGAATCGAGCGCGAAAACCAGGTCCGTGGTTTCGACCACCAGCAGCACCAGCAAGAGCGGCGTGGCGCGCCAGATGCCTTCCTTGCGCACGAACATCCGCTGGCCCTCGTACTCCTTCGTGACCGGCAGGAATTTTCGCGCCCAGCGTAGGACGGGGTTGCGCTCGGGATGGATCTCGGCGTCCTTGTGAAGCATCATCTTCGCGCCGGCATAGACGAGGAACGCGCCGAAGAGGTACAGGATCCACTCGTAGCGCCGGATGAGCGTCACCCCGAGTCCGATCATTGCGCCGCGCATCACGAGCGCCCCGAGGATGCCCCAGAAGAGCACGCGGTGCTGGTAGCGCGGCTCGACGGCGAAATAACGGAACAGCAGCACGAAGACGAAAATGTTGTCCACACTGAGCGACTTCTCGATCAGGTAGCCGGTGAAGAACTCGAGCGCCGGCGCTTTCCCGTACCAGTGCAGCAGGCCCAGGTTGAACGCCAGCGAAACGACCACCCAGAGGACGCTCCACGCCCCAGCCTCGCGTAGCGAGATGGCGTGCGCACGGCGGTGCAGGACGCCCAGGTCGAGCGCCAGCATCAGCAGCACGAAGATGTTGAAGCCGATCCAGAGTAGCGGCGTGCCCATGGCGCCCACAGTGTAAGCGGGGAGCAAGGGAAGGAAAAGAGAGAAGCGCCGCAGCCGTCAGCGCGCGGGGCGCGGGGGTTCGAGGGCGTTCAGGTTGGAGAGCTCAACGCGCTCTGTTGCCCCGGCGCGGACCGTCACCGGCAGGTCCCATCGCAGGTGGGCGTCGCCAACCACGGCTTCGATCTCGAGCGTGCTGAGCCAGTAGTTGCCCGCGGGCAGGTTGGTCAGCATCGCGCGGCCGTCCAGATCGGTTTCCGCGCGCGCCGCCAGATAGCGCGTCTGAGCCAGTTGCAGCGCGCGCCGGTGGGCGCGCTGGCGGGCCTCGGAATCCTGTTGCACCCACCGCTGGCCGGGGTTGATGGTGTCCAGGTGCGCGTCGATCCCGTCCACGCTCTCCGGATTGCCTTCGATGTAGCGGCGCACCTGCTTGCGGTAGTCCTCCACCTGGCGCTGGTACCGCTCGGGATTCTGCGCGGCGTCCTGTGACTTGTACTTCTGCACGGGAAAGCCCATTTGCGAGTAGCCCGAGTTGCGCTTCAGGTAGGCGGCGTAGAACTCCGGCACGTCCAAGACGTCGTCCACACTGAGCTTGCGGAGAAACTCCGTGCCGGCCAGCGCCGCCGTGTGGTGTTTCTTCATCCAGGCCTTGAGCTCCTTCGAGACGTCGAGGCCGTCCACGAACTTGTCGAAGTCCGCCTTCGGCTCGGTCTCTTCTGCTTCCTTCTGGATATCGGCGAAGCTCTTCCGCAGTAGAAAAAAGGCAAGCTGGCGTACCGGCTCCGGGCGGCCTCCGCTGGGCGAGACGCGCGTGACGAATTCAAGCGCGCCCGTTTGCTGCGCCGCCTTAGCCGCGGTAGACGCCGCGAAGAAGACAGACATGACGACAAGAGGGAATGCGAGAGATACGAAAAGCGCGCGGGGCAGCATCCTCATGCCGCCCATCCTAGCAGATCGGTTAGTGACGAGATAAGGTTTCGGCCCCCGTGCTACAAGAGGCGAAACACGACTTCGATTGTTTGCGACTAAGAAGTAAAACGCAGCGGCCGGGTTGCCCAAGTAGAAGGTTGGAGCGGGAGAGTTACAGCAGCCGGAAGTTCACTTCGATCACGGCGTACACGGGGACGGGCTTGCCGTTCGGCCCGCTAGCGGGCTTGAACTGCCAACCGCGCACAGCTTCGATGGCCTTTTCTTCCAGGCCCAGGCCGGGGCCCTTGATCACTTGAATGTTGATGGCGCGCCCATCCGGCGTGACGATGAGCTGGAGCACCACGACACCCTGGTACTTGGCTTTGCGCGCTTCCTCGGAGTAGGCCGGTAGCGGGCAATACGCGCACTGGACTTCGCCGACGCCGCCGGTTCCTTGGCGGAACGCGCCGCCGCCGGTGCCGCCGCCGGAACCCGGCCCCAGACCGCCGCCTTCGCCGCTTCCGATGCCGCCGCAGCAGCCCGTGCCGATTCCGCCACCGCCGCCCGGGCCGCCGGAATTGGTCGCCATCTTCGCGAGCGGGTCGCCGTAGTTGGCCATCGGCGGGCTTGGAATTTTCAGTTCGGGCGGGCCAAGCAGCGTGGGGTCCGCAGCAAGCTTTGGGTTCGGATTGCGAATCACGGCCATTGGCGGCGTGATCTGCTCCCAGCTGAACTTCGGCGCGCGGCCCTTTGTGGGAGCCGTCTGCATGCGCTCGCCTCCGCCACCGCCGCCTCCGGCCTTGTCTTTTCCGGGCGGCAGCTTGGCGGCGTACGGCGAAATATCAATGGTCACCACCTCGAGCTTGGTTTTCGCCTCTGCGGGCGGCAGAACCTTCTGGATGATCGGGACCACCAGCAGGGCGGCGACGATCAGATGCACAGCCAAAGACATCGCCTGCGCGAGGCCAAAGTTCTCGTCTTTGCTCCAGATGTCGCGGACCTTGACCGGCTTGCTGGTGATCTTGAGCGGGGGCAGCTTGCGCGGCGCGATGGCGTCGCGCAGGTTTTCCCAGACCGAGGTGTGCCAAGACTTCCATGCCACTTCCATGCGCGGGTTGATTGGCCCGCGCGCGGACGGCGGCAGCGGGCGCAGCCATTCCTTGAAGTTCTCGAAGAAGCCGCCGCCGAAGGTTGTCTGGCTGAAGGCTCCGGGGCCAGCGCTGCGCGGCAGCTGTAACGGGCGGTCGGTGAGGAAACTCTTCAGGCGCGAGAAAAAGCCCCCGGCCCAGGATTCCTGGGGAACCACAAAGCGTGGCAACCGGCTGGGCGCGGTGTTCGGATTGTTCGAAGCTTCTGGCACGTTCCCGCCTGAGGCAGACTGCGTCGGAACCCTTACACTATCCTTTAGATTCATCCCCGCAAAAAAGGATGTACGCCCTCCGGAAGCTGACACCGTTCACGATTCATTGTAACATACGACGTTTCATCGAGAAGGAAAGTTTCCGGCCATGCGCCCTTGCCGTGAAGGGCAACGCGCTGAATCGGCCGACGGAGCCGCCGAGCCCGACCCCATGCCCAAGCCCGCCGACCTGAAGAGCACGCTCAACCTGCCGCGCACCGCGTTCCCTATGAAGGCCAACCTGCCGCAGAGCGAGCCGCGGCAGCTCGAAGAATGGGAATCGGGCAAGCTCTACGAGCGCATCCAACAGGCCCGCGCGGGCGCGCCCACCTACGTGCTGCACGACGGGCCGCCGTATCCCACGGGCACCATCCACCTGGGCACCGGCATGAACAAAATCCTCAAGGATTTTGTCGTGAAGTCGAAAACCATGGCCGGGTTCCGCGCGCCGTACGTGCCGGGCTGGGATTGCCACGGCCTGCCCATTGAAACGCAGGTGGAAAAGGAACTGGGCGGCAAGAAGGGCAGCGTCAGCGCGGCCGATTTCCGCAAAATGTGCCGCGAATTCGCGCTGCGCTACGTGGACCAGCACCGCCTGGACTTCAAGCGCCTCGGCGTGTTCGGGCAGTGGGACGATCCGTACCTGACGATGAGCAACCAGTACGAGGCGTGCATCGCGGATACGTTCGTCACCTTCCTCGAGAAGGGCTACGTCTATCGCGGGCTGAAGCCGGTCCATTGGTGCATCCACGACCGCACCGCGCTGGCCGAGGCCGAAGTCGAGTACGAAGACCACACCAGCCCTTCGATCTGGGTGAAGTTTCCCGTTGTCGCGGACGGCCGCTCGAGCCCGCTCGGCGCAGACGTGGCCGCACTGATCTGGACCACCACGCCCTGGACGCTGCCGCATAACCGCGCGCTCGCGTTTCATCCGGACTACGACTACGTCGTCGCGGAGACGAACGCCGGCGCGCTGCTGCTTGCGGCCGAGCGCCTCGCCGCGGTCGCCAAGGGGCTGGGCCTCGAATCCACGCGCGTGCGCGGGCCGTGGAAGGGCAAGCAGCTCGAAGGCATTGAGTTTCGCCATCCATTCCTCGAGCTGCGCGTGCCGGCCGTGCTCGCCGGTTATGTCACGCTCGACCAGGGCACCGGCGTGGTCCACACCGCGCCGGGTCACGGCGCCGAAGACTTTTATACCGGCCAGAAGTACGGCCTGGAAACTTATGCGCCGCTCGACGACCAGGGCCGCTTCCTCGAAGGCCTGCCCGAGTACAAAGGCAAGACGGTCTTCGAAGCCAACCCGCCCATCGTCGCTCTGCTGCGACACCGCGGTGCTCTCGTCGGCGAAGGCAAGCTCACGCACAGCTACCCGCACTGCTGGCGCTGCCACAACCCCGTCATCTTCCGCGCCACCGAACAGTGGTTCATCGATTTGGAGCACGCCGGGCTGCGGCCACGCACGCTCGAAGAGATCAAAAACGTGAAATGGACGCCCGCCTGGGGCGAGGAGCGCCTCCGCGACATGGTGGCCACGCGGCCGGACTGGTGCATCTCGCGGCAGCGCGTTTGGGGCGTGCCGCTGGTTATTTTCTACTGCGAGCAATGCCGCCAGCGCCTGGAAGACTTCTCGGCGTTGCGCAATGTGATCCGCTGGTTCGAGCGCTACGGCGCCGACGCGTGGTATCGCTATTCAGCCGAGGAGCTGCTTCCGCCCAACACGCGCTGCCGCTGCGGCGCGGCGCGCTGGCGGAAGGAAACCGACATCCTCGATGTGTGGTTCGATTCGGGCTCGTCGCACCTGGCCGTGCTCGACCCGCTCGGGCGCAAGGGCCCGCCGTGGCCCGCGGACCTCTATCTCGAAGGGCCGGACCAGTTTCGCGGCTGGTTCCAAAGCTCGCTGCTCGTCGCCGTGGGCGTGCGCGATACTTCGCCCTATCGCCAAGTCCTTACGCACGGTTGGACGCTTGACGAGCACGGCGTGCCCATGTCGAAGTCGCGCGGCAGCGACTTCCCCCCGCGCGAGGTGTGCGACAAATGGGGCGCCGACCTGCTGCGCCTGTGGGCCGCCTCACAGGACTTCACCGCCGACGTGCGCATGTCCGACCGTGTGATGACCCAGCTCTCGGAGGCCTACCGCAAGATCCGCAATACGTTCCGCTTTGCGCTCAGCAACCTGGGCGACTTCGATCCTGCGCGTGACGCGCTCGGCGGTGACCAGATGCTCGAGATGGACCGCTGGATGCTCGAACGCACGGCGGGCCTGGTTGCGGAGTGCCGCGGCTGGTATGAGGCGTTTGAATTCCATCGCGTCTTTCACGCCGCGCACGATTTCTGCGTTGTCGACCTGAGCGCGTTCTATTTCGACATCCTCAAGGACCGGCTCTATACCGCGGCGCCGCGGAGCGCGACGCGCCGCTCGGCACAGACGGCCATCTATCAAATTGCGAGCGCTCTGGTGCGGCTGGTGGCGCCGATCCTTGTCTTCACCTCGGAGGAAATCTGGAAGCATCTGCCGCGCCGCGCCGGCGAGCCCGAAAGCGTCCACTTTGCCCTGTTCCCGAAGGCGGAAGAACTTGGCACCGGGCTCGATAGGTCTAGGGTCAAGACTTGGGAAACCCTGATGAAAGTGCGCGAAAAGGTCTTGAAGAAGCTTGAAGAGGCTCGCGTTGCCAAGGTCATTTCGAGCTCTTTGGAGGCGAAGGTTGTGCTGCGAGCGCCAGAGCCCGCTGCGCAGCTTGTAGAATACAAAGAGTGGCTGCGTCCTCTTTTCATAACCTCCCAAGTGGAAGTGTCACCGGGCCCTCCCGATCTACTAAATCTTCAGCCAAACGAGTTGGACTTGTCCGCGGTCGACGTTGATGTCCTTAGCGCTGACGGCAAGAAATGCGAGCGCTGCTGGAACTACTCCACGCACGTCGGCGAGAGCGCCGACTATCCCACGGTCTGCGAGCGTTGCCTCGCAGCGCTCGCCGAGATCGAGCGGAGCGCGGCGGCCTCCCGATGACGCGGCAGCGCAGCGCGCGGTGGTTTTGGGTGTCGCTGGGGATCCTTCTGCTCGACCAGGCCACGAAGTTCGTCGTCGAGACGCGCACCGCCGAGAGTTTTCGCCGCGCGCTCATCCCCGGTTTCGTCACGCTGGTTCACAGCCATAATCCGGGCATCGCGTTCGGCCTGTTCGCGGACGCGCGCTCGCCGTGGATTGGGGGGCTGCTGATCGCAGGCTCCGCGGCAGTGATCGCGCTGCTGGCGTGGCTGCTGGCCGCGGGACGCCTCGGCACGCGTCGCGCGCAGGCCGCGGTCGCGCTGATCTTGGGCGGCGCGGTGGGCAATCTGGTGGACCGCGTGCTCCACGGCAGCGTGACGGATTTCTTCGAAGTCGGCGTGGGGCGCTTCCACTGGCCGGCGTTCAACGTGGCTGATTCCGCCATCGCGATTGGCGCCCTGCTGCTCGTGTTCGAGCTTCTGTTTGCCTGGCCCCTGGAATCGGAAAAGTAAGGCACCGTGCACCCCGTGCCGTTGCCTCCGTCCATGTGCGCAGCATCCAACACCGTCGAACAGCGGTTCGTCGTGGCCGCGGAGCACGCCGGCGCGCGGCTCGACCGCTACCTTGCCGAGCGCCTGCCCGAGCTGAGCCGCACGCGTATCCAGGAGCTGATTGACGAAGGACGCGCGCGCGTGAACGGCGCGCCCGCGCGGCGCGCGCATCACGTGGCCGCCGGGGAAGCCATCGAGATCGCAATTGTGCCGCGGCCGCCGCTTGCAGCCGTTCCGGAGGCGATCCCGCTCGACGTTCTCTACGAAGATGACGACTTAGCCGTGGTGAACAAGCCCGCGGGGATGGTCGTGCACGCGGGCGCCGGCGCGGCGCACGGCACGCTCGTCAACGCCTTGCTGCATCGCTACCGCTCGCTTTCGGGCGCGAGCGACGCGCTGCGGCCGGGCATTGTCCATCGCCTCGACCGCGGCACTTCGGGTGTGCTTGTGATCGCGCGAAACGACCTGGCGCACCGCAAGCTCGCCGAGCAATTCCGCGCGCGCCAGGTGGAGAAGACGTACCTCGCGCTCGTCCACGGGCGCCTCGAGCGCGACCGCGGCACGATCGCGCTCCCCATTGCGCGCGACCTGCGCCGGCGCACGCGCATGACGGCCCGGCGTCGCGAAGGCCGCGAAGCGCGCACGGACTGGCGCGTGCTGGCGCGCCTCGACGGCTTCACGCTCGTCGAAGTCGCGCTGCACACCGGCCGCACGCACCAGATCCGCGTACATTTCTCGGCGCTCCGGCATCCCGTGGTGGGCGACGCGCTCTACGGCGCGCCGCGGGAGGTTCGCGCGGGGAAGGGAGTCACGTTGCCGCCGCTCGGACGCAACTTCCTGCACGCCGCGCGCATCCGTTTTCTTCATCCGCGCACCGGCGCACCGGTAGAGGTTCGCGCGGCGCTGCCGCAGGAGTTGCGCGAGTATCTTGATCGCCTTGTTGCCGCGCTCGGGGCGGGTTCAATTGACGCAGCTCTTCAGGGGTACATATAATCCTCATGTCCCTCGGAGATTCATGACTCGGCGATTCCTACCACGGCTCCTGCTGCTTGCGACCATGGCCGGCGTGGCGTTGACCCTGGCCTTGCCTGCGCAGCAGACGAATCCGCAAAACCCGCCGGCGCTGCCCGCTCAGAGCGAGCAGACCATCGTCAAAGAAGTGCGCCTGGTGGACCTGCTCTTTACGGTGGTGAACCGCCGGCAGAAGTTCGTCACCGATCTCGACAGGCAGGATTTCTCGGTTTTTGAAGACGGCCAGCCGCAGAAGATCACGAACTTCAGCCGGCAGACGGACCTGCCCTTGCGCGTCGGCCTGCTGCTCGATACCTCGAACAGCATCCGCGACCGCATCAAGTTCGAGCAGGAGGCGGCGATCGATTTCCTGTTCAACGTGGTGCGGCGCCACAAGGACCTGGCGTTCCTGATGACGTTCGATAGCGAGCCGGGCTATGTCCAGGACTACACCGAGGACTTGGGCGTGCTGCGCGACGTCATCCTGCGGCAGCGCGCCGGCGGCGGCACCGCGCTCTACGACGCCATCTACAAGGCCTGCAGCGACCGGCTGATGAATCCGCCGCTGCCTTCGCCGCAGAACCCCGAGGTGCGCCGCGTCCTGGTGGTGATCAGCGATGGCGACGACAACTTGAGCAACCACACGCGCACGGAGGCCGTGGAGATGGCGCAGCGCGCCGGCGTGGTGATCTACGCGATCAGCACGAGCACGCAGTGGGTCACCTCCGGCGTAGAGCGCGACCCGCTGAAGCAGGCCAATCGCAAGTATCACAAGGAAGCGGGCGATAAGGCGCTCGAGCAGCTCGCCGAAGAGACGGGCGGCCGCGCGTTTTTCCCCTACCAGGTGGACGACCTCGCCGCGTCGTTCCAGGACATCGGCGACGAGCTGCGCAGCCAGTATTCGCTCGCGTACGTGCCTTCCAACAAGTCCCCCGACGGCCGATTCCGCCGCATCCGCATTGATGTGGACCGCAAAGGATTGATTGTGCGCGCGCGCAAGGGCTATTTCGCGCCGCGCGCCGCGGCGGAAAACGCTAGGCCCGCGAGCGGCTCTCCTGGCCAGTAAGTTCTCGTCATTTCAGAAGAAGTGCGCTGCTACTCTTTCGGGGCGTAGTAGCCCTTGCGAGCGAGGACGTGCGTGTCTTTGCGCGTGGTTTCGATCTTGATTTTGCGGAAGCGGCCGTCCCGCGCCGCGTTGCTGGGGTAATAGCCCAGCGTGTACTGGGTGCGCAGCTCTTCGGAAATCTCGTCGAAGGCTTCCAGGAGTTTCTTTTCGCTGCGCACTTCGATCATGCGACCGCCCGTTTCTTCGGCGAGCTTCTTCGCGGCCCCCGCGTTGGCTCCGTACATGGGGTCGTAGACCAGCAGGATGTGGATCACCGTGTCGGTGCGCTGCGCGGCTTCGAGCGCTTCTTCCAGCCGCACCTTGCTGCCGTTGTCTTCCGCGTCGGTCAGGATCACCAGCGCCTTGCGCCCCGTTTCACTGGAGAGCTTTTCCCGGCAGGCCAGATAGACGGCGTCGTAGAAATTCGTTCCCTTCGGCCCCCTCTGCGGCAGCGGGCCCTGCACGCTTGCCGGAGTCGACGGCGCGTTGATACGTGCGCGCTGGATGGCGCGCTCGAGCTTCGCGGGGTCGTTGGTGAAGTCGGAGAGCAGGTCCACGTCCAGGTCAAAGCTGATCACCATCGCCAGGTCTTCCTTGCGCAACACGCGCTGCAGGAAACGCGAGGCGGCTTCCTGTTCGGCCGGCAGCATGCGCATCTCGCTGCCGCTGGTATCAATCAGCAGCCCGAGAGTAATGGGCAGGGAAGTCTCGTGCGTGAAGAAGGCGAGCTTCTGCTCCTGGTTGTCTTCGTACACGCGGAAGTCGTCTTTGGTCAGGTCGGGGATGATGCGCTTGTGCGCGTCGCGCACCGTGGCGAACATGTTCACCAACGCTACCTGCACGCGGATGGGTTGCTCGGGGCGTTGCCCCTGCGGAGCCGCCGGGGCTTGCGCCGCGCGCGAGCGCGTGTTGGGGGCAACGAGAGACAGGCTCACAGCCAGTACCGTTACGCCAAGCAAAGAGCAAGATGGACGGAGTCGCATTGTATAATCGTCGCGTGAGCGCTTTGCACGGCTAGGATGCGGCGGCGCTTCACGAAGATGCTTCGCGCGTGCAACGCTTCCGGAGGAAGCATCATCACCATAAACCGATGATTTCTCCAAGGAAAATCCTGAGCGCCGTGTTGGTCTCTTGGCTTGCCGCCCCCGCGGCGATGTTCCCGCAGCAGCAGGAAGATCCGCGGGCGCGCATCCGCGCGACCGTCGAACTCGTTGTCGTGCCCGTCACGGCGAAGGACCCGGCCGGCAAGCTCGTCTCCGACATCCGGCAGGACGAGTTCCGCGTGTTCGAAGACGGCCGCGAGCAGAAGATCACGCTCTTTTCGGTGGACCCGTTTCCCCTTTCCATCGTCGTGTTGATTGATAACGCCCTCAGGCTCAAGGCGGCCGAGCAGGTGGGCGAAAGCCTGCGCGCCATCGCCGGCGGCTTCAGCGAAAACGACGAAGTGGCCGTGTGCCGCTTCGACACTGCGCTCGAAATAATCGGCGACTTCACCAAGGACGGCGACGCGATCCTCAGCGAACTGAAACGGCTCGAAATCAATCGCACGTATCCCGGTGAGGGCTCGGGTCCCATGACGGCCGGGCCGCGCATCAACGCCGCACCGCCGCTCGGATCGCCGGGGCGCCCTGCCGTCATCGCGAGCGCGAAGCAGTCAAAGAACATTGACGACGCCATCTACGCCGCCAGCCAGATGCTGCGGGACCGCGAGCGCGGGCGCCGGCGCATCATCTACGTGATCTCCGACGGCATCAACTCGAACAACAACACGTTCAGCTTCAAGGACACGATCAAGGCGCTGCTCTCCGCGGATATCTCCGTGTACGCCATCGGCGTGGGCGATGCCGTGCTGAACCGCAGCACGGGCGTGCTGTCGCGCTACGCGCATTCGACCGGCGGCGACATTTTCTACGCATCGAAGCGCTCCGAACTCGAAGACTTCTACGCGCAGATCACCGAGCAGGCCCGCAACCAGTACACCATCGGCTACGTTCCGGAGAATACCGACCGCAAAATCGAATACCACGCCATCGAAGTCCGCGTGCGGCGCGCAGGCCTCTCGCTCTCCACGCGCGACGGCTACTACACGCCCGCGCGTCCGTAAGAACGTCCGCGCTGCGCAGCGTTCCATCGCCAAAACGCAAAGAGTTTTTTCTTGACTTCCCGTGAGCGTGCTCGTATAGAGAAGAAACGAACGCGGCGCTGGCGATGGAAAACACCGGCACGACGTTCGATAGGGGAGAACGGCAAGGAGCATGCGCGATGAAGAAGGCACCCAAAAAGGTCCCGAAGAAAAAGGGTAAGTAACTTCAACGGGACACGGTTCTTTCCGCGGGGCGCCCGGTGTGGGCGCCCCGCTTGTTTTTTCTGGAGGCTTTGCAGGATTTGATCCGCTGCGGCGCGCGCTACCTCGACGCAGGCTCGAGCGCGACCAGCTTCTCGTAGGCGGGGCAAATGGGCCTGTATTCGCAGCTCCGGCAGGCAAACCCCGGTTTCACGGGGAACTTGCCCGCGCGGATGTCCGCCGCCACTTCCTGCACATCGGCGCGGGCCTTGTTGAGTTGCTTTTCCTCTCGCGAGGTGGAGACCGCTTCATTGGTTTGCAGGTTGTAGAAGACCAGCCGCACCGGGTTGTAGTCGAGCACCTCGCGCGCCGCGAGCGCGTAGAGGCTCAACTGCAAGCTCTTCGCCGCCGCCTCCTCGAGCTTCGGCCTGCCCGTCTTGTAATCCACGATTTCTTCCTGGCCTTTGCCCGCGCGGTTCACCTGGTCCATGCGCCCGGTGATCACCACGTTGTTCTCGAGCGGAAGCGTGAAGGCTTTCTCCTGCGCGATCACGTCGGGGGGCGCGGCGATCGTGCTGGTGTGGAAGGCGCGTAGTTGCTCGAGCCCGTCCTTCTTGTATTCCCCTTCCTGGTAATCATCCTCGAAGCCCGCCGAGGTCCACTCGCGCAGGAAAATGGCCTCCACCTCGTCGAACCCCACGCGGCGCCCTTTGCGCAGCTCGCCGATGAAGTGTTTGATCGTCGTGTGCATCACGCTGCCGAAGCTCATGGACGCGTGCGGGCCCCCGCGGATCTTCCACACGTGCTCGAAGAGATAGCGCTGCGGGCAGGACACGTAAGCGTCGATCGCGGAGGCGCTCAACTGCAGCGGCTCGAAGACCGGCGGATGATAGGTCTCCGCCCAGTGCGCCACCCGCGAGTAGATGTGCGCCTGTTCGCTCGCGGCGGTGAAGAGAGTCTTCTCGCGCGCCAGGGCCCGCGCCGCTTCGTCTGCGCCGGCGGGCACGGCCACCTTCGGCGCAAGCTGCTGCACGTGCGCGCGCGCAAACCCCGCGTTCTGCAGGATGTCGTCCCAGAAGAGCGAGGGCTTGGAGTGCTTGTTGTGGACCGTGGTCAGCGCGAGCCGATCCCTGGCGCGCGTCAGCGCCACGTAGAACAGCCGGCGCTCTTCCTGAATCTGGTAGTCTCCGTGCGGCCGCTCCTCTTTCATCAGCGCTTCAGGAAACTCCAGCACGCGCGCCCTGGGTTTCCACGGGAAGGCGTTGCGCACGATGTGCATCACGAAGACGTGGTCGAACTCGAGCCCCTTGGCCGCGTGCACGGTCATCAATTGCACGGCATCTGAGTCCAGGTCTTCTTCGAGCTCGATTTGTCCGCCGGCCTGCTCGAAATAGTCGAGGTACTCGACGAACGCGGCCAGGCGCTTCTCTTCGTTCTTCGCTTCCCACTCGTGCACGAATTTTGCGAAACGCGCGATGTACTTGCGGTCGCTCTCCGTGGCCACCACGCCCACGTCCAGCTTGCCGAGGAGCTCGTCGAGCAGCTCGGTGGCCAGCAGGTGCGGCGCGCGTTTCTGGAAGCTCTTGACGAACGCCACGAGCTCGCTCACTTGCACTGCGTTGCCGCGGAAGGGAAGCTCGCGCTGCGCCGTTTCGAGCGTGTCCCACAGCGAAATCGCCCGGCTCTTCGACGCGCGCTCGGCGAGCCGCACCAGGTCCCCGGGCGCGAGGCCCCAGCCCGGAGCGGCCAGCACGCGCGCGCAGGCCACGTTGTCCCACGGCGTCGCAATCAGGCGCAGGTAGGCGAGGACGTCGCGCAGCAGCGGGTTGCTCAGGATCGAAAGCTTGCGGATGACGAACGGAATGCCGCGCGCGGTGAGCGCGTCCACCAGGCGGTCGCGGTGCGTGTGCAGGCGGTAGAGCACCGCGCACTTGTGCCAGGAAACGCCCGCGTCATGCAGCCGCTCGATCTCCTGCGCCACCCACTGCGCTTCCTCTTCCGCGCTGCCGAGCTCCACCAGGCGCACTTTTTCGCCGTCCGGCTTGCGCGGCGTGAGTTCTTTTTTCGGGAGAGCGGCCGAGCGCTCGTTCAGCGCGATCACCTGTCCGGCGGTGCGCAGGATGCGCCCGGCCGAGCGGTAATTCAGCGTGAGCGGCGCGATGGGCCGCTTGGCGAGGCCCGCGGCGAACTTGTCGAGGAAGATGGTAAAGCTGCCGAATGACGCGCCGCGGAAGCGGTAGATGGCCTGGTCGTCATCGCCGACAGCGACGATGTTGCGGTGGTCGCGCGCAAGCAGCCAGAGCAGGTCGAGCTGCGCGATGTTGGTGTCCTGGAATTCATCTACCAGGATGTAGCGGTAGAGCTGCTGCAACCGGCGCAGCAGTGCGGAGTCGGATTGCAGCTTGCGCACGGCCTCGAGTAGCATGCGGCCAAACGTCATCTGGCCGCGCTCGCGCAGCAGGCGTTCGCTGGTGCGATAGACGCGCGCGACCTCTTCCTGCTGGGCGAGCTGCTTTTCGCGCTCGCCCCGTGCGTCGCGGTCGAGCTGCGCTTTTTCGCCCGCGTAGGCTTTGCGCAGGCCCGCAACGTAGGCCTCGTAGTCGTCCGGCGTGACGAGCTCGTCCTGGCAGCGCGAGAAGAATTCCACGAAGTCGCGGAGGAACTGCCCGGGCTCGGCCAGTTTGCGGTACTGCTGAAGTCCCAGCTCCGCCATATTCCGTCGCAGCAGGATCCAGTGCTCCACGGGATCGAGCACCTGCATGCCGGGCTCGATCTCGGTCAGGATGTGCTGGCAGAATCCGTGGAACGTGCCGAGCCAGACGCCCTTACCGCGCTCGCCGGCGTCGCGCACCACGCGGTACTTCATTTCGCCGGCAGCCTTGTCGGTGAACGTCAGGCCCAGGATGCGCGCGCCCTCAAGCTCCGGGTCTGCGTCGAGCAGCGCGCGGATGCGCTCGGTGATGACGCGCGTCTTACCCGTGCCCGCACCGGCGATCACGAGCAGCGGCCCTTCGCCGTGCTCGACGGCGGCGCGCTGCTGCGGGTTCAGCCTGGCAAACGGGTCCGAGGGGTACGGGATTTCCAGAAGTTTCGACACGCACAACCATCCTAGCTGATTTCTGTTTCGCCCACAAAGTTGCGGCCGCTCCCGCGCTCCTCATGCTCAATCTGACCTTGACCGACAGGGGGGGTGGGCGTAGCATCCGGACACCGCATACCTGTCTGGGAGGAATCGAAAATGAGAAAAAATGTGAGCTTCGCTGACGCGCTGATGATTCTCTGCTCGCTTGTGCTCTTCGCAGCAGTTGCCGCGCAGAGCCAACAGACTGCACCCGCCGACCATGGCATGTTCACCCCGGCAGCCATCGAGTGGAAAGACGGCCCCGCCGCGCTGCCCTATGGCGCGAAGTTTGCCGTTCTTGAGGGGGATCCCGCGAAGGAGGGCCCGTTCACGCTGCGGATCTCGTTTCCAGCCGGATTCAAGGTTCCGCCGCACTGGCATCCGAACATCGAGCACACCACTGTTATTTCGGGCACCTTCAACCTTGGCATGGGCGACAAATTCGATAAAACCAAGGGAAACAAACTGCCGGCAGGGTCGTTTTCCTTCATGCCTCCAAAGACGAATCACTTCGGCTGGAGCGAGGAAGGCTGCGTGCTCCAAGTGCACTCCATCGGCCCCTGGGGCATCGTCTACGTCAATCCGGCCGATGATCCGCGCCAGGCCAAGAAGTAGCTTTCCGGGCGGGACTAGGCGGGTGGCCCTCGATAAGAGCGAAGTCGAGGGAGCAAGGGTGGGGATTGTCTTCTTGTGGGGCGTGAACGAATCCAAAACCTCTCTACACTTCACCCACCCTCGTCGATAACTCGCGCGAGGGCAAAGCTGCGGCCGCCCCCGCGCCGCTCAGCGAATTGACGGGATAGGAGACAGCGCGTTTTGAAACTGCCCTCCCTGCCCCATAGATGCGCGTGCCAGGCCGCATCGCAAGAATCGGAAACGGCTTGCGGCAATTGTCCTAAATTCTGCGTAAATTGGGATTTCCTTCCAAGCTTTATGTTTGTACAGAGAGCGCAGACGAATTCAAACGTCTAGCGGGAGGGGCAGTCGTCGCTCAAGCCTGGCTGGCAATGCGCGTGGAAAATGTGCCGGCCGATCAGATAGCCGAACACACTTCCTACCAGCACGTCGGCGGGGAAATGTTCCCGGCCGGTGAAGCGCGTTATGGAAACGGCAGTGGCAGTGCCGTAGGCCAGCCATTGGACCCACGGACGAGGATATTCGTGGGCAATGACGGTTGCCACGGACCAGGTGAAAATGGCATGGCCCGAAGGGAACGAACTGCTGAGGGCATTGTTGCGCTCGAAGCGCCCGAGGCCGTTGCCTTCATTCGGGCGCTGCCTTCCGGCGCTGAGCTGCAGAACCGCATAGACGGGGAAAGCATTGGCGAACGCTTCCGCGCTGAGGACGCCCGCTTCGCGCGCATGCTCGTTGTGCGTGGCGAGGCTGGAAAGGAAGAGAGTTCCAGCCACCGCTCCTGTCCCATATAATCCAACGTTCGAAATGTCCCGGCTGAGATTGATGTGGTCCAGCGGCACCGCTCCGCTGGTGTGCTTATCCGACGCGATCAGAATCCCCGTGCCTGCAAGGAAAAGCGCATCCCATTTCAGGCTTGAGCGATGAAATGGAGCCGAATAGATTTCTGCCTGATCCCGCCCCATGCGCTTCAGACCTCGCTGGAATGCGCCTTCGGAACCCCGGCGCTGAGTGTCTTGCGCGCCGGGAAAGGCCAGACGAGAGCTGGCTTTGGCACGCGGCAGAAGAGAGAAATGTTCATCAATGCGGAAGGATGGACGCGCTGCTGGTTCGTGAATTGCGAACCCCGGAACGCTTTGACCGTGAGCAGGCACGCAGACAAGCATAGCCAGGAAGATAATCCCCGATACTTTGCAGTTGACACGCAAGCTCCTCGGTTCCGCGTCAAAAATGTCCTCAAGGCGTGTCGGAACGGGATTAAACATAGGCTTGTTACCTAAATCCCTATTTTCAAGAGTAGCTTAGCGGATCACGTATACACCTTGCTCCCGTGCATCCGCAATGGTCTTTCGATTTCTTGCCGGGCGGGTGGTCTATCCTCCGGGTTTCGAAAAGTGGGGGGATTCTCTTCTCTGAGCGGTCTCAAACGAAATCAATTCGCGGGTGCCGCACCCTTCGATTTTAAGGGTGCGGTCTTTGACTTTTCCGTCAGTTCGGTGGGAGCCCACTCTTCAAGTTTTCCATGGTGGGAAGGTTGATGTTCACCTTGTTGTCCACTCCGCGTTCACTCCTCTCGCCCCCCACGCCCTTACTTCGCCGTGAACTACCGCAGTGGTATCATGCGCCCAGCGACCGTGGAGAGAGAGAGCAAGATAAGGGAACCCTTGTTGGACAAGAGGATGGCCCACCCGCCCTGAAATGAGCTTCGAAATGCGCTAGTTGAATAGAACAGGTTCCATTTCAGGTTCAACTTTTTTTGATTTTCTACGTGCCAGCCCTTTTTTGACGCGTCGCTCAGAGTCTTTCAGCACCAGTACATTTTGTGTTTGCTCCACTCCGTATGAAGACGGCCCTCCTTCAACTATGCGATCAAGCATACAATCCATTTTGCGATCACTGCTGAGAAGAGGCTCGATTTCTTGCAAAAGACGGTTAGAGACGAGAGCGAGCCTCAAGCCATTAAAGCACGTTGCCAGCTTGTAGCTAGTTAGGTAGGCAACAGCAATGCTACTCAGTGGGCCTTGGTGACCAGTCGGCATTGAAGCGAGGCTCTCAACAAACGCATCCCCCATCGCCCAAAGCTTAGGTTTCTCTCTTTTGGGAACATCATCAACACTAGTGAAGTGCCGGCACCATTGAGAGATGCGAAGCTCGATGTTCGTAGGTCTTGCCCTTAGAAACTGTCTGAAATAGAAACGGCAATCCTCTCTCGAGGCACGAAACCCGCTTCTCACAAGGAACTTCTTGAGCAATTCCGAAAGCACTGTATCGACCTCGCCAAACTGCTGGTACCCCAATCGTCTGACAGACTCTGCGTAGTACCCTTTCGAGAGCTCGATGCCAAGATAGCTTCGTCCTAGGCTCTTGGCAACTTTGGCAACAGTGCCGCTACCCAAGAACGGGTCCAGGATAACGTCGCCCGGCTTCGAACAAGCGCGAATTATTCTTTCTGTGATCTGTTCGGGAAAGACCGCGATATGGGATGTTTGCTCTATGCTGCCATACGCGACTCGGTCAACTTCCCAAACATTGCCTGGGTTGCGCCCCAGCAAGTTGTTACGGGGGTCGTGCTCTCGCGACCGTTCACGCACAGCGTCAATATCAAAGTACGGCTGCACCGTCGAATCTTCGGGATCGCCCTTTACAAACCAAAGGATGGTCTCATGTTGGTTTTTGAACTTTGATTTAAAGCTCATTCCCCCGTAATACCGCCAGATGATTCGATCCTTGAGATAAAAGCCGTTCTCCTTGAACAATGGAAATGTCAGCACATCAATTGGGTTGATCTCATCAGAATTTGGCGATGCCTGTGTATATCCCGTTTGCCAGAACAATGAAGCGCCGATGCGCATTTTCTGGCTAATAAGGCCTGCAACTCGCGAAACGAATCTGGAATAGTCTTTAAGGTGTAGCTTGTCTGTATACTCCTGGTAAGGCTTGTCAATATTGTATGGGGGGGAGGTATGGACGAGGTCGACGAGGGGAAAGGAATTTTGAGCCAATACCTCTGTGCAATCCCCATGGATGATTTTTCCAGCCAGGCCAATATTCGGATTTGATTTATTGCGTCGATTGTTCATGTTCCAGCCGCGAGTTTCTTGAAATATGTGTTGTTGTATTCAATGAAATCGTTTCCGAGTCTGTGGCCGCCTCGGAGCTTAAGTGTGGTTTCATTGGGTGTAACTCTGCGGAGCCTATGCGATAGGTTTCGGTGAGAGTCAATGAAGAAAAGGAAGTAGTCGAACTCCGCGTGATGCCAAGGGCAAAGAACCAGCATATTGGGTTTGATGTCTGGCCCGGAATGTCGTCCCCCTAGCGGCCGCAAATGGTGGGCTTCTGAGTAGAAATCGCCTCGTCGAACTTGGATGCGCCGCTGGCAAACTTGACAGCGGTGTTCATACATGACTTTTAGGTCTAACGACTTCTGGGAATCGCGGATAATCCGAGACGTCATGAAGCGGGTACGGCGCGTGGGCTGGATGTTTTCCTCTCTTACATCTTCCCAGATGTCGGCGCCAATAGGTGTTAGATTGCGCTGACTGCCACTTCCTCGCGCAAGGTATCTAGCAACAAGAGGTATGACAACTTTGAAGGAAGGTCCAGCGCCCCCGCCGCCCTCAACGATGCCACCCAAGCTGGTAGGAAGAATTTTATGAACTGTTTCCATTTTGCCGCCCTCGGGCAAGCGAATTCGACTGTAATTCGCAACGAAGCGTTTCCAATGATCCAAGTGGGGCCACTGGCTCGTTTGAAGTCTGCCCTGGTCCAAGAGCTCCGCCCCCATTCTCTTTGCTCCCGGGAAGCGTGAGAAAAACTCTTTGGCCGCATAGAACGCTTGGCGTAAATGTCCCGTCTGGTTGTCAACTCTCCGATTGTAAAAGCGGTTGTCAAAATAGCTCAAGGCTTCGTCCGCTTGATTGAGGTCCAATTCCGAAGTACAGAAAGCAACGAACTTGTCATAGTCGGAAACGAATGATGTTCTCTTCACGATGTAGTCTCGAAATATACTAATTCACTGCCGATTGAAACCTTAGCCCGAACGAAGAGTATACCGCTGCCGTGTGACAAGGCAAAGAACGAAGCCAAACCCCTAACCTCAAATCACTCATAGCGCAAACAACCCACGGGATCCATGGCGCCGGTTTTGTGAAAAGTTTCGTAAGTTTTGTTGGTGATGACGTCGCACAATCCGTAGCCAGAAGGGCGACTTGTGAGGGATGGCCAGGTGCCGCATCGTTCTCGCGCATTCGAGAGAAGGGTGGGAAAGTTCATGTTCACACTGTTGTCCACTCCGTGTTCACTCCCTTCGGCCCTGAGTTTTCTTGCTGTTACCGGCCCCCGGCACGTTCGAATACACCCCATTTCTCTTTGATCCTCACCGCTGCGCTAAAATGGAGTACGGCACGGCTAGCCGTCCTTGGGCGGCCCCTGCGAGCGTTGTGTCGGCTGTGCCCCCCGGAGCAGGGCTTGCCGCGTAGGTGGGGCGTGCCCGCCTCTATCAGGCGAGCGGAGTTCGGGGCTTAAACTCTTTGGAATGAGCAAATGCACGGCAAGAACGCAAAAGAATCGGCTCCGCAAGTGTCTTGGAATGTGCGCATTACAAAGTATGCGGGTCTCATCTCCTTTGGAATCAGTGTTTGCAAGAAACCTGGGGGGTACCCCTGCTCGGGTGCGATGCCCCCGAAACTGAGGTGAGCTGGCGTGAAGAAAGACAGCAGGCGTTGCAGCTACACAAAGGCCGATGGCCGCCGTTGCGGCCAGCCCTGTCTGCCGGCCGGGACGGGCGCGTCCGGCCGCGACTCCCTTTGCCTGAGCCACTGGAAGCAACGCCAGGGGGAGCGCCAAACCGGCGCAACGGCCGATGAACTCCTCGGCAATTCCACCGAATTCCACACCGCCGCAGACGTGAATCGCCTTCTGGGCAATCTATTGTCCCTGGTGGCGCACGACCGTATCCCGACGCGCAAGGCCACTGTGATCGCTTACATCGTCCAACTCCTGATGAATAGCCTCGCCGGCATGCAGCGCGAAGAGCGCATCGAGAGCTATTCCAAAAAGTTTGGGGATCTGCTGAGCTACGTGCAGGCTCAGGTCGAGCAGGAGATGCAGGAGGACGCCAAGCGCAAGACCTTCGAGCGCGCCGCGAAACGCAATGAGGCTCGCAGCGACGTTCAGATTGCGTTCGTGCCCTCCGAGGAGGCGAAGAACTGAGCGCGCGGAGGAGGCTGCGCAGCCTGCGCCTGCCCGCCGTGGCGGGCGAATTGACCCGCGTCGCATGCCGCGCCTATACTGAGGCGTTGAGTCTTTGCTTCCGGGAGCCGCTGCCCGTCATCGAATCCAGCAAGGAGAAGCCATCATGGAACAACCAGTCATTTTGAGCGCGGTGCGCACACCCATCGGAAAATTCCAGGGAGGCCTCGCCTCGTTTGCCGCCACGGAGCTCGGCGCAAAGGCCGTGGCCGAAGCCGTCCGCCGCGCAGGCATTGCGCCCGAGGAGGTGGACGAAGTCATCATGGGCAACGTGGTCTCGGCCGGGCTGGGGCAAAACCCGGCGCGCCAGGCGGCGCTCTACGGCGGCCTGAGTCCTCGCGTCGCCGCGATGACCATCAACAAGGTCTGCGGCTCGGGCCTGAAGGCTGTCGCGCTCGCGGCGCAGGGCGTGCAGCTCGGCGAGAGCGAGATGGTCGTCGCCGGCGGCATGGAGTCCATGTCCAATTGTCCGTACCTGCTGCCGCAGGCGCGCACGGGCTACCGCCTGGGCAACGGGCAGATCATCGATTCGATGATCAACGACGGCCTGTGGGACAAGTACAACGACTTCCACATGGGCCTGACGGCGGAGCTCGTCGCCGAGAAATACAAGATTTCGCGGCAGGAGCAGGACGCGTTCGCGCTCGCAAGCCACCAGAAGGCTGTGCGCGCCACGAAGTCGTGCTTCTTCGAGGCGCAGATTCTGCCCATCGAAGTGCCGCAGAAAAAGGGCGACCCCGTGGTCATCAAGTACGACGAATCGCCGCGCGCGGACACTTCGCTGGAAGCGCTGGCGAAGCTGAAGCCCGCGTTCAAAAAGGACGGCACCGTCACCGCGGCCAACGCGCCGGGCACAAACGACGGCGCTGCGGCCGTCGTCGTCACGAGCGAACGCAACGCCGCGCGCCTGGGCAAGACGCCTATCGCGCGGATCGTCGCGCAGGCCGTTTCAGGCGTCGAGCCCAAGTGGGTGATGATGGCGCCGGTCGAAGCCGTCGAAAAGCTGCTGAAGAAAACCGGTTGGGACCGCGACCGCGATGTGGACTTGTTCGAGCTGAACGAAGCCTTCGCCGTTGCGTCGTTGGCCGTGATGCGCGAGCTGCGCCTGAATCCCGAGAAAGTCAACGTGAATGGCGGCGCCGTGGCGCTGGGGCATCCGATCGGCGCTTCGGGCGCGCGCATCCTGGTGACGCTGCTCTACGAGATGCAGCGGCGCAATCTGAAACGCGGCATTGCCGCGCTCTGCCTTGGCGGAGGCAACGCCGTCGCCCTCGCCGTCGAGCGCTGACGCTGCTGTAGCGCCGGCATCCTGCGGTGATTTTTGCCGGGGCTTGCGCCCCTTATTCTGCGGTGACTTTGTGGTGGTGCTGGAGTCCTGCTGTGTTCTGCCCCGTCTGCAAAGCCGAATACCGCGAAGGGTTCTACCGCTGCCCTGACTGCGAGGTGGACCTCGTCACTTTTCTTCCTCCCCAGCCGGACCCGCCGCCGCCGGAGACCGACGATGCGGGCGCAGACTCCGTCGTCCTATGTCAGGAAGACGACCCGGCAAGGCTCACCGCGATTCTGAGCGCTCTGCAAGGCGAGGGAGTCACCTTCTACGACTATCCCATCCACGAACCCCAAGCGTCGTATACGCGGCCCTTTCCCAAGACGCTTAGTTTCGCGCAGTCCTACGAGATTCGCGTGTCGAAGAAAGATCTGTCCGCAGCGCAGCGCGTGCTGGCAGCGATCCTCGAAAAGGACGACGAACCTTCGCAACAGGAGGCTCCTGAAAGCGACTCGGAAAATGCCGCGGAGGCGGCCGACGTCGAGACTCCTGAAGTCCTGGGCACCGAAGAGGTCACTGCCGAGGTCTGGTCGGGCGAAGATGCGAATCTCGCGCAATTCCTGACAGAGGCCTTGCGAGAGAACGGGATCGCGACCCGGCGTGAAAATGATGGCGACGATTCAAGGCGGATTCGTATTCTCGTTGCGCAGGAAACGCTGGCTCGTGCGCGGGAAGTCGTGCGCGAAATTGCCGAAGGCGAGGCGCCGACGTAAAGCCTCTGTGGCTCCAGGGACTATCGACTGTGGACTGTTGACTGTTGGCTCTGAACTCTTGACTCCGAACTGTTGACTATTCACTGTTTCCTATGCTCCCTTTGCGTCCGCTGCTTCCGAAGGAGGCTCCTTGCAAGTTGATCAGATCAAGACCGTGGCCGTGCTTGGCGCGGGCACGATGGGCAACGGCATCGCGCACGTTTTCGCCAAGTCCGGCTACAACGTGATTCTGCGCGACGTGGAGACGCGCTTCCTCGACCGCGGCCTGGACACCATCTCGAAGAACCTCGACCGCGAAGTCAAGAGAGGCAAGCTAGCCGATGGTGAGAAACCGAAAGTCCTTGGCCGCATCCGCGCCACCACGGAGCTTGCCCCGCTCGCCGCCGCGGACTTTGCTGTGGAAGCCGTGCCGGAGCGTCTCGAGCTCAAGCAGCGTGTCCTCGGAGAAGTGGACAAAGTCTTGCGCCCCGAAGTGATCCTGGCCAGCAACACCTCTTCGATTTCCGTTACCGCGCTGGCCGCGGGCACCAGCCGCCCCGACCGCTTCATCGGCATGCACTTCATGAACCCGGTGCCGATGATGGTCCTGGTGGAAGTGATCCGCGGCTTGCAGACGAGCGACGCGACGTTTGCCACGACGATGGCGCTCTGCGAGAAGCTCGAGAAGAAGCCGGTCGGCGTGAGCGACGCGCCGGGCTTTGTCGCGAACCGCGTGCTTCTGCCGATGATCAACGAAGCCGCCTACTGCGTGATGGAAGGCGTCGCGACCGCCGAAGCGGTGGACGCGGTGATGAAGATGGGCATGAACCACCCCATGGGCCCGCTCGAGCTGGCGGATTTGATCGGGCTCGACGTCTGCCTCGACATCATGGAAGTGCTCTGCGCGGGCTTCGCCGATTCCAAGTACCGCCCATGCCCGCTGCTGCGGAAGATGGTCGCGGCGGGCTGGCTCGGGCGCAAATCGGGCCGCGGTTTTTACAATTACGCCAAATAGAACCGCGCGCGGCGGAGCGTGAATGCCGAGGGAGGCGAACATGCCGAACCCCGGTGGGGGACCGGAAATAGGGTCCAAAAAAGACTTTTGCTTTTTCTTCGCCTTGTGTTAGGATGCCCGGGATTAACAGGGGTCCCGGGCCAGCCACTTTCTGGTAAACTGCGCCCGAGCGAACGGCGTCCCCGCCGGCGACTTCCCTCTCGAGGTGGCATATGGCGGACGAAAAAGCAAAGCTGCTCGAATCGGCGATTGCGCAGATCGAGAAGCAGTACGGCAAGGGCTCGATCATGCGGCTGGGCACGCGCGACGTGCTCGTGCCGGTCAGCGTGATCCCCACGGGCTCGATCGGGCTCGACGCCGCGCTTGGCGTCGGCGGCTTTCCGCGCGGGCGCGTGGTGGAGATCTTCGGCCCCGAATCCGGCGGCAAGACGACGATGGCGCTGCACGTGGTGGCCGAAGCGCAGAAGATGGGCGGCCAGGCGGCGTTCATTGATGCCGAGCACGCGCTCGACCCGAACTACGCGCGCAAGCTGGGCGTGGACGTGGACAACCTGCTCGTCTCGCAGCCGGACAACGGCGAGCAGGCGCTCGAAATCGCGGAGACGCTGATCCGCTCGAGCGGCGTGGACGTCGTGGTGGTGGACTCAGTGGCGGCGCTGGTGCCCAAGGCCGAGCTCGAAGGCGACATGGGCGATCCGCAGATGGGCCTGCAGGCGCGGCTGATGTCCCAGGCGCTTCGGAAGCTCACCGGCATCGTATCGAAGTCGGGCACGTGCTTGATCTTCATCAACCAGATCCGTGAGAAGATCGGCGTGCTCTTCGGCAATCCGGAGACGACCACCGGCGGCCGCGCGCTGAAGTTTTACTCCTCGATCCGGCTCGATATTCGCCGCATCCAGTCCATCAAGGATGGCGACCGTGTGGTCGGTTCGCGCACGCGCGGCAAGGTGGTGAAGAACAAAGTCGCGGCGCCGTTCCGCGAAGCCGAGTTCGACATCCTCTACGGCGAAGGCATCTCGCGCGAAGGCGACCTGCTCGACGTCGGCGTGGAAAAGGGCCTGATCGAGAAAGCCGGCACGTGGCTCAGCTACAGCGGCGAGCGCCTGGGCCAGGGCCGCGAGAACGCGCGGCTGTTCCTGAAGGAAAACACCGACATCCGCGACAAGCTCGAAGCCGCGCTGCGCAAGCAGCTCGGGCTGCCGACATCCGCGGCGCCGGCGGTCTCGAACGGCGAACCGCCGAAGCCCGAGCCGCAGGCCGCTGCCGCTGCCGCTGCCGCCGCGGCCAAGGCCAAGTCCGCGCGCTGATTGAGACTTTGGCTGCGCTGTAGGCCACCGACATGAAACTGGTTGCCGCATCACTGTTCGCATTGTTCGCATTGAGCAGCCCTCTTCAAGGGGTCGTTCACGTTTTCGAGGACCGCGAAAAGCCCGTATCCGAGATACGCGGGGTTGTGCTGGACCCTGTCGATTTCCCCATGCCGGGTGTGAAGATCGAGGTTTATGATCACCCGGAGGTATGGTCGGATGAAAACCTCAGGTTCAACCCAGACGAGCGCGCCAAGCGACAGCACAAACTGAGAGAGTTCGTCACGAAGGAGGACGGAAAGTTTCGACTTCAAGGTGTCAAGGCGGGAAGGTACGAGCTCAGGGTGACCTTGCAGGGATTCAACCCCACCTCGATCATCTTCACGCTCGCTGCGCCGGGTCAAAAGACCTCCCGCGATGGGCTCACCGTTCACATGCACCTCTCAACGTAGGGCGACTCCCTCTGGTACCCCCTGTACCGAAGTACGGGTCTGCCGGTTAGGAACCCTGTCCTCCTTTCCTATTGCGCCGTAGCACTCAGATTCCCTACAATCTGCTGCCCGGAAATGGGCAAACGAATCCCCTGTTTGGGGCGTCTAATTAGCGTATAGAAGCAATGGTCCAAAAGCCGCGCCGTTTTCGGTTCCTCGCACTTCTTCTCAGCCTGCTCGTGGTCTGGGATCCCATTGCATTTGCCGCGCCGGCGGGCACTGTGCACAGCAGCGCGCGCCCATCTTCATCCTTTCGCAAGCGCACGACCACAGCGCATTACCGCGGCATACCGACGTTCGCCGACTCGACCAAGGAAGACGTGAGCGAGTTCGACGACCCGGTGGTGCGCGAGGTCGCCGTCCAGGCGCTCGGGCGTTACAACGGCTCCGTGGTGGCGATCAATCCGAACAGCGGCCGCATCCTTTCCGTGGTGAACCAGAAGCTGGCGTTTTCTTCCGGATTCGTTCCGTGCTCCACGATCAAGCCGACGATTGCGATCGCAGCCCTCGAAGAAGGTATCATCACGCGCGAGACGATGATTCCCGTATCGCGGCGCCGCTACATGAATTTGACCGAAGCGATGGCGCACTCGAACAACAAGTTCTTCGAGACGCTGGGCCAGCGCATGGGCTTCGAGACCGTGTCGCGCTACGCGCGGCTGGTCGGGCTCGGCGAGCTGGCCGGCTACGGCATCCCTGAAGAGCAGCCGGGTGCGTTTCCTTCGGAACCGCCGCAGCGCGGCGGCGTGGCGCGGATGTCCAGCTTCGGCGAAGGCATCCAGATCACGCCCTTTCAACTGGGCGCGCTGGCCACGGCAGTAGCCAACGGCGGCACGCTTTACTACCTGCAGTACCCGCGCAGCGAAGAAGAGCGCCAGGGCTTTGCGCCGCGCGTCAAGCGCCAGTTGAACATCGAATCGTTCCTGCCCGAGCTGCGCGACGGCATGTTGGCCGCCGTGCTCTACGGCACAGCGCGCTCGAGCTACGACCCCGAAGGCGAGCAGACGCTCGGTAAGACAGGCTCGTGCTCGGGCCAGGGCTCGCGCCTCGGCTGGTTCGTTTCCTACGCGGATCAGGTGACCCCGCGCATCGTCGTCGTGGTGCTGCTCCGCGGGAATACGCGCCGCGTGAAGGGCCCCACGGCGGCACAGATTGCCGGCCGCATCTATCGGGGGCTGCGCGAGCGAAATTATTTTGCCGACAACCGCCCGGATACTGCGGTCGCTGCGAGCGCCACAGGCTCGCGGCAGTAGCTCGAAACACTTCTCCCCAACAACAATTCTCCTGTTGCGGTCAGCGGCCCCGGACCACTCGCGGGGTCAGTGGGCGGCGTGGTTGCGGCCCGGCCTCTGCCAGTGACGCATGCGCTTCGGCTCGAACTGCGCCTCGTAGCAGGTGTCGCAAAGCTCCTCGGCGCCTTCGCCTATGTGGCGCGGCCGGAAGACGCGGCTGCACTCGGAGCAGATTTGGTCGGGGCGGCGGTTGGGACGATTCGGCGGGATATAGAGGACACCTTCCATGGCTGGAACCTCCAGAAGTGCGATCCTCGCATCCGCTGCGGAGCGCGCTCCTGCCCCTTTCGTCCGAGGCGGAGCGCCGGTGTTACCTCTTGCAAAGCAAGCGATGCGCCAAAACTGGCCGCCGCCAAGCGCCTGAAAACCGAAGCGTTGCACAGCGCGCGGCCAACGGCGCGGGAAGCCGCCTTGCCCAATCTGTGCAATCTTTTTGACATACCTGTCGTCCTGCGGGCCGATGGTTTCTCCTGAGGCACCTCCGAAGGACTTTTGCTTTGACCGCACTTTCCCTTTAGGCGAAAAAGGTTGGGTGAGATATTCTGGCGAACCCGGCGCGGGAACCGCGCGGGGCGTGGAACACCATTCGGAACCGCAAGCAGCCGCTCTGAGGGAGCCGTGAGCCGACGTTTTCTTCTTCTGTGTTCCGCCCTGGTCATAGCGGGCATCGTCGTTCTGGGCATCGTTGCGCGCGAGCGCTGGACTGCCGACGGCGCGTTTGCCGAGCAGGTGGCGCTGGCGAAGCAGGAAGCCGAGCGCATCCGCCAGCAGGTGGTGCTCTTCAGCGAACTCCGCGTGAACGCCGGGGTCACGTTCAGCGATTCCTTGCAGCGCATGGGGCTCGATCCGGTCACGTCGGCGAACATCGTCAATGCGGCGCAGGCCGTCTTTGACCTGCGGCATATGCGCGCCGGGAACTGGCTCGCCATCGGCCGTTCGGTGGCGGGCGATCTGCGCGCGGTGCGCTACCAGGTTGACGCCGACCGCATGCTCTGGATTTCGCCGCGCAGCCGCGGCTTTACGGCGGAGATCAAGCCGATTCCTTCGCACATGGAAACGGCCGGCGTAATCGGCGAGGTGCAGGATTCGCTCTTCAATGCCGTCACCGATGCGGGAGAAAGCCCCGAGCTGGCCATGCGCCTGGCGGAAATTTTTGGCTGGGATCTGGATTTCTACACCGACCCGCGCGTGGGCGATACGTTCCGCGTCGTCGTAGAGAAGAAAACCTACGCGAACGGCCAGACCGCCAGCTACGGACGCATCCTCGCCGCGGAATACAGGAACGCCGGCCATCCGTATCAGGCGGTGCTTTTCCGCGATCCCTCCGGCGCGCCGGCCTACTACGCGCCCGACGGCAAGTCGTTGCAGAAAGCGTTTCTGCGCTCGCCGCTCAAATTTGCCGCGCCGATCACTTCGCACTTCAGCCGTAGCCGCTTCCACCCCATCCTGAAAGTGTCCCG
>JBGQHO010000020.1:0-55000 GCA_041497955.1 Terriglobia bacterium | reverse complement strand
GGACGTCTCGTTCAAGCTTGTCCAGGTCTTCTTCGATTTCAGACATAGCGTTCGGGAAGTGGCCGAAAGAACAGGCTAGTGCCCGCTGCCGACAGCGTCAACGGCGAGCGGGTCACCGGGTGCCGAAGTAGTTCACTAAGTGTAGCGGAGCGGGCGCGGCGGTTGCCCGGCTCAGGCGTGTGTGCTCAAATAGCCCTGCGATGGAGCCTCCTGCATACACTGCTGAGCAACGCGCCGCTCTGCTGCGCCAGATCCCTTCGGTGGACGAGCTGCTCAGCCGGCCGCGCCTCGTTCGCCTGGCCGAGCAGCTCGGGCGCGCGCTGATTGTCGAAAGCGCGCGCGCCGTGCTCGAGGAACTGCGGCAGCTTGCGGCGCGCGATGCGGAAGCCGCCGCGGCAATGCTTGCCTCGGCTGGCGTTTTGGAGGACCGGATTACAGCCGAAGTGGAGCGTGCCCTGGCGTATTCGCTTCGCCCGGTGATCAACGCCACGGGTGTGATCCTGCACACGAATCTCGGCCGCGCGCCGCTCTCCGCCGCAGCGGTAGAGCGCATCCGCGAAACCGCGGCCACCTATTCCAATCTGGAGTACGACCTGGTCGCAGGCGAGCGCGGCAAGCGCGACGTCCACACCGCGCGGTTGCTCGCGCGGATCGCCGGCGCCGAAGCCGCCATCGTCGTGAACAACAATGCCGCGGCGGTTTTCCTCGTGCTGAACGCGCTGGCCAAGGGCGGCGAGGTGATCGTCTCGCGCGGCGAGCTAATAGAGATCGGCGACGGTTTTCGCATCCCGGACATCATGTCCGAAAGCGGGGCCGTGCTGCGTGAGGTCGGCACCACGAACCGCACGCGCTTGGCCGATTACGAGCGCGCCATCAACGAGCGCACGCGGCTGCTGCTGCGCGTGCACCCCTCGAACTTTCGCGTTGTCGGCTTCACCGAACGCCCGTCGCTCGACGATCTGGTCGCGCTCGGCCGCCGCGCAAACGTGCCCGTGTTCGAAGACCTCGGCTCCGGGTGCCTCGTGGATCTTTCCGCATACGGCTTCGATGAGCCGGTCGTGCATCTGAGTCTGGCTGCGGGCGCGTCTGTGGTTTCCTTCAGTGGCGATAAGCTGCTCGGCGGACCGCAGGCCGGCGTCATCGCCGGGAAAAAGGAGCTCGTCGAGCGCATCCGGCGCAATCCGATGTTCCGCGCGCTGCGCGTGGACAAGCTGACGATCGCGGCTCTGGAAGCCACGATGAATGCCTATCTGCGGGGCGCGCTCGACGAAATTCCTGCGCTGCGCATGATCCGCATGACGGCCGGCGAGATCGAACGGCGCATCGCGGGCTTTCTCCCGCGACTGCGTTCGCAGCTTCCCGCCGGAGAAGCGCAGGTCGAGGTGCTCCCCGGAGAATCGGTGATCGGCGGCGGCTCCACGCCCGCGCAGCATCTGGCCACGCATCTGGTTGCCATCCACAGCAAGCGCTTTTCCACAACGCAGCTCGAAGCGCGCCTCCGCAAGCCTGCGGCCAGCGTGCCCGTGCTCGCGCGCATCGTGGAAGATCGCCTGGTGCTCGACCTCCGCACTGTGCTTCCCGAGCAGGAAGAGGCGCTCGCCGCGGCGCTCGCCGCTGCTCTGCGCTGATCCACACACATGCTTTCCTTTGTTGTCCACAACGGGCGGCTCGAGCCGCGCAACACGCCGCTGCCGCGATTGCGCCCCGGCTGGGCGCTTGTGCGCGTGCGGCTGGCGGGCATCTGCAACACGGACCTCGAGATTCTCCGCGGCTACCACGATTTTCGCGGCACGCTTGGGCACGAATTCGTCGGCGAAGTGGCGGACTGCAAAGGCAGCCGGCAATGGCTCGGGCGGCGCGTCGCCGGCGAGATCAATATCGGCTGCGTGTCGCTGGGCCGCGCGAAGCCGTGTGGCTATTGCGGCCGCGTCTTGCGCACGCACTGCCTGCATCGCCGCGTTCTCGGGATCGTCGCCCACGACGGCGCGTTCGCGGAGTACCTGACCCTGCCGCTCGAAAACCTGCACCGCGTGCCCGACGGAGTTCCGGATGAGCAAGCCGTATTTACCGAGCCGCTGGCCGCGGCCTGCGAAATCCTCGAGCAGGTGGACGTGCGCAAGCACCGCGAGGCCGCCGTGCTCGGCGACGGCAAGCTCGCGCAGCTCATCGCGCGTGTCCTGCGCGCTGCGGGCTTGCGCGTGGTGATGTTCGGCAAGCACACCAGCAAACTTGCGCTCGCGCGTCGGGCCAGCGTGACGACCGTGCTGACGAATCCTGCGCGCGCCGCGCGCACGAAATACTCGCTTATCGTGGAAGCCACAGGCTCGCCCGCGGGCCTGGCACAGGCGGTAGAGATGACCGCGCCGCGCGGCACTCTGGTGCTGAAGTCCACGTTCCACGGCACAGCGGAAATGGAAACGTGGCCGATTGTTGTGCGCGAGATGACGCTCGTGGGCTCGCGCTGCGGGCCGTTTCCGCGGGCGCTCGATCTGCTGCGCAAGAGCGAAGTTGATCTGCGACCGCTCATCGCGCGCGTGTTTCCGCTGCGCGACGCGCCCGCCGCGATTCGCTATGCTGCAAAGTCCGGCGTGCTGAAAGTCTTGCTGAAGCCGTAAGGCGGGATTCCCTACAGACGGTTGATGCATGAGGCCACGCAGCCGGCCCCGAAGCCGTTGTCGATGTTCACCACGCTGACGTTTGAGGCGCAGCTGTTCAGCATGGCCAGCAGCGCCGTAAGCCCACCGAAGCTTGCGCCGTAGCCCGTGCTCGTGGGCACGGCGATCACCGGCACGCCCACGAGACCCGCCACGACGCTCGGCAGCGCGCCTTCCATTCCCGCGACGCAGATGATCACGCGCGCTTTCGTGAGCTGCTCGCGGTATTCGAGCAGCCGGTGCAGGCCCGCCACGCCGACGTCGTAGATCGCCGCGGCGCGGTTGCCCATCATTTCCGCGGTCACGAGGGCCTCTTCGGCTACGGGGATATCGCTCGTGCCCGCGGACACGACGAGAATCGTACCCTTGCCGGAAATTATGGAGTTGCGGCGGATGGCGATGACGCCCGAAAGCGGATAGAACTTTGCCGCGCGGCTGACGCGCCGCACCGCAGCAAGGATTTTCGCGTCGGCGCGCGTGACGAGGATATTCTGCCGCGAGGTTTTTGGCCGCAACATCCTGCGCACGATCTGCGCCACCTGCTGCGGCGTCTTTCCTCGGCCGAACACCACCTCCGCGTAACCCTGGCGCAGCGCGCGGTGGTGGTCGATCTTCGCGAAGCCCAGGTCTTCAAACGGCAGGTGCTTCAGCCGCTCGAGCGCCTGCGGAATGGAAAGCCGCCCGCGGCGGACGGATTCGAGCAGGCTCTCGATGTCGTGGGCATTCATGGGGATAGTTCCTCGAGGTCCGCTCGATCAGGGCGTGGCTTCGCCCATCAATTTGCGCACGGGCTGGTTGTCCGCGTAGACGCGCCATTCAGCGATCTGGCCGTTGCGCACGACCGCCTTCCACGCCGCGGGGATTTCCCAGAAATTCTCTTTCTTCAGGCGGCCCTCGGGCGCGTACGTGCCGCGCGCGGTGCCGAAGACGGCGACGACGTTACCTTGCTGCAGCACCTCTTCGTGCGAGACTTTGTAATCGGGAATCATGCTGAAGTAGCCGGTCCAGGCCTTGCGCATGTTTTCGCGGCCCTGGACGCGCGCGCCGAGCGCGTCCACGAACACGTGGTCCTCGGTCATCAACGCGCACAGGCCGTTGACGTCGCGCTGGTTGATGCGCTCCATGAAAGCCAGAACAAGTTCCGCCGGCTGCTTTTCCGCCATCGGCAAACCTCGCGCGCAACAATTCTACCATTCCGGATTCTATGAACGCTGCGAAAGCGCTGGAGCATTTGAATTCGTCGAGCCTCGCCCGCGTATCTTGACTTCGGCGAATTGCGGAGCCTACCATGCAAGATTCTGTACAGCGCAATGGCTTCCACTCAAGACAAGGTCATCACGGTTGGCATCACGGGCGCGTCGGGCGCAATCCTGGCGCAGTCCGCGCTGCGCCTGCTCGAAGCCGACCCGCGCGTCGCCCGCGTGCATCTTGTTGTGACGGAGATGGGCCTGCGGTTGCTTTCGCATGAGCTGGGCATCGTCTCGCAGGACGCGAAGCGGCTGCCCGCGCTGATCCTGGGCACGACTGCAACGAAAATCGAATTCCTGCCGAACCAGGACGTGGGCGCTTCGATCGCTTCGGGCAGCGCGCCCGTTGACGCCATGGTGGTGATCCCCTGCTCGGCGGGCACGCTGGCTTCGATTGCCGCGGGAACGAGCGAAGATCTGCTCGCGCGCGCCGCCGACGTTTGCCTGAAGGAGGGCCGGACGCTCGTGCTCTGCGTGCGCGAGACGCCGCTGAACCGCATTCACCTCGAAAACATGCTGCGCGCGCAGCAGGCGGGCGCCGTGATCATGCCGGCGATCCCGGCGTTCTATCACCATCCGAAGACGATTGACGACCTGGTCTCGCAATACGTCTGCCGCGTGCTCGCGCGGCTCGGCCTGCCGCAGGAGCAGCAGTACGAATGGCGCGGCCAGGGCAAGAGCCGGGCGCAGGAAGCCTAGCGGCACCAATCGCCTTCGAAACACAATGTTCCGCCGAATCCGCACCGTGCTCGAAATGATCAAGTTCGAGCACTCCGTGTTTGCACTGCCGTTTGCGCTGACGGGCGCGCTGCTGGCGGCGCGCTACGGCGTCGTGCCGGGCGGCTGGCCGAGAGCGCGGCAGATTGGCTGGATCATTGTCGCAATGGTCGGTGCGCGCTCCGCGGCGATGACCATGAACCGTATCGCCGATCTCCAGTACGACCGCCTGAACCCGCGCACGGCAGCCCGGCCGCTCGTCACCGGCGCGCTGACGTTGCGCTTCGCGTGGCTTTTCACGCTGCTGGCCGCGGCGCTGCTTATCGTCGCCGCGTGGCAGTTGAACCCGCTGGCGCTCGAGCTTTCGCCCGCGGCGCTGGCGGCGCTGTTTTTCTATTCCTACACGAAGCGATTCACCACGTGGTCGCACCTCGTGCTGGGCTTTTGCCTGGGGATGTCGCCGGCGGCGGCGTGGATCGCGATCGCGGGGCGCCTCGACTGGCGCATGCTGATCCTCTGCGCCGCGGTGACGCTGTGGGTGGCGGGCTTCGACGTGCTCTATGCCTGCCAGGACCTCGAATTCGACCGCATAGCCGGCCTCTACTCGATCCCGAAAAAATTCGGCATTGCACGCGGGCTGTGGATCGCACGCGGAATGCACGTCGTGATGGTCGGGCTGCTGGCCTGGCTGGCGGCGAGCTTTGCCTTGCCGTGGCTGGCGTGGGCAGGCATCGGCGTCGTGGCCGGGCTGCTCGGGTATGAGCATTCGCTTGTGCGCGCGAACGACCTCAGCCGGATCAATGCTGCGTTTTTCACCGTGAACGGCTATATTAGTTTGTTGTTCTTGGTTTTTTGGGGTCTGGCTGTGTATGTGTCGCAGCGGTAGCAGGTTCAGCGAGGCTTGGGCGTGTTTATTCGTCCTGAGCACCGCACTGGCCCTTTGGAGTGTTCCGAGTTCCGCCCAAAGGCGGTTGCCCCCTTGCAAGGGCAGTCCGAAGCTGGTGGGTGAATGTTTCAAGGTGCGCGGAAGGGCAATGTTCTCCAACGGCACGCCATCGCTGAGGATTTGGCGTATGGGCACGAATCGGATCCTCGGTGTCGAGGAGCACCTGCATAGCGACAACGAGAATCCAGAGGTGCCGTGGATACCGGAAAACCTGTCTGAAAGGCTCGAACCTGGCGCCGCGGTATTGGGGGACTTCGAAGTCTGTCCGCTCACGAAAGAGCGGCCCGGTGAGATGCAAATGGTTTGTGTCGAGTCCGCCTCCAAGTTGGTCGTAAAGTACGCACTGAAGCCCCATGGCCGAATTGCACATTGACGACGCGCGGCTGAAGCCCATCGCCGACAGAGTTCTGGCAGGCGAGCGCCTGAGCTTTGACGATGGCGTGACGCTCTACCGCTCGAACGACCTGCTGGCGGTCGGCTGGCTGGCGAACCAGGTGCGCGAGAAGCGCCACGGCAACGTGACGTATTACAACGTCAACCGGCACATCAATCCGACGAACGTCTGCGTAGCGCATTGCCGGCTGTGCGCCTTCGGCCGCGACCCGAACGCGGCGGGCGCGTACACCTTTGCGCTCGAAGAAATCTGGCAGCGCGCTGACCAAGGCATGCGTGAGGGCGCGACGGAGTTCCACCTGGTCGGCGGGCTACACCCGGACCTGCCGTTCGACTATTTCCTCGACCTGATGCGCGGGCTGAAGCAGCGCTGCCCGACTGTGCACCTGAAGGCGTTCACCATGGTCGAGGTGGGCTACTTCTCGCGCATTTCGAAGCTCTCGATCCGCGACACGCTCCTCGCGCTCAAGGAAGCGGGCGTGGATTCGCTGCCCGGCGGCGGCGCCGAAATCTTCAACCCGCGCGTGCGCAAGGTGATCTGCGACCACAAGGTTTCCGGCCAGCAATGGCTGAATATCGCGCGCACGGCGCACCAGGTCGGCCTGCGCTCGAACGCGACGATGCTCTACGGCCACATCGAGACCGAAGAAGAGCGCGTGGAGCACCTGGTCCTGCTGCGCGAGCTGCAGGACGAGACGCACGGCTTCGTGGCGTTCATCCCTCTGGCGTTTCATCCGGAAAACACGGCGCTCAGCTACCTGCCGAAGCCGACCGGCTTCGCCGACCTGAAGAGCATCGCCGTGGCGCGCCTGCTGCTCGACAACTTCGACCACATCAAGGCTTACTGGATCATGCTCACGCCTCGGATTGCGCAGATTGCGCTGCGCTTCGGCGCAAACGACATGGACGGCACCGTGGTCGAGGAGAAGATCTATCACGACGCCGGCGCCACCACGGCGCAGTTCACTTCTCGCGCGGACCTCGAGCGGCTGATCCGCGAAGCGGGCCGGGAGCCCGTCGAGCGCGACACGCTCTACCGCCCGGTGGACCGCTCGAAGATGCCGCCGCCCGGGCCGCGCCCCGACGTCACCCTCACGCTCAACGTTTGAGCCTGCGCCCGCGGGACACTCCGCGGCGCGTCCGTCTTTTCCACAAGAACGAGTTGACGCGCGGCCCGGCGGGAGTAAACTCGCTGGCGCTGGATCGGGTTGCTCCGGGTTCTTCCCTGCGACACGCAACACGGGCTCCTGATGGGAGCCGCCGATTTCACCGGCAATCTCGAAAATCAACGGAGGAATGACGATGAAGAAGTTTCTGATTTTGATTCTGGCGATGGGTGTGGCTCTGGGGGCGGCCAGCAGCCTGCTGGCGCAGGAGAAAGCGCCGATGGGCCCGCCGAAGGTCCTGCAGATTTTCCGTGAAGAAGTGAAATATGGAAGGGGAAGCGCGCACGAGAAGAACGAAGCGGCGTATGTCGCGGCGTTCAAGCGGGCGAAGTGGCCCACGACCTACCTGGCAGTCGCCTCGCTGACGGGCCCGGGGGAAGCGTGGTTCCTGACCGGCTACGACTCGTTCGAGGCCTGGGAGAAAGATAACAAGGCCGCGGAGAAGGCGACGGCCCTTCAAGCGGAGCTGGCGCAGCTTGGAGAAAAGGACGCCGAGTACGTCTCCAATGGCCGCAGCATCGCCGCTTTCCACCGTGCGGACTTGGATTACAACGCCCCCGTCAACATCGGGCAGATGCGCTACTTCCGAATCAACACCTATCGGGTGCGCCCGGGCCATGAACCGGACTTCGTCGAAGCTGCGAAAACCGTGCGTGCAACCTATGAGAAGCTGGGCGTGGAGGTGCACTGGGCCGTCTACCAGGTTTCCTCGGGTATGCCGAGCCCGACGTTTCTCGTTTTCGTCCCGACGAAATCGTTGAAGGAGATTGACGAGGGCTTGGCCCGCGTGATGGCCTTCCAGGAAGCTCTCGGCGAGGAGAACGGGAAAAAACTGCAGAAGATGGCAGCGGAAGGCTACTTGAGCACCGAGTCGAACATCTTCGCCTTCAGCCCAAAGATGAGCTACGCCCCGAAGGCGTGGGTGGACGCCGACCCGGACTTCTGGGCGCCCAAACCAAAGGCTGCGGCCAAGGCTGCCGCTGCGGGGGGAGAGACGAAGCCTGCGGCTCCCGCGAAGAAGGAAGCCGCGAAGGCTCCCAAGAAGCAGCAGTAGAACCGCAAGCCTCCAAACAAGAAGCCTCCCGGGCCCGCGAGGTCCGGGAGGCTTTTCTGTTCGTGGCGCTAGAACAGCGGGACATCGGGCGGCCGCGTCGGCGGCGTGCTTGCCGGGGGCGGGCCGTCCGGCGGGCGCGGGGCCGGCGCTGGCTGGCGCTCTTTTCGCATGCGTTCTTGCATCTCGCGCTCTCGCCGCTCGCGCATTTCCATCTCCCTCCGCTCGCGCATCTCCCATCCTTCGCGCTCCCTCTGCATGGCTTGGAGCCTCTTCCACTGCTCGACGCTCAACGTGCGCCGGATTGAGAGCATCATCATCGTGTTGGCTTTTTCGAGGCGCGCGCGCGCGGCCAGCAGTTGATCGAGCTGGGCACTCACTTTGGCTTCGTCGGGCTGGTCGGCCTCGATCAAGGGTTGGAGCATAGCTTCCTGCTTTTCCACGTCCGCGTGGAGGTCAATCAACTTCAGGCGGTGTTGGTAGAAGATCTGCTCGATCTGGCTGATCTGCGTCTGCGAAAGACCGAGCTTTTGCACCATCTCCGAGTTCTTCCACCACATGCCCTCCGGGCCTTCCCCTCCCTCGCCTGGTAGCGCCGGGGTGGGCGTCCCGGCCAGTGCGGGTTGCATGAATGCAGTGGCCGCCAGCAGCAGAAGTGGCAAAAATCTCGGGTAAGGCTTTCTCATTGCAGGTCTCCTTTTCATTCTCTCAGTAACCTCTGAGCCTCTGTGGTTCGCACTCACGGATTTGGCTGCGCCTGCGGCTGGGAGGCGCGGTCGATTTCCTGCGTCAGGAGCGACGCAGGCTCAAGCGCCCGCGGCACTTCGCGCCGCACCGACCGGCGCACCTCAATGAGCAGCGTGTCATCGGGGTCGGCGGCAGCTACAGGCTGCACTGGGTGTGGCTGCCGCGTCAGGAGTGTCGCCACGAGAACCAGAATCGCCATCGCGGTGGCCCAGACCAGGCGCGGCCGCGAGGGGCGCGCGCTCCAGTGCGCCGCGATCGCCCGCTGCTGCCAGCGCCAGAGGGCCTCGGGCCGCTCCGCGACTTTTTCCGCAGATGCTTTCCATTCAGCCAGCAAGCCGCGGAGGTTCTCTTCCTCTGCTTCGCAAGCCACGCATTCGGCCGGGCGTTCGCTGGTGACTTCGCCGGCCAGCCGTGCGGCCAGCGCTTCATCGGTCAGATGCTGGTGCATAGATTCCTCTCTCCTTCAGTCTCTTTCGCAGCGCGCCCACGGCGCGCGAGAGGTGCGCTTTCACCGTGCCTACTTCAAGCGCCATAGCCCGCGCGATTTCCTCGAGCTTCATCTCTTCGACGAAGCGCAGCAGGAAAGCCGCGCGCTGTTGCGGCGAGAGCTGGTCCACCGCCGCCCACACCGCGTCGGCCTGCTCGCGCGCAGCGAGCTGCCGCTCGGGCGAAGCGCCCGCGTCCGGAAGCTCTTCGACCGCGGTGGAACCGGCGGCGGATTCGTCCGTAGTCGCGCCGCCGAAAAGCTGGCGCCAGAAGCGGTTCCGCCGGTTGCGCCCGTGATCGATGGCCAGCCTCACGGCGATGCGCACCAGCCAGGTGGCGACGCTCGATTCGCCGCGAAAACTGTGGCGGCTGCGGTAGGCGCGCAGGAAGCACTCCTGGGTGAGCGTGTCGGCCGTATCCGGGTCGCGCACGATGCCCAGCAGCACGCGATAGATGCGCCGCTGGTGCGCGCGCACGATGCCGTCGAAGTCCTCGCGGGCAATCCCCGCGGACGCATTTGCTTGGGCCGCCAGAAGCTTTGCCGGCGTCAGCGTGCTCTCCACTCTGGCCTGTCCCTTCGTTATCTATAGACGATTTTGCGCCGTCCGGGTTTACCCGGGCAGCGGAAAGGCCTGTTTACGCGGGCGGCGTAAACTGCGCGAGGTCGTAGAGGCCGAGCTGCTTTTCGAGGCCGGCCACCTCGTCCACGTACTTCTCGAAGCCGTCCTCGCCGAAAAGGTTGTGCTCGGTATCCTCGAATTGCTCGCCCAGCGCGCCGTATTCGTGCGCGGAGACGACCGTGCGCAGCGCCGGGAAGAGCACGGTGTCCTCGCGCGCCTCGTGCGGGCGGTACATGCGGACAAACGCCGCCAGCGCGTCCTGGAGTTTCTGCCGGTCGCTGGCGTTCTTGAGCGCGGGCAGCTTCGCCAGGCCCACGACCTGCTCGGTCAGACGGCGTCCCGCAAGGTGCTGCGCGCGCAGCGTGCCGACCAGGTCGGTGAGCTTGCCTGCTTTCTCAAAGCGCGGGAAGAGATGGTCCTCCTCGAGCTTCTCGTGGTAGTCCTCGACAAACTTCCGGATGATCCCCGCCGCATGACCGAGCGCATCGGGGTTCACATCCTTCTTCGCGCCGAGCTTCCGCCAGGCGTCTTCATAGATCAGCAGGATGCGGTTCAGCACGCCGTGCTCGCGCATCAGATCTTCCGCGGGGGAGATCTCTTCGGCCTTCTCCTCGTCGCTCTCTTCGTCTTCTTCGCGGCCTGCGCGCCTGCAACCGGCCAGCAAAGCGCCCGCCGATGCCGCCCCCATCGTCCACAACCATTCGCGCCGCTTCAGAAAATGGTCAGCCATCGCAAGCCTCCCACAACAAGGACGTGTCGAGTTCACGCGCGCGTTGCACTTTGTTTCAGTTTCCCCCACGCGGCCTGCCCGAGAAGCAGGGCGTAGAACGGCCCGTAGGTGAGCCACTGGAAGAAGGGATCGAAATGCCAGCGGCCGGTTGCCTGGAAATCGATCAGCACGTTGTACGAGAGGAATTGCAACACGGTCAGGAGCAGCCACGCCGAATTTGGATAGAAGCACAGTAGCGGCACGATCCACGTGAAGTACCATGAATAGCCGTTCGGGGCGAGCATCAGGATCGCGCCGATGAGCAGGTACGCCGCGCGCACGGGGTCGGCGCGTCGCGCGGCCAGCCACAGCGCCAAGCCCACCACTACGCCGATGCCCAGCCCGGTAGCGAAATCGTGCGAGCCGCTGAACCAGGCGAATACCGCGTAGAGGCTCGCGTGGTAGTTCTGCCAGCGCGAGTCGTAGTAGGCGAGCACGTCGAGAATCTTCGGCCACGCGCTGCGATACGGCCACACGCAGGCCGCGGCCAGGAGCGCGGCCCAGAGCGCGCTGCGCCAGCCCGTGCGCCGCAGCCAGAGCGGCACCAGCACCACGGGGAACGCTTTGGCCAGCGCCCCGGCCGTCAGCGCGAGCGTTGACACCCTCGGGTGCCGCCGTATAATCAGCAGGGCAAAAATGACCGCGGCAATGGCGAGCGCGTCGTTGTGGCCGCTCGCGGCGAATTCCACCACCACCAGCGGATTCCACGCGTAGATGGCGAGTTGGAAATTCCTGCCGCCGGTCGAGCGGATCCACCCGGCCAGCAGAAAGACGACGAGCACGTCAGCCAGCAGGAACGGCAGCTTGAAGCCCACCGGGCCCGGCAACACGCGCCACGTCGCGCGGAAGACCAACTGGGCCAGCGGTGGGTAGATCGTCGGCGTCTCCGGTCCGGGCATCACCGCCCAGCCGGGATCGCGCAGCGGCGCAAGGCGCGGGTCGTTCGGCGCAACGACGTAGGGATTCCAGCCCGCTTGCTGGACGTGGCCGTCCCAGCGGTAGCGGTGGACATCGGTTGAGAGCGTGGGCGTGAGCGGCGCGAGCGTCAGGCGAAACGCCAGCGCTCCGGCCAGCACCAGCCAGAACACGCTGCGGCCATCGCCGGTTCGCTGGAGCGCGTAGAGCGCGACGAGGTAGATCGCGCCGGCCGCGAGCGCCAGCGCGATGAACGCGACGACGCGGAGTTTCAGGTCGCCCAGCCGCAGCATCGCAAGGAAAATGGCCTCGAGCGCCGCGAGCGCAACGACGGCGGCGCCCAGCTGAGCGCGTCCGGCCCGGGGAAAAGGCGTCAGCATGGTGATGCCCGCAGGTTCAACATTCGGAGGGTAGCCGGCCTTGGAGATGATGCAAAGCTTCGCGGTGCTGGCGGCGCAGAGCCCGCTCACGCGTTACTGGCAGCGGGTCACCGACCGCACGTTCCAGGGCCTTTACCAGCCCAACGCCTTCGACATCGCGGTGATGGTCCCGTATTTTCTGGTGCTGATCGTGCTCGCTACGTATGGTCTGCACCGCTACTGGCTCGTCTTCAACTATTTCAAGTATCGCCGCAACGTGCCCGGCCCGCCGCCGGAAATGGAAAACTGGCCCAAGGTTACCATACAGCTTCCCATCTATAACGAGCGCTACGTCATCGAGCGGCTGGTCGAAGCCGTCTCGCGCTTCGACTACCCGCGCGAGCTCGTCGAAGTGCAGGTGCTTGACGATTCGACCGACGAGACGCAGCAGATCGCGCGCGCCTGCGTCGAGCGGTACCAGGCGCTCGGCTTGGCCATCAGCTACCACCACCGCAGCAACCGCGAAGGCTTCAAGGCCGGCGCGCTCGCCGCAGGCCTGGCCACCGCCACGGGCGAATTTGTCGCCATGTTCGACGCCGACTTCCTCCCCGGTCAGGATTTCCTGCGCCGCACGCTGCCGTATTTCCATGAGCCCAAAACCGGCATGGTGCAGACGCGCTGGTCGTACTTGAACCGCGATTATTCCGCGCTCACCGAGGTCGAAACCATCCTGCTCGACGGCCACTTCGTCATCGAGCACGGCGCGCGCTCGCGCCGCGGCACGTTTTTCAATTTCAACGGCACCGCGGGCGTCTGGCGCCGCGCCGCTATCGAAGACGCCGGCGGCTGGCAGCACGATACGCTCACGGAAGACACCGATCTCTCCTACCGCGCGCAGCTTCGCGGCTGGCATTTCCTTTACGTGCCGGAGATCGAGTGCCCTTCGGAGCTCCCGGTGGAAATGAACGCCTTCAAGGCGCAGCAGGCGCGCTGGGCCAAGGGCTTGATGCAAACGGCAAAGAAAATTCTCCCGCGCGTTGTGCGTTCGAACGAGCCCTGGCACGTGAAGTGCGAAGCCTTCTTCCACCTGACGGCGAACATCAGCTACCCGCTCATGGTGCTGCTCTCCACGATGCTGCTGCCCACGATGATCGTGCGCTTCTACCAGGGCTGGTTCCAGATGCTGGTGATTGACCTCCCGCTCTTCCTCGCTTCCACGTGCTCGATTTCGAGCTTCTACCTGACGGCGCAGCGCGAGCTTTATCCAAAGACATGGAAGCGTACGTTTCTCTACCTGCCGTTCGTGATGGCCGTGGGCATCGGGCTTTCCGTGCGCAACGCCCGCGCCGTGCTCGAAGCCATCTTCGGCGTCAAATCGGAGTTTGCGCGCACGCCGAAGTACCACATCGAGGGCCACCGCGACACTTGGGTGAAGAAAACCTACCGCAACCGCGCCGGCTGGCTGCCGTTTGTCGAAGTGGGCCTTGGCCTCTACTTCGCGGCGACCGTCGCTTACGCCTTCCAGAACGAGAACTACGCCACGATTCCGTTTCTGCTGCTGTTTGTCTGGGGTTACCTCTACACGGGTCTGATGTCGCTCGGCCAGGTATACTTGGAGCGGTTCCGCTTCGGCGTTCGCGCCGCCGAAGAGCGCCCCGCCGCCGCCGGCGCCCCCGGCTTCTAGCGGAGCACCTCTTATTTGTCCCAGTGAGATTCCACCATGATGCCCCCCGAGAAAAAGGCGCCTGACTCTTTGCTTGTGCCAGAGGAAGTCATCGAGCTGGCCGAGCTGGTGGAGTACCAGTCGGGAACAGTGGTCAGCCGGACGCTCCTGAGCAAGCCCGAGGGCACGGTCACGCTGTTTGCGTTCGACGAAGGGCAGGGGCTGAGCGAGCACACCGCGCCGTTCGACGCGCTCGTTCAAATGCTTGACGGCATAGCGGAGATCACCATCGCCGGCAAACCGGTCCGCGCGCATGCCGGCGAGCTTGTGCTGATGCCCGCAAACCAGCCGCACGCGCTCCGTGCCGTCGGCGCGTTCAAAATGCTCCTCATCATGATTCGTTCCTGAGGCGCCCCGCTCCGGGTTCCGCCTGCGGCTTTCTTCAGCTACAATCCGGTGTCCCCAGAAGTCCTGTGGTGGGGTTTGCGACCCGGAGGAGTCTCCGTGAACCGTCGGCGGGTGTCGTTTTGCGCGGGCGCGCTGGTTGCGCTTGTGGCGTTGTTTTCCAGTTGCACGCTGCACGCGATTCCGCGGGTGCGCGAAGCCAACAGCACCTACGCCGGACGCCGCGCCAGGCTCCGCGCGCAGGTGGATGCGCCGGTGGTGCTCTTCGGCTTCACGGGCCGCGAAGATTCTTCGCCCTCCTACGTCTTCAATCAGGAAGAGTATTTCTATTACCTGACCGGCCACAACGAGCCCGGCGCTGCGCTCCTGCTGGTGCCTGACACGAACAACGGCAAGACGTGGACCGGTTCGCACGAAACGCTCTTCCTTCCGGGGCGCGATCGCGGGCGCGAGCAGTGGGAAGGCCCGCGGCTGGGCCCCAGCGACCCGGACGTGATCCACCAGACGGGCTTCGAGACGGTGGCAGCGTTCCCGGACTTGCGTGGCGAGCTTGAAAAGCTGGCGAAGGTTTTTCCAAACTTTTACACGCTGACCCCGGCGACCTCCGACGTTGGCTACCCGCACGCGCGCAACTGGGCGAACTGGCTCTACCAGGTGCTGCCGCAGTCGCCACTGCGCGACGTGGCCCCGCGAATTTCCGCGATGCGCCAGGTAAAGTCGCCGGGCGAAATCGAGTTGCTCACGCGCGCCATCGAGCTTTCGTTGGACGCGCAGCTCGAGGCCATGAAGATGATGCGGCCGGGGCTCTACGAATATCAGGTGGCGGCGCGCATGGTAGAGGTTCACGCGTACGGCGGCTGCGAGCGCGAGGCCTACGCCCCGATTGTCGGCACGGGCTTCAATTCCACCGTGCTGCACTACAGCGGCCTGCGGGCGAAGATCCAGCCGGGCGATATCGTGGTGCTCGACGTCGGCGGGCAATACTCGGGCTACTCCGCCGATATCACGCGCACGCTGCCCGCCGATGGAAAATTTACGGCGCGGCAGCGTGAAATCTACGAGATTGTACTCGGCGCGCAGAACGCCGCGCTCGCCGCGCTCAAACCCGGCATGACGTTCGGACGCACGGGCCCGAACAGCCTGTACAAGATCGCTTACGACTACATCAATTCCCACGGGCACGATAAGAGCGGGAACTCGCTCGGCCGCTATTTCATCCATGGGCTGGGGCACCACATCGGGCTGGACGTGCACGATCCGGGCGACCCGTACCGGACGCTCGAGCCCGGCATGGTGGTCACGATCGAGCCGGGCATCTATTTGCCCGACGAAAACCTCGGGGTGCGCATCGAAGACGACGTGCAGATCACCGAAGCCGGCTACAAGCTGCTGAGCGCGCGGCTGCCGCGCACCATCGAAGAAATCGAGAAGATCATGGCCGAGGCGCGCAAGAAGCCGTAGCGCGCTGCGCGGCCGCGTTTGACCGTTTCGCGCGCGCGCCGCTATAATGTTTGCTGCTCTGCGGCGCTGCCTCAGCCCGCAAGACCGCGCACGACACGCAGCCGGAACCCGCTCTCAGGCAATCTGGCGGCCTGCCGCTCGACCCCTTCGGTTCAGGAGTGAGTGATGGTAAAGGCAACGCAACTGCGCCCGGGAATGGTCATCCAGCACGAGGGCGTTCTCTATTCAGTATTCAGCGTGGAACACCGCACGCCGGGCAACAAGCGCGGCGCGATGCAGACGAAGATGCGCAACCTGCGCACCGGTTCGATCGTGGACTACCGGTTCCGCGCCGAGGATTTCGTGGAGCGCGCCATCGTGGATGAAGTCGAGTTCGAATTCCTCTATGGCGACGGCGACGGCTACCACTTCATGAACACGGAGAGTTTCGAACAAATCACGCTCAGCGCCGACGTGCTCGGCGAGGCAGTGCACTACCTGGTGGGCAACATCCACCTGAAGGTGGAGTTCTTCGAGGGCAAGCCTATCGGCGTGATCCTGCCGGACACGGTGGACCTCAAGGTCGTGGACACCGAACCCACCGTGCAGAGAGCCACGGCCAGCGCTGTCATGAAAGCCGCCAAGCTGGAAACCGGTCTGACCATTCAGGTCCCGGCCTTCATCACCAACGGCGACAAAGTGAAAGTGGACACTTCGGAAGGGCGCTACGTTCAGCGCGCGCAGTAGCTCGGCACTTGCTCTCTCATGCCTGGAGCGAACGGCGAGAGTTCGTTCACGTCTTGACGAGTCCTGATTCCTGCGGCACGCCCTTCAGCACATCTTCGAACTCGTCCACCAGCGCGGCGTCCCACCAGCCGCGGTCCACTTCCTCGCGAAGGATGGCGAAAGCCCGCTCGTGCGGCAGGGCCTTCCGGTAGGGCCGGTCGGTGACGAGGGCGTCGTAAATATCTACGGTTTGCAGGATGCGCGCGGTCAGCGGGATCTGATCGTAATGCAAACCATCCGGGTATCCCGTGCCGTTCATTTTTTCATGGTGATGACGGATGATCGGCAGAACCAGTCGGAACGTCTTGAGCGGCGCGCAGATCCGCTCACCGACTACGGGGTGCGTCTGCATGATTCGCCGTTCCTCAGGGTCGAGCGGGCCGGGCTTCAGCAGGATGCGCTCGGGGACGGCGACTTTCCCGATATCGTGGACAATCCCGGCGCGGCGCAGTGCCACGCGCTCCTCGTCCGGCAATCCCAGGCGCTCGGCGAGCGCAACGGAGTAGCGGGCGAGCCGGTCGCAGTGCTCGTGGGTGCAAGTGTCCTTCGCTTCGATGCTCCGTGCGAGCATGAAAATCACGGTCTCTACACTTTCCAGTTCGTCCGTGTAGCGCTTCAAGCGCACCAGCGAGCGCACCCGCGCCAGCAATTCTTCCTTGCGGATTGGCTTGCTGAGGAAGTCGTCCGCCCCGCTTTCAATCCCGCGAACGCGGTCTTCCTGGCTGGCCAGACCGGTAATGAGCAGCACCGGCGTCAACCGCGTTTCGGGAGCGGCTTTGATCTGCCGGCACACGTCGAAGCCGCTTGAGTGCGGCATCCTTACGTCGAGCAAGGCGAGATCAATGGGTTGCTCGCCGAGAATCTTGAGCGCTTGTTTTCCGTCTTCGGCGCTGAGAACGCGGTAGCCCTGGTGCCGCAGCATCTCGGTAAGCAGTTCGCGGTTGTCTTCCTGATCGTCGGCGACGAGGACGGTGGCCAGAGGCATTCCGTTCTTCGACATGGGACACTCCTGCACGGCCGAGGCCTGAGGAAACGGGTAGGGGGGATCCCGCCTGGTCGGACTGGTCAGATTCTTGAAGAAGGGGGAAAAAAGGCTAGCAAGCCCATACGAACGCGTCAAGATTTTTTTTCGGAATTCAGGGCGAAGATTTGTCGAAAACGCGCGCGAAGATCGCGTCCACGAAGCGGAGCTGGCGCTTTAGATCGAACGTCTGTTCGAGCGCAGCGCGATCCAGGAATTTCGTAATGCGGGTATCGGCCGCCACGCGCTCCCGGAAGCTCGTTTCCGCTTCCCACGCGGCCATGGCGTGCTCCTGTACCCACTTGTAGGCGTCTTCGCGGCTGCAACCCTTCTCCACCAGGTCTTGCAGCAACTGGCCGGAGAAAACGAGGCCTTGTGTGGCTTCGAGGTTGCGCAGCATGCGCTCGGGAAAGACGCGCATGTTCGCAACAATGTCCGTCATGCGCGCGAGCATGTAGTCCACCAGAATGGTTGAGTCCGGCAGGATCACGCGCTCGACCGAGCTGTGCGAGATGTCGCGCTCGTGCCACAGCGCCACGTTTTCGAGCGCCGCCATCGAATTTGCGCGCACCACGCGCGCCAGCCCGCAGACTTGCTCACAGCCCACCGGGTTGCGCTTGTGCGGCATCGCCGAGCTGCCGCGCTGCTCGCCGCCAAACGGCTCTTCCGCTTCGCGCACCTCGGTGCGCTGCAGGTGGCGGATTTCGAGGGCGATTTTCTCGAGCGTCGCTGCGACGATCGCGAGCGTCGCCAGGTACTGCGCGTGGCGGTCGCGCTGGATCACCTGCGACGAAACGGGCGCGACTCCCAGGCCCAGCCGGCGGCAGATCATTTCCTCGACGTCCGGCGCGAGGTGCGAGCAATTGCCCACGGCGCCGGAAATTTTGCCGACCGCCATCTGCCGCGCGGCTTGGCCGAATCGCTCGAGGTTGCGCCGGTTTTCTGCAAACCAGTTGGCGAGCTTCAGGCCGAACGTGATGGGCTCCGCGTGGGCGCCGTGCGTGCGTCCGATCTGGGGTGTGTGCTGGAATTCTCGTGCACGCCGCTTGAGCACTTCGCCCAGGCGCACCAGGCCCTTTTCGATCAGCCGCGAGGCTTCGCGCACCTGGAGCGCCTGCGCCGTATCCACGACATCGTTCGAAGTGAGCCCGTAATGCAGCCAGCGCGCCGCCGCGGCGTCACCGATGGATTCGCCGATGGCCATCGTGAAGGCGATCACGTCGTGCCGCACGCGCGCTTCGAGCTCCTGGATGCGCGCGACATTCACCTTCGTGCGCTCGCGGATGGTTTTCGCCGCGTCGCGCGGTACTGCGCCCTTTTCTGCCAGCGTTTCCGTTGCTGCCAGCTCCACGTCCAGCCACATCCGGAACTTGTTCTGGTCGCTCCAGACGCGGCCCATCTCTTCGCGCGTGTAACGTGCGATCAACGCGTTCTCCCTTCGGCCTTGCGGGCGCGCAGCACGGCCCCGGCGCAACCCATCATACAGTGGCTTGGCTCGCTTGAGCCGGAACGGTGGGGAAACTCCCTGCCTTATGATACTCGAATTCGCGGGCTTGTGGTGGGCAAAACCGCGCCGCATGGGCTTCGCCGGGATGCCCTCGAAGATTGACTTTTGCGCATGCGGCCGCCACGCTCGTCACCTAACCGCCACACCCGGAAACCGGTCTAATGGTACGGATGGAAGCGAGCGATGCCGCACAGGTGGCGCAAGCCCTGGCCGGCGATCAGGACGCGTTCCGCGCGCTGGTCGAGCGCCACAGCCGCTCTCTTTTCCGACTGGCGTACCGCATGACCGGAAACGAACACGATGCCGAAGAAGTGGTCCAGGAGACCTTCCTGCGAGCCTACCGCCGCCTGAATCGTTTCGAGTCGCGCGCGAGCTTCGGCACCTGGATCTACCGCATCGGCGTCAATTGCTCGCTCGACCTGATGCGCAAGGTACGCACCGAGCGCAGCCAGAAAGTGACCGACGACAGCGCCGAAGAACTCGACATTATGGAGCGGATGCCGAGCGAGGATCCCGCCCCCGACCGGCTGCTGCTGAGTACGGAGCTGGGCGGCCACGTGGCCGCGGCGCTCGATACGCTGAGCGCTACCGAGCGCGCGGCCTTCGTGCTGCGCCATTTCGAAGGGCGCTCCATCGAGGAGATTGGAAAGACGCTGGGGCTGCGCGCCAGCGCCACAAAGAACAGCGTCTTCCGCGCGGTGCAGAAGCTGCGTCGCGCGCTGGAGCCCCATGTGCAGTCGTTACCGAGTCGAGCCCAATGAAACACTTGAACGAAGACGAATTGGTTGCCTACCGCTACGGTGAAATCGCCGGCGGCGAATCGCGCGATGCCATTGCCAGGCACCTGCGCGATTGCGCTGAGTGCCGCGCGAGTTTTGAAACCCTGGTGCGCGTGCTCGAGCTTGTCGAGGCCGCGCCGGTGCCGGAGCGCGATGAGCGGTACGGCCAGCGCGTGTGGCAGCAGATCGCGCCGCGGCTGGAGCCGCGCCCGGCGTTTGACTGGCGCGCGTGGCTGGCGCCCCGGCGCCTGGCGGCGGTTGGCGCCATGGGCGTGCTGGTCCTCGCCGCGTTCCTTGCCGGGCGTCTCTCGCAGCAGAAAAAGACGCCGGACGTTGCCGGGACGGCGCCGGCTCCCCAGCAGATCCGCGAGCGCGTGCTGCTGGTCGCCGTAGGCGATCACCTGGACCGCTCGGAGATGGTGCTCGTCGAGCTGGTGAATGCCGACGCGCCCACGGCCTCCGGTCAGGAACTGGACATTTCGAGTGAGAAGGAGCGCGCGGAGCAACTGGTGGCGGTGAACCGGCTCTACCGGCAGACGGCGTCCAGCTCGGGCGACGCCGCCATGGCCAGCGTGCTGGACGACCTCGAGCGCGTTCTGCTCGAAATCGCGCATAGCCCCGACAAAGTTTCCTCGGCGGAGTTTGCGACGTTGCGCCGGAACATCGAGAAGCGCGGAATTCTGCTGAAGGTGCGCGTGGTTGGCTCGGATGTGCGCGAGCGAGAAAAATCTGTGGTGCAAGGATCGAGAGGGAATCACTCCTAGAAAGGGCGGGACTACGAAATGGCTGGTCAAACGATGCAGTACCGAAGCAAGTGGCTGAGCGTTGGAATTGCGGGACTCGTCCTGAGCCTGGCGTGTATCCCGCCTGCGGCACGCGCGCGCGCGCGTTCGCTTGCTCCCGAGCTCGCGCAAGAACAAGAGCGCGAAGCGGAGCGGCGGGCAAGCGAGCAGGAGCAGAAGGAGCGCGAAAAGGAGTTGAAGGACCGCGAGAAAGAGCTCAAAGGACGCGAGAAAGAGCGCGAGAAGGAGCGCCGCGACCGCGAAGGCGAGCTCTACGACGACGGCAAGGAGGCGCTGGACGAGGGCAAGTGGGACCGCGCTGCGGCCAGATTCGATCAGGTGGTGCAGATGAATGGGCGCAAAGCCGACGCCGCCCTGTACTGGCGCGCATACGCGGAGAACAAGGCCGGCCGGCGCGAGGCGGCTCTTGCAACCTTGCAGACGCTGCGCACCACGTTGCCGCAGAGCCGCTGGCTGAACGACGCGAAGGCGCTCGAGGCGGAAATCCGGCAGAACATCGGCCAGCCCTCCCGGCCGGATGAGGAAAGCGACTGCGACCTGAAGCTGCTGGCCCTCAACGGCCTGATGAACCGCAAGCCGGAAGAGGCGGTTCCCATCCTTGAGAAACTCCTGCAGAGTTCGAGCCCGTGTCCAAAGCTGCGTTCGCAGGCGCTGTTCGTGCTCGCGCAATCGGGTTCGCCACAGGCGCGCCAGGCGCTGGCGCAGGTCGCGCGCGGCGAAAAGAATCCTGATTTGCAGCGCAAGGCCATTTCCTACCTCGGCCTGTTCGGCGGCAAGGAGAGCCGACAGACGCTGGCCGACATTTATGCGTCATCGAACGACGTGGACGCGAAGCGCGCCATCCTGCGCAGTTTCATGGTTGCGGGTGAACGCGACCGCCTGGTGGCCGCCGCGAAGGGCGAGAAAGACCCCGAGCTGCGCCGCGAGGCCATCCGGCAGCTCGGCCCCATGGGCGCGCGCGAAGAGCTCTGGCAGCTCTATCAGGCCGAACCGACCGCGGAAATCAAAGAGCAGATTATTCAGTCGCTGTTCGTCTCGGGCAGCGCGGACCGGCTGATCGATCTGGCCAAGTCGGAAAAGGACTCGGGCCTGCGCCGGAAGGCGATCCGCAGCCTCGGCCTGATGGGCGCGAGCCACACAAGCGCGGCGCTCACGGAGATCTACGCGAACGAGAAGGACTCCAACATGCGCAAGGAAGTGATCAACTCGTTCTTCCTGCAGGGCAACGTGAAAGGCCTGATCGAGATCGCACGGAAGGAAACCGATCCCACGCTGAAGAAGGCTGCGGTATCCAAGCTTTCGCTGATGAACTCGAAGGAAGCCACCGAGTTCCTGATGGAGCTTCTGAACAAGTAGGGAGGTTGCCGTGAGGAAGCCAGCGCGCCTTGCCGTCGGGCTTGCATTGCTCGGACTTGCGGCGGCCGGGGTTGCAGCCGCCCAGACCGCGCCGCAGCCGCGCGTAACAAACGCGCAGATGGAGACGCGCCCGGCGGCCGCGGGCCTGGAGAAAGAGTTTCGCGCGATTGTCAGCAGCCACGCCGCGCCGGCCTGGATCGGCTACAGCGTGCCGCTGATCTCCGGCGAGCACCAGATGTGCTGCTACTCCTCGCTGGATAATTGGAGCGGATCGGCGTGCTGCGGGGTCTGCCGGTTGGAGGGCAAGACAGACGGTGGAGTCAACATGCAATCCGAGCCGGTGAAGCTCGAAGGGCCGCGGAACATGCTCGTGCTGTTCCGCATCGAGCAGGGCCGCGTGCAAAAGATCCGTTCCTTCTCCGAGGACTGCCAGATTGATGCCGGCGGCGTGCCGTTCATTTGGCTCACCGATGCGCGCCCGGCCGAAAGCGTGGCGCTGCTCACTTCGTTTGTTTTGAACGGAGACCTCAACACAAAGGAGGGCGAGCGTGCAAGTCACTCCGCCCTTTCCGCGATTGCGCTGCACGGCGACGCATCGGTGGACCGCGCGCTCGAAGGCTTCATCGCCCCGAACCAGCCGGAATCGCTGCGGCGGAATACGGCGTTCTGGCTGGGCTCGGCGCGCGGCAAGCGCGGCTACGAACTGCTGCGGCGCATGGCGCAGGACGACCCGAGCGAGCACGTCCGCAATCAGGTGACCTTTGCGCTTTCCGTGAGCCGCGAGCCCGAAGCTCTGCCCGAACTGATCCGCATGGCTAAGTCTGATTCGAGCACCCGCGTGCGCGGGCAGGCGCTGTTCTGGCTGGCGCAGAAGGCCGGAAAGAAAGCCGCCGGCACGATCACCGAGGCCATCGAAAGCGACCCCGATACGGACGTGAAGAAGCGCGCCGTCTTTGCGCTCAGCCAGCTCCCCAAGGACGAGGGCGTCCCCCTGCTGATCCAGGTGGCGCGCAGCAACCGCAATCCAGTCGTGCGCAAGCAGGCCATGTTCTGGCTGGGGCAATCGAACGATCCGCGCGCCCTGGCCTTCATCGAAGAAGTTCTCGCGCATTAACCCCGTTCCTGCGTCGGGCCGGCGTTCCCCTACTGTCTGGCTCGAACTCTCTTTGTGCTATTCTGAGGCGCGCGCGCCTTATTTCCCGACTCACGGAGACCCTGATGCCTTTCTTCCCGCACAGTGCAAGGAGCCAAGCGTTTGCCGCGCTTTTGATTCTGGCCGTGGCGGTTCCCGCCGGGATGGTGCCGGTGCAACCGCTCGCTTCCGCGGCCGTCGACCCGGAGCGACGCTATCTGATCGAGCAGGTGGGCTCGGTCGCGCTGATTCAGGTCTACGCCGACGGGTTCGAGAAGCTGGCGCCGAAGCAGCGCCTGCTGGCCTACTACCTCGCCGAGGCCGGCATCGCCGGCGATCCGATCTATTACGATGAGATCTCGCCCTATGGCCTCGAGCTGAAGCAGCTCCTGGAAGGCATCTGGACGCACGCGCAGGGCATTGACGCGGCCCTGCTCGAGAAGATTCGCCGCTACACGAAGCTCGTCTGGGTCTACCACGGCAACTACGACCTGGACAGCACGCGCAAATTCCTGCCCGAGTTCACTTCCGCGGAGCTGCGCGCGGCGGCACAGCGCGCGTTGCGCAACGGCGCGAACTTCGGCGTGAAGACGGCGCGGGCGCTCGACGCCAAGCTGAAGCGCCTGGAACAGCCGATCTTTGATGCCAACTACCGGCCCGCCCTGACGGTGAAGAACCCGCCGCCGGGCCAGGACACCGTCACCGCCAGCGGCAGCAACCTCTACGAGAACGTCACGCTCGCCGAAGTGGAGAAATTCAAGGGGCCGCACGGGCTGAATTCGCGCGTCGTCAAGCGCAGCGGGAAAATCATCGAAGAAATCTGGCGCGCGGGCACGCCCGACGGCAAGGTCCCGCCGGGCCGCTACGCCGCGCACATCCGCCGCATCATCGCGAATCTTGAGAAGGCCGCGGGAGTGGGCGAGCCCGCGCAGGCGGATGTCATCCGCAAGCTGATCCGCTACTACCAGACGGGCGAGAAGAGCGACTGGTACGCCTACAACATCGCGTGGGTGAAGGCCGCGAGCACCGTGGACGCCATCAACGGCTTCGTCGAGCAGTACCTGGACCCGCGCAGCGAGAAGGGCGCGTATGAGTCCGTCGTCAGCTTTGTGGACGCCGAGCAGACCAAGCTGATGCGCGACTTCGCTGCCAACGCGCAGTATTTCGAAAGCCGTGCGCCCTGGCGCGACGAGTACAAGAAACAGAACGTCCACCCGCCTGTCGCCAACGTCATCACCGTCGTCTCCGAAGCGGGCGAAGCCGGCCCCATCAGCCCCGCCGGCATCAACCTCCCGAACGAACAGGACATCCGCCAGCAGTACGGCAGCAAGAGTGTGCTGCTATTCAACGTCTCCGGATCGTTTGCTGCGGCGACGGGAGAGAAGGCGACGGAGGAGTTCGCCGCGACTGAAGAAGAAAAAGAGCGCGGGCGGAAGTTCCGCCTGCGCTCGCGCAACCTGCTCGTAGCCATGCACGAAGTGATCGGCCACGGCTCAGGGCGCGTCAGCGCAAAGCTGACGGGCGATCCGCGCTCCTATTTGAAGGAATACTACTCCGCGTTGGAAGAGGCTCGCGCCGACCTCGTAGCGCTCTGGGATTTCACCGATCCAAAGCTCGCCGAACTGGGGGTGACCGACCAAGAAGAAATCATGAAGGCGGCGTATGACGCCGAAGCGCGCCAGGGCTTGGCGCTCCTCTATCGCTACCCGCAAGGCGACCAGGTGGAAGAGGACCACGACCGCGGCACACAGATGATCGTCCACTACCTGATAGACCGCTTACATTGCATCGAACTCGTCACGCGCGACGGCAAAATCTATCTGCGCGTCACCGACTACAAGAGAATGCACGAGGGCGTCGGCGAACTGCTGGCCGAGCTGATGCGCATCAAAGCCGAGGGCGATTACAACGGCATCAAGAAGCTGATGGACACGTACGGCGTGAAGCTGAACCCGGCGTGGCGCGACCAGGTGCAGGAACGCGCGGCGGGCGCGGGACTACCGCGCCGCGGCGCGTTCATTTCCCCGCTCATCGAGCCGGTGCGCGACGCCGCGGGAAAGATCACGGACGCGCGCGTTCGCTACACGCAGGACTTCGCCGAGGTGATGCTCGACTATTCGCGCAAGAGCCTCGGCTACCTGCCCGCGAAATAGGTGGGCGCAGCAGGACCTGCCAATTTTTTCGCTTAGAGAACCAGCGGGCCGAGCGGGACGCGCTGCGAGGCCACGAGGAGTTCGCCGTGGAAGGCGTGTTCTGCGGGGCGCCGGCCGAGTGCTTCTTCCGCGCAAAGCCGCGCGACATCCGGGTTGTTGTTGTTCTCCGAAAGGTGCGCCAGCACCACGAACCGCGCCGCGCCGTCGAAGCCTTCCGGGTCGGCCAGGAATTCGCTGACCGTGTTATTCGAAAGATGCCCGGTGCGGCTCATCACGCGCTGCTTCACGTGCCACGGGTACGGCCCCACCTTCAGCATCTCCAGGTCGTGATTTGATTCCAGGATCAGGCAATCGGCCGCGCGCAGGTGGTGCTTCACGAGCTCGGGCAGGTAGCCCAGGTCCGTGACGATCGCCACCTTCATTCCGTTTGCGCGAAACGTGAAGCCGATGGGGTCGGCCGCGTCGTGCGGGATCGAATACGCCGCCACCTCGATGTCGCCCACCTGGAAGCGCTCGCCCGCGCGAATGTGTTCGACGCGGTCGATTTTTTCACCCCTGCCGTCCGGGAGGATGCGCCGCACCTCGCCGTGCGTTGGCTCCGTCAGATAGACCGTCGCGTGCCAGTGCCGCGCAATCTGGGCGAGGCCGCCGATGTGATCGGTGTGTTCGTGCGAGACAACGATGCCGTCTAGGCTGTGCGGCTTCACGCCGAGCGCCACGAGGCGGCGCAGTGTCTCGCGCTTGCCGAGTCCCGCATCCACCAGAAGGCGCGTCTTCTCCGTTTCGAGCAACGTGGCGTTGCCCGAGCTCCCCGACGCCAGAATGGAAATGCGAAACGTGGCCCGCGCCCCCCGTTTGTGAACCCGCCGCAAAGCGGGTTCCGAGGATGATGGCAAAGCGCCGCGACCGCGTCAATGGGGATGGGGCAGCCGCTGTGCGGAGCCTCTCTCTCGCGGGGCAGACTCAGCAGGCCAGCTGGTCCGGCGTGAGCGCGAAGCCATCCAGGTTGCCGAGCACGGCAACCCCGATGCGTTCGGGAGTGAAAAACTCGCGCGCGATCAGCTGCACGTCCTCGCGCGACACGCGCTCAATTGAAGCCAGCAACTCCTCGAGCGTGAAGAAGCGCCCGAAGTACATCTCCTGGCGCGCCAGGTTGGTCATCCGCGCGCTGGTGGATTCAAGCGAGAGCATCAGCGAGCCCTTCAGGTGGTCCTTTGCGCGGCGCAATTCTTCGTCGCTGACGGGCTCCTGCTTCAGATTGCGGAACTCTTCGGCCACGGAGTGGATCAACTGACCGGTCGTTTCCCGCGCGGTTCCGGCGGAGATCAGCAGGACGCCCGCATCGCGGTAGGGCGATAGCTCGCTGAACACGGCATACGCCAGGCCCTGCTTCTCGCGGATGTTCTGGAACAGGCGTGACGACATGCCGCTGCCGAGGATCACGTTGAGCACCGCCGTGGCGTAGCGACGTTCGTGCGCCATCGGGTACGACGGCACGCCCAGGCAGATCTGCACCTGCTCGAGCGCCTGCTTCGAGCGCATCGCGATCTGCGGGTGAGGCTGCGGCGTCGGGTCGCGAAAGCCGTCCGGCACCGCCGGCAGCCGGCCAAACTCCCGCGTGACGAGGTCCACGAGTTGCGCGTGTTCCAGGTGGCCGGCCGCGCTGATCACGATGTTGTTGGGCGCGTACCACCGGCGGAAGGAGTCGAGCAGCGTGTCGCGGCTGAACTGTCCGACGGTGTCCGGCGTGCCGAGGATGGGTTTTCCGAGCGCGTGCCCGCGCCAGAAATTCTGCGTGAAGATCTCGTGGACGAGGTAATCGGGGTTGTCCTCGTCCATCTTGATCTCTTCGAGCACGACGTGCTTTTCCTTGACGATGTCTTCTTCAGAGAAGAGCGGCCGCAGAACCATGTCCGAGAGCACGTCGAACGCCACCGGCAGGTGCTCGTCGAGCACCTTGGCGTTGAAGCAGATCATCTCCTTCGTCGTGAAGGCGTCCAGCATCCCGCCCACGGAGTCCACCGACCGCGCAATCTCCTCGGCGGTGCGCCGCTCCGTGCCTTTGAAGACCATGTGCTCGATGAAGTGCGAGATGCCGTTGCGCTCGGCTGGCTCCGCGCGCGAGCCGCTGCGCACCCAGATGCCCACCGTCACCGAGCGCACGTGCGGCATCGGCTCGGTGATGATGACGAGGCCGTTCGACAGCACATCCCGGTGAACGTTGTTTGTCGCGGGCACGTTTCCATTCTGGCACAAGCGGAAAGCAAATGTCATGCGCGGGAGTTACGGTTGTGTCGCAGGGGAAGCGCGCTACAACAATTTTTCGTCGGGGTTGAGCTTGCCGTATTCACTCGTGTAGTGCAGCGGGACGTCGGCGTAGGTGCCTCGGTCGAGCAAGTAGATCTCGCAGCTATCGAAGGGCTTCGAATACACGTGGATGCTTGCGGCACGCTGGTTGTATTCGTGCAGGTTCAGCACCTGATGGACGGGCTCCATTGGGTTTACGGTGGCGGGATGCTCCGGATCCATTTCGAAAGCGTCCGTAGACACCAGGCGGCAGGTGCCGGGCGCCGCGCCGCGCTTTTCCGCGCGGAAGTTCTGCACGCGCAGCCGGCCGATGGGCACCGCCATCCAGCAGTTCTGGCCGCGATGGTTGTGGATGCGGCTCGCCTGGCCTACTTCCCAGCAGATGGTCATGCACTCGAACACTTCGTTCTTGAAGATCAGGTTCCGCGTATAGTTGCCGAGCGAAAAGAACAGGTAAGGCCCGAGCGTCTCCGGGAGCACGCCGCGCGTGGCCACAAAGTCCTGCACGCGCGGAAGCGTGAATTCGTGCTCGGGAATCTCCGCAAGCTCTTTCACCCAATCCTGAATGGCCATTTTCTCAAGCATGGCGCCGCTCCCATCGTTGTTGTTGGCGATTATAGCCGCGCCGGTGGCGCTTGCTAGAAAAATTTGCGGCGGCGTCCCATGCTAAGATGAAACGAAAGCGGGAATCGGGTCATGCCTCAGGAACTGCTCGGAAAATCGGCTGAAGAGCTTCGCGAGTGGACTGCCGCGCTCGGCGAACCCGCGTATCGCGGCGCGCAGATCTACCACGCCCTCTACGCTGAGCGGCGGTTCGAGTTCGCGGCGATGTCAAACTTGCCCGCCGCTTTGCGTGCGCGGCTCCAGCAGGACGCGTGCATCGGTCTGCCGCGCATCGTGCGGCGCTACGACTCGTCGGATGGCTCGGTGCGCTACCTGCTCGCGCTCGAAAGCGGCGAGCAGCCCGGCACGCGAATCGAGACCGTGTTCATGCCCGAAGAAAGCCGTCAGACGATCTGCATTTCTACGCAGGCGGGCTGCGCGGTGGATTGCCACTTTTGCCTGACCGCGCAGCTCGGCCTGGTGCGCAACCTGACGGCGGGCGAAATCGTCGGGCAAGTGCTCGTCGCGCTCGAAGACAACCGGGCAAAGCTTTTGCCGCAAACCAATGTCGTGCTGATGGGCCAGGGCGAGCCGCTGCTGAATTACGAGCCCGTGATGGCGGCGGTGCGGCTGCTCCTCGACCCGAACGGCATCGCGCTTTCGCCGAAGCACGTCACGCTTTCGACCAGCGGCATCGTGCCGGGCATCGAACGGCTCGCGCAGGAGAAGGTGCGGCCGAAGCTCGCTGTTTCGCTGAACGCGTCTTCCGACGAGCAGCGCGACCGCATCATGCCCATCAACCGCAAGTATCCGCTCGCGGTGCTGCTCGATGCCTGTCGGCGTTACCCGTTGCGGCCGTGGGAGAAGCTGACGTTCGAATACGTGCTGCTCGGGGGATTCAACGACGCGCCCGAGGACGCGCGGCGCGTGGTGAAGCTGCTGGCGCACCTGCGCGCGAAGGTGAACCTGATCCCCTGGAACCCGGGCGAGCTGCCCTACGCGCCGCCCGATCCTGCGCGCACCGAAGAATTCCGCCGCATCCTTACCGAGAAGGGCCTGCCCACGTTTGTCCGCTACTCGCGCGGGCAGGACATCATGGCTGCCTGCGGCCAGCTCGCCCTGTTGGAAACGACGCAGATCGGCCCCGCGCCCGGCTCGCAGGCTTCCGCCTAGCGCGGGCGGATGCCGATGACGCCCATCAATCGGCCGGTACGCCCTTTTTCTTTGCGATAGCTGAAGAGCAGGTCGGTGCGGCATGAGGTGCAGAGGTTGCTTGCAACGATTTGCGCCGCAGGCACACCCGCGTCCGCGAGTTGCCAGCGGTTCGCTGCAATCAAATCGAGCTGCACGCGTGGCGGAGGCGGCTCGTGCCCCGGCGGGATCATCGTCAGCCACTTCAGCGGGTTCGGCTCTTCGCCGGTGGCCAGCCGCTCAAACGGCCCGTCGAACCATTCATTGGCCCGCTCGAACTGGCCCGCAAATGCTTGCGCGACCTCCGGACCCACTTCGTAGCAACAGCGGCCGATGCCGGGGCCGAGCACCGCAGTGACATCGGCGGGATTTGTGCCAAACTCCGCGCGCATGCGCCCGAGTGTCTTTGTCGCGATGCGCTTCAATGTGCCCCGCCAGCCCGCATGCACCGTTGCCACCACACACTTGCGCTGATCGACGAGAAGAATCGGCACGCAATCGGCCGTTTGCACCGCCAGCAGCAACCCCGGCGTGCGCGTGATGGCCGCATCACCCCTCGGCGCTGCTCGGGGCAGGCCGCGCAGGGATTGCTCCGGCGCTCGGTCGAACACGCGGATCAAATCGGAATGAAACTGCCGCAGCGCGACGAGCTTCATCCCGGCGGCGCCAAGCGCGCCGAGGAATTTCCTGCGGTTGGCGAGCACGCACTCGCGCGTGTCCCATTCGGTGAAGCCCAGGTTCAGCACGCGCCCACTCTTCGAGTGACCTGACACGTGGCTCGCGCCGCCAGTGCGAGTGCTGAAGCCGTGCACGAGCCAGGGGAGCTTCTGGAGAGCGGCTGTTTGAAGGATCTCGACCCCGCCGGCGCGCCGCGCCGCCCATGCATTTCGCGCGCGGGTGCTGCGCCGCAGGCGCTTGGCGGCGCGTTTCGGCGTGGGTCTTGCTTTCCGGCGCATAGGACGCAACACTCTAGCGCATTTGGGGCGTCTGCCGCAGCAGTGGCTCCGCGGTATAATTCAGCCGCAGCGCGGATGTGCGGCGCGGCGTAGCGAACCGCAGCGATAGCCGCAGGGCGCCGCTGGAGCGGCCGAGGGACAACTTGAAAATCGCGGAGCAGCGGTGATCGTCGGGCTGGGCATAGACATCGCGGAAGTCGACCGCATGGAGGCGGCCATCCGCCGGCGCGGCGAGCCATTTTTGAGGCGCCTCTTCACGCCCGACGAGATCACCTATTGCGAGCGGCACCGCAACCGCGCGGAGCGCTACGCAGGCCGCTTCGCCGCCAAGGAAGCGGCGATGAAGGCGCTGGGCACCGGATGGCGGCGTGGCGTGCGCTGGATTGACATCGAAGTGAAACGACAACCGAGCGGCAGGCCCACACTCGAGATCCGCGGCCGCGCCGGGGAATTCGCGGCGCGCCTCGGCGTGAAGAACATCACCCTCTCGATCACGCACAGCGGCAATACGGCCTTCGCGCAAGTCATCTTCGAAAACTGAACTCTTCTAAGCCGGCAGTGCGTGGGAAAGTAAATGAGAATCCTCGGCGCGCAGGATCTGGGTGTCGAGCATCTGGTTGGCGGGCCAGGAGCCCGCGACGCGGATATCGAGGTAGTTGCTGCTGAGCGCGCCCGTCCAGCTTCCTGAGTTGTCTTGGAAGGAATCGCGGAGCGTCAACACTCGCAGCGTATGACCCGTGTGTGCGGTGCGAAAGGCTGCTGCCTTCTCTGTGCTGAGAGCGCGCAGTTCTTTGCTGCGCTGCTTGATGACCGCCGGCGGCACGTCGTTGGAGAGCTTTGCCGCTCCCGTGCCCGGGCGCTTCGAAAATGCGAAGACGTGCAAATAGGTGAACGGCAACCGCGCGACCAGGTCAAGCGTAGCCTTGTGGTCGGCGTCGGTTTCGCCGGGGAAGCCGGCAATGATGTCCGCGCCGATCCCGGCATCGGGCATCCACTCGCGAATCAGCTCCAGCCGCCGCGCGTAGTGTGCCGCGCGATACCAGCGGTGCATCGCCGCGAGGATGCGGTCCGAGCCGGATTGCAGCGGTACGTGAAAGTGGCGCGCGATGCGGTCCGTGGATGCAACGAGGCGCACCAGGTCTTCGGTCACATCCATGGGCTCGATGGAGCTGATGCGCAGCCGCGCAAGCGGCGTTTCGTCCAGGATGCGCCGCAACAACTCGCCGAATTCGATCCGCGGCACCAGATCGCGTCCGTAGCTGCCCAGATTGATCCCGCTCAGCACGACTTCGCGGAAGCCCGAAGCCGCCAGGCGTTGGATTTCCGCTACAACTTGCTCCGGAGGCAGGCTGCGGCTGCGCCCGCGCACGAAAGGAATCACGCAGTAGGCGCAGCGGCTGTTGCAGCCGTCTTGGATCTTCAGCGTGGGACGCGTGTGTCCGCCTTCGCCGCCCAGGACGGGCGCGACGAGCACGGCGGTTTGCCCGAAGATGTCGCCGGTCAAGATTTTTGCCGGGCCGCGCGCGAGCGACATCGGCTCCTGGTCGAGCACGCCGAGCGGCACAAACTCCGATGACCCCGGCGCGCCGGCGAATTCGCGTTCGAGCAGGCCGGGAATCTCCGGCTTGTGCGAATTGCCGATGACCCAGGCAACGCCTTCGAGCTCTGCGAGCTCCTCGGGCGCGCGCTGCGCGTAGCAGCCGGTCACGACGATGCGCGTCGCGGGGTTGCCGCGATGGATGGCGCGGATGGCCTGGCGCGCCTGCGAATCGGCTGAGGCGGTCACCGTGCAGGTGTTCACCACGACGACGTCAGCATCGGCCCGCGCGCCGAGCGCCGTGAAGCCGCGCTCGATGAGCTGGCGCTCAATCGCCGCGGCGTCGGCCTGCGTGGCGCGGCAGCCAAAATTCTCCATGTAGAACGAGCTCATTTGGGCGGTCCGGAAAGACGCAATTATAGCAGGCTGACTGCCGCTGCCTTGCGCGCGAATTCTGCGCGCGCAGGATGGTGCTTTCGCGCCAGACGAAGTGCCACCTGATCGACTAACAAGAGATTCAGGGCCGGCTAACGGTTGGGCCTTCTTCGTCGTCTACGCGTAGCCTGCGGGGTTCTTTTTCCGCCAGGCCCAGGCGGATTTCACGATGGTTTCGAGATCGGACTGCCGCGGCTGCCAACCCAGCTCGCGGCGGAGCTTTTCCGAACTCGCCACAAGCACGGCTGGATCGCCCGGGCGGCGCGGCACAATCGTGGCCGGAATCGGATGGCCCGTAATCCGCCGCGTGACCTCCAGCACTTCCATGACGGAGTAGCCGCGGTTGTTGCCGACGTTGAACGCCTGGCCCGCGACGCGGTCGAGATTCGCGAGCGCGAGCACGTGCGCTTCGGCGATATCGAGCACGTGGATGTAATCGCGCAGGCATGTGCCGTCCGGTGTGGGGTAGTCGTTGCCGTTGACGTGGCTGCTCTCGCGCTTGCCCAGCGCGACCTCGAGCAGGCGCGGAACAAGGTGTGACTCGTTGGGGTGGTCCTCGCCGCGCGTTGCGGAAGCGCCCGCCGCGTTGAAATAGCGCAACGCAACGTACGCAAGGCCGCAGTAGGCGCGGTAGTCTTCCAGAATCTGTTCGAAGCGGAACTTGCATCTGCCGTAGGGATTCACCGGCGCTTTGGGGTGGTCCTCGGGGATGGGAATCTTTTCGGGCTCACCGTAAACCGCCGCGGTGGAAGAAAAGATCAGCTTCTTCACGCCGTGCCGCACCATGGCGTCGAGCAGCAGGATTCCCTTGGCCACGTCCACCACGTAGAAGCTGCTGGGCTCGCGCACCGATTTCTCCACCAGCGACTCGGCCGCGAAGTGCATCACGGCATCAATCGCCTCGCTGGCGAAGATCCGGTCGAGCAGCGCGGCGTCGCCGATATCGCCTTCCCAGAACTTCGCCTCCGCCGGAACAGCCTTGCGGTGTCCGGTGGCGAGGTTATCGATGCCGATGACGCGGTAGCCGCGCGCGACGAGTACTTCGGCGCAGACGCTGCCGACATAGCCCGCCACGCCGGTGACGAGAACGTTCATGTGGTGCGCTCCCGTTCGAGCGATCGAATGCGAAAAATACTCGTCGGAAGGCTATCAGGCGGGAAAGCGTTTGTCAGCGCGGATTCGGGAGGGCGTTGCCTGCTCGCACAACGATGGGTGACCGCGAAAGGAGGGAAGGCGGCGTTCAGGCGCCGGCCGTGTGGCGCTGGTAGCAGAGCAGGATCAGGTCCGCGCGGCGGCGCACGCCGAACTTGCTGAGCAGGTTGGAGACGTGGAACTTGACGGTGCGCTCGGAGATATTCAGCTTGTTGGCGATTTCTTTGTTGGCCAGGTTCTCAAGTAGAGGGTCGAGCACTTCCTGCTCGCGCCGGCTGAGGTCCGCGCCGGAGCCGGCGCGCAACCGCCGGCCAGCCGCGCTGCTCAGGATGGAGTCGACAAAACCTGAGAGCAGCGCCCGCGACACCCAGAACCCGCCCGAGGCCACCAGGGGCAGCGCGCGCGGCAACTGTTCGCGGGCTTCGGCGTAGGTGAGCAGGCCCTTGGCCCCGAGCTGCAACAGCGAATAGCTGTTGGCATCGCTGAAGTGGTCGGCGACCACCAGCACGCGCGCATTCTCGTACCGCTCCAGAATGTTGGTGATGAGAGCTTCCGCGGCCGGCCGCGTGGCATGGGCGTCGACCACGTAGACGGCGGCGCGCGGCACGCTGAGCCGGCGCATGTCGGGGGCCAGCGTGGACTCGAGCTGCCGCAGCGTAAGGCGGAAGTCCGGGCGCGTCAGGACGCGCTCAAACTCGGCCAGTACCAGCGGGTGCGGAGAAAGCAGGCAGACGGCCAGGGCGCGCTTATTCGCCGGTTTTCGCACAACTTTGCACGCTAGCCGATTTGCGTATCTCTAGCAAGTCCGCTGGTGGTTCATGTTTCGCCATGTGCATCTTCCTTTCCGTACCACGGCCGCTGGTTTGGATGTTCTCAGGCCGACCCGCAGCATGCCTCGGAACAGAGCAACGGGTGGGAACCAACGTAGAATCCGTTCACATAAATGATTAACCAGGCTCCGCTCAATGAGATAGTCCAGTTCGTTTTGCAAAACATTTCCCTGCGTGCAGCCTGATCAGCGTGCGCCATTTGAAATACCCGCCGAGGAAGCTCATCAGGAAACATTCACCTCGACCGATAGAGGAAGCAGCTGAAGGTGATCGCCACCTGTGCTTGGTATGGGCTTCTATTCCCGAGCTTCCTCGATTGCACTCAACTCGGCCCTCTGTGCCAGCAAACTCTCTACCATCTCAAGGGCTCTAGCTAGAGACCTCAACCTTCACCGGCGGCAAGACCGGCTGTCCCAGCCGCATCCGCTGCAATCGCTCCAGCTGGCTTAGCGTGCGGTCGAAAGCACGTTCGAGGCTTGCTTCATATCGAAGTAAACGGTCCAGGGTGGGACTCTCGGGAACAAGACGGCGGAGCGATTCCAATTCTGCCCGATCACCCTCGATCGATGCCTGTGCCTTCGAATGGCGCTTGAGACAACAAATCTCGCTATCAATCTCACGCAAGACATTCTCCTTGCACTGTTCCGGTGATGCATAGCCTTCACGCTGGCGCTCTTCTTCGGAGGCATTTGAGGTATGGTGCCAAGTCGCGTAAGCGTCGTAAGGAGTTTCGCGCAGGTGATTCCTGTTGCCATAGATCTTTCCCAGGATCGAAGTGTCCCGAGTCTCCCCGCTCTCGCGGCTTCGTCGGCTACGGTGACGCAGATCCCTCGAATGTATCCTCGCTCGTGCGCGGGGCAGAGATGCGGGTGGCCGAAACCTGCGCCGTGAATCGCGCCTTGCGTAAGGCCTACGGCATCGGCCTCTGCTCAGTCGAGGAGTTGGCCTGGATTGCGGGCTCCGGCAATTCGGGACCCGAGCCGCGCGCGAGCTCTGCTTCAGCGAAGCCCAACGGTTCGAACAACGGCCAGCCGCGCCTGCGCGATCGCCTCTCCCTGCTCGTCCGTCAGCACCAGCTTGATCCCACCCTCGTAAAACGGTACGCCGTCATCAACCAGTTGGCCGAATGGGCGGCCAAGGATCGCGAAGGGCTCCTCTGCCACCTGAACAGCTATGCCGCGCCACAGGAGGTGAAATCATGAAACGCCAGATCCCGGGACTCCACCAGCAGGCCCAAAGTCAGGACGACGATCTCGAGGGCCTCTTTCTGGTCCGCGTCGAGCGGGCCTTCTATCGCTGGCATCCGCAGAAACCCTTCTTTGCCGTGCGGCTCGCCATCCTCGAGCCCAAGGAACAGGCCGGGCAGGCGATCACCGGACGGCTCTACTGCACTCCGAAAGCCCTGTGGAAGCTCAACTGGTTCCTGCGGGATTTTGGGTACGACCCTGATCTGCTCGGCCGGGACGAAGTGGATGACCGGGCGCTCGTGGGCCTGCGCGGAGTCGTGCGGGTTTCGCACACCAAGCTGAACGGACGTTCCTTCCTCAACCTGGAATCCTTCGCCCCGGCAGCCGAATGGGAGGAGCTCTCGGTCGCTCCTATAAGCGCCAGGGAAGATCAGGAGGCTCGCCGTGACCTATAGCTACACGCAGATCAGCCAGTACCTGCGCTGCCCGAGGAGCTACCGGCACCGGTATCTGGATGGCTGGCGGGAGAAGGAGACGCGGGCTGCCATGCTCTTCGGTCGCTGTTTCGAGAAGGCCCTGGCCGCCCTCTTCCGCCGGGAGGATAGTGCTGCTGCCCTGTTCAAGGAATGGGGAGCCTTTCGGGAAGCCTCTCTGGAGTATGGCCAGAATGATGATTGGGAACGATTGGCCCGGCAGGGAGTGCAGTTGCTCGAACGGCTTGCCCAGGACGATCGGATCCGCATCCGGCAGCCCCGGCGGAACCTGCAGGTCAAGCTGGTCCGTTCACTGCCAAACGGCAACGACTTCGTTTCCTACATCGATGCTCTGGGCTATCTGGACAAGGCCCGCCATCTGATCGAATGGAAGACCACCACGGCCCGCTATCCCGAAGAGCCGGAGGGGCTGCTAAGCCTGGATCCCCAGCTGATCTGCTACTCCTGGATGAGCGGCATCTCTGAGGTTGCGGTGGTTGTGTTCGTCCGCAAACGCATGCCAGAGATCCAATACTTGAAAACCACGATCAGCGAAGAGCAACGCAGCGAGTTCGAACAGGTCGTCGAACAGACAGCGGGCCAGATCGAGGCCGGCCAATTCCTTCCGCACAGCGGGATTCGCTTCCCGCAGAACGGCTGCATGAGTTGCCCATTTCTCGGCCTGTGCCTGGACAAGCCGCATCTTGTCGAGAGCAAACTCGTGCGCCGACCCGGAGCCAGCGACCTTGATTGGCTTGACCAGCTTGACGACTAACGGAAGGCCTCTGGTGCCCCCGAAGCTTAATCGCCCCCGTGCCTTGTTCGTTCTCACCAAGATCGATGAGATCCTGGCTTGGGACAAGAACATCGAACGGGAGCGAGACACCCGCTTCGTGGAACTGGGTCGCTACCTGTGTGAGGTTCGAGCAGGGCAGTACTGGCGGCTGGACAACCTGAAATCGTTTGATGAGTTCCTGGAGAAGCGGTTTCCCGAATCGCGCCGAAAGGCCTACTACGTGATGGCCATCCATGAGCACCTGCCACGGATCCCGAAGCACGAGCTGCGGTTGGTGGGCTGGACCAAGGCGACGGAGCTGGTCAAAGTAGCGAGGAGGGACGGGCAGCAATTCGATTGTGCAACCTGGTTGCACAAGGCGCGGGAGCTGCCCAAGGAGGAGTTCAAGCGGGAGGTCGAACGCCACCTGACCGGGCAGGAGACTGAGCCGCACGAAATCCTTTACTTCAAGGTGTACAAGAGCCAGCTGCCGGTGATCGAGCAGGCGCTAGAGACAGCGGCACTAATGTTGGGGACAGATAAATCGCGCGGCTATTGCCTGGAGATGATTTGTGCAGACTTCCTGGCGGGAGCCAACCTGGAGAATGGGAGTCCGAACGCTCTGGTTCTTGCCCTTCGCCGGCTGTATGAATTTCTGCCTCCGGCTCAGAGGCAAGATTTCCTCGCGCAGATAGGAAGAGCAGCTTGACGCTCCTGCGACAAAAGCGGCCACGGCTCCGGCTCGACGCAGGATCTTACCGTCGCCTATGCCAGGAGGTCTTGGAGCGGGACGGATGGCAGTGCCAAGGATGTGGGAGCTCGAACGATTTGCAGGTCCACCACATCCGGGCGCGCAGTCAACTCGGAGACGATGCCGAGTATAACCTCATCACTCTCTGTGCCCGCTGTCACTGGTTGTTTCATGTGTATCGGGGTACCGCTCCTGCTCGTGAGCCGTCCTGAGGGATTCTTCCGAGTCAAATTTCTTCAAACCGAGCAGCTCCAACCCAACATAGAAGAGGAATTGGGAGCCGCCCAGGAGATAGCGTCGCCAGAGCCGCCGAGGCTCTTGCAGAAGGCGAAAAAGCCACTCCAGCCCGTGCTCGCGCATCCAGCGCGGGGCCTGCCGGATCCGGCCAGAGTTGATGTCGAAGGCTGCGCCGACACCCACCAGCACAGGAACATTCAGCCGCTCGCGGTGCTCATGCATCCAGCGCTCTTGTTTGGGCGTGCTCAAACCGACCCAGAGCACATCGGGTGCGGCCTGACGAATGCTCGCAACGATCTGTGCGTCCTCTTCTTCGGTCAGTGGGCGGAAGGGAGGAGAGTAAGTTCCCGCGACCTCCACGCCGGGGAATCGCGAGGCCAGGGTTTCCGCGAGTTTCTCCGGCACGCCCGCGGCCCCGCCGTAGAGGAAGTGCCGATAGCCTCTGCGCACGGTTTCCTCGCAGAAGCGCAGCATCAATTCCGGACCATACACGCGGCGTTTGAGGCCACGCCCGCGAAGACGGCTGAGCCAGACCAGGGGCATGCCATCCGGCACGACCAGGGCGGCAGAGTTCAGGATGGTTTTGAATCGGGCGTCGTGCTGCGCTTCGGTGACGCCGTGCATCCCGGTGACGGCGATGTAGCGGCACGTGTTCCGCTCGCGAATCCATTCTTCCATCTGTGCGATTACATCCGGTATCTGCACAGCGTCCACCCGCACCCCGAGGATCTTGACTGTGATCTCTGTACAGATGGGCCCTGCCGTAGAAGCGGTCATTGGTGCGCAGCGGAGTAGTAGGCAACCAAACTGTTTCCCCAGATGGGGAAGCCCATTGTCTTCACGGTCGCGCCCGGAAACAACATCCGCATTTGTTTGGCCGAAAGGAGATCGATCTGCTCGTACTCCTTCAGGTACCCCGGAGAGAAGCGCACAACGCGCCGTTGCAGCCCGCTGGGGAAGAATTGGTAAAGCGGCAGAAGCGTGTGGGGCTCTAGCGGGAAGTATCGGTTCGGCGTGGCGACGAAGTATCCGTTGGCGGCCACTCGGCGAACTTCCTGAGCGAACAGCTTCTGGCGTTCCCATCCGCCGACGTGCTCGATCACCGCGTTGGAGAAGACCCAATCGAAGGCCCCTGACGCGAAAGGAAGATCCAGCCCGTTGGCAACCAAGGTGTGTATTCGGCCCTGCATCTCTTGTTCGAGCTGCAGTGGCTCCAAATTGACGATGGTGGTTTCAGCAAAGGAAGCATATAGCCGGAGGAATTCTCCAGCGATTCCAGGCCCGCCCCCAACATCAAGCAAAGTTCCAGACGGATGCTCACCCGTCAACTGGAAGAACAGGTCCAACTTCTGGTCTCGCAGTTTCTTATGCAGCGGCTTCGCCCAGCGAAGTGCGATGCTCTTGATTGCACCCACCGACTTACCTCCGCAAAATCCCAAGCGGTCGCACGATTGGCAACCGTTCCAATGTCTCAGCCGCGAGCGCTCATGGCGCGCTGGTAGATATCCATCAGCAAGTGGTAATTTCGCTCGGCGGTGTATTTGGCCTCGTACTCCGCGCGGGCGGCGCGGCCCATCTCGCTCATGGCTTCAGGGTGCGACCACGCCCAGTCGACTTTCGCGGCCAGATCGTCGGTGTCCCCGGGGGTGAAGTGCAGGCCGGTGCGCCCGTCTGTCACGATCTCTGCCATCGATCCCAGCCGCGATGCAATCACCGGCACGCCGCATGCAAACGCCTCCGCGATCGTTAGGGGAAACCCCTCAAACCATACGCTTGGAAACACCAGGAAGCGGGCGCCGCGCATCAACGTCACAATCTCCTCCGGCGACACTTGCCCTGGCATCTCAACTCCGCGAAGTTCCTTGGCTCCGATTTCTTTGGCCAATTCCTCTTTCAAGGGACCGTCGCCCGCAATCCGCAGAGGAATCGTCTCGCTCAGCCGTCCCCATGCGCCCAGCAACACCCGCAGCCCTTTCTCCTCCGCAAGCCGCCCAACGTACACCGCATACTCGCCCGGTCCTTGCTTCGGTCCAGGATCGGGCGCGACAAAATTCGGTTTCACGACGATGCGTTCCGCTGGCAATCCTCCTTCGATGAATTTCCGCCGCGCAAACTCCGTCAGCGCCACATACACGTCCACCTTTTCCCGCCACGTTCCCATCGCTCGGTGCACCGCCAGCATCGCCGCCACCGCTGCCGTCGCCGCTCTGCTGTCGCGGTAACAAGCATGGACCACGCCCGGCCAGGGCACGCTCCGTCCCAGGCACGCCTCGCAAACTTTTCCGTCGCGCAGAAACGTCGCCGCCGGACAAAGCAATCTGTAGTTGTGCAGCGTCTGCACCACCGGCACACCTTCCTCGCGGCAGGCGTAATAGACGGACGGCGTCACCAGCGTCAGTGTGTTATGCACGTGCGCCACGTCCGGCCGCTCGCGTCGAATCAACGAGCGTACTTCCCGAAAGGATTGCCGCGACCAGCTCGCCTGCCAGAGCAGCGCGCCCTTCCGCCACCAAGAGAAGTCCCGAATCTCGCTGTTATCGCGGTTGTAGATGACCACCGCGTGGCCGCGCCCTTTCATCAACCGCGGTTCGCTCTCAACATAGTGGTTCTCCCCCCCGGGCTGCTGATAGAGGTTATAGATGTACAAGATTTTCATTCGCCAGCCTCAGGCCTCGGCCATCCGCGCGCCAGGCGGGATGGGCAAGGCGGCTGCCCCTGCTGGGGCGGCGCCGGCGGAGAGCAGCCCGGGCGCGAGCGCTATGCCGACCAGCAGGTAGAAGGGAATGGCTCCAAAGGGCGCCTCGAAGAAGTCTTCGAACATGGAACCAGAAAGCAGCGCCGCCCAGCACATCAGTCCGAAGGGCTGGCCGGTAATCTTGTAGCTGCGCCAAAGCAACCGCAGGAGTTCGACCTGCAGGAGACCAAAGAGCATCACACCAATCCACCCGGAAAACCCAAGCGCATAGAAGAAATCGTTGTGCGGCGTCTGGATGAACTCTCCCGGCTCGATGAAGGGGTTCAGATCCCCGATGGGATAGCCGTAACCAAAGCCGAGAAGGGCACTGGAAGCAGTCGCATGCACTTGGCCCCAGATCGCGGCCCACCACACCAGCCGCCATTCCGCTGTGCCGGCAAATTGCCCGACGTCCTCTTTGGTAGACAGACTCTCAGCCAAGTCCCTGTTAAACGGTGCTACCGTCCTGGCAACGACGTCGTGTGCGGAAAACTGACCTCCCCGTCCCTTCGGCGACGGAAGATCGATATTCGCAACGTACATCACGGCCAACAAAATGACTGCTGCAGCGCTGGCGATCGCCAAAGGCTTGAGCCGTTTCGTGCACCAAGCGAACACGAGCGCTCCCATTGCGAAGCCAACCCATTCGGCCCGGATCTGGACCCAGAGCATGACAAGAATGTTGAGCGCAATTAGGTGCCGGACCCGCCCCAGCCGCGGTTCAAAGGCGATCAGGCTGAGGAGCGCCACCGCGGACCCGTACGGCTGGCCGAACAGGGGCACGTCGGACGGAGCACCGGATGTTCCAGGCATAGTCCACGATAGTTGGCTTAGAAAAAGAACATAGGCCAGGCCGTAGCATCCGTTCCACCAGGCGAGAGAGCGCGCCAGTCGCCGGAGGAAGTCCCTGTCTCGTAGGCCAACCCAGATCCCAAGAAAGAGGAAGAGAGGATAGTAATTGAAGGCGGTGTCGCGGGCGGCCGTGAAGGCCGGATAGCCCGACAAAATCCCGCGCAGCGCTTCGAAGGCTCCATAGCAAAGCAGCAGCAGGAGCAACCATGCGAAACGCCGCAGCCGCCGGGCGTGCCGGGCGACCCGCAGCCAGGGGCCCTGTTTCGTCCTGGGACCAAAAAAAAGGAACGCGGCTAGGGTCATCTCGCCGACGTAGAGGCTGATCCAGGGAAGCCCAAGATAGGCGAACGACCTGGTCATGCAGAGATACCCGACGATCAGAAAAACGGCAACCTTCCCCCAATTGTCGGTCGGGCTCTGGACACCGGGAGAGAGACTTGTCGTGCCCCCAGCGAATTTCATTAAAGTCCTAATTCTTCACCCCGTTCGGTATGAAACTCAGATGTATCTCGGGGCTTGTCAAGTAATCCAGAATGTGTTGGGTTCGTGGGCCTCTTGCGCCAGTTCTCCCAGACGAATGGGTAGTCATACGTAATGAAATGCGTCTCTTGCAAAGCGCTGCGAATCTCCGACCGAAGCTTTTGGGAATTAGGGTAAAACCTATGGAACTGGACCTGGATGTCTTGGCAAATAGAAACGAGTCCCGTTTCCAACATCCTGCGCAACAATTTATACTCCCCACCTTCGATATTGATCTTGATTAAATCGATTCGGTTGATCCCGAGTTCTTGGACAACCGTCTGGATATCACGAAGCCGGACTGTGGTTCGCATTTCGCCCGTCATGTAAATGGTCGAGCCTTCATCAGCCAGCAACATCTGCGAGATCGAATCAACATTTGAGAGACCGTAGTCACACATCTTTACCTTTGGATTTGCCCCAAATTCCTTCACGAGCTGCTCAAAGAAGTCCGGGACCGGCTCAAAAACGTACACGTGGGGATCATATCGAGCAACGATTTCTCTGACGAAGTATCCCCGGTATCCACCGATATCGAAAACAGTGCTTTCACACGTCAACGGATAATTAAAGCGTAGTGTGCTCTCGCCACCTTTCCTGTACCACTTGGCTACCATCGTCCTGTGCCTCGTAGCACACCAAAGTCCATGAAAGTCTCCACTCCGCAGGAAAGACCAAGCCTTCCCTGCCAGGTTCAGCGGAATGTTTCGACTATTCATAAAATTCTTTAGCTTTATTTTTAACAACTATTTTCAATATAACTAGCCGCAAAACCTCCTGAAACGGCTGCCAAAAGAAATCAGATCTAAGGTCTCAGCCTGCTGAGGCGCCAAAGGTAGATTGGCGAGTTCTGCAGCCGCCAGGACAGCACATCGAGAAAATCCCCCGGCGAAGCTCGGACCTTCGTCCGCTTTCGAAACGAGGCTAACTCCCCCCTCATGTTTGCCCCCTCGCGGTTGCTAAGCTGCGACGGATGAAGACGAAAAGCCGCGACTGGAGGCCGGTGCAGCTTGGCCACGGGACGCCCGGAGGTAATCAAGCGGAAAAAGAAATCGGAATCGGCGATATTGCGGTATCGCTCGTCGAATCCTTCCAGCTCCTCGAATACACTCTTTCGATAGATTGCAGCTGGCTGGCCGAACCCTACACGCCCGCTGAAGCACGGGCTCAGTCGAACCAACCCGGGAAGCCGATGGGGGGGCGGCGATTTCATCACGAACAGGAATCTGCCCTCGTAGTCCACAAAGTCACAGTCCCCGTAGACGAACGACGCACGTTGCTCCTCCCCTCGACCCACCAACCGCGCGTAGGACTGCGGGTAGACAACGTCGTCGGAATTGAGATACGTGACCCATTCCGCATCGATCTGACGGAGACCGGCATTAATGGCTCGATACATATTCCCTGGCGGCACGTAAATCGTCCGGACGTCCCAGAACTTGCAGATGTCGGATGTCCCATCTACGGAACCGCTGTCCGCGACAATGATTTCGACAGAGACATCTCTCTGGTTGCGTAGAGAGCACAGCGTCCAGGTCAGCGTCGCTGCACTGTTCAGCGTCGGAACTACCACTCCAATTTGTGGTTTAACCATTGGCATCGGGGAATGACCTCCGGCCCGCCCTTGGATCCAAACTACTCCGCACCAAAACGAAAGCCTACGCAGCTTCTCCTACCAAGAAACCCCACGCCTAACGCCCCAGCACCAGAAACGCGCGGAGATCCCAGCGGCTCAACCCGACTTGCGCGCACACCTTTCCCGCGCTTGTCCGGCAAGCAGCGGCGCAATGCGCAAGATGTCGTCCCGTATCTCCAGCTTCACCCGTCCACCCGCCGTCTCTGTGATCTTTGCGATCAGTGCCTCGGATGTAGGATAGGCGGGGTCCGTGCCGAACAACCGCATATCGTCCACGAGAATCACGTGCGCCCTGCGATCTTTGAGAATGCAAGCAATCTCCTTCATGATTGGGTTACCTTCGATCCCCTTGGCCGTTTCTCCTCCGGAATAATGGGCATCCAGCCAGAACAGAGCTTGGCAGGCTAGACGCTCCATTAGCCGGGGTAGTTCTTCTCCACTGTCCCCGCAAACCAGCTTGATGTGCCTGTCTCTGGCAAATCTTTCCCGAGCGGCCGAATGCAGCTCGTCGCTTAGCTCAATGGAGTATATTTCATCGAAGTCTCCCTTCAGCGTGGCGATCATTCCTCCGCGATAGGTCCCTGTTTCCACAAAGCATCTCAACCCATACTGTCTGGCATATTTTCTTACCGTTCGAGCCTTGAACAAACCGGGCGGTGGTACCGGCCTCCCCGATAACCCCCAAAGGACCAGATTCACATTCCGAGCAACATCTTCAAGCATGGGGATTCTCCGAAGCATTCTGGAACGGTTGTATTGCGAGGCCAAGATTTCCCGAGTATTGCTTCCGATGTCCACGATTTCCTCGCGCCAGTTGGCTTCCCATCCGTTTCAGTGGCTGGCCCCGGAAGTGTCCCCGATCGACGCCGGCTAGATGGCTTTGGAGCTCTCAAGCATTGCGGGGGCGCCATGGCGCAAAAACCAGACAAATGCAGCCACCCCGGCGGCGAATGTCAGATCGTAGGCCACCGCAGCACCGAGAACCCCCGCCTGCGTGACCAGCACAAGGCCCCCGACGACCGCAGTAGCGGCAGCAACCAACTCGCAGCGGAGCACTACGTTGCTCCTGGATAGCCCGAAGTAATACATTCCCAGGATGTGCTCCACGTAGGCAAAGGCGGACCCAAGGACGAGCACCCTCAACTCCACTCCCAGTCCCGCGTAGGCAGAACCTGCCCCGTAGAGAAGCTGCAGCGTCATGCTGGGAAACATGAAAAGCACCGCGAAATACGGCAGCAGCACAAGTGCGCCCAGCAAGCCGTAACGCCGCAGCGCATGCAATCCCGCCCCCGACTCGCCTTGCTGGGCGGCAATGGTGGGCAGCAGAACGCTGCCGATCCCGAACATCACAGGATTCGTAACGCGCACTAGGTTGAGCAGGGACTGGAACGACGCCACCCCGGCCATGCCACCAAAAGCGAGGAACCAGAGCAGCGCTTGGCCGATGAAAGCTTGAGCGACACCTACCAGCAGCACCCACCGCCCGACGCCCCAGAACCTGGGGACCAACTGCAAAGCCCCGCGGAAGTCGGGCAGGGTGAGCTTCAACTGGGCGGCCTGAACAAGAGCGGCCGCAGCCGAAGTCGCTGCCATTACTTCGAACGCGGACGCGAGCGTGAGCCGGTGTCCAACGAAAAGGCAAGCAACGCAAGCCGCTTGGCCCAGATAACTCAGTGCGTCGCCCCAGACAGCGTCGCGATGGCGGAGCCGGGCCATCAACGCGCGCCGCGTTGTCTCCTGAAGCTGCCAGAACAGAAGAGCCAGCAGAATCCACGGCGCCAGAGATGCCCGGTGAAAAAACACTGCGACAACGCCCGTAGCCGCCCCGAGAACAGTCCCCAATCCCGCGGTGAGGACGAGCGACCCACCCGCAAGGGGGCGCAGCTCGGCGTCGGTTCCGGCCGCTCCGTGAAGCGACAGCCCGTAGAGAATCGCCGCCGAATTCAGAAAGGTCATGAACAGCATCAGCGCGAGGAGCAGCGCGTAGACGCCATATTCGGCAGGCATGAGCGCGTGTGCCAGCAGGATCGTGGTGAGGAAGTTTCCCGCGGACACGGCACCTTGATCCACTATAGACCAGAAGCCAGCATCCGTTCTCCATCGCCTCAGGAACCTCCTCATCGGCTAAGAACCGTCCCCGCGGATCACGGCAGGAATCGTGCCCAGCAACACTTTGAGATCCATCCAGAGGTCCCAGTTCTCGATGTACTCGAGGTCCAGAGCCATATTCGTCTCGAAGGAGGGGTCCTGGCGTGCCGTCACCTGCCAAAGCCCCGTGATGCCCGGCTTCACGTCCAGCCGGCGAAGGTGTTCGAGGCTGTACTGCTCGTAGTCGTCGAGCGGGTGCGGGCGCGGGCCCACCAGGCTCATCTCGCCGGTCAGCACGTTCCATAGTTGAGGGAGCTCATCCAGGCTGAACTTCCGCAAGAATCGGCCCAGTCGGGTGATCCGAGGATCGTCAGCGATCTTGAAGAACGGCCCTTGGCGTTCGTTCTGCTCCCGGAGCTGGCTCTTGAGATCGTCCGCGTTCTGAACCATCGTGCGAAACTTCAAGCAGACGAACTTGCGACCCTTTTTTCCTACGCGAAGTGAGCCGTAGAAAACTGGCCCGCGTGAGTCCAGCTTGATGGCCAGCGCCACTAAGGCAAAAACCGGCGCCAGCAGGATCAACCCTGCCGCCGAGGCGACAATGTCCATCAAGCGCTTGATGATGAGCCCGAGGCCGGGAATGGGTTCCCCATGTAGCTCCATCACGGGGAAGTCGCCGACGTAGCGGAGCGGCGCGTTCCATCCCAGCCCGTCGTAGAGATCGGGTACAACCTTGACACTCAGCCGATGGCTGCGCGCTTCCACCGCTACGCGCTTGACCAGGTCGCGCTCTGACGGAATCGTTATGAACACTTCGTCGACAAAGTGCGCCCGGGCAACCCGGGCCAGGTCCTCGATTTTCCCGAGCAGCCGAGCGTCGCCGGTGCGGTTCTGGTCGAGGAAGCCCCGGAAGGCGTAACCCAGCTGTTTGTTCTGCTCCAGATGGCGCGCCAGGATCTGGCCCACTTTCCCCGCGCCGATGATCAGAACGTTGCGCGCGCCGATGCCCTGGGCCACGCGCCGCTCGACCACGCGGCGTTTCCAGAGCCTCCAGCCGGCCAGCGCCGGGATGTTCGTCAGTCCGCAAAAGCCGACCCAGAGTCGCGAGATCTCTTTCGAACCCGACAGGTAGATGAAGGCGGCGAGCAGCAGAGTGGCCAGCACGATCGCCTGCGCAACCGCAAGGCTTTCATCGAGTACTGTCCGCGTGCGCAGTGTGCGATAGAGGTCGCGGCTCTGGCAAAAGAGCAGGATGAGCATCGTATAGAGCAGTAGGAAGGCCAGGTACTGATGAACGGGAAGCTGCCGGAGCGCCTCGGACGCTTCTGTTGTTCCCAGATCTGCCGATCGGGTGACGAGAAACCGGACGCCAAACACGATGATCGCGTTGAAGCAGATGAGTGAGATATCGGTTAGGGCGTAGCCGACTTGCAGCCAGTGGCCACCTAACCCTCCAAATACTCCTCCTTGGGCGGGCAGAGCATTCCGCGGTCCCTCAGGAAATGGCGAGCCGGACCTCGGGGGTTCGGCTTCCCGTCGGGTCTCCACCGCCGGCGCCGCGGCCACGCCCGATGCTGCCATCGGGCCCCCAGCGACCGCGCGACTGATTTGAGGCAGGGGATGCCAGCCGAATTGAAACGGGTTGCGCATTAGTCTGCGGGTACCTCACCCATGGCGTGGGCTGTCTGTCCCCACGGAGTCCGTTCGGTTCATCCAGCCCCTCCCTGAAGTTGGCAACCTGCTAGGATTCCGCGTGCGGTTCGCGACCGGCTCCCGAGCCATCGCCTCCGGCTTGGCCGTTCTCCTTGGGCCCGGACGCTGGGCGCAGAACCCGCCATACCTTTCTCGGCAATGCACGCAGGCCGGAGCCATTCTGCGTTCCCCACCCCACTTGGGTCCTAACCGTGTGAAACACTTCGAGTGCGAACACCTTGCCGGGGTCTTGCGGATCGATCTCGCCCCAGCGCGCGTTGCCCAACACCCAGGCGGTTCCCGACGCTAAGGCCAGCGACGTGCCCAGAAGCATGATCAGCAGCCGCGGGGGAAAGGACTTCCGTTCCGGCACGCGCACGGGATCCAGCACTTTGACGCTGGGAGTTTCTTTCGCTTCCTGTACCTTGGCGAGCTCGTACTGCTGCGTCAACATTTCGTACACCGCCTCTTGGATCTTCGTCCGTCGGTAGAGATCGGCGTAGGTGACGCCGAGCAACGGCAGCTTACGGATCGAGGGGTAGAAAGTGTCGCTCTGCGTGCCCGCGACCTTGCCCGGCTCGCTCTCGCTCCCGGCTCCTCCCAGCTTCTGGAGTTGGCGACGAAGCTCTGCGATGCGTGCCTGCACGGAACGCACGCGTACGTTGTTCTCCGTATAGATCTGCTTGAGGCCCTCGAGCTGCGCTTCTGCGGCAATGAGTTGGCCCTGCAGAGCGGCCGCGGCCTCCACCATCGCGCGGCCTTGCTCCTTGATGTCGATCGCCGTGTTCTTGCTCGCGAACTGCCCGAACTTCTCCGCTGCGTCATCCAGGTCTCGCTTCACGGCGGTGAGCCGGTCTTCCAGAAACACGCGCTCGCGGTGCGCGGCCGAGGTGGAAAGCTCGGCGACGAGCCGGTCCAGTTCCTCCACATAGGCCGCCGCCAGGCCCGCCGCTCGCTTCGGGTCTCTATCGGTTACGGTGAGGGTGATGATGCCGCTCTTGCGGTCCTCGGAAATCGCGGTCCGGTCTGACAACGCTCTCCGAGCATCCACATAGAGTCGGGCACCGTAGACCTTTTTCAGGTTGAACCGATCGATCAGCCGGTCCTCGACCGTGTCGCTGCGGAGGATACCGATAAAAAGCGCGCCGGAGTTCTTCATCCCAAGCAAGTCTCCAACGTATCCGCCGAATCCGTTGCCGGCCTTGGCGGTCAAGGCCGCCAGCATGGCCACGCCGCCGGAGGTCGACTGCGCGTCGGGTGGCATCAATTGCGTGAATGCTTCGTACCGCTTGGGGATCAGAGACGCGATGACGGTGGTGGCGGCTAGCCCGAGCACGGTGATGCGAACAAGGAATTTCCGCTGGTCCCACAGCAGCCGCAAGCGCGCCACGCGCTTCCGGCGCAGCGCGGTCCGATCCATCTCTTCGGTCAGGCCTTCTTCCACCGCAAGACCGTTTTCGATCTTGCTCTCCGAATTGGTCGAAGTCTCACTCATTGAAATCCGAATTCCCGCGCGGCGCAACTCAATGGATCGTCCACCGCGGATGGAACGTGACCTGAAACAACGTCGTCACATTCGTTTTCGTCGTGGGCGAGAGCACGGGATAGTTCCAGTTCTCGTATTGCATTCCCGTCGAAACGCTCAGGTCTTTGCGCACCAGCCACTCCGCTCGCACGGCGAAATCGTTCAGCTGCCCGCCCCCGGGAATAAACAGAGGGTTGACCCAACCGCGGCGGTAGCTGACCTGAATGGTATTCCGCGGCGAGAACCAGTACGTGCTCCAGACTTGAATCCCGCGCCCCTGGCGACCGACCCAATTCCCCAGCAAGAAGCCCTTGTTCTGATAAGCATCGCGATAGACTACGTTCCAATAGATTAATTGGCCTTGTTGCACTCCGTTCGAATCCGGCACCACGTCCGTACTCACAAGCTCCGCCCGGAAATCCAATTTCGAAAGCCCTGGGAGTCGAGGCAGGTAGACGCCGGGATTGAAAGCCGTGCGGCGAATGGCGTCGTCCCAAAAGAAGCTGTTGTAGAGCGTCAGCCAATCTTTTAGGCGATAGGAGAAATCGGCCTGCAGGCGGCGATCGCCCGGATCCTGCGCTCCATTGTTTTGAGCTTGGCCGGGTAGCGTGAAATAGCTTCGGAAGAAGGTTCCGAACGTGAAGGGGTGGCCCACGCCCGCGAAGACCACTGTGCGCGCAAAGCTAATCTCTACGCGCGGCGTGGGCTTAAAGCTGACTCGTTCGCCGTGGATGAACGGCCGCGGCGGGAAGTTGTGGCCTTCGAGCTTGCCGAAGAACATGTCTACTTTCATCGGCCCGAGCAGCCCGAGAAAGCTGGGCAGTTTGAAAGGCGTTGACCGGCTGATGCGTCCCATCAACACCGGCTCCGCGTTGTCGCTCAGGATCAGCGACCCGCCCTCGTTGGGGCCCCACCAGAGACTCTGCTTACCGAACGAAAACTCCCAGCTCTCGAGATTCAGCGACACGTAGGCATCGAGCAGCCGGAATTGGTTGATCGTCGCGAACGGCTTCGCTGGCTGCACCGGGTTCAGATCTACCTGCGCGATGAGGTTGCGGATACCGTCGGAAAGCGCCGGTGCTGACGGAGAATGCTGATACTCGCCGCGCACATATATTGCAAAGCGGCCTGCGGTGGCCCAGCCAGAGAAGCCGAGCTGCGCGTTGACTCCCTCGCGGAATGGCCGACCGAAATCGTTTATAAGCGTTTGGCCGAAGTGATAACCGTCGGTGAGCGGTGTTCCGCCAATGCCCGCCACGCGTCCATAGAGCGATTCGAGCCTCAGGCTGCGGTTGCGGCCGCCGCCGAGAATGTCGAGCTCCGGCGCGAATTCCTCCTTGAGGGAATGCACCAGTTCAAGCACTTCGGGTAGGGCCGACGAATCTTCGCCGAGCAATTCTTCAGCGTCATCCACCAGCCGGCTGCACTCTAGGCGCGTCCATGGCTTCATGCCCAGGAAGGCTGTGTTGGCGGAACGCAGCGCGGCAAGCCGCTCGATCGCGGGATATACCCAGCTGTCGAGCGGGACGTACGGTGAGCCCACCGACGGGTAACGGGGATAGTTCTGGGCTGCGGCAGTGCCCATCCCCGCAAGCGACATCGTCATGGCGAACACCAATATCCCAATACGGTTCACATTCCGCTCTTTCTACCGTGTGACAGCTATGCCAACGATTGAGGCGTTCTGCGCGATCTGCGCCACCGCGAGAAGGTTTTTCCAGAACGACGAGCCGCCGATCGCCTTTTCGGGCACAACGATGATGTCGCCCGGCTGGATCCGGGCGGACAGGACACTTCCGTTCCACCAGCTCGACCCGTTGCCGCTGAGCACCTCGCCGCTCGCGCGGACGATGAAGATCGCCTTCCTGTCGGCCATTTGGGTGGGCCCGCCGGCCCGCTCCAGATACCAGGACGCGCTCTTCCGCGGGAGGTAGTTGATCGCATTTGAGTTGTAAACCTGTCCCACGATGGTGACGAAATTCGGCCGCTTCGGAATGGCCAGAGTGTCACCCGCGCGGAGCTCAACATCATCCGGAGAGTTGGCTGATGCGTTCAGGTCGCTCTTCAAGTGAATCACCAGCCGTCCTGTCACCGGAGAGCTGCGCAAGGCATCGAGAGCCCTCTGCCGCTGTTGCAGCGCGACTTGCTGCAGGTCCGCCTGCTCCTTGGCGCTCTCGAGCAGCGAAACCTTGAAGCTGCTGGCTTCCTGTTCGAGCCGGCGGATCAAATCCTGACGACTCTTCTCCTGAAGCTGGCGAACTTCGATGCGTTCGAGAATGACGCCCTGCGGGAACGCCGTCGGGCGGAAGCCGCCGGCGCGCTTCAGGACAGAGCTGAGCCGCTCGCCCGGCTTGATCCCGTAAGTGCCCGGATGTTCGACCTCGCCCAGAACGGAAACCGACGCGCCGATGTCGTTCCAGCCGGGTAGCTGCCGGATCGTCAGCACGTCGCCGTCGCGCATCAGCAGGTCCACCGCCGGGTCTCCCGACATCGCGGTCGCGATGCTGATCTCCACGTGCTCGCCAATCTTCTTCTCGGGATCCTTGGGGTCGTAGCGGGTGAGGTCGGCGCTGTCGGCAAAGGCGCTGCGCTTCAAGCCGCCGGCCAGGCGAATCAAGTCCGCGACGTGCAGGTTTGTGGTCAGCGGATACCGCCCGGGCTTGGCGATCTCACCCTTGATGTACACGCTCGCCGGATCCACCCTGGCGGGATTGCGCTGGATGAGGAGGCGGTCGCGCGGCTGGAGCAGGATGTTATCCAGCGGATTGCCAGCCAGGGCTTCCTTCAGGTTGATGCTGAAGATCTTCAGCGAACTGTCGGGCATCGAGCGCACGAGTTGCGCCGAGTCGAGCAGAGCATCCGGCGTGACGCCGCCCGCCAGATACACGGCATCGCGCAGGTGCGTCTGGCCGGACGTGCGATAGGCGCCCGGGCTGCGCACTTCGCCGCCCACCTGGATGGAGGGCGGGTCCTCAACGTCGTAGCGGCTCAGGATGCGCACGGTGTCGAGCGGCTGAAGCTTCGGCGCCGCCGCGGGATTCGCCAGCGCCACGGCCAGGTCGAAGCTCTCCACGCTCGGCCGGAAGTCCGGCGCGTTCAGGCGGATGATCTCCGCATATTTCGTGGCCGGCTCGGGAAGCAGATCCTTGTACGAAGAAACCAGATCGGCGAGCGTCATGCCCGAGCGATAGGAGTAGCGGCCGGGCCGCAGCACATGCCCCATCAGGTAGACGGCGTCCTGGTTGTACGGCGCAATCGGAAAGATGTGCACCTCATCCCCGTCGCGGATGGCAAATGCTTCGAGCTGTTTGCGCACTTCCTCGGAGTCCTGCGCCTGGGAAACGTCCAGACTGAGCATGGTGCGCTTCTCGTGGGACTCGATCCGCTGCACCTCGATGTGCCGCAACGTCGCCGTGGGCAGGATGCCTCCAGCGAGCTCGAGCACATCGGCCAGCGTCTTTTCTCCGTGTATCTCGTAGATCGCGGGGCGCCGCACCATGCCTTCCACGATCACCTGCGGGCCGATGGGCGAGATGAGCAGCGTATCGCCGCTTTCCAGCCGCTTCAGGTCCGAGCGCACGCCGCGCAGCAACAGGTCGTACGCATCCACTTCTTCGATGAGTTGCTTGCCGCGGTAGTGCTTGAGCGCGCGCAGCGAGCCGCGCCCGGTCGGCCCTCCGGCGGAAAACAGTGCGTTGAGCGGTGTCGAGAGCGAGCTGATGTCGTAGGCGCCGGGTTCGGCGACGTCGCCCACCACGTAGATGCGAACCGTCCGCAGCCGCGACAACGACACGTCGGCAGAAACATCGCGGAACTGCGTACGCAGAACCTGCTGCACCGCTTGCTGGACTTCACCGAGCGTGCGGCCGCTCACAAGCAGCGGGCCCACTTCCGGCAGCGAGAGGCGCCCTTCGCGGTCCACCGTCCGGTACAGCCGCTGCGCCACGCCGCCCCACAGGTCAACGGCCAGGCCGTCGCCGGGACCTACGACGTAGTCCGGCCCGACGGGGAGATCCATCGGAAGCATTTCCGAGTCGCGCGTGCCGTTGCGGAAGACCTCCAGGCCAAACCGCTCGAGCGACGCCGGCCGGGCCGAGGCCTGGACGTACATGTCGTAGAGCGAAGGAATGTCCGCGTATGGGTTAGGCCGCCGGACCATCGCCGGCTGGCCGAGCAGTTCTTCCCGCGTCGCACCCGCGCGCGGCGGCGTTCGCGGCTGCGCGTTGCGCCCGCGCTCGGAAGTCCACGGAGCAGCCGCCATGCTCTCTTCGTTTTCAACTGTCCGCGGAGGACGAGATTCAGCGGATGCCAGTTCAGGGTTGGTCCCACCGGCCAGCGGATCCGGGGTGCGGGGGATCAATCCCGATGCCGGCGCGGGTCCCGCTTCGGCGCTGGTCTGGATCAACTGCCGCGAACGCGGCTCGATATCCTCGAGCGGGTTCTGTTGGAGCTGGCGAGGGATTGTGCGATCGCGCAGCTCGGGCGCACTTTGCGCCGGCGGATTCAGAGTGCGCGGAGCGGGCTGCCGGCGGCCGCGTGCCGGAGCTTCTTCCTCGACGCAATCGGGATCGCGCGCCGGATCGCACGCGCCGGTGCGCTCAAGCTCGTTTCTCCGCGCGCTGCGTCCCACCGCCGTGTCTTGTTCTTCGGCCAGAGCTTGCCGCCGCGCGCGCTCCTTCAAGAGCAAGTCCTGTTCCTTGGCAGCGGCCGATTCAGGATTCATCTTCGGGACAAGGTAGCCATACCGCTGCAGCAGCCGCGTGGCCACTGCGCGAAACTCCAGATCGCGCGCCAGCCGGTCGTAAATGCCCTGGTCGGTCAGGTCCATATCCTCGACGATCTGGCCGCGCTCCGTGGCTTCTCTGGCCACCCATCGCTTCAACTCCACCATCAAGCCCGGCTGACTGACCAGCACCGCTTGAATCTGTGCGGGCGACGCGGCGACGCGGTTCAGGTTCTCGGAAGTCAACTCGGAGGAAGCGGTGGGCGCGCTGCGTTGTTGCACCTGCTGGGCGGGCAGGATCGGACAATTGATCGCCGCGGCCAGCAGCAACGCGACCGCTCGGCGGACCACCGGGTTCCCATGTGCGGATTTCACGGCTGCCCTCCTGCCCCCTGCGTCTTGCTGCGCAACGCGCCGAGGATGCCTTCCTCAGAAGCCTCGACGCGGTTCGCGTGGATGTCCAGGGAAGCCCAAAAGAAGAGGCTGCTGTTGTGCTCCGGTGCGAGCGCGAGGATTCTCATCTCCGGATAGGTCCTCAGCAATTCGTCGCAGATCGGAGGTCGCTGGGTGGGCTCATCCAACGCCACAATCAAGAAGTCGGGCTGGGTCTCCTTGACGACGCGGGCGATCTCCGCTTCGTCCTGGACTTCTCCCACAATCTCGATGTCGGGCTGATCGGAGATTGTCGCCAGAATCAACTCCCGCATCAGCCGCGGACGATTCGCCACCATGACGCGGATGGCTTTTTTCACGGTCTGCTCCATTGGCCGCAAGTATCCGCGCGCTACTGCAGAAGGGAAGGTTCAAATGAGAGCGTTTAACGGGCTCGCAGTGTGAGCCATTCTGTACCAGTACATTCTGGGGACGTGGGGTCCAAGGAGGGGCCCAAGGGAGTACCCATTCCGTACCCATTCCGGCCGGAAAGAAAGGGGTTTTAGACGGAATACTCGGAATTGGAACTTATGGCGATGATCGACTGGATCGAATCGGATGGCCGTTTTACAGAGTGACGAGGAAATTATCGACTGCAGGCGATTCTACCTCAACCGGAGTGGGCGGGCTCAATTCTTTTCCGGTCCACGCGCCGGGCGCGCCTATTCCGTACGCGCCGACTGCAGCCCTTTGCGGCGCATCGCCCGCCAGACCATGTCCCCGCGAATGTACTGCCACAGGCCCTGCAGCCGCCAGATCATGTGCAGCTGGCGGTAGGGGAAATGTTCCAGAAAACAGTAGCTCACCAGGCGCACCATGTCCTGCCAGTCGTTGTAGCGCTTGTAGGTGATCTCTTCCTGCAGCACGGCGCCGATGGAAATCACTGTGGCAAAAGCGTAGCCGAAGAGCAGGAACTGGAAAAAGAAATGACGGCTGAGCGCCCCGAAGCACGCGGCCAGAATGATGGCGCTGATGCCACCCATCTCGATCACCGGCGCGAAGAGCTCGAACACCCAGAGGTAGGGAAGGGCGATGGAGCCGATGCGCCCGTAACGCGGGCGGAAGAGCATGTTGCGGTTCGGCCACAGCACATCCAGCAGGCCCTTCTGCCAGCGCGCCCGCTGGCGCCCCAGCGAGCGCAGGTCCGAGGGCACTTCCGTCCAGCACACCGGATCGGGCATGAACTGAATGCGGTAGTCGGCCTTGTGCTCCAGCAGGTAGCGGTGCAGCCGCGCGACCAGGTCGAAATC
>JBGQHO010000019.1:0-55956 GCA_041497955.1 Terriglobia bacterium | reverse complement strand
GTGCACATCCGCGCCGGGATGAAAGAAGGAGTATCCGCCGAAAAGCTCCCACTTGGGAGCAGGCTGGTCCTGAGCTGCGGCGAGGGTGCCAAACATACACAGGACAGCAATCATTGCCGGCAGCATTGCTAAGATCCGACCAGGATGTCTCTTTGATTGAGATGACATGCGAATATTCCTCCGAACTTTAATGACGTGAAATCCTGCTTTTCCAGCCTGACCGGTAGTGGACCAGCCTCAAGCTGGTCTCACTACCGAATGCCTCATGGACAGGAAGGCACATTAACCGGATTGCTGTCCATTGCGACTTTGCCCGTCCGCGCCTGCGCTCTGCCATTTAGCACCGCGCCGGTGGTAAGCGTGATGTCTGCCTGAGCCATTATGGTTCCTGCGAATATTGAGTAGGTTCCAAGGGTCGCTGAACTGCCGACCTGCCAGAACACGTTCTTAGACTGAGCGCCGCCGTCCAAGAAGACTTGGCTGGCCGGGAGGCCGGGGGCACCGGCTGCCGTCGTCAGCGTGGACACTATCTGGAAAATGTAGATACCATTGCCGTTGAGGTGGAGATCCCCGGTTATTCCCAGCGAGGGCTGGGCGCTCGTGGTCTTATAAACGCCAGGGGCGAGGGTTTGCCCTCCTATATCTGCGGTGAGGACGGCCCCTCCTGGTGCTCCCGCGGCGGCGTTATACGCCAGGGTCAACTGATCCTGGGCCGCTTGGGCAACCCCATCGGCCGCGTGGAACGCGCCCGTTATTGTTCCCGGCCCGCCCGTTAGACTAAATCCAGTGATCGAAGCTGCTGGAAATATTCCCACATCTCCCGTAACGTTGGTGGGGCCGACATTGCTAACGACGGGGGTGGCGCCCAGAATTCCGAAACCGCAGCCCGGCAGTCCAAACGGCCCCGGACAGGGCGTTGGATTTGTTGTGAACATCCACTGAAAAGCAGCCGCCGGCGGATTGCCGAACGTGTCAGCGGCCCCGGTGGTAATCGTGGCGGTATGAGCGGTGTTCACTGCAAGAGGGCTCGAGGGTGTAAAGGTCGCAACCAGGCCTGCTGAATCAAGGGAAACTTTTCCTGGTGCGGGAGTTGTGCCGGCTACCAACGTAAAGGTTCCTGTGTTGATTGTTGCGGGGTTCATCGCCTTGCTGAATGTTGCGGTGATAAGGGTGCCTTGGCAAACGCCTGTAGAGGCTCCCGCCGGAAATACGGAGATTACTGTAGGCGGGGTTAGGGGAGAGGTGGGACCCCCTGTATTTTTGTCCGGGTCGCTGCACCCGGCCATTACGGCGGCCAGCAGGAACGCCAGGATCCATATTTTACTAATCTTGAATTTCAGCATTAGCGTCTCCTCTTCACCCAGTTACAAGGCGTTCCACGCTTCTACCAGCGACCGCGGAGTTGTACGAACTCCAAATTTTGCCGTCTGCTCACCCTTAAGTATCAAGTCGGGTTCTGACCCGTCTGTTCAAAATTGGACACATGAACTAAATGCTCGCAGTCTGGCGTGAGGGATCAACACTGCACCGAGGCAGGCCACAACTCTATCTCTTCGCCGAAATCGGGAGTGGCTTGATGAGAAGTCATTGTGAGCATTTTCTTCGAAACCACGAAAGCTTGTACGGCACGAGGACTCCGTGATTCCTGAAGCTCCGGCGGAAGCCACGATGGCGGTCAGGAATTCCGGCTTGGGAAAATTGCGAACCGGAGAGACATGGTGTGCAGCCTTGATTGCGCCGCGTAAACGTTGCTCGTTAGTTGCGCAGAACCACGCTGAGGAGATCGCTTTTGATTGTCACCCCGCCGTTGTATGCGATGAAGTGTAATGTCAGGTTGAAGCCAGTGTGATCGGGTGAGGTTGGTCCCACTCTCCATTTTTCTTGGCCGTAATTTGCAGAGGTATGGTATGCTGTCGCCCGGGAGGAGGGAGTGGTCAGGATAGGGAGGTCAAGCAAAATGAAATCGACGAAGAAAAACGGTTTCAATGCCCAGGCCTTTCTCGATTCGGCAGGCCTGGCAAGAAAGGTTAAAGAGTTCCGGCGAAGAGAGACGATTTTCTCTCAAGGCGATCCCGCGAAGAGTGTTCTGCACATCCAACGCGGAGGTGTGAAACTCTCCGTGGTCAGTGAGGCTGGCAAAGAAGCTGTCGTGGCGATTCTGGGACCAGGGGACTTTTTTGGTGAGGCGTGCCTGGCCGGCCATTCCGTTCGGATGTCCACGGCGACCGCGGTTACACCGAGCACTCTGCTCGTCATTGAAAAAAACGAGATGATTCGCCTGCTCCGCGAGGAACACAGGTTCTCCGACCGCTTCATCGCGCACATGCTTGGGAGGAACATCCGGATCGAGGAGGACCTGATCGATCAACTCTTCAACTCGAGCGAAAAGCGCCTGGCCCGCGCCCTTCTGCTGCTCGCCCGGTATGGCAAGCAAGACCAGCCCCCCGAGATGCATCTTCCCAAAGTATCCCAGGAGATGCTGGCCGAAATGATCGGCACCACGCGCCCACGGGTCAATTTCTTCATGAACAAATTCAGGAAAATGGGCTTCATCGATTACAACGGCGGCGGGCTCCGGATCAACCGATCCCTTCTGACCGTTGTCCTGCACGATGGACCAGAAGCGGTTGCAAAACCTCGCTGACCCCGAATTCCACATGGCTGTACTGAGGGTTCTGCGGCAGGCCCTAGGAGGCTTTCCCGATCAGAACCCGGGACAGCGGAATTCGTACCCTCAATGTTGTCCCCTCGCTTCTTGATCCTGTGAGTGTCAGCGTCCCATCCAGCGCCAGGGCGCGCTCCCGCATGCCGATAATGCCGAGCGAATTACGGCTGTCGATCAGCTTCTTGGTGATCCCCTTCCCGTTGTCATTCACCGTCAAAATCAGATCGTGTTTCCGCTTCATCAAGGCAACTTTGGCCCCGGAAGCATTCGCATGCCGGGCAACGTTCGTGAGGGCAGCCTGGACGATCCGGAAAACAGCGACACTCCCCAAACGGTCAAGCTTGGCTTTCCCCAGATTCGTCTCAAGCCGGCACCGGATTCCAGTATGTTCCTCGAATTCCCGTGCCTCCGATTGTAAGGTCTTAACCAGGCCCAGCTCGTCCAAAGCGCCCGGCCGCAATACAACCGCGATTCTTCGGACCGACCGGATCATGGTCGTGACAAGACCGGATAGGGATCTGATTTTCCTCTGCAACGGCTGCTGCCCTAGAGTCGAATTGCGGGCCATCCAGGACAATCCCAATTGCAGGCTGGTAAGCGCCTGGCCAAACTCATCGTGAATCTCGCGAGCGATCTCGGCCCTTTCATTCTCGCGCAGGAACTGCAATCTTGCTGCGAGGGCACGCAACTGATCGCGCGAATTCTTGAGCTTCTCTTCCGCCTGCTTCAAACGCACAAGCATGATGTGGCGCTCACCGACAATCGCGTCCACCTGATGGGTCCTCAGAACGTGAGTGAGGGCCTCCGCCTCTTTCATCTTGCTCTTTAGTTCGTGGTATGGCGGTTTCCGGTGACTCATCGCCCGTCCCCGATCAGCCGGAGCGCGCCAAGGACCTGCCTGGTATCACTGAGGTTGCCGAGCACGGTGACCTTCGGATGGGGCTTGATCAGGATCAACGTGGGTGTCACCAGCACGTTATTTTTGTGAGCGGCAGCGGCGTCTTTCAGCACGTCCACGGTTTCGATCTGGTAGCGTCCCTGGAGGTGCTCCTCGCAAAGCCGCACCAAATTTCCACTGGCTTGCGCAGAGTTGGACTCGCTGCTGGCCACGAAGAGCCGGAAGACATAGGTCTCACCGCCGGCCGTTGCGGATCTTCCCCTCTCGCGCCTGCGAGCTTTCATCATCGGACTCCATTGCTGCGTATCCGTTCCGATACGCCGATCGGCACATCCTATCGCCGGGCTAGGCCTTCACCAGATCGATCCCTCGATCGGTGATCCGGAATTCATGGAACTGTTCAGAATGCTTCGAGCCTCTTGACTTCACGACGATCAAGTCGCGCTTCATGGCCCCGCCGATCGGAAGCTGGCGGAGAAGGACAACGGTATCGATGACGGACGAAATGCCGATCCCGCTGTTCTCTGCCGCGACATCCAGGCCCGTAGCCTGGTTGAGATAGATACATGTGATACCGCGCTCTTTACAGGCATTCAGAAGCCGCATCAGGTATTCAAAGGCAGTATGCTCCGAGCCCATGCGCTCGCACGCCGAGATCGCATCCACGACCACGTGCTGGGGTTGAAGCTCATCCAGGGCTTTCAGGGCATGAAACAAGTGCTCCTCCACTCCCATCGCTTCCGGCAAGTAGGACCGGACCACCAACCTTCCGGTCTTGATCAGCGGCCGCAGGGCAAGGCCCGGGCTCAGCATGCTGCCGACCATGGATTCTGCCGACTCCTCGAAATTGAGATAAAGCACTCGCTCGCCGCGCCGGCAAGCGGCCTGGGCAAACATGCAGGCCAATGTGGTCTTTCCCGCGCCGGCGGTCCCCACGATCAGGATGCTGGCCCCGCGTCCGTAGCCGCCGGCGAGCACCTCATCCAGCCGAGCCTGGCCGCTGGACACTTTGGGACCGATTGGGCGATGCTGTAAAACGTTGCTGGTGATTGGAATTACGTGGATGCCGTCCTCATTGATGATGAAGGGATATTCATTGCGTCCATATGTCGAACCACGATACTTGATCACTCGCAGGCGGCGCGTTGCCACCTGACCCGTGACGCGCTGGTCGATGTGAATCACACAATCGGCCATGAAGTCCAGGAATGCATACCGCGAAGGAGCCTCCTCCTGCGGGAATGTTTTGACCGTCACGATCGTGGTCAATCCCCGGTCCAGCAGCCATTCGTGCAGCGCATATAATTCGTGTCGCTCGCGCACAGGGCTATTGTACAAATGCAAGAGCGCGTCCGCCGCATCAATCATGATGCGCCGGGCCCGCATGGCCTTGGCCCGTTGATCGAGGATCGCCAGCAGACCTTTGATGGAGAAGTCGCCGGAGATCACCGCTTCAGGATTCAAACGCGCATCCAGCAGGTAGAGCTTGCCTTTCCGTTCGAGCGGAGCCAGGTCCCATCCCAGGCTCCAGGCGTTTTGACGCACGGCAGCGGCACGTTCCTCGAACATGACCAGAATGCCCGGCTCGCCGGCAAGGGCGCCGTTGAGCAGGCACTGCAAGCCCATCATGCTCTTGCCGCTCCCGGGACCACCGTTGACAAGCGTCATGCGTCCGGCGGGCAGGCCGCCGGCTAACACCATATCCAGCCCGGCAATGCCGGTGGGGACCTTCGGGAGCTCTTTCCTTCTTTTCTGTGGCCCTGCTGCGTCTAATCGTTGCGCCCCTCGTTTTGGCGTAGCCACCGCAGCCCTCCTCAATTCCAGGTGATCCTCAGACTATCAGTGCGAGCACCAGTGGAACGCCGATGGTATGCCTTTCCTACCATCCCAAACAATTGAAAAGCACACCGAGTACCGGGGCCCCGCCGCGTTTCTGCAGCGCACATTCGGTACTGTTCAAAAAAGAACAGACGCGCGTCTTGGAAGCTTCTAGCGTTATACTTGAGTTGCGCAGTTTTCTCCGTTGCGCATCTCTGAATGAAAAGGGCCCAAGACTCTGCGAGGGAAGCGTGATGGTGACCGTCGTGTTAGCGGACGACCATGTTGTCGTGAGGCAAGGGCTGCGTGCCCTGCTGGAATCGGATCCAAGATTTGTCGTTGCGGGCGAAGCGGCCGACGGGCTCGAGGCTGTCGAATTGGTCAAGCGCCGGAAGCCTTCGGTCTTAATCGCCGATCTAATGATGCCCGGCCAGGATGGTCTGGCAACCACACGAAAGGTCTCGCGCCTGAAATCAGGTACTCGTGTGATCATCCTTTCGATGTACGGGGATCAGGCGTATGTGTTGGAAGCGCTAAAAAGCGGTGCGGCGGGTTATGTCGTCAAGGAGTCCTGCGGAGCGGAGCTCTTCCAGGCTTTACGCGTAGTAGTTGCCGGTGGGCGTTACCTGAGTCCAGCGGTTTCCGAGGCTTCCATTGGCTCCTTCTCTTCCATGGGAACAATCCTGCAAGAGGCGCAGGCGGGTTCAAGGGAGGTCCACGACAAACTGACGGCCCGCGAGCGAACGGTGCTGCAGCTCGTCGTGGAGGGGACGAGCAGCCGCGATATTGGTACCCGGCTCAGGATCAGTTCCCGCAAGGTGGAATCCCATCGAGCCAACCTTATGCGGAAGTTGGGCCTGAACACCCACCAAGACCTCATCCGATATGCACTGCAGCGCGGGGTCATACCCAAGGGCGAACCAAAGCGCGCCAGGAATAGAGCCAACAAATTGAGAATTTCCGAGATGAAACGAAAGAGAAGGCCTCCGTCTGTAAACCCAACACCGTAACCAGAGCTAATCAGACCCCCCTACCGCTGTGTACTGTCCCTTTTTGAACAGTTTTGAATGGGATGATCTTGGTACGGTGCAGACTTTACCTCGAGTCCGCCGGCCAGTTGACTCGATTAAGTGATTTTGCTAGGATTTTCGCAAGGAGGGCGGCGTCATGGCAGCAATTTCCGGTTCAATCAAAACAAAACCTGAGAGCAAGCGCGCTTTCAATGCCCAAGCGTTTCTCGATTCGGCCGGCGTAGCGAGAAGGGTGAAGGAGTTCCGAAGAGGAGAGACCATCTTTGCGCAAGGCGACTCCGCGGAGAATGTCCTGTACATCCAACACGGAGGCGTGAAGCTCTCCGTGGTCAATGAGTCCGGCAAAGAAGCGGTCGTGGCGATTCTGGGACCGGGGGACTTTTTCGGTGAGGCGTGCCTGGCCAGTCATACGATTCGGATGGGGACGGCGACCGCGATCACACCGAGCACTCTGCTCGTCATTGAAAAAAACGAGATGATCCGCGTGCTCCACGAGGAACACGGTTTCTCCGACCGTTTCATCAAGTACATGCTGGGACGGAACATCCGCGTCGAAGAGGACTTGATCGATCAGCTCTTCAATTCGAGCGAAAAGCGCCTGGCCCGTGCCCTTCTGCTCCTGGCCCGCTATGGCGCGCAGGAACAGCCCCGGAAGGTTCTTCCGAAAGTGTCGCAGGAGATGCTGGCGGACATGATCGGCACGACGCGCTCGCGGGTCAATTTCTTCATGAACAAATTCAGGAAATTGGGCTTCATCGAGTACAACGGCGAACTCAAGATCAACAGCGCCCTTCTGACAGTTGTCCTGCACGATTGAAACGTTGCCGCCTTCTCCCGTAAGACAATGCCGGCAGTTCCGGCCCCTGCCTCATCCAGAAATCTTACGCGCGCGGACGATGAATCTCAGGGGTGCTGGGCCGACATAGTTGAACGGATAACAGGTCACCAGGGTCAGAGTTGCGTCACCGGTATCTTCCAGCACCCAAATCTCCCGGGGCTCGACCACCAGTGTGGAGTCCACGCGGTAGCGGTAGGAACCATGCAACGTCGTTAGCGTGATTTCATCTTCCTTGCGAATGTACTGCAGCCCTCTGAAAAACGTGTCGCGGTGTCCTGCGATCCCGACGTTGCCCTGCAGACCCGGCAGCGCAGTCCCCGGAATATGCCCGACCGCGTGGCGCAGAGTCCTGTTGTCGATGCCTTCCATGACCATCGCCGCGAAGCCGATTCGGCTGATTTCGATTCGCCCCAGGAGAACGCCGCCGGGACCCGGGATGGCTCGGCTCTCCGCGGGCGTTAGCGTCGCTTCCGGCGGGGCCGGAGGGGCGGGCGAGGGAGGGAGTTCGCCGCTCGAGGCAGGAGGCTTCGAGCTCTTCAATGCTCCTTCGAATCGCCAGGACTGGTAGGCCTGATAGAGCCTTGCTTCGAGCAGCACGTAGCCGCAATAGCTCAGCGCAAGAATGCCCATCAAACAAAGGAGGTATCCGCTCCAGCGGAGAAACGGGTGGGTTCGTTTGGGAGGAACACTCCGCCATTTGTTCTCGGCCTTCATGGCAGGCTGCTGGCGGCTGGCCGGGGTTGGGGTTTCAAGGGTACCTTGTAACCGGCGCGGGTGCGGACGATCAAACGTCCGTGCCCCGGCGCCCCGGCTTTCATTTGTATGGCTCGATAGGCCCCGTCTTGCCTCGTATTCGTGGGGACATAGCTGATGGTGTACTGGTTACGAATGTCGCGAGCGATCTGTTCGCATATAGGAACAACCCTCTTTAATGACTGCGGCAGGAAAGCCTCGCCACCCGTGGCCTTTGCAAGCCGCTTGAGCACTCCAGGGTTCCGGTCGGGGTCGCCCTCCTCAAAAAGACCGATGGTGTAGATGATGGCGTCGGACTGCGCCGCCATGGCCATGATCTGGGCCAAGTTGTGTTTGCTGGCGTTGTCGGCCCCGTCGCTGATCACGATCAGCACTTTCTTGTCCTGATTGCCCTTGTTCAGGTGCTCGAGGGCAGCGGCCACCGCGTCGTAAAGGGCGGTCATGCCGTCTGCTTTGATTCGGGACAGGGCCACCTGCAATTCAGCCTCTTTGTCCGTGAACGGCCTGCCGGCTGGAAGGCCAAAGGAAACTTTCTCGTTAAAATGGATCACGAACATCTGATCCGCCGGGTGGCTGGAGCGGGCAAACGCCAGGGCCGCGGCAGTCACTTCCGGGTGCTTCGGTCCCATGCTGCCACTGTTGTCAACCACGAGGCCGACCGTGACCGGGATATCTTCATGGCTAAAAGAACTGATTTGTTGGAGGACCCCGTCCTCGTAAACCTGAAAGTCTTCCTTGCCGAGTCCCGATACCAAAGCTCGGTTGCGATTCTGCACGGTGGCGTGCAAGACCACCAGGTCAACGTTTACCCGAATCGCGTCCTGCTCACTCTGGCGGGGCTGCTGCAACGGCCCGTAGTGCGGAGGCCGGGCAACGCTTGGCAGAACGACCAGGAGGAGAAGCGCGACCAGGCACCTGTTTGCGGAGGCGAGCTGCCGCCGGGTGCCTGCTCCCGTGCCGAGAATCGTCGCGGCCCGCAACCTTACCCCCTCGAGGCGTGATCCGAGTGAGGACTGCGTTCACCAGCTCCAACTGGCTCGGACACCACCCTGCCTTGTTTGATGCCGACCTTCCTGCGTAAGGCATCAGGCGGTGCGAGTTCGGAATGCCGCCCTTGCCTTGGAGCCTGGCCGTCGTTTTCGGAGAATCAACGTCTGGGGGCAGATCCAGAACTCTCGAGAGACTTGGCCGAGCATCGGTCGAGTCTGGTTCTTTCGTGGGCTTTGAGCAGTAGCCGGAAGGTTCACCCGGCTCGGCGCCAACTCTACCGCCCGTGGGGGCAGGTCGCACTACCCTGCTCACCTGCCCCCTGCACGGCTTGGAAGCCCGGTTGGCTCCCCAGTCTGTGCAAGCACACATTACTCCTGGCTCAAACAGTTCGCTTCGAAATGCTCCAAAAAACAAGGCCTGTGCCCAGCGACAGCAGTCCAATCAAGCCCAAGAGCGGCAGGGGGCTGGCCGTCTGTGGCAATACGGGCTCAGCGGCTGCGGCTGGTTGTGCAGGCGGAGCCTGAACAACTTCCTCTACTGGAACCACTTCGCCTGTAGGTTTAACGGCCACAACGGGCGCCGTTCTTAGAGTCTCTACGGGCGTTTCCGCCGTCAGTTCGATGGGTGTCGCAAGAACGGGCTCGTTAACAAGCTTCGCCAACTCGACTGCCCGCGACTTTGCATATACAAATTCGTGGCCCCATTGCCGCCCGGGATAAAACCACGCCCGGATGGCTTTTGGTTCACCGGCCGCCCTTTCCCGAAACGTCATTACCGTTTGGTCGGTAGAGCGCAAACGGTAGTTGGGTATCGCGAGGATGGTCGTAAACACATGGGTTTCGTCTTCGCTGAAGATTTGCACGACGTGCCGGTCGGAGAGCGAATCGAACACTTTGAAAACATAGGTGCCCGCCGGCAGGATCTGAGCACCCACGCCCGGAACTTCAACGGGCTGGCTGAATGTCACCTTGGTTTTTTGGTTCCAGTCGTCGGCCTTCACACTGGGTGAAAACGCTAGCGCCAACAGTGCTAGACAGAAGAACAGCCCCACTGCTTTGAATCGATTCATGTCTTTCATCTCCTTTGGTTAATCGAAGAAACCACTTGCTTCAGTAGACTCGATCAGGACTGCCGCACAGAAGTCGAGGTGCGACTCGCAGAGCTGGACGCACAACCTTATACGCGTGTGGTAATCCGCGAGTCTGTTCGATACAGCACACACATCTGCTTATCTTTAGTTTATGAAGTGAGGCTACGGTGTGGCACCGGTCGAAATGAACCACGGACTTGGGTCTTGCACGTCGCCGCGAATCTGCAGCCAGAATGCAAACGTGTCCACAAGTGAACAGACGCACATCTTTGAAGCTTCTAGCATGCTGCCTGTGGAAGGCGACAACAGCTCGCGTTGATGAAGAAGCGATTTTTCTTGACACCCGGGATGCTTCCGACCAGCTCCCTGCCGGCGGGCTTGCAGAAGCGTTGGAAGCTACTCCTGGTCGGGACCCCAATTTTCGGATGAATCATCTAGTGAGAATCCTTCGGCAAGGGAAGAACAAGGAGAACAAGAGATCATGAGGAACCGATGGTTTTTCCTGGGTCTGGCTTTGCTCGCACTCTGTCTATTCGTGCCGCAAAAGTCCTTCGCTCAGTCCACAATTTCATGCAATTCCGATGACAGGAACCGGCATACCTGTGCGGTGGACACGCGGGGCGGAGTGACTCTCGCGACGCAGCACAGCAACTCGGCCTGCACCCAAGGCTACAGCTGGGGCTATGACAACCAGGGCATCTGGGTGGACCACGGGTGCCGCGCCGATTTCACGGTTGGTTCAAGCCGCGATTACCAACGCGGCCGGAACGGCCAATACGGCAGAAATGGACAAGACGACCGAGACAGGCAAAACAACGGATACGGGCAGACACAAACCATTACCTGCAGCTCGAATGACATGCGGAGGCACTCCTGCGCCGTGGACACGCGCGGCGGAGTGACTCTGGCTCGCCAGCTGAGCAATGCGGCCTGCACCCAAGGTCATAGCTGGGGTTATGACAACCGGCGCATCTGGGTGGACCACGGATGCCGCGCCGATTTCACGGTTGGTTCAAGCCGCGATTACCAACGCGGCCGGAACGGCCAATACGGCAGAAATGGACAAGACGACCGAGACAGGCAAAACAACGGATACGGGCAGACACAAACCATTTCTTGCAGCTCGGATGACATGCGGAGGCACTCCTGCGCCGTGGACACGCGCGGCGGAGTGACTCTGGCTCGCCAGCTGAGCAATGCGGCATGTACCCAAGGCTATAGCTGGGGTTATGACAACCAGGGTATTTGGGTGGATCATGGATGCCGAGCCGATTTTAGCGTCAGCGTCAGAGACAACACAGACAACCAGCGGTAAGCGATAACGGGAAGACACAGCCGCGTTAGCACTGCCCGGAAGATCCTATGCACCAAGGATATATGGGCCGTGCTCACGTCAGGGCGCAGTTCGATTGGCAAACAGCTCGGCTTACAAGGCACAGGGCAACGAAGACCTGGCTATCTTTCACCAAAATACAAGAGTGTACAAAAGTGTACAGCCACCAGTGTGGGGGACCGTCTAGCATGTTGCCCAGGGGAAGCAGGAGGGCGGCTTGAAATCTCCACTGAGGAGAACGAAGAACATGTCCCGTCAGGCTTGAATCTCTTGTGAGGGAGGAGCAACATGCTGTGGACAATTTTTGTGATTTTGCTTGTCTTATGGCTTTTGGGACTAGTTACTTCCTACACTTTGGGTGGGTTCATCCACCTCCTGTTGCTGTTGGCCATCGCTGTAGTTTTGATTAGGGTGATTCAAGGCCGACGGGTCATCACTTAGCGCCGGAGACGAAAACATGAAACCGATCCTATGGATTGGAATTCTGCTGATCTCCTTGGGCGTACTATCCCTCGCCTATCAAGGAATCAATTACACGAGTCACGAGAACGTAATGGATGTGGGACCGATGCATGTCACGACAGAGACTCGTGAGCGGATTCCCCTCCCGCCGATACTCGGGGGGCTGGCGTTGATTGGAGGGATTGCCTTGGTGATGAAGGGCACGAGGCAAAAGTCGTAGCAGGGACCACGGATGGAGGGAGGCTGTCTGGGGAAAACGCCACGTCCCTTGGCCCCCCTCGATGGAAGCCGTGATGAAAGGCACTCTGTCAAAGGTTCAGACGAAATTCAACTCGAGGAGGTCAGTGATGCGCCGTTATCTGGTTCTTGTTCTCTGTTTCATGTCTTTCGCAGTCGTGCTCTACGCTGCGAGTAAAGAACAAAAGCGTCTGGAGAATTGCGCGGTCGTGATGCAAGAAATCATGAAAATGCCCGACGCCATCCCGCAAGAGCTGTTGGAGAAAGCCGAGTGCGTCATTGTGATTCCGTCAGTCACAAAGGTGGCTGTCGGAATCGGCGGAAGCTATGGCCGCGGGGCGATGGTCTGCCGATCGGGCGAGAAATTCAATGGCCCCTGGGGCGCTCCAGCCATGTACGCACTGGAAGGTGGCAGCATTGGATTGCAACTCGGCGGACAATCGACCGACCTTATTCTCCTGGTCATGAACGAGAGAGGCGCGGCTTCTATTCTCAGCAGCGGGGTCAAATTGGGTGGAGAAGTCTCCGCCGTGGCAGGTCCCAAGGGCCGCGACGCTCAAGCATCCACCGATGCATACATGCGGGCGGAGATCCTCAGCTACTCTCGTTCGCGCGGTCTCTTTGCCGGGATTTCCCTCGCGGGCTCCACGCTTCGCTCCGACGATGATGCGAACGAACGGGTCTATGGCCGCAAAATCTCGCCGAGAGACATCGTGCTGGGCAATAAAGTCACTATGAGTGCGGCGGGCCGTCATCTCGTACGTGTCCTGCAAAAGAATGCATCGCGGAATGAATCGAAGTAAACCCAAGCCATGGATCGATAGTCCGTGGCGATGCGCCGCATGTTCTCTTTGATCTGGGCTGAAATTTGGAGCCTGGTAACAGCAAAGTTCTACCCCGAACGTACCCCAGGGGGCCAGACGCTCAAGCCGGCGACACCCGATCGCAATTGAGCGGGTGGCCCCTCCCGCCTTCGAGATGAAAATCGTGACGCAAGAGGCGCACACGAAGGCGGTTCCAGGCTTCGTGAAAACAGCGGTCGAACACGGCGCAGCTTGGGGCGGTATCTGACGCTGGAGGGAGAAGTGGCTGCGTTCCACCACTACACGGAAGGCGAGGAATTGCGCGCGCCGACCGCAAAGAAGGCCGCTGTATAATGCTGGACTGGACAGCGGTCGCGAATGTACAACCTAGAGTACGAATGTGTGCACAAGTGAACAGACGTCTGTCGTCGCCTCTTCTAGCATGTTGGCCTGTGGGTGAAGCAAGAGGACCAAGGCGAAAACAAGTCCAAGAGCTTCCGCCTGAACAACACCAGAGATCGTAGGTTCCTTCCCACTCCAGGCGGCGGTAACAGTTCTTGGGTCAACACAGAAACTGGTACAATCCCTTGGGGCGGGTCGGAGTGTCTGCCTGCGAAGAGAAGCGGGGCAATGGAAACAGCCGCGGGCTACTGACTGGAAACAACAACCGCGCCAGACGCGACGGGCGCCTGGCACAGGAATTCGCTGGGATGGAGGCAACACCTATGAAACGAATCGGAGTTATCGGCACAGCAGTTCTGATTTTGCTTCTCGGTAACACTGCTGGTGCCTACGCACAGCAGGAGCAGCAGCAGGACAAAAAGCCGCAAGAACAGCAGGACAAAAAGCAGGGCAAGCCTGAAAAGCAAACCAAGGACAAAAAGCAGCAGCAAGACCAGCAGGCCAAGAAGCAGCAGGACCAGAACAAGCAACAGCAAGACCAGCAGGCCAAGAAGCAGCAGGACCAGAACAAGCAACAGCAAGACCAGCAGGCCAAGAAGCAACAGGACCAGAACAAGCAACAGCAGCAGCAGCGCGCGCAACAGCAACAGGATCAGAACAAGCAACAGCAGCAACAGCAGCAGCAGCAGCGCGTGCAGCAGCAAGACCAGAACAAGCAACAGCAGCAGCAGCGCGTGCAGCAGCAACAGGACCAGAAGAACAAGCAACAAGAGCAGCAGCGCGTGCAGCAGCAGGACCAGAACAGGCAACAGCAGCAGCGCGTGCAGCAACAACAGGACCAGAAGAACAAGCAACAAGAGCAGCAGCGCGTGCAGCAGCAGCAGGACCAGAACAGGCAACAGCAGCAGCACGTGCAACAGCAACAGGACCAGAACAGGCAACAACAGCAGCACGCGCAACAGCAACAGGACCAGAACAGGCAACAGCGTCTCTCACAACAAGAGCAGCAGCAGCGCATTGAACAGCAGCAACGGAGCGTGACGCAGTACCGGCAAAATCTAGATCAGCAGATGCGCCTCGCACAGCAGCAGACAGCGCAGCTACAGCAACAAAAGCGTATGGCGCAGTACCGCTTTCAGCAGGATTACTACGAGCGTCTACGTCAGCAGCAAATACGTCTCCAAAACGAGCGCGACTACAATTACAACAACGACCCCTACTACTACACGGGTTGGACGTATCGTTACAATCGTGGCGGCAGCTACTACCAGACGAATCGATACGGCGCAGATTTGCTGCGGCAGGCCGTGAACTACGGCTATCAGGAAGGCTTCCGTGCAGGGCGGGCGGACCGGCAGGACAGGTGGCGTTCCAACTATCAAGACTCATATGCCTATCAAGACGCGAACTTCGGCTATAGCGGCCGTTATGTACAGCAGGACGAATACAACTACTACTTCCGCGAGGGCTTCCGTCGCGGCTATGAAGATGGCTTCAACAGCCGCTATCAATATGGCCGCTACTCCAACGGAAGGTATTCGATCTTGGGCGCCGTTTTGTCGGGAATCCTCAACTTGGAGTCGCTTCGCTGAAGACGGGGAGAGGCCGCGGTGGTCGCATAGCAGAGATTCTGGTTAGGAAATGACCGTGCAGCAAGGCCCGGACTGGCGGGACGGAGTTTGTGCCTGAACTGGGCCAGAAGGATTTCCTTCTGACTACGCCTCAGAAAACTTGGGTCCGATTTGGGTCCATTAAGTGCCGAATACCGTACAAAACCGCGCCGTAAGGTGCAGGACCAAGCAATAGGAATCATCAACAAAGCATTCTGGCGTTGGTCTCCGGAACCAGAGGTCAGTGAGCACTCCGCAATCCCCCCATGGCACGCCCACAATACTCGATTACCGCTGCTAATTCTCTTGGACTGAGGCCACTAGATGCTGAACCGGCAACCGCCGGTATTGCATACGTTTCCGGGCAAGCCAGAAAGCGCGCTGAGCGGAGTCATCGCGCAGAAAAGCCAAACAGCTGACGTTGCGCTGCCCACTCAATCGGCAAGGAGGTTCGAAAGTTCTCGAGTGCCATTTTGGCGGGCTGCCGACCATCCAAAATGCTTTCCACGATATCGGGAGCCAGGAAAGCACATCGAAAGATGCGGCTCACGTACCGCTCGTCCAGGCCGGTTGCGCTTGCGATTGACCGGCCGCCAGTTAGTTCGCCTCGAACAATTCGGCCGTACCAACCGTGCGCACGCGCAACAGCTTTGATCAGGGACTGCACGGGGTGGACGGGAATCTCTCCAGCCGAGTTCGCAGGCAGCACGAATCGTGCTTCTCCGCCGCAGCGTTTGAGCCGTGCCTTTACTTTGAGGTTCACGAAGCCATTGTGCAGGTTGGCTCTGGGGGACGTGGGCGAGCGGCCGTCGAGGAGCGCGCTGCGCAGCGCTTGCTTATCAAGGAGCACGTCGACATTTTCTGTATGTATGACAATGCGTGAAATCAAGCTACGGATAAACGGCCGCGTTTCAGCGGCTGCTGCAGAAGCTAATCGCTTCGACCATTCTTGTGCGGCGGCGAGGATGCTTTGAGTGGCCTCCGCATTTCTTCCTTGCAGAGCCAGCGCATTGAAGTACTCTGGTTGTACATTCGCGACCGCTGTCCAGTCCAGCACTATACAGCGGCCTTCTTTGCGGTCGGCACGCGCAATTCCTCGCCTTCCGTATAGTGGTGGAACGGGCCACTTCCCCCTCCAGCGCCAGATACCGCCCCAAGCTGCGCCGTGTTCGACCGCTGTTTTCACGAAGCCTGGAACCGCCTTCGTGTGCGCCTCTTGCGTCACGATTTTCATCTCGAAGGCGGGAGGGGCCACCCGCTCAATTGCGCTCGGGTGTCGCCGGCCTGAGCGGCTGGCCCCCTGGGGTGCGTTCGGGGTAGAACTTTGCTGTTACCAGGCTCCAAATTCCAGCCCAGATCAAAGAGAACATGCGGCGCATCGCCACGGACTATCGATCCATGGCTTGGGTTTACTTCGATTCATTCCGCGATGCATTCTTTTGCAGGACACTTACGAGATGGCGGCCTGCCGCAGAAATGGTGACCTTGTTGCCCAGCACGATGTCTCTCGGCGAGATTTTGCGGCCATAGACCCGTTCGTTCGCATCATCGTCGGAGCGAAGCGGCCTGCTCCGTACCGAATGCTCTGTTCATTCCGTTTGGCTTCCATTTGCAGCATGCAGCGGCTAGCTGATGGCGAATCCGCTACTTTGCGTCAATTGCGTCACCGTTTGCTCCGAGATACCCGCGCACGGCATCCTCGTTCAAGTCCGCCACTGCTTCCCAGAACAACCAGGGGACTCTGCCCGCCTTGGAGTCTCAGCTGCGAAACAATCGCTCTGCGGGCCGCGTATCTGCTAACAGGGGCGCCGCGAGCGCTGGGGGCGGAATGCTAGAATGCGGTAAGGCCAGGCGAATCGCGCGGTCCTGCCCGGGGTGAGTGCATGCTACTGAAGACGGTTCAGCAAGCCAAACGCGCCATCAAGATCGTTTTTGGCTTCACGCTGCTTGCGCTGGGCGCGATCATGCTGGTCACGCCGGGGCCGGGCTGGCTGACGATTTTCTTTGGGCTGGCTGTGCTCGCCGCAGAGTTTGTCTGGGCGCGGCGGCTGATGGATCGGCTCAAGGCGCAGGCCATGCGCATCCGCAACGCCGTGCGTCCCGCCAACAGCGCCAAGAATCCGTCTTGATACGTTGTGTTGGGGCGCCCCTTGGCGGGCCCGGATCCGTGCCTGTCCTGAGCCAAGTCGAAGGGCTACGTCCCTCCAAGCCCAAACCCTTCGGGCCTGAAGGCCCCGCCACAGTCGTGAGCCCGCGGCTCCCGGTGCCCACGGCGCGCGGCTGCCGGGCTAGAATAGACCGCTGATCGGAGGGCTCTCATGCAAACGTGGCAGGGCAAGTGGGCGCTCGTCACCGGAGCGAGCGCAGGGATCGGCCGGGCGTTCGCCGAGCGGCTTGCGGCCGGCGGCACGCATCTAGTCCTGACGGCGCGGCGGCGCGAGCGTCTCGAGCAGCTCGCGGACGAGCTGCGCAGCAAGCACAGCGTGCAGGTGGAAACGTTCCCCGCGGACCTGGGCCAGCCCTCTGCGCCGCAACAGATTTTTGAATTTGCGGCGGCGAAGGGAATTGCGATCGAGCTGCTCATCAACAACGCGGGCTTCGGCGCCTACGGTGAGCTCCCCTGCATCCCGCTGGCGCGGCTGCTGGAGATGGTGCAGGTCAACGTCGCCGCGGTCGTCGAGCTGACGCACCTGTTTCTCCAGCCGATGCTCGAGCGCCGCCGCGGCGACGTCCTGATTGTTTCTTCGACCGCGGCGTTTCAGGCGGTGCCCTACATCACCGCGTACGCCGCCACGAAGGCGTTCGACCTGCTGTTTGCCGAGGGGCTCGCCGAAGAGATGCGGCCCCACGGCATCCGCGTCTGCTGTTTGTGTCCCGGCTCGACGACGACGGAGTTTCACGAGACGGCCCGCCAGCCCGAACACACCAAGCGCCGCCAGGAAACTCCGGGCAAGGTGGCGCGCGTAGGCTTGGAAGCGCTCGCGCGCGGGAAGAGCCTGGTCATCTCCGGCATGGGGAACCGCCTGGGGGTTGAGGGCCAGCGCCTGGCGCCCCGGCGCTTCGTCACGCGCGTGGCCGGCAGTATGTTCCGCCCGCAAGAGCCCCGGTAGGCTGCGCGGGCATCCAATTCTCCATGTTGCGGCTCACAAGCGCGGCCTCATTCGGCCTGTCTGAACCGCTATGATATTCTGTCTTCTGAGGAAGCTGTTTTGAGACGCATTTCTTCGCATCGCATACTTTTCTGCCTGCTGCTGGTTGCTGCGCCGGCCGTTGCCCAGCACGAGCAACACTCCGGCGGCGTGGGCTGGGTGCCACGCGAAATTCTCGAGCGGCCCGTGCCGTTGCGCCAGGGCATCGGCCGTTACCACGATCCGGTGACGACGACGTCGCGCGACGCGCAGGCGTTCTACGACCAGGGGATGGCCTACGTGCACTCGTTCGTATGGATCGAGGCCGCGCGCTCCTTCCATCAGGCGCTGCGGCTCGACCCCAGGATGGCTATGGCTCACGTGGGCCTGAGCTACGCGTACTCGGGTTTGGAGGACGGCCGGGCCTCGATTGCGGCGTTCCGTGAGGCGCAGGCGCTGGCCGCAAACCTGAGCGAGCGCGAAAGGCTGCGCCTGAAGATCCGCGCGCGGCATCTGGCCGCCATGTCCGACCCGCAGAATTCCGCCAAGCTCGCGGAGTTTCGCCGCGCCATCGACGCCGCGTTGAGCCGCTACCCGGCGGACGCCGCGCTCTGGATCCTGCGCGGCCAGGCGGAAGAAGCCTCGCCGTTCACGCGCGGACAAGCCGGCACTGCCGCCTCCATCCCATTTTATGAAGCGGCGCTCGCGCGCTCGCCCGATAACTTCGCCGCGCATCACTACCTGATCCACTGCTACGAAGACATCGGCCGCATCCCCGAGGCGCTCGAACAGGGCGAAGCCTACGTGCACCTGGCGCCGGCAATCCCGCACGCGCATCACATGTACGCGCACGATCTGCGCCGCGTGGGCCGCACCGAAGAAGCCGTCGCCGAGTTCCGCAAGGCCGACGAGCTGGAAAACGCCTACTTTCGCTCCGAGAAGATTCCCGCCGAGCTCGACTGGCACCACGTCCACAACCTCACGCTGCTCGCGACTTCGTATCAGTACCTTGGACAGATGAAGATCGCCGAACAGGTTCTGCGCGAGGCGTTTGCCATTCCGGTCTTCAGCGACTACACGGCGTTCAACCGCAAGGACCTGCCGGAGTTTCTGCTGTGGAGCGGCCGCGCGGACGAGGCGCTCGCAGCTTCACGCGAGGTGGGCAAGAGCCAGTGGGCGCTCGCGCGCATCGTCGGCCACGCGCAGGCGGGCCGCGCGCTGCTGGCGCTGGACCGCACCGCCGAAGCGCAGGCCGAGCTCACCGCGGCCGAGAAGGAATTGCCGCAGGTCGCGCCGAATAGCGGCGTCGATCCTTACATCTGGATCCTTCGCGGCGCGCTGGACTTAAAGGCCGGCCGCTGGGCCGAGGGCGCCGCCCTGCTCAAGAAGATCGAGAAGCGCCTGCGCACCTCCGCTGGGCCCGATGCCTGGAGCCAGACGCTCTACCTGCTGGAGTCCATCGCCCGCATAGCCCGGGATGCCGGCGACTGGGAGCTCGCGCAATTCACCGCGCAGCAGATGCTCGAATACGACCCGGCTTACGCGGGCTCGCACTACGCGATGGCGCTCTACGCCGAGCATCGCGGCGACGCGGCTACGGCGCGCCGCGAATTTGCCGAGGCGGAAAAGCTCTGGAGTAAGGCCGACCCCGACTTGCCGCAGCTTGCCCGCGCCAAAGAAAAGCTTTCCTCCGCGCGCTGAGCGCAACCGGGAGGGCGCAATGGACCCGGCAGCTCTCGAAATTCAGCTTCACCGCGAAGGTTTTTCGCGCACCTACATCTGGGAAGACCGCCCGAACGCGTACTACCCCGACCACACGCATCCCACCAAGACCGCGCACATCATCCTCGAAGGCGAAATGACGCTCACCAGCGGCGGCCAGACGCGCACCTATCAGGCGGGCGAGCGCTGCGACGTTGCCGCGGGCGCCGTGCACTCCGCGCGCATGGGCCCGCGCGGCTGCCGCTACCTCATCGGCGAAAAGTAAGGGTTATCGCGAGCTGCCGAGCGCGCGGTCGAGAAGCTCGACCACGTGGAGGACTTCCTGGCTCGTGCCATGAAGCTCGGCGCCGGCGCGCATTTGCAGCAGGCAGCCCGGGTTGGCCGTGACGATAGCCTGCGCGCCCGTGGCTCGGGCGTGTTTCATTTTGTCTTCGAGCAGCTCCATCGCCGCGCCGGTCTGCGTGACGTTGTACACCCCGGCTGAGCCGCAACAATTGTCCGCGAGCCGCATCTCCACCAGCTCGACGCCCGGCACGGCGCGGATCAGTTTCCGCGGCGCCTCGCGGATGCGCTGCCCGTGAAGCAGGTGGCAGGAGTCCTGATAGGTGACGCGGAGCGGCACGGCCTTCAGCGGCGCCACGAGGCCCAGCTCGGCGAGGAATTCGGTTACATCGCGCATGCGCTGGCGGAACGCGACGGCCTGCTCGTGCGCGGGATCGCCGGCAGGGAAGAGCAGCTCGTACTCCTTGAGCGTCGAGCCGCAACCCGCGGCGTTGGTGACGACGGCGTCGAACTTCTCGCCGAGGAAGACACGCAGGTTCGCGCGCGCAAGCTGGCGGGCAACGTCGCGCACGCCGGCGTGCGCCGCGAGCGCGCCGCAGCAGAGCTGTCCTTGGGGCACAACGACCTCGCAGCCGTTTGCGGTGAGCACGCGGATGGTCGCGTCGTTGAGCGCTGTGAAGCTGACCTGCGCGATGCAGCCCGCAAACAGCGCCACGCGCGCGCGCCGCGGGCCTTGCGCGGGAACCGTTGTGCCGAGGCGCGAGAAAAAGAAGCGGTCGTCGATTGGCGGCATCAGGCGCTCGCGTTGGTCCAACCTGAGCAGGCGCAAGATGCCCGAGCGGCGCGCGAATGTCTGCAGGCCGGAGCGCTGGTAAAAGCGCGCGAGCCGCGCGGCCATCGCGATGCGCTTTGGATGCGGCAGCAGGTGGCGATAGACCAGGCTGCGCGCCACGCGCGAGAAAAACGGCCGCACATAATTCTGCTCGATCTGCGCGCGCGCCGCTTCCACCAGCTTGCCGTACTCGACGCCTGAAGGGCACGCGGTCTCGCACGCGCGGCAATCCAGGCACAGGTCAATATGCTCGACGAACGATTCGCCCAGCGGCAGCCGCCCCTGGTCCACCAGAAGCATCTGCCGGATGCGGCCGCGCGGCGAATCGGCTTCGAGGCCCCACAGCCGGTACGTCGGGCAATGGTTCAGGCAAAGGCCGCAGTGGATGCACCGCGCGTAATCTTCGTAGAGCGGCTGATCGGGTCCGCGAAAGCCGCTGGTGCCGGCGGCGTTGAAATGCTTTTCCATGTGCTCAGAGGCCTCCGGGGAAGCGGCCCGGACTCAAGATCCCAAGCGGGTCGAAGGTCTTCTTCACGCGCTCGGTGAGCGCAAAATCTCCGCGCGCGGGTCCCCAGATGTTCACGGTGCGCTTGAGCTCGCGCGGGCACCACGGAATCATGGCGCGCGCTCCGGCTTCGCCCATCGCCTGGATCAACTCGTTTGCGGCGCGTGCGAGCCGCGCCAGCGTTCCTTCCTCGTTTGTTGTGGGCAGCAGCACGGTGTAAATCACGCCCACGCCCCGCGCGAGCGTCGCGCACGGCAGCTCGCACTGCTCGGCGATTCGTTGTACGCGGTCGAGGAGTTCGATAGCCTGGCCCGGCAAAGCGCTAATCTTGACGATCGTTGCCGCGGGCGAAGATTCGAGCATCAGCGGGATGAACTCGCGCAGCCGACCCCAGACCGCGGGCCGCTCCTCATCGCCCAGAATGCGCGCGCCTGCGGCTTTCGTTTCTTCGGCCATGCGCGTGAGGTCGGCGGCGTAGCGCGCGACAACGCGCTCGGTGCCGCCAAAACCCGCGGCCAACGTCCAGTGCGACGCGGAAAGCAACGCCCCGGCGGGCGCAAGCGCCGGATCTGTGCCCGGCGTTGCGCGCGCAAAAATCTGAACCACTTCCGGGCTCAGAATCTCGAGGGTTAACGGAGTGAGCGGCGACTGAATGATGCGCTTCCGCAGCTTTACAGCTCCTGCGAGCGTCGGAAACGTCGCCAGGAAGCCGCGGCTGATCGGCGGCAGAGGAAACGTGCGGAAATTCACGCGCGTGATCACCCCTAGCGTGCCCAGCGAGCCGATCAGCAGCTTGTGCAGGTCGTAGCCGGTGACGTTTTTCACCACGCGCCCGCCGCTTTTCGTGAGCACTCCCTCGCCGGTGACGAATTCCAAGCCCAGCAGGTAGTCGCGCGCCGTGCCGTAGAACTGGCGCAGCGGCGAATCCACCCCCGAAGCGAGCGTGCCGCCGATGGTGGCCTGCTGGAGATAGGGAACGGCGAGCGGGATGAACTGCTTGTGCTCAGCGAGCGTCCGCGCGAGGTCCGTCAGGCGGACGCCGGGCTCGACGCCGAGCGTCAGATCGCCCGGGTCGTAGGCCAGCACGCGATTGAGCCGCGTCATGTCCAGCGCGAGATCGTAGCGCCGCGGCGGCATGCCCATGCCGAGCTTCGTGCGGCTGCCGGTGGCGATGAGCGCAAGCTTTTCCGCCGCGGCGAAGCGGACCACTTCCGCCGTCTCGTCGGCCGAGCCCGGCTGCGCGACCGCCGCCGGCCGCAGACCATCCACTTCGTAGTTGGCAAGGCCGGCCGCGTCGCGAAGCAGGTGCGCGCTGCCCACGATGTCTTCGAGGGGGCGAAGGCCCGTGGCGGGAGTGCTCATGCGGGGCCGGCAGCCGAGACGGGCAGCGGCTGCACGCGGACTTCGCCGCAGCCCTTGCCGAAAGGAAGCACTTTGCCGGGATTCAGCAGGCCCGTGGGATTGAACGCGTCGCGGATGCGCCGCATCAGCGCGAGGTCGCCTTCGTTGAACATGAACGGCATCAACTCGTTTTTTTCCATGCCCACGCCATGCTCGCCCGTGAGCGCGCCGCCCATCTCAATGCAAAACTTCATGATCTCGCCTGCCGCGGCCACGGCGCGGTCAAACTGTGCCTGATCGCGCTGGTCAAAAAGGATGATGGGATGCAGGTTGCCGTCGCCGGCATGGAAGATGTTGCCGATCTGGAAGCCGTAGCGGCGGCCGATTTCGTCAATGCGCCGCAGCGTGACCGGCAGCTTCGTGCGCGGGATCACGCCGTCCTGCACGTAGTAGCTCGGTGAAAGGCGTCCCACGGCGCCGAAGGCGTTCTTGCGGCCTTTCCAGAGCAGGTCGCGCTCGCGGTCGTCCCGCGCCACGCGGACTTCGCGCGCATGATGCAGCGTGCAGACCTCGGCCACCTGCGCGGCTTGTTCCTCGACGGCTTCACGCAGGCCTTCGACTTCGATCAGCAGCACTGCCGCGCTATCCATCGGAAAGCCCGCGTGGACGTACTCTTCCACAGCGCGCAGCGTCCAGCCGTCGAGCATCTCGCAGGCGGCGGGCGTGATCGCGCGCGCGGTGATCTCGACGACGCTTTCCGTCGCGTCGTCCAGCGTTTCATAAACGGCGAGCAGCGTCTTCACGGCCTCGGGAAGCCGCGAGAGCCGGACGGTAATTTCCGTAATGATGGCGAGCGTGCCTTCGGAGCCGACCAGCAGGCCCGCCAAATCGTAGCCGGGCGTGTCAAACGCTTTGCCGCCGGCGCGGAAGACCTCGCCATCCGGCAGCACGATTTCGAGGCCGACCACGTGGTTCGTGGTGACGCCGTAGGCCAGCGTGTGCGGCCCGCCGGCGTTTTCCGCCACGTTGCCGCCGATCGTGCACGATTTCTGGCTCGAAGGGTCCGGCGCAAAGTAGAGGCCGGCATGCTCGACTGCGCGCGAGAGGTCGAGGTTCACGACGCCGGGCTGCACCACGGCGCGCTGGTTTTCGACGTCGATCTCGAGGATGCGGTTCATCCGCGAAAAGACCAGGATGATGCCGCCCTGCCGTGCCAGCGCGCCTCCGGAAAGGCCCGTGCCCGCGCCGCGGCCGACGATGGGGATGCGGTGGCGGCTGGCAAGCTGGACGATTTCCACGACGTCGCGCGTCGAGCGCGGGAACACAATGCATTCCGGCCGCGCCAGCTCCACCGAGCCGTCGTATTCGTACAGAATCAAGTCTTCGGGTTTGCTGAGGACGCTTTCTTCGCCGAGCAACCGCTCGAGTTCGCGGATGATGTGGCGATCCATCGCGGGTGTGAAAGATCTCCTGCGGCCACTATAGTCGCGGCGTTGGAGCGAGTCAACGCGGCGCCGTGCGCAACGCGCGGCTTCTGTGCTACTCTCCGGGGTTCGCGTTCAATTTCTGAGGCCGTGTGATGAGCAAACCGAAGATTTTTGCCACGCATCCGCTGTTTGAATCGCCGCGCAAGCTATTGGCCGAACATTTCGACGTCGAATACTGGGAGCGGCCCGAGCGCCCGTCGCGCGCGGAAGTCCTGCGCCGCGTGGCGGACAAGGATGCGCTGATCTGCCTGCTCACCGAAAAAGTGAACGACGAGCTGCTCTTCGCGGGGCAGAAACTGCGCATGGTGGCCAACGTGGCCGTGGGCTTCGACAACATCGACCTCCCCGCGTGCACGCGGCGCAAGATCGTGGCCTCGAACACGCCCGGTGTGCTGGACGAGACGACGGCGGACTTTGCGTGGACGCTGCTGATGGCCGTCGCGCGGCGGCTGCACGAAGGCGAAAAACTGCTGCGTTCCGGCACCTGGGCAGGCTGGAACCTGGACCAGCTCTGCGGCGGCGACATCTGGGGCAAGACGCTGGGCCTGCTGGGCTTTGGGCGCATCGGCCGCGCCGTGGCGCGCCGCGCGCAGGGCTTTCACATGCGCATCATCTATAACGACGCGGTACGCCCGTCGGCCGTACTCGAAAAGGAATTGAACGCCGAGTACCTCGAGCGCGACCAGGTGCTCGCACAGGCCGACTTCATCTCCGTGCACGTGCCGCTGCTGCCCGAGACGCGTCGCTTGATCTCCGTGCAGCAACTCGCGCGCATGAAGCCCACCGCGTATCTGATCAACACGTCGCGCGGGCCGGTAGTGGACGAAGCGGCGCTCGTCGCGGCGCTCGAACAACGGCAGATTGCCGGCGCGGCGCTCGACGTTTACGAAAACGAGCCGAAAGTGCATCCGGGACTCATGCAGCGGGACGACGTGGTGCTCGCGCCGCACATTGCTTCCGCTTCGGTCGACACGCGCACGAAGATGGCCACGATGGCCGCGGAAAACGTAATCGCGCTCTTCTCCGGCAAGCGCCCGCCGAACGCGCTGAACCCCGAGGCGCTCAGCTAGCTCGAGCTGCCTTGCTTTCGCTCAAACAACTCGCCCGGCAGATTTTCCTCGAAACGCTTGCGGCGATTGATATCCCCGCAACGCTGCGCCGCAAGCTTGCGCGCTCCGGCAGCCGCATCCGCTGCGGGGAAGCGCAGATTGACCTCGCGCAGTTCGACCGCATTCGAGTCGTAGCCATCGGCAAAGCCTCGTTTGCCATGGCGCAAGGGCTGCTCGAAGTGCTCGCGCCGGATTTTCGCGCTGAGGGCATTGTGGCTGCGCCGTCCGCGTCGCCGCGCGAGCTGCCTGGTCTGCGCACGATCCTCGCGGGGCATCCGGTGCCGAACGCGGGCAGCTTTGCCGCGGGCCGTGCGATTCTGGATCTACTGGCCGGCTGCGACGCGCGCACGCTTGTTTTCTTCCTGCTCTCGGGCGGCGGCTCGGCGCTGGCCGAGCAACCGCTCTTTCCTGATATCACGCTCGAAGACGTGCAGGAGCTCAACCGCCTGCTGGTCACCTGCGGCGCGCCGATTGACCAGATCAATGCCGTGCGCAAGCACCTCTCGGCTGTGAAGGGCGGGCGTCTCGCAGCGGCGGCGCCCGCGGCAATGAAGATCACGCTCGGCGTGACGGACGTGCCCGAAGGGCGCGAATCGGCGCTGGCCTCGGGCCCGACGCTGCCCGATCCCACCACCATCGCGGACGCGCAGCGCGTTCTCGAAATGTATGAACTGACCGAGAAGCTGCCCCTGTCGCTCCGTTCGAAATTCGAGCGCCGTCTTCCGTTGCCTGAGACGCCGAAGCTGGGTGACCCGGCGTTTCGCCGCGCGCATTTCCAGATCCTGCTCGGCATGCACGACCTGTTTCACAACGCGCATCGCGCGGCCGAAGCCGCGGGCTTCGTTACGATCTGCGATAACACCACAGACGACTGCCGTCTTAGTCGTGCCGCGGATTACTTGCTTGGGCAACTTGCGCGTCTGAAACAAGCGAACCCGGAGCGCGCCGTGGCGGTGATTGCGGACGGTGAAGTGAGCTCGCCGGTCACCGGCAACGGCGTGGGGGGGCGCAATGCAGCCTTCGTGCTCGATTGCGTGGAAAAGATTGCGGGACAGCGAGTCGCCGTGCTCAGCGCGGGCACAGATGGCGTGGACGGCTCGAGCCCGGCGGCCGGCGCGGCGGCCGACGGCGAAACGCTGGCCGCTGCGCGCGCCCGCGGGCTCGATCTCGCTGATTTTATCCGTCGCAGTGATTCCTACACGTTCTTCAAGTCGCTCGGCGACGCGATCGAGACAGGGCCCACGGGCAACAACCTGCGCGACCTGCGCATCCTGCTGGCCGAATAATCTCCGCGATTGTCTATTTCTTTTCGGCGGCTGCGGCCTGCCTCAGCCGGTCGATCACGCCCTGCACGAAACGCGAGGTTTCGCCCAGTTCGCCGCTCTTGACGAGCGCTTCGATGGGCGCGAGCGCCGCAGTGTCGCCGCGCTCCCCGAGCGCACCGATGGTGGACGTCCGCAGGCCGCGATACGGCTCCGCGAGATACGACACGAGCTGCGCGGTAATCTGCGAATTCTTCTTGTCGAGCCGCCCAAGGCTCGCGATGGCTGCCGTGCGCACGGGGAAGGGCTTTCCGGGCGCGGCCCATTCGCGCAGCAGCGGCACGGCATGATCGTCGCCGAGCGTGCCCATGGCGCGCAGCGCTGCGGCGCGCAGCCGGTCGTCGGGCGATTCCGTGGCGGCAGCGGCTTGAAGCACGGCAAGGCCGTCGGCAGGCTTCTGCTGCGCGAACGCGCCCAGCGCGGCGCCGCGCACGCGGTAGGCCTTGTCATCGCGGAAGATCGCCTTCAGGCGCTCGGCGACGCTCGCGTCATCTTTGAAAGCGCCCATCAACTCGACCGCCACCTGCCGCACCCAGGGCCTTTCGTCCGCGACCCCGCCGAGAATCTGCTGTTGCGCGGCGGGCCCTCCGATGCGGGCCAGGGCGCGCAGCGCTTCGTTGCGCACGCCCCAGAACGCGTCACCGCGCGCGGCGGCGCCCAGCGCGGCGACGACTTCTTCGTTGCTCTTGATCTCTCCGAGCGCGCGGACGGCGTCGGCGCGGTCGGGCACCGCGTCGGCATGCTGCAACTGGTAGATCCACTCCTTGGGCGACTTCTGGAAATCCAGCGACTTCAGAATCCCGTTGCCTTTGTCGAAGAGCACCATGAGCGGCTGGCCCTCGGCAGAGAACGTGAACGACTCGCTGGCCTGCGAGGCGACGATCGGATAGCTCTTCTTGCCCGCAGCGGTAGTGACTTCGATCTGGAGCGGCGCGCTGAAGATTCCCACGCGGCCTTCCACTTTCTGCGTCTGCTTGACCTCGAGCTTCACCTGGTGCGCGGCGTCGTCGTAAGTGGAGCGCACCTCGAAACGCGGCGCGCCCGCGCCGTAGAACCACTGGTCGAAGAAGAGATCCACGTTCGTCCCCGTCTCCTCTTCGATGGCCTTGACCAGGTCGGCGGTGACGACGTTTTGGCCGCGGTGCTTTTCAAGGTAGTGCTTCAGTCCGCCGAAGAATGCCGCGTCGCCAAGCTGCCGCTGCAGCATGTGCAGCCCCCATCCGGCTTTCGTGTAGAAGTTGCCGCCGAGCTGCAGCGCGTCCGTGAGTTTGTGCGTGACGATGGGCACCGGGTAGAGCCGTTGTTGCGTCATCCAGTTGTTGCGCGACTGCCAGAGGCTGTATGCGGCGGCATCGGCGCCGTACTGGTGCTCTTCCCACATCGTCGCGAAATACGTGGCGAAGCCCTCGTTGAGCCACAGGTTCGCCCAGTCCTTGCACGTCACCAGGTCGCCGAACCACTGGTGCGCCATTTCGTGCGAGATCAAACCGTCGGCGTTTTCCAAGCTCTCCGCGGAGACTTGCGGGTTCACCAGCGCACCCGCCGTATTCGAAACGATGCTGGTGTTTTCCATGCCGCCGACCACGAAATCGTCCACCCAGGCCTGGCCGAACTTGTCCCACGGATAGACAACGCCGATCTTGTCGGAGAAAAAGTCGAGCATCTGCTTCGTGTGCACATTGGTGGGCGCGGAGCGCTCGGCGCGGTCGCGCGGCACGTAGTCCGTCACGGGGATGCTGCGCCAGGTGTCCTTCCGCAGGGTGAATTCGCCGGCGATGAGCGAGATGAGATAGGTCGAGTGCGGTTGCGACTGCCGCCAGTGCCACGTGCGCATCCCTCCGGGCGCGTCGCTCACGTTCACCAGGCGGCCGTTCGAGACCGTTTCCCACTCGCGCGGCACGGTGACGATCATCTCGGTCGCGGTGCGGTCGTTCGGGTAGTCGTAGATGGGGATGTAGTAGCGCGTGTCTTCGGCTTCGCCCTGCGTCCAGATTTCTTTCGGCCGGTTGGGATAATTCTTGTCCGGCAGGACGAAATAAAGCCCCAGTTTCGGCCGGCCGTCATAGCGGATCTCCACGTCCATCTTTTCCCCCAGCTTCGCCGCATGGCCGAGCTCGACGAGGAGCTGCGTCTTGGTGGTTTCGAACTTCGCGGGCTTGCCATTGAGCGTCACACTCGAAATGTTTAGGCCCACCGAGTCGAACGCGATGCGCGTGATGCCCTCGCGGATCACGGCGAGGGTGTGCGTGACGTCCCCGATCACCTTCCGCTGGTCGAGCTCAAAGCGCAGCGCGATGCGCGCGTTTTGCAAATGGTAGTCGCGGGTGCGTGCGTAGGGCTCGTCGGCGCGGCCCGCGACCGCCAGCAGCAGGGCGCCGAGCACCAGCAGCATTGCGGCAGCCCGGGCAGACAGGCGCACGGAAACATTCTTCGACTCGGTGAGTCGCTTCATCGGGTTCTCCTCGGGTGTGGTGATCAAGGCAACGCGCCGCGCCTCTACAACAGGCTGCGCACCCAGCCGCCATCCACGGCGATGGAAGCGCCGTTGATGTAGCTGGCGCGCTCCGACACCAGAAACGTCACCAGCGCGGCAAACTCTTCGGGCCGGGCCAGCCGGCCGAGCGGCACCTGGGAAATCCATTTCTGGTAAACGGCATCGCGTGCAACGCCCCCCGAGCGCGCCGCGCCTTCGGCCAATTCTTCCAGGCGCTCGGTCAGTGTGTAACCCGGGCAGACGTTGTTCACCGTGATGCCGTGCGGGCCGAATTCGTTCGCCAGCGTCCGCGCCAGGCCGGTCACCGCGGCGCGGATCGAATTCGAAAGCAGCAAGCCGTCAATCGGCTGCTTCACGGCAACCGAGGTGATCGTCACCAGCCGGCCCCACTTGTTCTTGCGCATGCGCGGCAACACTTCACGCGCGAAATGGACGCTGCTGAGCAGGGTGAGCGAAACCGCGGCTTGCCATTCGTCGAGCGAAATATCCAGGAAGGGCTTCGAGGGCGGCCCGCCGGCATTGGTGACGCAGATATCCACGCGGCCGTGGCGCTTCTCGACGGCGTCCACGAAGGCCTTCACGCGCGCGGCGTCGGTCACATCCAGCGCCTCGTGGTAGACGTCGCGGCCCGTGGCCGCACGGATCGTCTTCGCGGCTTCGACGAGATTGGCCTCGCTGCGCGCGCAGATGGCCACTTCGGCGCCCTCGCGTGCGAGCTCGAGCGCCACGGCGCGGCCCAGGCCTTTGCTGGCCGCCGCGACAATGGCCACGCGCCCTTTCAGTCCCAGGTCCATGCCCGCTGCTCCCTTGTCTAACCGCGCAGATACGCGTCGTCTTTGCGGATCCAGTCTTCGCGTTGCGGCACGAAGAAATCAATGTCCACCGTGTCTTCGAGCGCCTCCGCGGCGTGCGGCACGTTCGGCGGGATGTACATGAGCTCGCCGGCGCGCACCACGACCTCGCGGTCGTCGAAGACGAACTTCAGCGCGCCGCTCGTGATCAGCGAATACTGCTCGTTCACGTGCGAGTGCCGCGGCACGATCGCGCCGCGCGCCAGCCAGATGCGCGCCAGGGTGGCCTGCGCGCCGCTCATCATTTGCCGGGTGATGCGCGGGTTCAACTGTTCGAGCTCCATCTTTTCCCACGACGTGACTTGAAACGGCATCATGCGGCCATCCTCTCCGTCCAGTGCGCCCGGCGCTCGCGCGCCGGACTTTGCATCCTCTATCGAAAACGCAAAATCGTCAATGCCGGCGATTTCCGCTTGCATCCGCAAAACTCCGAAACGAAGATAGAGGGGGAGACATCTAACGCTTGCCATGGCAGCCACACCCAACGTCGGAGGAATGGGCCGCGCGCTCTACGTAGTCCTGGGGGCCGGCATCGCGCTCTACGGCCTGTTCGGCGCCGAAGCCGCGTGGCTGCGTCTTTCGGCCATGGTTCTCGGCGGCCTGCTCGTGCTCGAAGGGCTGATCGGGCATTCGCTGTTGCACGCCCTGTTTGGGAGCAAGACGACCTGAGATGTCGGTCTTCGACTGGCTCGCAGCCGTTATCCTCTTCTTTCATCTTCCCATCCCGCTGTACTGGCTGATCCTGCATCCCGCCGTGAGCTTCTGGCGGCAGCACACTCCCGCTGTGTACTGGGTGGCGGGCCTCTCGGCGTGGATCCCGATGGCGTTCTTCCTGAAAACTTTTCACAAACTTCTGTTCGCGAGCGACCACGCGCCGGTGTGGGCCCTTGCGCTGGGGATCGCGCTGGTGGTGGCGGACGGGCTTGTGTTCTACCAAGTTCAACGCGAACTGGGCGGCAAGCGCCTGGTGGGACATGCGGAGTTGGAGGGCACGGGCGAGCTGGCCACCACGGGCATTTACGCGCGGGTGCGCCATCCGCGCTACGCAGGCTCGATGATGGCGGTGCTGGGCGCGTGTCTCGTGGCCGGCACGCTGGCGCTCTGGGTGGTGGCGGCGTGCTGGTGGCTGCTGCTGATCACTTCCATCCTGCTCGAGGAGCGCGAACTCCGCCGCCGTTTCGGCGCGAGCTACGATGCGTACTGCAAGCGCGTGCCGCGGTTCCTGCCGTTCCGGCTCTGGCCGCGCGAGGACTAGGCCCGCCGGGCGCTCTCTGCTATCCTCCCGCTGAAACTTCACGGAGTCTGCTGAATGCCACGCACTCGCGCGCCCTGGTGGATGTACATCGTCGCCGCGTCCTTGCTCGGCAGCTTTGCCCTGAGTATCTACGTTTACTTCTGGGGACCCGAGCCGCCATTCAGCAAGTTCAACTTTAAGAGAGAAGCTCTGGTGGTGGAGGAGGTGCTTCCAAACTCGGCAGGCGACCGGGCGGGAATACAGGTGGGAGACCGAGTGCTGTCGGTAGATGGGCGCCGCGTGGTTGGTCTTGGCCACTGGGACGCGACCCGCATCAACTTTGAGGTCGGGAAGGCGTATCGGCTTCAGGTCGAGCGAAACGGAACGCAATTTGAGCGGGTCATTACATTGCAGCGGCGCTCCTGGTCCCGGCAGGGACAGTATTTTCGCATCTTGATTGTGCTAGACCTGGCCAGTGCGCTCTTGACGTTGCTCGTGGCCTTCTTGATCGCGTTTACGCGACCTTACGATTGGGCGGCTCGGCTTGGAGCAATATCCATCGCGTTGTTGGGGCAATCGGGGTCGCTCTATGGTGTTTCCGCCATTTGCCGCCGGCTGCCGATTCTCGTGGGGGTACTCATCTGGTGGCCGACGGTGGGTTTCTTCATGCTTCCCCTTCTGTTCTTCTCCTTTTGCGCAATTTTCCCGCGCAAGCTGTTCCGCTCTCGTTGGATATGGGTCGCGGCGTTAGCGCCAGGCTTTCTCCTCTTCCCGTATCCCATTCTTGGCTTTGCTTACTTTACATTCGTGAATCCTCAAGCCAATCCTGGTTCCCTGGGTGGCGACTGGCTTCCACGGATCGGCGCCAGTATGATTTTTGCCTACCTGGGCGCCGGATTGCTTGCGCTGATTCTGAATTACCGCCGGTTGGATGATGTCAACGAGAAGCGACGCATCCGTGTGCTCGTGGCCGGGAGTCTGGTGGGTTACCTCGCGCTCGTACCCCTGGTAGTACTGAGTGCGATGAGGACGTCGGCCCAGAGTGGTGTTGGGAGGATCTTATATTCCTGGCCAGCCTTGCTTCTGGTCAACATCCTTTACCAAGCCTTTCCAGTTTCCTGGGCGTACGCGATTCTGCGGCATCGCCTGTTCGATGTCCGCGTGGTAATTCGACAGGGATTGCAGTATGCCCTGGCGCGGCGCCTGCTGGTCTCGGCGGTGCCCGCTCTGGCCGGAATCCTCCTGCTCGATTTGCTCCTCCACGGCGATCAACCTATCCTCGCCGTCTTTCGCGCGCGGGGCTGGATGTATGCCGCACTGGCCGCGCTGGCCGCCGTCGCCTACGCGCAGCGGCAGCGCTGGCTCGAGGCGCTTGACCGGCGCTTCTTCCGCGAGCGTTATGACGCTCAGCGCCTCCTGCGCGATGTGGTCGAAGAAACCCGCACGGCGCAAAGTTTTGAGCAGCAGACGCCACGCGTGGTGGCGCGCATCGAAGCCGCGCTGCATCCCGAATTCGCCGCGCTACTGGTGCGCGAGCCGCGCGAGCCCGCGTACCGCACGCTGGCTGCCGCTCCTTCGGGACAAGGCCCGGCATCGCTGCCGGCGGAGAGCAAGCTCCTGGCGCTGGTGCGTCTGCTCGGCAAGCCGCTCGAGGTGCCGCACACCGAGTCCGGCTGGCTGCAGCAGCAACTGTCGCACGAGGAGACGGAATTCCTTCGCCGGGCGCGCATCGATTTGCTTGTGCCCATCGCCACGTCGCCCGAGCGCACGGAAGCGCTGTTGGCGCTGGGCGTTAAACGCTCGGAAGAACCGTACTCGGGCGAAGACCAGGACCTGCTTGTTGCCATTGCCGCGAGCCTGGCGATCCTGCTAGAGAGGCCGCCAATAGCCATTGCGCCGCGCCGGGACGTTTTTGAAGAGTGCCCCAAATGCGGGAGCTGCTACGACACCGGCGTGACGCACTGCAACCGTGATTCCGCTGCGCTCGTGCCGGTCGCCCTGCCGAGGCTGTTGGAAGGGCGCTATCGCGTGGACCGGCGCCTGGGCCGCGGCGGGATGGGCACGGTGTATGAAGCTGCCGATACCGCGCTCGAGCGCCGGGTAGCCGTGAAGGTAGTCCGCGACGACCTGGTTGGAAGCCCTGAGGCGGCCGAGCGCTTCCGCCGTGAAGCGCGCGCCGCCGCTGCGTTTGCTCATGCGAACGTGGTGACGGTGCATGATTTTGGTCTCGCCGCGGGGAACCGGGCCTTTTTGGTGATGGAGCTGCTCGACGGCGCCACCCTGCGCGAAGAGTTGCGCAAAGAAAAGCGGCTGCCGCCCGCGCGGGCGCTGGCGATCTTGGGTGGAGTCTGCGCCGCGGTCGAAGCTGCGCACCGGCGGCAGTTGCTTCACCGCGACTTGAAGCCGGAGAATATTTTCTTGTTGCGCTCGGACTCGCAGGAAATTGCCAAGGTGCTCGATTTCGGCATTGCCAAGTTCCTTCCCCAATCGACGCAGCAAGCCACCGCCGATACGGGCACCGGCGTGCTCGTCGGCACGTTGCTGTATATGTCGCCCGAACAGTTGCGCGGCGAAGCGGTGACGCCCGCGTGGGACCTCTGGGCGCTGGCCGTCATGGCCTATGAGATGCTCACCGGCGCGCATCCGTTCGTGGGAGCGACCTCGGCAGAATTGCAACGCGCAGCGCAGGCGGGGCAGGTGACGCCGCTCGCCGCGCACTTGAATAGTGCGCCCGCGCGCTGGCAGGAGTTCTTCGACCGCGCGTTGTCTGCTGACCCGCATCGCCGCCCGCAGTCCGCAGAAGCATTCCTCGTGGAACTGCAATCCGCGCTGGCCTAGCCCCGGGTAATTCCTGGCCGCGCGAAGACTAGGCCCACCGGGTACTCTCTGATATCCTCCCGCAAGCAAAGCTTCCGTCAACCGCATTGGTCCGCTTGCCCGGCGGACCGCAGGAGGTAGCCATGCGGCGTTCTCTCGGGATTCTTCTCGCGGTGCTCATCCTCGTCGTCGCGCCCGCGCGCGCGCAAATCGGCAAACGAGTCTCGCTCATGGCCGGCTCGCCCGAAGACAAGGCCTACGCCGAAATCACGGCAACGAAAGACCCCGCGCAGAAGCTCGCGCTGATGGACAAATTCCTCGCCGACTTCGGCCAGACCGACATGGCCGTGGTCGCCTACGAGCTCTACATCAGCTATTACCAGGCCGAGAAGAACAACGCCAAGGTGATCGAATACTGCGAAAAGCTGCTGGGCGCGGACCCGGATAATTTGGCGGCGGCCTTGAACGAAGTCCGCGCGGCGCAGGAGAAGGGCGACCAGGCCGCGCTGTTTAGCGCGGGCGAGCGCGTGGGCGGCATCATGACGCGATACAAAGCGAAGCCCGCGCCGGAAGGAACTCGAGCAGGCGATTGGGAGCAGGAGAAGGAGCGCAACTTGGCCGACGCGCAGAGCAACGTCAGTTATGTGGAGTACACGCTGTTCACCTCGGCCTACCAGGCGCAGAACCCGGCGGCGAAGGCGGCGCTCTTCGAGCGCTTCGTGAGCGCGTTCCCCGATTCGCCGTACACGCCGAACGCGCAGGCGCTGGTGGCGGCGGCGTATCAGCAGGCGCAGAACTATCCGAGGATGCTCGAGTTTGCGAACCGCATCCTCGCGCGCGACGCGAACAACCTGAGCATGCTGCTTTTACTGGCTGACTACTACAGCGAGCGCGGCGAGCAGCTCGATAAGGCCGAGGAGTACGCGAAGAAATCGTCCGGCCTGCTGGCCTCCGCCAAGAAGCCCGAGGGCGTTCCCGACGACCAGTGGAAGAAGCAGGTGGACATACAGAAGGGGCTGGCACTTTCGGCGCGCGGGCAGGTGTACATCCAGCGCCACCGCGACGCGCAGGCGCTCGAGGCATTCAGCAGCGCGGCGCCGCTGCTCAAGGCCGACCCGGTCACTTATGCGCGCAACCAGTACCGCATGGGCTTCGCGCTGCTGAACCTGAAGCGCGTGAACGAAGCCACGGCGGCGCTTACCGAAGCTGCATCCATCCCGAGCCCCTACCGGGCCCTCGCGCAGGAAAAGTTGAACAGCATCGGCGCCGCGCCCGCCAAGCGCCCCGCAAAGAAATCTCCCTGAGCAGCGGCTTCTCCGCTTTCAGTTTTTCGAGACAAGGTTGCGGAGTGGCTCTTGCCGCCGCCGGCGAGCTTGTCGGATTCCAGGCTCGCCCTTAGAATAGCTTCACCGCTGCGGAGAGGTGTCTGAGCGGTTGAAAGAGCCCGCCTCGAAAGCGGGTAGCCTGGCAAAACCGGGCTCGTGGGTTCGAATCCCACCCTCTCCGCCAGCCCTTTGCGTCAGCTCGGTCCTTGTTTCACACCCCGGATTTTGCGTACCAGCATGAGCACGGGGTCATAAAATTCGTCCACCAGGCGCTCCTTCAACGGAATGATCGCATTGTCGGTGATGTGGATTTCTTCCGGGCAGACTTCGGTGCAGCACTTCGTGATGTTGCACAGGCCGATGCCCAGCTGATCCTTGAGGAGGCGCGCTCGCGACTTGCCGTCGAGCGGGTGCATTTCGAGCGCTGCAACCCGCACGAAAAACCGCGGACCGCCGAACTGCTCCATTTGCTTGTGCTCGCGCAGAACGTGGCATACGTTTTGGCACAAAAAGCATTCGATGCACTTGCGAAACTCCTGCACCCGGTCCACGTCCTCCTGGTAGAACTTCCACTGGGTGCCGGGACGCGGCTCGAACGGCGGGATGGTCTTGTTCACCCGGTAATTCCAGGAGACATCGGTGACCAGGTCTTTGATTATGGGAAACGCCTTCATCGGAGAGACCGTGACGGGCTGGTCCAGGGGAAGCGCGTCCATGCGAGTCTTGCAAGTGAGCCGCGGCCGCCCGTTCACCTCCGCCGAGCACGAGCCGCACTTGCCGGCTTTGCAATTCCAGCGCACGGCCAAGTCCGGCGCCTGATGCGCCTGGATATAGTGCAGTGCGTCCAGCACGACCATCCCCGGAGCAATCGGCACGCGATACTGGGCCGGCTTTCCACCGTCGCGATCTCCCCGGAACACCTCGAAGAGTGCCTCTGCCATTGCCATCCTCCGCTACGTCTCTTCGGCGAGGATTTGTTTCAACTCGCCGGGCATTTCCGGCAGCGGTGACTGCTGAAGCGCCATTGCATCTCCCGCGCGGACGATCACATTGTTCTTCTTTCCCCATGCGGCGTCGAGGCCGGGATAATCAATCCGGCTGTGCGCGCCGCGGCTCTCCTGGCGCGCCAGCGCGCTGCGCGTGACGGCCTCGGAGACCGTCAGCATGGACTTCAGATCCCGGGCGAGGTGCCAGCCGGGGTTGAACAATCGCGAGCCTTCCACGCGCACGCGTTTGGCGCGCTCCTTCAGTTTCTCGAGTTCGCTCAGTGCGCGGCTGAGGTCTCCTTCGTTGCGAAAGATGCCCACGAGGCTATGCATGGTTTCCTGCAGTGCGCTGTGAATCACATAAGGACTCTCGCCATCCCCACGCTCGAAGGGGGCCAGCATCTCGCGCGCCGCCTCTTCGATCTGGCCGGAATCGAGCGAAGGAGCTTGTGTTTTCTTCGCGTGCTCGGCGGCGGCCAACCCTGCCCGGCGGCCGAAGACGACGAGGTCCGAAAGGGAATTGCCGCCCAGGCGGTTTGCGCCGTGCAGACCGGCGGCGGCCTCCCCGGCCGCAAAGAGCCCGGGGATGGACGCCTGCGCGGTTTCCGCGTCGACGCGAATCCCGCCCATCATGTAGTGGCAGGTGGGTCCGACCTCCATGGGCCCTTTCGTAATGTCCACGTCCGCGAGCTCGAGGAATTGGTGATACATGCTGGGCAGCTTCTTCTTCACGTACTCGGCGGGCTTGTGCGAGATATCCAGGTAGGCGCCGCCGTGCTCCGTGCCGCGGCCCTCGCGCACCTCCGTGTAGATCGCGCGCGCCACAACGTCCCGGGTCGAAAGTTCCATCTTCTTCGGATCGTAGCGTTCCATGAAACGCTCGCCCGATTTGTTGCGCAGGGTGCCGCCCTCGCCGCGCACCGCCTCGGTGACGAGAATCCCTTTCACTCCCGGCGGCCACACCATCCCGGTCGGATGGAACTGCACGAATTCCATGTCCAGCAGTTCGGCGCCGGCATCGTAGGCCAGGGCCATTCCGTCGCCGGTGTATTCCCACGAATTGGACGTGATGCTCCACGCCTTGCCGATTCCGCCGGTGGCCAGGACCACCGACTTCGCGCGAAATACGACGAACCGTCCCTGTTCACGCCAGTAGCCGAATGCGCCGGCGATGCGGTCTCCGTCCATCAACAGGCGGCTGATGGTGCATTCCATATAAACGTCGATTCCCATTTGCACGCCGCGGTCCTGCAGCGTGCGGATCATTTCCAGGCCGGTGCGGTCGCCCACATGGCACAGCCGGCGGAAGGTGTGGCCGCCGAAAGGCCGCTGCAGGATTTTCCCGTCCGCGGTGCGATCGAAGAGCGCGCCCCATTGCTCCAGCTCACGCACGCGGTCGGGCGCTTCCTGGGCGTGGAGCTGGGCCATGCGCCAGTTGTTCAGCAGCTTTCCCCCGCGCATGGTGTCACGAAAGTGCGTGCGCCAGTTGTCAGCGGCATCCACGTTGGCCATTGCGGCAGCGATGCCGCCCTCCGCCATCACCGTATGCGCTTTGCCGAGCAGCGACTTGCACACCACGCCCACTCGTGCTCCCTGGGCGAGCGCTTCGATGGCCGCCCGCAGGCCGGCGCCGCCGGCGCCGATGATCAACACATCGTGCTCGTGAGTTTCGTATTCTGTCGTCACAACAGTCTCAAGTCCTTTATGGCGCCGCACGAAACCAGCCGGACGTAAAGATCGGCCAGACCCACCGAGATGAGACTCATCCAGGCGAGCACCATGTGCCGCTCGTTCAGAATGCTCACCCAGCGCCAGGCGGCATGCCGCGGGGCCCCGAAGGCCGCGCAGGAAAAGCAGTCGAGCTTTCCTCCTGCAAGGTGGCGGATCGAGTGGCAGGAGAAAGTGTAGAAAGTCAGAAGGATCACGTTGGTCAGCAGAACGAGCGTGCCGACTCCCACGTGGATTCGCCCGTCAAAAAAGAAAGCGCGGATCGCGTCGTGCCAGAGAAAGAAAAGGAAAACGAGCGCCGCATAGACAAAGTAGCGGTGGAGGTTTTGAAGAAGGAACGGGAACGCAGTCTCGCCGCGGTAGTGACGCTTGCTGCTCTCGCCAACGGCGCAGGCGGGTGGATCGAGGAAAAAAGCGCGATAGTAAGCCTTTCGGTAGTAGTAGCACGTGACCCGGAATCCCAGGGGCCACATCAGGATGAGGAACGCCGGAGAGAACGGCCACCAGCGATGATGGGGATCAATCAGAGGGGAATAAAAGGGGGAGAGGTACGGCCCCCATTCGTAATAGGTTCCCTCGAACGCCCGCAGGGTCGTATAGATTCCAAATGCGCTGAGCAAAACGATGACCGGCAATAACTCGAGCCACCATGCATCTCGCCGCAACGTGCGGCCGAACTGTCCTTGTCCACTTACTGTCGAGCCCGCAGACATAGAAGCACCGCCTCGTGGTGGATAGAGTAGACGGAAAATCGCCATTTTCAAGTCCAAATTTTCCGTTTGTGAGACGTCGAGAGGAGAAATTCAGCGGCGGGCGGCGAAGAAGGACTGGAGCACCGCGGCACACTCTTCCACGAGCACGCCCGAAGTTACTTCGATGCGGTGGTTGAGCGCGGGAGCATCGAGCACGCGTAGGCACGTGCGCACGGCGCCCCCTTTGGGGTCGTCGGCGCCATACACGAGCCGGTCAATGCGCGCCTGCACCAGGGCGCCGGCGCACATCGCGCAGGGCTCCATCGTGACGTAAAGCGTCGCGCCCGCAAGGCGATAATTCCCGGCGGCCTTTGCCGCTTCGCGCAGCGCGACGATTTCGGCATGGGCAGTGGGGTCGCAATCGCGGATCGTGCGGTTCGCACCGCGCGCGACAACGCGATCTTCCGCCACCAGCACGGCGCCCACCGGCACTTCGCCTGCGCGCGCTGCTGCGTGCGCTTCTTCGAGCGCGATCTGCATGTAACGGATGTCGTCCATCAGGCTACGGCCGGCGGGGGCACCATGTACTCGACGATGACGGCGTCGCGCAGAATGTCGCGCTGGCGGACGTGCTGTTCTTGCCGCCCCACTTCGCGCCAGCCCGTGGTACGGCACAGGCGCAAGCTGTCGCGGTTCTCGGCGAGCACCCAGCCGATGAGTTTGCGGTAGCCCAGCGTCTGGGCTTCCTGCTGGATGCTCTTCATGAGCTGCCGGCCCACGCCGTAATTGCGGAACGACCGCTGCACGTACACGGTCACTTCGCCGATGCCGTCGAGCCCCGCGCGCGGGTCCGACGGCTGGATCGTCGCGTAGCCGAGCGTCCAGCCGCGCAGTTCGGCGACGAGCATGGGATGTTTGGGATCGTCGGTGGCGTTTGAGATGAGCAGTTTTTGCTCTTCGAGCGAGCGCGGATCCGTCTCGAACGTTTCCAGGCCGTCCTGGATGGCCTGGTTATAGATCTCGCGCAGCGCGGCGGTGTCGTCTTCGCGCGCCGGCCGGATCACCAGCCGCGGTCCTATTTCGGCTGTGGCCATGCTGCTGATTCTACCACTGCGCCGAAAAACGAGCGAAAGTTGGGCCCGGCAACGTGCCTTGACAATTCTGCGCGCGCGACCCAAACTAGCGGCATGGGAGAATTGCTGCGGCGCATTTTTCTGGTGGACCTGATCAAGGGCCTGCTGGTGACCTTCCGCTACCAGAACCCCAAGAACATTTATACGGAGCAGTACCCGCTCGAGCGGCCCATGGTGGCCGAGCGCTATCGCGGCGCGCCGCGGCTGAACATGCACCCGGAAACCGGCGAGACGCTCTGCATCGCCTGCAACCTCTGCGCGCTGGCTTGCCCGGAGAACCTGATCGTGGTGGGCTGGGAGCGCGACGACACCACGCGCCGCAAGGTCCTGACCACGTTCATCTACGATACTTCGCGCTGCATGTTCTGCGGGCTCTGCGAGGACGCCTGCCCGACCGATTGCCTGGAGCTGACGCAGGACTTCGAGATGGCTCATTACAGCCGCGAGGGCGCCATCTGGGACCGTCACCGCCTGGAAGAAGGTCCCACGCCGGCGCGGTTCACCCATTAGAGTCTCCCTGCAACATGGAACTTCGTAAGGATCCCATCACGCGGAGCTGGGTGGTCGTCGGTCATCCCGACGAGGTGCCCGCGGCGCCGGAGGTGTGCCCGCTATGCCCCGGAAATGAGGGCGGCCGGGCCGCGCTGCTCACGTTGCCTTCCGGGGGACCCTGGCAGGTGCGGGTCTTCCCGCATTTGAACCCGCTCTACCGCATCGAGGGTGATCCCGGCCGGCAGGCCGAGGGCATCTACGACCGCATGCGCCCCACCGGCGCGCACGAGGTGATCGTGGAGACCCCGGACCACAACCTGTCGCTCGCGCAAATGACCGACGAGCAGATCGACCTGGTCCTGACGGCCTACATGCAGCGGATTCAAGACCTCAAGCGGGACCCGCGGTTCAAGTACGTTGCCGTTTTCAAGAATCGAGGCGCGCTGGCGGGGGAGGAGTGGCCGCATTCGCATTCCCAGGTGACTGCGACCACGTTTGTTCCCCGGCGGATCCTCTACGAGCTGCGCTCCGCGCGCGAGTGGTACGCGGAAAAGGAGCGCTGCGTCTTCTGCGATATCGTCCGGCAGGAGGAAAAGCAGGGCAAGCGCATCGTGGATACGCAGGGCGATTTCGTGGCGCTGTGTCCCTATGCCTCGCGCGTGCCCTATGAAGTGTGGCTGCTGCGGCGCAAGCACAACCACCTGTTCGAGCAGCCGCCACCCGGCACCAACAACCGTAACCTCGCCGCGCTGCTGGGCCGCATGCTGCGCCGGTTCGGAAAGATTGCGCAGGCCTACCACCTCGTGGTGCACACGGCTCCCAACACCAGCAGCCCCAAGGGGGAAGTGCTGAACTACTGGAAGACGATCGCCGACGACTACCACTGGCACATCGAAATCCTGCCGATTGTACAGACGCGCAGCAAGTCGTACAGCATCAAGGAAGTCTATTTCAACGAGCTGGTGCCCGAAGAGGCGGCCGAACGCCTGCGGCAACTGGATCCCAGCGCATGAACCGCAGCCAGCGTGGCGGGATTTTTTTCAAGCTCATCCTTCTGCTGGTTTTCCTTGTGCTCGGCTTTGCGATCTACCTCGCGCGGCATCCTATTCTGCGCGCGATGGGGAACTATTGGGTGGTCGAAGAGCCATTGGAGCCCGCCGACGCAATCATCCTGCTGGGCGGTGACAGCTTTGCGGCCGACCGCGCCGCGCGCGCCGCCGAGCTCTATCGCGCCGGCTGGGCGCCGCGCGTAGTGGCGAGCGGGCGCAAGCTGCGGCCCTACGCAGGCCTTGCAGAACTGATGCAGCGTGACCTGGTCGAGCGCGGCGTGCCCGCCGATGCTGTGGTGCGCTTCCCGAATCTGGCCGACAGCACCAAGGAGGAAGCACAAGTGCTGCGGCCGTTTGTGGTGGAGCACGGCTGGCGCCGCATCCTGGTGGTGACGTCCAACTACCACACGCGGCGCGCCCGCTACATCTTCCGCCACGTCATGCCGGAGTCGGTGCGCGTGCGCGTCGCCAGCGCGCGCGACTCCGAGTACGACCCCGACCACTGGTGGCAAGCCCGGCAGGGGCTGAAGCTGTTCGGCAGGGAGACGCTGGGCATGTGCTGGGCCCTTTGGGAGTTACGCCACGTCAGCCCGGAATCGCCAGGGGCCGGCTCCCCCCTGCCCAGCCCGGCGCCGGCCTCTCCCTAGGGACAGGTGCCTGTTGGGGTACCCTGTCCCTCTTCCCCACCAAATCCAGTTTACAGGGAACCCTACCTGTACTATATTCCTCAGCCAGCCGTCCTCTCCGAGCTATCCCGCTGGGTTCCCAGCCACGCAGGGCTCCGGAGTACCGGTCGAGGAGGTTTTCATGTGGCGTAAGCAGGACGAACCCAAGGCATCTCCATCGGCGCCGCAGGTTGTGGCCCCGCCGGTGGCGGCGCCCGTGCGCTATCCCGAGCCGCCGCGGCAAGCCGCGCCGGTCCCGGGGAACATCAGCAAGCAGATCCGCATCAAGGGCGAAGTGACCGGCAGCGAGGATCTGGTGATTGAGGGAGAGGTGCACGGCAGCGTGCGCATCCCGGAGTTCTCAGTGACCATCGGGGCGAACGGGCGCGTGACCGCCGACATCGAAGCGCGCGAGATCGTTGTGCGCGGCCACGTGGAAGGCAAGCTCCACGGCAAGGAACGCGTGGAGATCAGCCGCAGCGGCGAAGTGCTGGGCGACATCCAGACGCAGCGCATCGCCATTGAAGATGGCGCCTACGTCAGCGGCAAGGTGGACGTCGCGCGCCAGGCAGCTCCGCCGGTGCGTGCCGGCGCCCCCACGGGCACGGAAGCCTCGCGTCCGATCCCGATTCGCGCGCAAGAAGCGTAGTTCGAAACGATGAGCCTGCTAAGCAAGCTCCGCGTGGCCGACCGGCAGCCGGTCCCCGCCGTCATGCGCGGCCGGGGCGCTGCGATGGTCGCCGAGGCGCGTGCCGGGCGCCCCTCGAACGGCCTCAAGGAGTTCGCCTGGCTGCTCGACGGGATCGAGCATGGCAAGGTGCTCGATCTCGGGCCGGTCTGGCAGGCCACCGTGAGTTTCTTTGTCGAGCGCGGGTTCCGCGTGTACACCGAGGATTTGCTCGCGGCATGGAAGCTCTTTCTCGGCGCGGAAGAAGAGCGGCTGCGTTCATCGAAGCCGGATGAATCCCCTGAGCCGCCCGGCGATCGCGCGCGGCGCTTTCTGGAAGTGAATCTCCAGTATCCGGCCGGAACGTTCGACGCCGTGCTTGTCTGGGACGCGTTCGATTATGTCGAAAGCGAGGCAGTCACGCGGCTCGTGGTCCGGCTCGGCGAGATGCTCCGCGAAGGCGGCGTGGTCCTGGCCCTCTTCCATAGCAGCAAGCCGCAGGGATTCAACCGCTATCGCGTGCTGGATGCGAAGAACCTGGAACTCATGCCCGCCGCCGCGCCGTGCGCGGTACAGCGTTCCTACCAGAACCGCGAAATCCTGAACCTCTTCGCGCGTTTCCACTCTTCGAAAACTTTTGTCGGGCGCGATCAGCTCCGCGAAGGCGTCTTCATCAAGTAGTGGCACGGGTTTGTAGCCCATGCGGAGGCGGACGGGCGATAAGCCTGTCCCACATGATTTGGTCTTGCTTTCGGTGGGGGGCGGGAGTAAGAAGGGGCTTAGGAGCTCTGGACCTATGGAGGAAATGACTCCACCGGGCCTAGAACCATTGCAGGTTTGAAAAGCACCGCTCTTGCGGTGCTCACCACCGAAGCGCATCGCGCGCTTCGCGGGTGCAAACCAGAGTGACGAATCGGGGAGCCGCCAGGCTCCCCGATTCGCTTTTTGGCCCTGGTCACCCGCCAAAACAAAAAAGAGACTGCCATTGACTTTACGTCCATGGCGGGTATACAACGTGCGCCAACTTGGGGGTCCGTCCATGCGCATTGGTTCTGCTTTACTTTTGGCCCCAGCGGTTCTCTAGGTTCCGTAAGGGCAACGAGGATACTTTTGGCTCAGAGCTGGAGAAGCAGGCCGAGCAACCACCGAAAAAAGATAAACCGAAGAAGGAATAGTCATGTGGAGAAGAAGCCTTCTGTTTGCCTGTGTGCTCGCGGTGATAACTTTTCTTCTCGTTGGATGGGCTGACAAACATCTACCCTATAGCGAAACTAAGAATCGGGTGCTCGACGCGCTCACGATTCCCGGCGGATTTCTTGCTGGCATTTTCTACCCTCAAGGTGTTCATACCGGATCAGGTACGTCCCAGTTCGTGTATTTTGTCCTCGTTGGGAATTTCCTCTTTTATGTGGGCGTTTGGTATGTACTTATTTGGATCGGCAGTCGAGCTTTGCGCAGTCGAGGCCACTAGTCTAAGCTGCCGGGAGGCCGGTGTCTGCTGTGGACGCGACCAATGGAATCAACTATGCGCTCAGAGAGACGGGCTATGCGGGGAACGCCGCGTTGCCCGGCATCATCGCCACTGGCCGACGGCGGCGTTGACGCCGGCGCTTGCGGTGGCGCCGGCGCCGCCGCTGTTGCGCCGTGCTCTGCGAACTCGCGGCCGGGTTCGTTCCCGGCGGCGGGTTCTGCGGCGTGCTCTGGCCAAGGGCCACGAGCGGGTCCAGCGACAACGCCAGGCCGGCAACCAAGATCGTCTTCTTCAATCTGCGCATTCAATTCCTCCCGAGGAAGTACAGTCCCCCTGCTTCATTCTAACCCCCCCTCCTGGGAGAAGTTGCGCCGGCGCGCAAAAACGAAAAGGGCGAAGCGGAAATCGCTTCGCCCTTCTCGTTCGGTGCAGTTGAGGAGAGAAGAACTCGGAGCGCGGCTGCCTTAGCCGCCAAACTTGCTGGTCCACATCCAGCGGATGACGTCACGCTGGTAGGCAATTACGTCGGACTGCCACATGATGATCCACAGCATCAAGCTCATCAACAGAGCCGAGAACCCCAGCGCTACAGCCATTTGGGATTCGCTCGCGGGCACCGTCAGTCGGCGCAGCAGCCACATATAGTCTTCCTCCTGGCGCGCAGCGCCACGCTTCCAAGGGAGTGTGCCCACCAGGCGGAGGATTGCCGCGTCCCCCAAGCCGGCAGTGCCAGTCCAACGCTGCAGGAATAAGTACAGCAATCCCAGTACCACCCGCCTTGCCGGGCGACCGCTTCGATGAACCTGTTTATTTACAGTAGGATACGAACGGTGCCTTCGAACGCAGGGCAGGGAACTGTGTCCACTGGGAAATTATTGTCCTTGCAGTGCCGCCGTGGTGCAAATGTTTTCACTCGTCAATCGGCGGCCAGAATCCGGCCAATGGCCTGGTTCCAACCCTCGGGGCCCGTCGCCGCGCCGCGGACGACCTTTGGCAGCCGCTGCAGCACCTCTGCGTCGAAGCCTCCGTCCAGCCGGGGCAGCAGGATGGGCCGATCCACGGCCGCGAGCATGGGGAGATCGCTGGGGCTGTCGCCGACCGCGACGCTGCGCACGCGCGCGCGCCGCGATTCGCGATAGAGCTCGATGAGCCGGCGCACGGCACGACCCTTGTCGCTGCCCACGGCGAGATGCCAGAAGCGGCCGCCGCGCGCGACGTTTGCGCCGCGCTGCCGGGCCGCGCGCACGAACGCTTCGATGGCCTGCTCGCTCGCGCCCGCAAAAAAAAAGGGCTCGTCGAAATCGCGCTCGCGGGCGAGTTCCGCCTGGCGCTGGCTGAGGCCGGTGTTCTGCGCGATCTCGCGTGCGCTCAGATTGTGGAAGCCGACGACGCTTGCGCCGGTCTTGCTGGCGATTTCTTCCAGCAGCGCGACCACCTCTTCGTAGGGCCGCGCCAGGGCCAGGCAGTGATACCGCCCGATCGTTGCGGTCTTCTCGATGCGCTGCGCAAAGTAGCCGTGCGGGATGAAGACTCCGCCGCCGTTTTCGGTGATGAAGGGATGCGCGTTGCCGAGCTTGCGCCGCAAATCTTCCACTTCCGCGCGCGTCTTGCTGGTGACAAAGACCAAGGGAATGCGCCGGCGCTCGAGTTCCTCGAGCGCTTCTTCGGCTGCGGCCCAGGAGTAGTTGTGGTGGTCGAGCAGCGTGCCGTCGAGATCCGTGAAGATTACGTAGGGCGAAGGCAGCACGGCGATGCGTATTCTTTCACAAATGCCGGAAGACTTCTTCTTCCTCCTGCGGCGGGTGCGGCTGCGTCTTCGATTGCAGCCAGTCCTTGGCCAGATCGCGCGCTCCCAATCCAAACGCGACCGCGGCGGCCAGGACAACACCGGCAAACAAGATGGCAAAGGTGACGAGCAGCGCGGCCCGGCCGATGCGCAGTTGTTCGAGCGCGATGACCACGGCTAGGCTCATGACGAACACGCGCACGCCGCCCGCCAGCAGGCGCGCGCCGGCCCACTGCGCGTTCACGGCAGCCAGCAGCGCGCTACGCGCCAGGAACTTGCTGACGGCCGCACCGATGAGCAGCACCAGAGCTGCCGTCACCAGATCGGGAATGTAGGTGACGAAGCGCGTCGCGAGATCCCGCGTCAGTTGGCTGTCGGTGGCGCTGAGCGCGAGCAAAAGGATCAGCAGCCAGAGGCTCCCCTGGATCAGGCGGGCGCCGAAATCGGACGGCGAGCCGAACAGGCGTGAGCGCTCGATAGCAGCGCCCGCGCGCGTGTGCATCGCCAGGCGGTCAAAGCGCGCGACCACGAGAAGGCGGTACACACCGTAGCGCACGATCCAGGCCAGAAGACCTCCCACCAGCAGAATGACCGCCACGGTCACCACTGCCGGCACCACCCGGCCCAGCTCTTCGGCGAGCCGGTGGAAAGGTTCGATGAACGCCCGATTAACCAGGCTTTGCATGGGCTTGCTCCTTTCCGGCTTTGCTGCTCCAACGTTCGGTCAGATAGGATTTTTCGCGCTCAAACACAAGGCAGAGCTGCTCGATGCGCTCTTCGACTTCGGCGCCCGAGCTCTCGCGCACTTCGAGCACGAACGACGCGGTGCGGCCCAGATACAGCGGCACGAGCGACTGGAGCATGTGCTCGCGGTCGATCGCCCGGCGCTCCCACGCCGCGGCAAATTCATAGATCATGTGCACCCAGAGCACGTCGGGGATTTGAAAGAGGTCGTGCGGCTGCCGCGCGCAGGAGGCCGCGGCTTCGAGCGTCGCCGGCTCCAGGATGGCCTCGTAGATCTCGCGCAGGTCGGTGACGCCCTGTTCGTACGCTTGGATCATCCGCTCCACGTTCACGGTGATGGGCTCGACGCCCACGTCGAACGGAAAGCCGAACATGGGCACGGGCTCGGAGCTCTGCACTTTCTCCCACACGGGCTGATAGGTTTCCATCAGCGCGAAGACGGAGCCCACCACTTGGCGGAACATGCTCGATAGATCCGCGCCGGGGTCTTTCGCATCGTGGAGTTTTGCGCCCAGATAGGCCTGCCCCACGCGGAAGTCTTCGGCGAGGGCCGTCACCGTCATCCAGATGTCCACGCCGAAACGCGCCACGTCGGTTTCCCACACGTCTTTTTCCAGGTAGCGCGCCGCCAGCCGCGCCGAGAGGCCGAATTCGCCGCCGATGGGCTGCCGCAAGCGCTTGCCAAAAAGCGCGCGCGCGATGGGATAGACGATGCCGTTGGTGATCGTGCCGTCGTACTTGTGGCGGAAGTAGTACGGCGCGATGAAGTCGAACTCGCGCTCGAGGACCGGGCGCCCCAGCAGCTCCACCCAGTGCGGCGTGATACTGCGCAGGTCGGCGTCCACCACCACACAAGCTTTTGCGTTCACGTGCTTCGCCACGGCAAAGATCGTGCGGAAGGCGCTGCCCTTGCCGGGGACTCCATGGTAGGGCGTGCTGATGCGCTGGATGGGGTGCACGCGATGCGAAACCAGCAGTAGGGAATCGGAATCAAGCTCCGCCCCCAGCACGGACTCGCGCGTGCCGTCGCTCGAGCCGCCATCGGAATTGACGATGAGGCCCCGCAGGTCGGGAAAATACTTTTCCAGCCCTGCCGCGACGCCGCGCACGACGTGGCTGATCGTCCGCGCGTTGTTGTAGCTGGGGATGCCCACGACGAGATCGGCCTCGCCGATCTCCGCGAGGCGCTGGATCAACTCGCTGGGCAGGAAGTTGTCCACGCCGGTCTACCTTGCTCGGTTGCGCTCAGCGCCGCCCCGCGCCCACCGTATCGGCTTTCGCGACAGTGAACGACGCTGCGTTGTCGGCCTCGACGGCCTCGCGCAGCGCGCCGAGGAAACCCGGCAGCGCCGAGCTGATGCGGTTCCAGTTGGGAATCAGCGACGTGCCAAGCGGGTCGGCAAAGAATTCGTCGGTGCCGATACGCAGAGCCTGCGCGAAGGCCTCCACGGCGGTTTCCTCTTCATGGCGGTCGAAAATCAGGCCGTTGATCATCGCGTCGGCGTGGTAGCGGGTAATGAAGTCCTCGGCCGTGCGCACGTAGCGCGTCAACAGCGTCTGCATCTTTCCGGTGTCGAACGAAACGCCTTCGGCCGTCAGGATGCGGAAGAGCTTCTTGGAAATGTCCACGGCCATCTTCATCAGACCTTTGCTGGGGTCACCGGCGGAGAGCTCCTGGTGTTTGTGCTCGTAGTTCTCCGCGATCTCCACCTGGCAGATGCGCTTGGTCGAGCAGTTGCGGTACACCTCCGCGAGCACGCCGATCTCCAGGCCCCAGTCCGACGGGATGCGGTTCACGCGCGCCAGATCGCTCTGCATGGCAAACTCGCCCGCCAGCGGATACCGGAAGCTGTCCAGGTAGCGAAGGAAGGGAAGGAAGCCAAACAGCGCTTGCAGCGCGCGCAGCAGCGGCGTGACGAACAGCCGCGTCACGCGCCCGTGCATGCGGTCGCTCACGCGCGCGTAATAGCCCTTGCAGAACTCGAAGTTGATGTTCGGATTCACCACCGGGTAGCACACCCGCGCGAGCATCTCGCGGTCGTAGTTCACGATGTCGCAATCGTGCAGCGCGATGACGTCGGCCTGGTGTGTGGCCAGCACGAACCCGTAGGCCATCCAGCACGAGCGGCCCTTGCCGTCAGGCCCGACGGCGAGGCCGTTCTCTTCGAGCGTGCGATAGAGCTCGCTGAGCCGCGGCCCATCGTTCCAGACGATGCGCACGTCGCCGGGCAGCACGGCCAGGCGTTCCTGCGCCTCGCGGAATTGCTCGGGCGTGGTGCGCGCCATGCTCACCACGAACTGGCGGACGTAGCGCACCTGGCTGAGCTGCCGGAGGATGGTTTCCATCGCTGGTTTCTCGAACTCCGCATAGAGCGCCGGCAGCACGAGCGCGATCGGCTGCTCCTGCGCGTAGCGCTCCAATTGTTGTTCGACAGTGTCCAGCTTGTGCTCGCCGAGCCGGTGCAGCGTGGTGATGACGCCGGACTGATAGAAATCCGTCATCGTCTCCTCCCTTGCGGTGATGGGCTGGGCCAGCTAGAAACACCGAACGACGCACGTGTGAACCACTGCAAGCTGTGCGCGATCCGCAGGAACTGGATCCCGCGACAGAAGGGCTGGCGCTCTTAGTATACTCCGGGCCCCGGACGGAGGGCCACAAATGTCTGCGGGCAGGGCGCAACGCCCTGCCCGCAGAATCAAGACCTAATCGCCCGAGGTAGACTGCTGGTTGGCTTTGGGAATGCTCAGGTAGCCGACGATCTTGTCTTTGGCCACCTGGTTGACGACGAGCTCGAGCGGCTGCCGCGCGCCCTTGGTATAGAAGAAGATCGGCTCGTTCACGGTGCGGTTCTTCTTCTCGGTGCGCACGTCTTCGACCACCAGCGCGAGCGTGAACTGGTTCTTCTTCGGGTTGACGCTCTTCAGCTCGACGGTGACGCTGCCCACCTGCTGCGGCTTGTTCCGGCTGGCGATGTTGAATTCGACGTAGTCGCGCTGGCCCTGACGGCGCAGCGTGTCGATCTCCTCGTGGTTGCGAGCGATGAGCGTGCCGAACTCGCTCTTGGCCATCTGGAGGTTCTGCTTGGTGCTCTCGAGGTCGGTCTTCACCCCGCTGACTTCGCCGTTGACCGCCTTCATATCCTCATTGCTTGCCTTCGTGGCCAGCTCGGTCTTCACCGCGCTGTCCATGTCGGCTATTTGCTTGGCGCTGTCCTCGCGGATCTGCGTAGCCTCTGCGCGGGCCTTCTTCAGCTCGCCTTGAGTCACGCGGAGCCGCTTGGTCACCACGCCCAGGTCGCTCTGCAGGTCCCCATTCGCCTTTTCAGCGATGGTCAGCCGCTGCTGGACCGCCTGCGTGTCCTGCGCCGTGGTCTGCTTCAGGCTGGTGACGTCCGTGCTCAGAGTCTGAACTTGCTGCGCACGGTTCATCGCCGTCCAGCCAATCCCGATGCCGATCACCGCGAGGATGCCCAGCACGATCACTGCCGGAGCCGTCCAGCGCGGAGCCCCTGTGTGGTATTCCTCTCGGATGTGTTCCTCTGCCATGTCGTTTTACCCCCGTTTAGAAATCGAGCTTCTAAGAAGAATCAGCACGCGCGCCGCCAACGCTGCCCAAGCGTAGCACACTCACTAAGTCTTTCTGCCATAAGGGGCTGTGGAAACTGGCCTGGGCAAGTCCCAGTACTAGTCCCTAGAATCTTTACGTGCTGCGAGTGATTTCGGAGAGGCCGAGCTGCTCGCGCTCGGGCTCCGCAGCCGGCGCAGACCCCACCCCTCCAAAACGAGGGATGGGCCACCACGCCCGTGCACGGTTCACGACCACAAACGCAGTCGCAGCGGCTGGTCCAGCCGGAAACGAAGCACCGTTTCCGCCGGCACGTGCACTTCTTTCCCTCGCGTGATGATCTGCGTGGCCGCGCCGGCGCCTGCGCCCGCAGCCGCGCCGATGGCCGCGCCTTTTCCGCCGCCGGCAATCGCGCCGATGACAGCACCAAGCACGGCTCCGCCACCCACAAATTCGCCGGTGCGTCTATTCCCGCCAACGCCCTGGCGGCGATTCTCTATTTCTTGATCGGCCGTGCTCACGCGGTAGCGCCGCCCTTCGATGGTGATGGATTCCACGTCCAGGAAGATGTCGCCATCTCTTTCCACGCGCCGGGCGACCAGCTGGGCGTCCGAGCGGCGCGGGATGGCGATTGAGCCGTCGGTGTCGCGCACATCTTGGTCAATTTGCGCGGAGAAGGTTTGTCCTTCCACAACGTCCTTCACATCAATCCGTTCGTTGGTTCTCACGGCAATTTCGGTGCCCGCGGGAAGCACGACCCGCTCCATGCGGGCCTGATCGTAGCCGCGGTTGCCCTGGTTTGGGTAACCTGGGTCGGGGTTTCGGTTATCGCGGCGGGAGCCGCGGTACGGAGCGTCGCCAAACTGCACGGCTTCCACATCGCGGACCGCAAAGCGCCGAGCGTGGCCGTCGCGGTCCCGGAACGTGATCGTGTTGGTGTTCGCTGCGGTCAAAGTTCCGGAAAACGTTGCGCCGTTCCGGAGAATCAGCGTATCGCTCCAGACGGGCACCGCCATCGCCGCGGTCAGCAGACACGCAAGCAATGCTGATCCTGTCCTGGTCTGAGCAGTCATGCAGCCTCCTTTTTCTGAGGGGCTGGGTAATCCATAATTTAGATGTACGGGCTGGTGGGCGAGATGTCAAGACCCAAAGACCCCACCCCTCCAAAACGAGGGATGGGCCACCCACGCGCTGTACTTCGCCGTGAACTACCGCCGTGGGCTCCTCGAGAATTCGGTAGCGATGCAGGGGGGATCCTGGTATGATGCGTCGCAACAGTACCGTTGAACTGGTGAGACGGGATGCGACACCAAGCGCAACTCGATATCTCACAGCGGGCGCTGTATTCACCAGCAAACGGGATATCTCGCTCCCAGCCGAGACAAAGCTCAACTTTAATCTGGCTCAGCCTGTTGAGATCAGGTAAGAGTCCGGGGTTCCAGCCCACTTACTTTGTTTGGGGGAGAAGAAGATGAAGAGATTCTTGATGGTGATGGGAACGGTGCTGGCTCTTGCGGTGTCGGCGGTAGCGCAGGAAAAAGCGCCCAGGGTGGACGTTGCCGTGGGGTATTCCTACCTGCGCGACACGACGGACGAAGGCGATTTTCATGGTGGCAGCGGCTCCTTTGCGTACAACTTCAGCCGGCGGTGGGGGTTGGTTGCCGACTTCGGCGGCTACAAGCTGGGGGGCGGCCAGTCTGGAGACCTGACGGTCTACACGTATTTGTTCGGGCCGCGCGTGTCGTATCGCGCGAAGCGTCTGACTCTGTTCGGGCAAGTGCTGCTGGGCGGGGCGCACGCTTCGTTCGGGGGCGCCGGCCAGAACTCGTTCGCGCTGTCGGCCGGCCCGGGGCTCGATTGGAACATCGGGGATCGTTTCGCCATCCGGCTGTTCCAAGCCGAATACCTGATGACGCGGTTTGGGAGTAGCACCCACCAGAATAACCTACGCGCCTCGGCAGGACTCGTCTTCCGCCTCGGTTCGATTGGCCCGCCGCCAGCGCCTGCCGCCGCGACTTGCTCGGCGGAACCGGCAGAAGTGTTTGCCGGGGAGCCTGTGACCGCGACTGCCACGGGATCGAATTTCCATGCCAAGCGCACGATCCGGTACACCTGGAGCGGCGTCGGCGTGAAAGCCGGCGGCACCAATGCTTCCACCCAGATTGACACCACGGGTTTGCAGCCCGGCGCCTACCAGGCGAGTGCAAACTTGAGCGATGGCAGCAAGACCGGCGTTGCCAGCTGCACCGCCAGGTTCGCGGTGAAGCAGCCGCGCCCGCCTACGATTGCGTGCTCGGCGGACCCGGGGACCGTGCAGCCGGGCGGCACCTCAACCATCCGCTCAGCAGCCAGCAGCCCCGATAATCGCAGGTTGAGCTACAGCTACGACGCGAGCGCGGGCAGTATTTCCGGTGCAGATGCGTCCGCCACACTGAACACGGCGAACGTGCCACCGGGCTCGATCACCGTGACTTGCAACGTGAGCGATGACCGCAGTCCTGCGCTCACGGCTTCGGCGACCACGGCCGTGCTCGTGAAGGCTCCGCCGCCTCCCCCTGCGCCTCCGGCAGAGCAGAGGCAACTGGAAGCCAGGCTTGCTCTCCACAGCATCTACTTCCAGACGGCGAGGCCAACGGAAGCGAATCCCGGCGGCGGGCTGGTGGACAGCCAACAGGAGGTCCTCACGGCTCTGGCCAACGACTTCAAGAGGTATCTAACATTCAAGGCAGATGCTCAGTTGATCCTCAGTGGCCACGCCGACCAGCGCGGATCGACTGAATACAACCAGGCCCTTACGGCACGACGTGTGGAACGTGCGAAGAGCTTCTTGGTCGAACACGGCGTCCCCGCGGTCAGCATTGAGACTCGGGCGCTTGGTAAAGGCGACAATCTGAGCGCCGAGCAGGTAAAGCAGCTGATTGAACAGAATCCAGACTTGACGGCGGAGGAACGGGCGAAGATTTTGAAGAATTTGCCCGTAATTGTCCTGGCCAACAACCGTCGCGTAGACGTCGCCCTGAGTACCACGGGGCAAGAGTCCGTTCGTCAGTATCCTTTCAATGCGAAGGACTCCTATAACCTGATCAGCCCGAAGGGCGCAGCGAAGGAGAAAAGAACGGCGCCACCGGCCAAGAGAAGGACCAGCAAGCCGTAGGCAAGGCAGTTCAAGTAGGACGAGCAGTAGTCCATAGCTGAGAAGCGGGGATGTTTTCCCCGCTTCTCAGTCAGGGCGGGTGCCGCACCCTTCGATTTTAAGGGTGCGGTCTTTGACTTCTCCGTCAGTTCGGCGTGTCGCCCACCTTCGGCGTTGGAAGCGTGGGGTTCCTGTCCTCCCTCCTCTCCTCTCTCTCCTCCCCCTCCTCTCCCTCCGCTCTGCTCCCCCCCGCCCCCACGCCTGTACTTCGCCGTGAACTACCGCAGTGGTATCATGCGCCCAGCGACCGTGTCGAGAGAGCAAGATAAGGGAACTCTTGTTGGGGAAGAGGACGGGCCACCCGCCCAATCAGGAGTTCGAACCGAGATGAAACCAAGGCACTCTTGCAGGTTTTGGACAGGCTTCGTCACGGTGGGTGACGAACCATACCAGCCCACTCCACCTTTCAATGGCGCTGGATGGCAAGCTGCCTTAGCCCTGCAAAGGAAGAAGCCATCTACGGTCCACGGAGGGCAAGAAGTGGTGCTTTACGCCAGTTCGTGGGCATCGGCGCAACGGGCCTTGGACTTGATTCACGGCTACCACTTGCTACTTCGGGGTGATCCTGATGTTTTTGACTTCGACCTCATCGCCCACAACGCACAAGAACCGAGCTGGATGGACAAAGACGAGCGCGATGCATTGGTCAACAAGACCTATTCGACATCCGACTTCCCTTTGGCCTGCGCGGTCGCAGCCAAGGCTTCGCGACTGCGCAAATGGGTGTACGCCGTTTCTAAATATAAGTTCAGCTTGTCTCTGTATTCCGTTCACCACGTGGATCTGGAACCTTGGAGATCACCTCATCTTCGCATTTCGTCATTTCCCGCAGACCACGTCACGTTTTCCCACGCCATTGTCTCGGCCTATTCCGTTCTAGAGGACATGGGCCTGCAGGTAGGGGCCTCAAGGAAGAACCCAAGTCGAATCAACGGGCGGTGGAATCCCGTCGTGAAGCAAAATCTCGAGGAACGATTGTCGAAATCTGGCGTAGACCTTGGCGAGACCCTCCTTTGGACCGCCCGCGGGCCAGCACGCAGGATCGAGATACGAAGGCCTCTTCCTCCTGGAACGAAGGCACCGTGGTCAGGTTGGGTTGTTCGCGACTTGGAAATCGAAGTGGTGGACGCTATAGCATACGCTGAGTGGCTGCGCAGCTGCGTCGCCTCACATGGTGTGAAGGACCTAGCGAGAGTCCTATCCCCGTATGACGTGACCAATGTTCAGCACCTTGCTAGGCGCTTGTTTCTGGAATGTCTTGGATTCTGGCGGGTGGGCCATCGAGCCCGTCGAGCGAGCAGACTCCTTGATTCCAGTAGGAACCCCGAGGCGCACCCTGCAATTCCTGCTGATTGAAATTATCTGCTCGATTACACTCAGAAAGGTGGGCCACCGGTCGGCAGGGTCTCTCTGAGATGCAGAATCAATGCTGTCATCTTTTCGAAGGCGTCCTTCAAGAATTGCTGGATGCCCAGGCCCATAGGCTCGTGCGTGTACGGATCCAGGAATTCCACACTGCCATCCTTCGAGCCGCCCTTGAAGAAGCCCCGCTTTATGCCGCCCCGGTGCATACCCTGGTGCCTGAACTCGATCACCAACCCCAGCCAGCTGTTCTCCTCCTTCTCAAGTTTCTCAATCTGGTCTAACGCCGGACTTTTCTTCTCAGCCTCTCTTAGTCGGCGGCGCAGCTTCTCCTCACTTACTTGGTTGACCCGCAAGCCTAGCCGGTAGGCCTCGTTGATCTCCTGTAGAAACGAGTCCTTGGCGCCCACGAGATGAGCGAGAACTGTCTCTTCGTGGGCGCGCTCCTGCATTTCGCCACTGTTTCCAAGCTTCAGACGCTCGTTGAGATAGAACTCGGCAAAAGAGAGCTTTTCAGTAGTTTGCTCTTCGAAAGCGCTCATCAGAAAATCTCTCCTGAGCGTACCAAACAGGCGGTCGAAGTTACAAATCGCCCGACTCTCCCGGGTGCCCCTGCCTCTCGCGCACTCGGGAGTAAGGATGAGAAGGTTCATGTTCACACTCTTTTCCACTCTGTTGTTCACTCCCCTCGGCCCTGAGTTTTCTTGCTGTTACCGGCCCTCGGCACGTTCGAATACGCCTCATTTCTCTTTGATCCTCACCGGTGCGCTAAAATGGAGACACCCTACGGGGGCGCAGCTTTAGCTTGTCATTCCGAGTCCGCTAGCGTTCTCGCGGACGAGGAATCTGCTTCTCGGTAGAAGCCAAGGGAAGGTCAGATTCCTCGTCGTCCGGCATGTCAGGACTCCTCGGAATGACATCCCGTATGAGGCAGGCGCCGAAGCGCAAGAGTTCGGGTCTTAAGCTCTTTGGAATGAGCAAATGCACGGCAAGAACGCCAAAGAATCGGCCCCGCAAGTGTCTTGGAATGTGCGCATTACAAAG
>JBGQHO010000018.1:0-56076 GCA_041497955.1 Terriglobia bacterium | reverse complement strand
GCCATTCCCATCCGAGAGAATAGTGATAGCGCCGTCGCGGTCCGTGCGAAGCACGCGAACGCCGGCCTCGCGGAGCCGATCGAGCACCTCAGCGCTCGGATGGCCGAACGGGTTTGCATCGCCCACGGAAATGGCCGCAACGCGCGGCGTGACGCGCGCCAGCCATTCCGCGCTGGTGGAGGTCTTGCTGCCGTGGTGCGCGATCTTCAGGAACTCTGCTGAGAGCGCGTCGCCATCGGCCACCAGCTTGCGTTCCACGGCGCGCTCGATATCTCCCGGCAGCAGCAGATCCTCGTTGCCGTACCCGAGACGCAGCACGAGTGAATCGTTGTTCTTGGCCGAGTCGGTTTCCTCGGAGGACTCCGGCCAGAGGACGCGGCCGTTGACGCCGTCCCAGGCGAAACTTTCACCGCGCACGCGGTGTACCACGCGGACGCCGCGCGCACGCGCGCGTTCGAGCAGGCGCTGGTAGCCGGGGCTCGCAACGTCGCGCCCCACCCAGAGCTCGCGCACGCGGAAATTTTCGAGCACAGCCACAAGCCCGTCCAGGTGGTCGCCATGCGCGTGCGTCAGCGTGACGACGTCGAGCCGCTTCAGCCCGCGCGTCCAGAGATACGGCGAGACCACCTCGTCGCCCACGTCAATCCCCGTGCGCATGCCGCCCACGCGGCTGGCGCCGTAACTTCCGCCGCCATCAATCAACATGGTCTGACCGCCGGGATACGCGACGAGAATGGAATCGCCCTGGCCCACATCGAGCACCGTCACTTCGAGCTTGCCCGCTTGGAGGCGCGGCGCGAAGGGATAGGCCGCTACCGCAAGCGCAAACGCAACGAGAGGCACAGCGGCCGCGAATTGCCAGCGCCGCCGCGCGCGTCGGGCTGCCACCGCCAGCAGAATCATCGCGGCAAAAAAACTCAAGAGCAGCCACGCGGGTGGGCCCGGGATGCGGTAGGAAGACCCGCCCCAACGGGCGAACCACTCGACCGATGCGACGAGAGCGCCGACGAGGCCGCCGAGGAGTTTCGCGAGAAGCGCGCCGGCTGCAGTCCAGAGCGAGCCCAGCGCCAGCGTCAGAAAGCCCAGCGGGACGATCAGCCCGGTGAGGAGCACCGCGGGAACATTGGCGAGTGGACCCGCCAGGCTGACACGATGAAAATAGTGCGCCAGCAGCGGCAGCATGCCGAGCTGAATGGCGGCGGAGAGAACGGTGACCTCCCACAGCCGCAGCGCTCCCGCGCAGGGTGCCGTCACAAGAAAGGAAGCGTGGCTGGCCAGGCGCGGGGGGAGTTTGCGGGAGAGCCAGGCCGCAAAGGCGCGCAGGTCCAGCCGGAACTGCGCGGCGCGCGGCGGATAGGAAGCGTCGTGCGTGACGTCGTCCACATCCCGCAGCGCGCGGAGATATGTTTCACTCGTGCGGCGGAACCACGGGATGGCGAGGGCGCCGATCGTCGCGACGGCCAGAAAAGAAAGCTGGAAGCTCGGGTCGAGGAGCGCCGAGGGGCGAGCGGCAAGGAGCAAGAGCGCAGCGACGGCCGTCGTATTCAGCAGCTCGACATGCCGGAACAGAAACCTCGCGGACAGGAAAACCGCAGCCATCAGCGCCGCGCGCAGAATCGGAGGACGGTCTTCCAGGATGGATACGTAGGCGCCGAGCACAAGAAAAGTCAGCAGCGTCGTGGCGATCAGCGGAAGCCGCAGCCGGCGTCCCGCCCAGAGCACAAAGACAACAAGCGCGGCGACGTGCAGCCCGGCGACGACAAGCACGTGGTACACGGCGCTCTTTTGAAAGGCGAGCGCCTGGTCGCGCTCGACGAAGCTGCGGTCGCCGAGCAGCATCGCGCGCAGGATGGCGGCGCGATCGGGCGACGCGGCGAAAAGCGCGTCGAGCTGGTCAAGCAGCCGCGCGCGCAGGCGCGCAAGCCGGTGCGCCAGCGCCGGCCGGGGCGCGTCAATCTTCTGGAGCAACTCCAGGCTGCGGAGCGAGCCCGTCAGGTCAATGCCCTGGCGAGCCAGGTGGCCGCGATAATCGAAGGCACCGGGGTTTCCGAAGTTGCGCGGCACGCGCGCGCGCACCAGCGCTTCGACGCGATCCCCGGCGCGAAGCACGGGCGCAGCATCCGCGTCAGAGCGCCGGTTGCCGAAGTAGCTGAGCCGCAAGCCGCCCGCAACCGGCATCGCGCGTCCGGCCACCTCGACTTCCTCAAGGTCCACTTCGTAGCGGTTTCCCCAGGGCAGCCGGACAGGGTTTTCGCGGAGCCGGCCGCGCCAGCGCAGTGCTTCGCTGAGGTCGAGCTTGCCTGCGGCCACGAGGCTCGCGACGTGATTCGGCGGCACGCTGACTTGCTCGAGGCGCGCAGCCGCACCGCCGAGCAGAGTCCACGCCAACAGGGCGACGGCCCACGCAAAGCGAAGCTGTTCGCGCCGCAGGAAAAGGACGCCGGCCAGGAGGGTTGCAAACGCGAGGGAGAGCCAGGCGATGGGTTCGAGGAACGCGAGGCCGGGCAGACCCGCAAGCAGGACACCTGCGGCCAGGGCCGCGACGATCCAAACAGCAGGAAGCTTCATTCGCGACGCCGGAGCACGACCAACGACTCGATATGATACGTCTGCGGGAAGACGTCGAACAGATGCATCTCGCGGATCTCGTAGGGCCCTGGTGATTCGCGTGTGCCGATGAACAACGCGAGGTCGCGCCCCAGCGTTGCAGGATCGCACGAGAGATACGTGACCTGCTGCGGCGCAAGTTGCACCAGCCGCGCCAGCGCTTTGGGCGAAACGCCTGCGCGCGGGGGATCGAGCACCACAAGGTCCGGCGCCTCCGTCCAGCCGGCCAGAAAGCTCTCGACATCATTCTGGACGTGCTGCGCGCGCGCACCGCACGGCTCGAGGTTGGCCTGGAGATCGCGCGCCGCGGCAGGATTGGATTCGAGCGCGATGACGCTTTCGAAGCGCTCCGCCAGCGGCACTGCAAAGAATCCGACGCCGGCGTAGAGATCGAGCGCCAGCTTTCCGGCGCTTTCTCCCAGGACGACGCGCAGGAGTTCGGCCACGGAGAAGCGGTTGACCTGAAAGAACGAGAGATGGCCGACGCGATAGCGGTGGCCGCCGGCCTCATAGTGCAGGAAGCCGGGCCCGGCAAGATGCATGCGCTCGCGCTTGGTTTCGAGCAGCAACACAGACTCGATGCCGGAATGCAATTCGTGAAACGCCGCAGCAATCTCCGCGGCCTTGCCCTCGAAGCTGTCGAGCGAGGCGTTCAACAGGACGCGGTCGTCGGCGGCATCGGCAAACGCCTCCACTTCCTGGAGCCACGTGGGCCCCTGGCCTGCTTCGAGCATGCGTCCGAGCGCCGCGAGCGTTTCTGCCAGGCGCGGCGAAAGAACGGGGCATTCGCTCACCGGACACAGCGTGGACGACGCGGCCTGAAAGTAACCCGCTTTCGGGCGTCCGTTCTCCGGCCCCGCGCGGATTTTCCACTGCGCGCGGTTGCGGTAGCCGAGTGGCGGAAAAGCATGCGCAGCAATGGGCCCCGACCACTCCACGCGCCCGATGCGGCGGAGCGTTTCGCGGAGTATTTGCGCCTTGTATTCGAGCTGCGCCTCGTAGGGGATGTGCTGGTAGTGGCATCCGCCGCAGACGCCGAAATGCCGGCAGGCGGGAGCTACGCGCGCAGGTGAAGGCGTGGTGATCTGCTCGATGCGGGCGCGCACGAATTTCTTCTTGCGTTCGACCGGCTGGACGCGCACGACCTCTTCCGGCAGCACAAACGGCACGAAGACCGTCTGACCTTCGAAGTGCCCCAGGCCCTGGCCGCCGTACACGAGTTTTTCGATTTTGACGTCCATGGCGATCAGCGCCGGTCAGCTCAGATAGAAAAGGCTCAGGCGCGGCAGTTCGTATTTCTCGAACAGCCGCTTCTGAATATACTGCCGTTCGAGGGCGTCGAGCTGCGCCGCGGTCATTTTGCGGCGGTAGCGCGCCAGATGCGCGTCCATCTCGCGGCGGATTCCGAGCAGCGCGTCTTCGCTCGCGCCCGCCGTGAGCGCGGCGGTCAGCTTGTCTTCGAGCACGGTCAGCCGCCGCTCGAGGTCTTCCAAATCCAGTGCCGCGGGCGAATCGAGCAGCGGGAGCAACTCCTCGAGCTTCCTCCGCGTGTGCCCGAGCTGCGCGGCGAGCGCGGGTGAATGGGCAGCCATGCGCTGCGCCGCGGCCGCAACGCGCTCTGCATTCCGGCGCAAATACGCGCGCAGCTCGTCGCGCGAAAAGGGTTCTCCAGCGGGAGTCGCGGCACTTGCCTGGGGTCCCGTACCTTCGGCGGCCTGCTTTTCTTCTTCTGCTGCATCGAGGACGGCGTCCACGCAATACGCCAGCGTCTTCAACTGGCGCCCCGACGTGCCGCGCCGCGAGCGCTGGTAGCTCTCGAAGGCGCGGTCTATTCCTTTGAGCACGGCGCGCACCGGGATGCCCGCCTTCTGCCAGGTCTCGACGATGGCCCAATCGAGCGGCGAAACCAGCAGGTGCGCGCCTCGCTTGCGCCAGAAGTATTCCTCGATTTCCGTGAAATAGTTGAAATAGTTGAGCGCGGCCATGAGTGCCGCCTAGCGTCGGGCCTTGGGGGCTGCGGCCGGGCGCGGGGAAGCCGCTCCGCCGGTCGCGGCCTGCTTCTCCGTGCGCGCAACGCGGTTGCGCTCCCAGACGATGCGGAGCCCCTCGAGCGTGAGGAACTCGTCGACGTGCTCGATTTGCTGCGAGCCGCGCGCGATCAGCGGCGCCTGCCCGCCTGTGGCGACGACTTTCGTCTTGGGCCCGAGGACTTGCTTCATGCGCGTGAGGACGCCGTCCACCAGGTCCACGTAGCCGTAAAAAAGCCCGGCCTGCATCGAGGCGACGGTGTTTGTGCCGATGATTTTTCCCGGGTCCTTGATCTCCACGCGGAACAATCGCGCCGCGTGCGAGAACAGAGCATCCGCGGAGATGCCGATGCCCGGGCAGAGCACGCCGCCGAGGTATTCGCCTTTCGCGGAAACGGCGTCGAAGTTGAGCGCGGTGCCGAAATCCACGGCGATACACGGGCCGCCGTATTTTTCGTAGGCGGCCACGCTGTTCACGATGCGGTCCGCGCCCACTTCCTGCGGGTTTTCGTAGAGGATCGGCATGCCGGTCTTGACGCCCGGCTCGACGAAGAGCGCCTTCAGGCTGAAGTACCGCTCGGCCATCTGCGCAAGCGTGGCGTTGAGCGGCGGCACCACGGAGCTGATGATGACGCCATCGATGCGCTCGGGCGCGAGCTTCGCCAGGGTAAAGAGGTTGCGGATGAGGATGCCGTACTCGTCCACGGTCTGGTCGCGCGCGGTGGTCAGCCGCCAGTGGGCCAGCAATTGCGCGGCGTCGTAGACGCCCAGCACCGTATTCGTATTGCCGACATCGAGTGTGAGCAGCATCAATCCGCCTCGGTGACGTCGCCGGAAAGGACCAGCTCCACGCGGCCATCGTCGCGCTCGACGCGGAGCAGGCCGCTCGCGTCGAGCCCGGCAGTGACGCCCGTGTAGCTTTCGGCCGCCGCGGAGATGCGCACGCGCTTCCCGCGGGCGTAGCTCGAAGTCTCCGCGAAACGCGCCAGGATCGGCCCGGAGCCCTCGCGCAGGAATTGATTGTAGTAGCGGTCGAGGCAGCGCAGCAACCGCGCGACCAGCTCGAGGCGCGAATGCGTGCGGCCGGTCTCCATGCGCAGCGACGTCGCGATGCTCGCGAGCTCGTCGGGCATCTTCGCGTGGTTCACGTCGATCCCGATGCCCACGATGACGAAGTTCACGCGGTCGGGCTCGGCATGCATCTCGGTCAAGATGCCGCAGAATTTCTTGCCGTTCAGCAGCAGGTCGTTCGGCCAACGCAGGTCGGGCCGCAGGCCCGTTTGCTCGACGACGGCGTCGTAGGCCGCGAGCCCGGCGAGCAGCGTGACGAGCGGCGCGTGCACCGGCGAGATGGGCGGCCGCAGCAGTACGGTCATGTAGATGCCGCTCGTCTTCTCGGAATGCCACAGGCGGCCGAGGCGGCCGCGCCCGGCGGTCTGCTCTTCGGCGATGACGAGCGCGCCGTGCGGCTCGCCTTCGTGGCCCAAACGCAGCGCAACATTGTTTGTCGAGTCCACTTTGAAGAAGTGGTAGATGCGCTTGCCAAACGGAATATCGTGCAGACGCCGCCGGAGCAGGTTCGGCGCCAGCACGTCCGGGACGCGCTCGATCTGGTAGCCCTTGCGCGGGTGGCCCTTCGCCTTTACGCCGAGCGCGCGCAGTTTTTCGATCCAGCGCCAGACGGTCGAGCGCGTCACACCGATCTCGCGGGCAATCTTTGCGCCGCTGATGACGATCATGGCGTTTTCGGCGAGCAAGGTGAGCAGCGCGTCGATGCGCCGATCGGTGGTGCCGGGGATGCTGCGGGCGGTCATGGGCGGAATGAGGCCTGCCAGCTTACTCGGCCGCGCGCGCTTCGACAAGCGCGGGACGGCCGCAGGGAAGGGAAGCGAGCTGGCTAGGACGCGGCGGCGCCGCCCTCGCCAAGCTGCTTTTCGAGATGCGCGAGGCGATCGCGGAGCTTGCGGTACTCGACTTCGCGCTCGTGCAACGTGGACTCGAGCCCGCGGACTATATTCTCCGGCGCGCGGCTGCGGAACGTTTCGTCGGCCAAGCGCTGCTTCTTCGATTCGATGTCCTTGGCGAGGCGGTCCTTTTCCTTGCGCAGCTTGATGACTTCGCCGCGCAGGTCCTCCGCCTGCCCGTAGGCCATGCGCAGATCAAACTGCGCCGTCGAGCGCACCAGGCCCCCTTTGGGGCTCAGGTGGCCGCTGGTGAGCTTCAACTCGGAAAGAGCGGCGAGGCGCAGCACCGCGTCCAAGTTGTCGTGCACAAGCGAACGGATGTGCGCATCAGCGGTCAGCTCGGCGGCAACTTTCTTCCTGGGGTCGAGTTTCAGCTCGGCGCGGATGTTGCGCGCGGCGACGATGATCTCCTGCAACAGGCTGGCTTGCCGCTCGGCTTCCTCGTCGAACCAGGTCTCGCGCCCCTCGGGGTAGCGGTCAAGGGCGATGGACTTTGCTCCCGCGCGCTGCGGGAGCCGGTGCCAGAGCTCTTCGGTGAGGAAGGGCATGAACGGGTGCAGCAGCCGCAGCGCCGCTTCGAAGACGGCAAAGAGATTGCGCCAGGCCGCGCGCGCCTCTTCATGGTTCTCCGCAGCGAGCGTCGGCTTCACCCACTCGATGTACCAGTCGCAGAACTCGCCCCAGAAGAAGTGGTAGACCGTGTGCGCAGCCTCGTGGAAGCGCAGCTCTTCCAGCGCCGCGTTCACTTTGTGCGCGACGCGCGCCAGGCGCGAGAACATCCAGCGGTCGGCGAGCGGCAGCGCGCCGCGGAGGCGGTGCGGCGACGCTGCGCGCACCTCCGGCGCTGCCAGCTCCTCCAGAGTGATGCCGGTGGCCTCGAACTTGTCGAGGTTTACGAAAAGGAAGCGCGCCGCGTTCCAGATCTTGTTGGCGAAGGCGCGGTAGCTGAGGATGCGCTCGTCAGACAGAATGATGTTCGTGCCCGGCGCGGCCATAACCGCCAGGGTAAAGCGCATGGCGTCGGTGCCGAATTGCCGGTTGAGCTCGAGCGGATCAACGCCCGTGCCCTTGGACTTGGACATCTTCTGGCCCTCGGCGTTGAGGACGAGCGAATGCAGGTGGACGCGGCGGAACGGCACTTGCCCTGTGAATTTCAAGCCCATCATGATCATCCGTGCCACCCAGAAAAACAGGATGTCGTAGGCGGTAATCATCAGGCTGGTGGGGTAGTAGACGCGGAGGTCTTCGGTGTCGTCGGGCCAGCCCAACGTTGAAAACGGCCACAGCGCGGAGCTGAACCACGTGTCGAGCACGTCGGGGTCCTGCGCGAGATTCGTGGAGCCGCACTCGGCGCACTTCGCCGGCGTCTCGCGCGCAACCGTGACGTGGCCGTTCTCGCAGTGCCACGCCGGGATGCGGTGGCCCCACCAGAGCTGCCGCGAGATGCACCAGTCGCGGATGTTGCGCATCCACTCAAAATAGACGGCGCGCCAGTTCTCGGGCGTGATCTCGATTTCGCCGTGCTCAACCACGGCGATGGCGGGCTCGGCCAGGGGCTTCATCTTCATGAACCACTGCGTCGAGGCGCGCGGCTCGATCACAGACTTGCAACGGTCGCAGGTGCCCACGGCGTAGGTGTGGTTTGTGATTTTTTCAAGGAGCCCCTGCGCCTTCAGGTCTTCGACCACTTTCTCGCGCGCGGCAAAGCGCTCGAGACCCTCATACGGCCCCGCGGCTTTGCTCAGGTGGCCGTCGTCGGTCAGGATGTCGATCTGCGGCAGGTTGTGCCGGCGGCCGGCCTCGAAATCGTTCGGGTCATGCGCCGGCGTAACCTTCACTACGCCGGTGCCGAATTCGCGGTCCACGTAGCGATCGGCGATGATGGGAATCTCGCGGGCGAGCAGCGGCAGCCGCACCATCTTGCCGACGAGGTGCGCGTAGCGCTCGTCCTCCGGATGAACGGCGACGGCGGTATCGCCAAGCATCGTTTCCGGGCGCGTGGTGGCAACGACGACTTGCTCGTTCGTGCCGATCACCGGATAGCGGATGTGCCACAGGTGCCCGGTGCGCTCTTCGTGCACCGTTTCGAGATCGCTGATCGCCGTCTGGCAGACGGGGCACCAGTTCACCATGTACTTGCCGCGATAGATGAGTCCCTCTTCGTAGAGGCGCACGAAAACTTCGCGGACCGCGCGCGAAAGCTCCGGCGAGAGCGTGAAGCGCTCGCGGGTCCAGTCGCAGCTTTCGCCGAGCTGCACCATCTGCCGGGTGATCGTCCCGCCCGACTCCTCCTTCCATTGCCAGACGCGCTTTTCGAACGCCTCGCGGCCGAGCTTGCGGTAGTCGATGCCTTGCTCAGCCAGCAGGCGGACCAGGACGCGCTGCGTGGAGATGCCGGCGTGGTCGGTGCCGGGCAGATAGAGCGCGTTGAAGCCGCGCATGCGGTGCCAGCGCGTGAGGATGTCGATCAACGTGTGGTCGAGCATGTGGCCGATGTGCAGCGAGCCGGTTATGTTGGGCGGCGGGATCACAATCGAAAACACGGGCCCCTGCGCCCTGGCGTCCGCGCGGAAGAGCTTCTCGTCCACCCAGGCGCGCGCCCAGCGCTGCTCGATGGCCTGCGGCTCGTACGCTTTGGAGATTTCGCGGGGCATAGTCGTGGTGCGTGAGAACATTAACTATACGGGGGGCGTTGCGACGCGTCAATTCACGCGGGGCGGGAGAATCTGCTTGCGGGGGACGCCCGCAGTGGCTGGTGCGCTAGTGTTTTTCGATCTCGCGCCGGACAAGCGCTTCCACGATCGGCTTCAACACTTCGCGGGTAATGATGTCCAAGATTTGCGGCTGCATGTCTTCCAGCACGCGAGCCACAACGCGCTCGACAAGCTCCTTATCGGGCGGCGGTGGCACTTCGATCGAGTAAGCCGCAGATGCGGGTGCCGGCGTCTTGACGGGCGCCGGGAGCGGCTCGGGGGCCGGCGCTTCGGCCGGCTTAGCTGGAGGGAATGTGCTCCGCATCGCGCGCCCGGTGAAGGATGCCATCACCGCCGGCGCGATCGGCTCCGGTTCGGCAGCCGGCGCGGCGAATACTTCCTCGTGTGATTCAACGATCGGGGAAGACGGCATTTCATACGCAGGACGTTTCGGCGTCGCGACACTCGGCATTTCCGGCTTGGGTTTGTGCTGGGATGCAGGCGGCGGGGGAGTTGCACTCGGCTCCTTGATGATCTTTACCGCGGGCGGTTCCACTTGTGAAACGCTCGCCGGCGTAAACCATTTCCCAATAGACCACTTCGACTGGGCCGCCGGTTTGGACGGCTCCGGCTCCGGGGCAGGCGCAGGCTCTTCCACGGCGGCGCTTGCGGGCTCCGGCTCGGTGGAATCCATCGCGCGGAGGAAAGCAGCTTCGTCCTGCCGCGGGCGAGCCGGCTCTTCCGGCCCCAATTCAGAGGATTCCTCTTCCTCTTGCGGCTCTTCGGCAGTGTCGGGCGAATGCCAGAAGCGCATCTCACCAAACCGGGGAGATTCCTCTGGTGCCGGCTCGGTGTCCGCTTTGGCTACCTCGGCGGATTCCCCGGCCGGTGCATGAAGCAGCTCGCTGAAGGCCAGGGGCTTTTCCGCGTCGGTAAACGCGACGGGCAACCTCGGAACTTCAAACGGCTCCGGCTCCTCGGCGGCCTCTACGTGTTCCCTCGGTGGTTCGACGGCAACCCCCACCGGGGCGGGCACAAGGAGCTCCGCTTCCGCCGGCACGGTCACGGCCACCGGCACCGCGACCGCCACGGGTATTTCGATCCCGCACTTCGCCAGAACGCTCTTCACCATAGAGATCAGCGGATCGGGCGGCACGAAGGGCTTCTTCAGCACCCCGTCGGCTCCGACGCGCTGCACTTCGCGCTCGTCGAGCGGGTCGAACGCGCCGACCAAAAGAATCACGGGCGTCTGCGCGAAGCGGGCGTCCTGCTTGATGAACTCGCAGACCTCGAAGCCGTTGCGCACGGGCATGAAAATATCGGCCAGTACGAGATCCGGCCGCAAATCGGGCAGTTTGCGCACGGCGGCTTCGCCGTTGCCAACGGCCACGACCTCGATGCCCTGATCCTGCAGGGCACGCGTCACCATCCTCTGAATGTTGCTGCTGTCGTCAGCGACCAGGACTCTGGGCACGCGCTGCCTCTCCACCCGCGGGGTGCGCACTTCAGCGCAAATTCCGCTCTATGGCTATTGGTAGCACCCCGCCCCGGGGCAGTCAACAGAAGGTCGGTACAGGTGTGCTCGATTTGAATAACAGCCTGGGCGGAAAGGGTTTACCAGGGCGGGAAGATCTTGCGCAGGCCCTTTTTCTTCTTGCTCGAGGATTCTTTCTCTTTCTTTTTCTTGTCGTCGTCCTTCTTGTCCTTGTCGGAACTCTTGGACGAATCGCCGCTGGGCTTGGCGCTGGCGGCGTTGGGGTCCGGCTTGGCAGAGGGATCCGTGTTCGCGTTCGTCCCCGGCGCAGTGGGCGAGGGGGATGCAGCATTGGGATCGGTCGAGCTACCCGGCGAGCCGGGCGTGACGGTCTCAACCACCGCGGTGCTGCCGCTGCCTGTTGCGCCACCGGTGCCGCCGACGCTGGACGTCCCGCCCGGCGTGAGCGTCTCCGTATTGGTTTCTCCTTCCGGCGTGAGCGTTGGTTTGCCCCCCCTCGCAGACATGGAGACATCGGGGCCGCCCTTGAAGAAACCGAGGGACCGCCGCATGAAGCTTGGGCGGTCGCGCTCCGCCTCGCGTTCCTTCTGCATGCGCGCGAGCGCTTCCGGGTTCGGCTGCGGAACCGGAACACCCAGGTGCGTGAGCTGCGCTTTGGCGTCAGGCACGAGATCGGAAAGCGGATACTCGCGGACGATCTTGGCGTAGTACTGCGCCGCGACGTCGCTCTTCTCGGCCTTCTCCCAGATGCGGGCCAGCATCCACAGCGCCTTGTCCGACTGGCTGTAGAGCGGATAGCGGCTCGTCAGGTCGGAGAGGCGCACCGCCGAGGCCTTCAGCGAGCCCTTGACGTAATAGAAGCGCGCGATGCGGTAATCGCCTTCGGCCAGCATCTCTTGCACATCACGCAGTTTCTGCTCCACCTTCGGCGCCAGCTCGCTATCCGGATACTTCTGGAGGAACACCTGGAACTCGTCTTCGGCGGCCCGCGCGTGAGTGCGGTCACGGTCGGGCTTTTCCATTTGGCGGTAATGCGCCATGCCCACCTGCATCTGCGCGTAGGCCGCTTCGTGGAGGAACGGGAAGAAGGTGCCGAAGTCCTTGAACTCGGTGATGGCCTGCGCCATGTTGGCGGTGCCGCCTTCCTTGTAATAGGAATCGGCGATGGCGAGTTTAGCCTTGGCCAGGTATTCGCTGTCGGGGTACGTGTTGATCAGGGTCTGGAGCGTCAGGCGGCCGACGGTGTGGTGGTTCTTGCGGATGTCTTCCAACGCCCGCTCGTAGAGGACCTTGTCGGGCTCGGCAGAAGTGCCGACTTCAGGCTTCTTCTTGGTGTTGCTGTGGCAGCCCGCGAGCAGCAGGCTCGCGACGGCCGGGATGATCAGAAACCGAAGATTCTTCCTCACGGTAACCCGCCTCTAGACTTTTTGGGCCAGCGCTTCGCTGGCCAGATGCCGCATCTGGCGAACCGCCCCCGCAGGATCGGAAGTGTGGAAGATGGAAGTCCCCGCTACGAGAATGTCTGCGCCTGCGCGAACCGCCGGGGCGACGTTTTCCGGGCCAATCCCCCCGTCCACCTCGATGCGGAACGCATGATTATAACGCGCGCGCAGGTCTTTGAGTTCTCGAATTTTTTCGAGCGCCCCGGGGAGAAAGGCCTGTCCGCCGAAGCCCGGGTTCACCGACATCACCAGGACGTAGTCCACCTGATCGAGCACTTCGCTGAGCAGAGCGACGGGCGTGGCCGGGTTGATCACGGCGCCGGCCTCGCGGCCCAGCTCGCGGATTGCGGCCAGCGCGCGGTCCAGATGCGGCGTCGCTTCCTGATGAACGGAAATCATGTCCGCGCCGGCTTCCGCAAAGGCTTCGATATAGCGTTCGGGGGTCTCGATCATCAGATGCACGTCGAGGGTGAGCCGGGTTGCCTTGCGCAGCGAGGCCACCACCGGCACCCCGATCGAAATGTTGGGCACGAAGTGGCCGTCCATGACGTCCACGTGGAGCATCCGGGCGCCGCCCTGCTCGACGGCGCGAATCTCTTCACCCAGAGAAGCGAAGTTTGCGGCAAGAATGGAGGGAGCTATCTGGACGCCGTTGTACGCCATAAGCCTGGAGGTTATTTTAACACGCGCCGGGTGCGCCTTGGCCAGGAATTCTGGTAGCGGGCCAGCTTCCGGTAAGCCCGTTATACGTCCAAGTGAGCGCCGCTCATTGGATTGAGATAACTGTTTACTTACGGCTTCATCCATCGAACAAGTGCAATCGTCCCACCTAAAGAAGCCACGCCAACTAGGACGTCAAGAATGTACATCTTCTTCGGCCATGTATAGCGGGGCTTCCAACCATTCCTATACGTGATCGCTGAAATCACAACGACCAGACCACCTGACACAAGCAGCCCCAAGGGGACTCTCCAATCGGTCCAATTGTGAGCGCTCCTGAGTGCCCACGTTAATTGAACCGCGACATACAAAAGCCCCCCCATGAACAGAATAAGTCTTTCTTTGGCTAGCAGAATCGCAGCAATGGCGCAGACGGCCGATTTGAATCCATAGATGCGCTGGGCGGGGGATCCTGGCGCATATAGGTGGGAAATCGCTACAAGGGAAAACAGCAAAAACGGCCACAATAGGGCGAGGTCACGATAATAATTTATGTCGCGGGACGACGCCTTGAAAGCATCTCCGACAATTATCCGATTCCAATCTGGCATCTCTCTTGCGAGACTAAGTGGCTCAGTTTCCAGAGTAAACATGAAAGACGCAGGGAGTCGTCGTTACAGTTAGCCGCACCAAAGCGAAGTGGTGCCGGACAAATTATCTAAAAGGGTCGCCCTTTTATAATCCGTCGATGGAGAGGGCTGTCGGGATGGGCCGAAACCACTTGGCCGTGTAGTCGGCATATCGGAAACTGACCCACCACGGGAATTCTCGCGGCTCATTCGGCCACGCGAAGCTCGGCGCCCGCGCGGGGCACCAGGCGCGCGCCCGAGGCAAGTTGGATTACTCATGCGAAATCGAGTTCTATCTCGTCTATGTAACACCAGCCCCAGTTCTCGCCTGGCTCGATTGACTTCATGATCGGGTGCTTGGCGGAGTGGAAGTGTTTCGTGGCGTGCTTATTCTTCGACGAATCGCAACAGCCGACGTGGCCGCACTCCAGGCACAGCCGCAGATGCACCCATGTGTCGCCGGTTTTAATGCAGTCTTCGCATACGTGCTTGTCTGTACCGACAATTCTGATCTGATGGAGATGTGTACATTTAGCTGCCATCGCTTCTCCTTTGATTGAGCGTTAGCGACCGGTGCAGCTACCTTTCAAGCGCGCTGCGGTCCCAGTTCCCAGCCGTTGCCGCGGCTTCGTACGTGCTTTGGCAAAACTCGAGCAATGAAGCCGTGGGCGACTCCGCCTTCCGTACATCGTCGTACATTAGAAGGAACTCATTAAGGTTCGAATTGTAAAAAGCGGCGCTCGGCCGCACGCGTGCATCTTTGAATCCTTGCGGCTCGGGGACCGTGTACGAGTAGAACGCCGCCCCACGTACGTCGCCGCTGCCGGGCCAGAAGCCAACGCTGCTCACTTCGTGGGAATAGGCTTCTCGAGTCATCGCGTCCGCGCCGGGTCGCTCCGGGGCCCGGCGGCCCGAAAACCGGGTGACCGCAAGGTCGAAACTTCCCCAGAAAAAGTGCACGGGGCTGGACTTGCCGATGAATCTGGCCCTGAACTGGTTGAAGACCGAATCCACAGACAACAGGACGCGCCAGAATTTCTCGACCGATGCGCGGTCGTACGAGGCGTGCACCCGGTCCTGATCAAAGGCAATCGGATCGGGAATCTCGACCGGCATTCTCCAGATTTTGAGTTCAATTTCCGCCGATCGAAGCAATTCCATGAATTCCTGGTAGAACTCTGCCACGGAGCGCGGCTCTAGCGGGAGTGTCTTCAGTAGTCCGTCACTCGTCTCCAGCACAAGCTGATGTCGTATGAAGTCAAACCAGAGCTCGAATGCCCTTTCGCCGTATGCGATCCGAGATGTCGTCAGCCCGCGAGCCGTCACGTACAGCGGGACATTCCACCAGTGGTTCAGGAGGGGCGTCAGACGCAGCCGGACCTTACCAACGATTTGAGTCCACATGTGGAGTGTTGCGTACGTTTCTTTCCATGAGTCAAGCGCAAGAGTTGGCCAGCATTCCTGCTGATCGGCAGCGGCGTGAGCCATAGTGACCTCGTAGATTTGCGCAGTTTTCATTCGGCGACGCGAAGCTCGGCGCCCGCGCGGGGCACCAGGCGTGTGCCCGCGGCAGGCACCTGCTCGATGACGGTGCCGCGCGGCCACTGGGGCGCCTGCACCGGCGTGATCTTGAGCTCCTTGACGCCGGCGGGAGCGAGCTGGCGCTGCGCTTCGCTCTGGCTGAGGCCGACCAGATACGGCATCACGTAGGCGGCCTCGCGCGCGCCCCCCGAAACGAGAAAGTTCACGCGGGGGCTGGCCATGCCGCCGCCGGGCCGGGGGTCCTGCTGTATGACGGCGTCGCTGGCCGAGTCACCAAGATAGACGCTCGAGATCTCGCCGATCTGCAAGCCGCTGCGCAACAATTCCACGCGGGCCGCACGCAAGCTCCTGCCTTCGAGCAGCGGCACGGCCACCTGCCGCGGTCCCAGGCTGAGCACCACGTGCGCCCGCTGCCGCACCTTCACGCGCATGCCCGCTGGCGGGCTTTGCCGCACCACCGAATTTACCGGCAGATCGCTAAAGACGCGGTCAGCCACGCGAATTTCCAGGCTGCGTCCCGCAAGCAGGTTCTGCGCGTCCGGCAGGCTCTTGCCCACAAGGTTGGGCACTTCCACTTCGCGGCCGTGGATGGCCAGACGAATTGCCGTGATGGCGCTCAGAAATGCGGTCCCCGCCAGGATGAACACCAGCAGCGCCATGCGCAACAGCCAGTCGAGGCGTTGGCGAAAATCCATGATGCCGCGAGCGTAGCACGCGCGCGCAGGCGCTTCAACCGCGCGCGGTTGTGCGTTCGAGCACGGCGGCGAAGAAGCCGTCGGTTCCATGCTCCGGCGGAAACGTGCGGAAGTTGCCTTCCTGATCGAACAGGCGCTGGGCGTCTGCGCCTGTAGTGAGATACGGCAGAAGCGCCGGTGCGGCCGATACGCAGCGAAGAGTGATGTTCCCGGCGAGGACTTCGGCGATGACCGCCTCGTTCTCCTCCGGCTCGAGCGCGCAGGTGGAATAGACCAGCCGCCCGCCGGGCGCCAGATGCTCGAGTGCGTTGCGCAGCAGCGCGGCCTGGCGGCGGTGGAGGTCGGCGAGATCTTCCGGTTGCAGCCGCCAGCGGATTTCCGGATTGCGCGCGAGCGTGCCCGTGCCGGAGCATGGCGCATCCACCAGGATGCGGGCGAAATTGCGAGAGAAGGGAAGCGCCCCGGTTGCGTCGAGCGCAACGCGATGAACGAAGCCGAGGTTGAGCCGCGCAAGCTGCGCTCCCATCGCGCGCAGGCGGTGCGGATGCAAGTCCGCCGCAACGACGAGCGCTCCGGGACCCGCGGCGCGTGCCAGCGTGGCTGTTTTTCCTCCTGGCGCTGCGCACAAATCCAGCACGGAGTCTCCGGATTGCGCGTCCACCAGCAGCGCGATCATCTGCGACGCCTCGTCCTGAATCGAGATTGCGCCCCGGCGGAAAGCGCTCGTGGCCGTGACGTTTCCGCCGCTCACCGTCAGCGCCGCTTTCAACCACCGGCCGGGTGCAACCGTCAATCCTGCCTCTTCGAGTGCGCGAATCACTTCCTCGCGCCTCGCAGGCTCGTGCAAGACGCAGGTCGAGTGCGGCGGGCGATTGTTGGCTTCGAGCAGAGCTATTGCGCGCTGTTCGCCGAAGCGCGCGAGCCACCGCTCGACCATCCAGGTGGGATGCGAATGCAGAATACCCAGCCGCTCGGCCAACGGCAGGCTCGTGGGAAGCAGAGGCTCAGGTGGCTCAGCGGCCTGTGAAGCGGCGCGGCGCAGCACGGCGTTGACGAGCGCAGCGGCCGAACTTTTTCGCGCCAGCCGCGTGAGCTCCACCGATTCGCTGACCGCGGCGCGCGCGGGAATGCGCGTGAGCCAGCGCAATTGGTAGAGGCCGAGACGCAGGGCGATGCGCACTTCGAGATCGAGGCCCACGGCGGGGCGCTCGAGATACCGTTTCAGCAGGAAATCGAGCAGCCGCTGCCAGCGCAGCGCGCCGAGGACAAGCTCGGTGGCCAGCGCGGCGTCCGCGGGTTTGGTGCGCTCGCCCAGGCGCGCGTGCAGCAGATCGGCGGCGTAAGCGCCTTCGGCCTCGACGCGCCGCAGGACTTCGAAAGCGATTCGCCGTGCAGGTGTCACTGCCATGAGCCGGCCTACGCGCCGAAACGTTCGCCGGGCTGGAGCCGGGCGCCGTTTGCGAATTCGCGCGCCGTGATGCGCTTGCGGCCCGCGAGTTGAACGTGCTCGAGGCGCAACCACGTTCCTTCTCCGCAAACCACAAGCGTGTCGCCTTCGGCCGCGGCGAGCGTGCCGGGTGCTGCGCCCGGCGTTGCTTCTTCGCCCGCTGCCGGCTGGCCCCAGACGTGGCAGAGCTGCCTGCGGAAGTTCGTGTATGCCCCCGGCCAGGGCTGCAGCCCGCGAGTGCGGTTGTAGATTTGCTGCGCCGTGAGGTTCCAGTTCAGCCGACCATCTTCTTTTTTCAGAATCGGCGCAGGCGTGGCCTGCGAATGGTCCTGCGCGCGGGGCGTGATCTCGCCGCGGTCGAGCTTGCGCAGGCTCTCCGCGACAAGCGGCGCGCCAGCCTCAGCCATGCGCTCGGCGAGCTCCGGCGCGGTTTCATCCGCGCGGATCTCGATGGGTTGTTGCAGCAGGATAGGTCCGGTATCGACGCCGGCGTCAATCTGCATCGTCGTGATTCCTGTTTGCCCTTCACCGTTTGCGATCGCCCAATTTACCGGGGCCGCGCCGCGATATTTGGGCAGCAGGGAACCGTGCAGATTGATCCAGCCGAGGCGCGGAATCTCGATCAGGCGCGGCGGGATGATTTGGCCGTAGGCGATGATCACCACTGCGTCCGCGGAGGCACGCTTGAAGAATTCGAAGGCCGAATCGGACTTGATATTCTCCGGCTGATAGACATGGAGCCCGGCGTCGAGCGCGACATCCTTCACCGGGGACGACGCGACCCTCTGCCCGCGCCCGCGCGGTCGGTCGGGCTGCGTGACGATGGCCTCGACGGTGAAATCAGGCTCCGCAATCAGCTGTCTGAGCGTGGGTACCGCGAACTCCGGTGTGCCGCAGAAGACGATGCGCATGTGGGGAGCGCCGGCCGCGCCTACCAATCGCCGGACTTTCGCAGTTTGCGGATCTTGCGCTTGATCAGGTCGCGCTTCAGCAGGCTCAGGTGCTGGAGGAAGAGGATGCCGTTCAAGTGTTCGATTTCGTGGGAAAACGCGCGCGCGAGCAAACCTTCGCTGCGCATCTCGTAGTTCTGGCCCTTTGCGTCTTGCGCACGAATGGTGACGTACTGCGGCCGCAGCACGTGCCCGCGAAATCCGGGAACAGAAAGGCAGCCTTCCTCTTCGCGCTGCTCGCCTTCGACATGAATAATCTCAGGGTTGGCCAGCACGAGCTTGCCTTCCGGGTTCTTGCCTAAAGTCACGTCAACCACGGCGAGCCGCAGGCTCATGCCGATCTGCGGCGCCGCCAGGCCCACGCCCTGCGCTGCGTACATGGACTCGAACATGTCGGCGCAGAGCTTGGCCAGCTCGTCGTCGAACTTCTTCACCGGCGCCGCCGTCTTCTCCAGCACCGCTGCGCCAAACTTCGTGATGGGATAGATCATTCTTGCTCGCGAGCTAGAACTCATCGAGTTGACGTTGGTAGCCGTCGAAGTTGCGACGGGTTTCTCCGAGGCTGTCGCCTCCAAACTTTTCCAGGAACGCCTGCGCCAGCACAAAGGCGACCATGGCTTCGCCGGCGATCCCGCCTGCAGGCACGACGCAGATATCCGAACGCTCGTAGGCGGCCTTCACGGTTTCCTTCGTTTTCAGGTCCGCAGTCTCCATCGGCCGCCGCAGTGTGGAGATCGGCTTCAGGTAACCGCGGACGATCACGTCTTCGCCGTTCGTGATGCCGCCTTCAAGACCGCCGGCGCGGTTCGTGGGCCGCACGAACCGCTTGCGCACTGCGTCGTAGCGAATCTCGTCCTGCACTTCGGAGCCGTAGGACGTGGCGCTCGCGACGCCGTTGCCGATTTCGACGGCCTTCACCGCCTGGATGGACATCACCGCGCGCGCCAGGCGCCCGTCGAGCTTCTCGTCCCACTGCGCATGCGCGCCCAGGCCCGGCGGGACATTGTGCGCGACGACTTCGAAGATGCCGCCGACGGAATCGCCGGCGCGCAGCGCCTGGTCCACTTCCGCCTTCATGCGCGATTCGGCCGCAGCATCCACGCAGCGCAGCGGCGATTCCAGATTGGCGCAGACTCTCTGAATCTCTTCCCAGGTCGCCGCGCGCTCCAGGCGCACTTTGCCGGCGGCGATGACGTGGCTTAGGACTTCGACGCCGAATTGGCGCAGCAGCAGCTTGGCCATCGCCCCGGCGGCCACGCGCGCCGCTGTTTCGCGTGCGGAGGCGCGTTCGAGTACGTAGCGCGCGTCGTGCAGGTTGAACTTGAGCGCACCGGCCAGGTCGGCATGCCCCGGCCGCGGAGCGGTCAGCGGCCGCTGAGCATCTTCCGCGCCGGCCGCGTCTTCGACGGGCAGCGCCTTCTCCCAGTTCGGCCAATCGCGGTTTTCGATGCGCAGCGCAACGGGCGCGCCGATCGTCTGCCCGTGGCGGATGCCGGCCAGCGCTTCGACGCGGTCTTTCTCGATTTTCTGCCGGCCGCCGCGCCCGTAGCCGAGTTGCCGCCGGTGCAGGTCGTAGTTGATGAAGTCCAAATCCACAGGAAGCGCGGAGGGCAAGCCGGAAATCCAGGCGATCAGGGCCTGTCCGTGAGACTCTCCGGCAGTGACAAAGCGCAACATAGGGAGCCGCGCGTGGCCGCGCAGAGGCTCCGCATTCTACCGGAGCCATGGGAGGGCGTCCAGTTGCGCGCTTGGGGCCGCAGACGCAGGCGAGCGCCCCTTGACCTTCCTCTGGGCGAACGTTACGCTTCCTGAGTTGAATCGCCCGGAGCGCGTCTCCGGGACGTAATGGCAGCCATCGAACCGAAAACATTGACGGCCAACGAGACGCCCTCCGCCCTGGGGATCGTCGCGGATGCCGTGAAGCGGCGCATCCTGGCCTTGCAGGACTACGCGCTGCTTTCGGCCCGCTCCGTAACGAACCTGTTCACCGGGCCGCGCTACTTTCCCGACACCTTTGACCAGATGGACATCATTGGCGTGGGCTCGCTGCCCATCGTGATCCTGACGGGCTTCTTCATTGGCGCGGTGCTGGTGCTGCAGACGGCGTCGCAGTTCGAGCGCTTTGGGCAGACGGCGCTGACCGGCGACGTGGTGGCCTTGGCGCTGGTGCGCGAACTGGGCCCGACGATCACCGGCCTGCTGGTCGCGGGGCGCAATTCTTCGGGGATTGCCTCGGAGCTGGGCTCGATGCTCGTCACCGAGCAGGTGGACGCGATGCGCGCGATGGGCACCGATCCGACGCGGAAGCTGGTGACGCCGCGCGTGGTGGCCACCGTGCTGATGCTGCCTTTGCTCACGGCGGTGGCGGACTTCATCGGGCTCGTCGGCGGGTTCGTGGTCTCCTCGTTCGAGCTGAGTCTGAACCCGGTGCAATACTGGACGCGCGCCATTGATGCGCTCGCATTCGCCGACATCGTCCAGGGCATGACGAAGCCCCTGATCTTCGGCTTCATTCTCTCCACGGTAGGGTGTTATCAGGGCCTGACCGTGCGCGGCGGGACGCAGGGCGTGGGCCGGGCGACGACGCAGGCCGTGGTGGCCTCTTCGGTCTTCATCTTGATTGCGAATTTCTTCCTCACAAAGCTCATGCTGTACCTCAGTGCCCACGTCTTCTAGGGGTGGGAAAGAGGGGATCGGAGTTCCCGCCGGCTCCGGCGCTGTTTGCTGTCCCGCACGCGGGGCATTTGCATCTATAATCTGCGCATGGCGCCCGGCACGTCCCATTGCCGCCGAGAATTGTTGCAGCCTGCATCCACGCCCGCCCCGAGCACGCTCGCCGTGCTGCCCGCATGAGCAACGTCCAGACGAACCAGCCGGTCATTCAATTCGAAAATGTCCGCATCGGCTTCGAAGAAGGCGATGTCCTGCGTGGAATTTCGTTCCAGGTGGCGCCTCGCGAAACCAAGGTGCTGATCGGCGAGACGGGCACGGGCAAGACGCTGGCATTGAAGCTCGCCGCGGGGTTGCTCCAGCCGAATGCGGGCCGCGTGGTTGTGCTGGGGCACGATTTGACGGCCATGAAGGAGAAGGAGCTGCTCGATTTCCGCCGTGAGATCGGTTTCGTTTTTCAGGAAGGCGCGCTGTTCGATTCGCTCAACGTGGCGGACAACGTGGCCTACCGCCTGCGCGAAGAGAACGTAGAGGAGGAGGAAATCGAGTCGCGCGTGCGCGAAGCGCTGCGCTTCGTGGAGATGGAAGCGGCGATGGAGAAGCTGCCCTCGGAGCTCTCCGGCGGGATGCGGCGGCGCGTCTCGATTGCGCGCGCGCTCGTCAGCCGGCCGCCGATCGTGCTCTACGATTCGCCGACGGCGGGGCTCGACCCGGTGACGTCGCAGACGATCATCACGCTGATCCTGCGGCTGCGCGACTTGCAGGGCGTCACGTCGCTGCTCGCGACGCACCGCTTGCAGGACGCTTTTGCGCTCGCCAACTTCCAGTTTGATCCGGAGACGAAGCGCGTGACGCGCGTGCACGGCGCCTCGCGCAACGGCTCTGCCCCGACGCGGTTTCTGGTCTTGCGCGATGGCGGCGTGTATTTCGAGGGCAATCCGGAGAGCGTTCTGGAATCCAAGGATTCCTACTTGCATAGCTTTCTGGTGTGACGCGCATATTCGTCAAGGGCTTGGGCAAGACTCGAGCGAGATCGAAGCAACAACTGGAAAGCCACGGAGGAGGCCGGCTATGCCGCAACGCAAGCAACTGACCTGGACCGAACTGCGTGTCGGTCTATTTGTTCTGGTGGCGATGTTTATCCTTGCGGTGGCGATCTTCTACGTCACCGGCGGGGGATTCCTCGGCGCGAAGTATCGCCTGGTGACGTACCTGCCCGAGGTGGAGGGACTCACCGTCGGCGCCCCGGTGCGCCTGGACGGCGTCGAAGTCGGCAACGTGGAGGCCATCAGCATCAACACCGAGCCGAAAGGCCCGGCGCGGAACATCAAGGTTGCGATGCGGGTCAGCCGGAAGTTTGAGAGCTACGTCCGCACCGATTCCACCGCCGGCCTGATCACCGAGGGGTTGCTGGGCAACCGCTACGTCAGCATCTCGCGCGGCCTGACGGGCGCCGTATATAAGGATGGCGACGAGATTCCGGGCCGCGAAGAAAAGGCCATCAAGCAGATCGTCGAGCGCAGCGCGGACCTGACCGCCAACCTGAACGCCATGTCCGTGCAGGTGCGCGAAATCGTCGACGGCCTCCAGCGCGGCCGCGGCACGCTGGGAAAACTTCTGACCGACGAGACGGCGTACAAACGGATCAACACGACGCTCGTACGGCTGGACAACATCGTCGCGCGCGTTGAGGGCGGCCAGGGCTCGCTCGGCAAGCTGGTGGCCAGCGACGAGATGTACCAGCGGGTGAATTCCGCCGCGGTCCGGCTCGACAGCATCCTGGGCGACGTCCAGGGGCAAAAGGGCACGCTCGGGCGGATCATCTACGACCCGAGCATCCACGAGAGCGCAAAGCAGTTTCTGGACAGGGGAAATGCGATCGTAGGCGACGTTCGCGCGGGCAAGGGCACGCTCGGCCGGCTGGCCGTCGACGACACGCTCTACAACAAGTGGCGCGAGGTCGGCACGAACCTCGAGACCGCCACCGCCCGGCTCAATTCAAACCAGACAACGGCCGGAAAATTCTTCAGTGACCCGCAGTTCTACGATAACCTGACCGGCCTGTCCGGCGACTTGCGCCTGCTGATCGGCGAGTTCCGCCAGAACCCGAAGAAGTTTCTGCGCGTGAAGTTTTCGATTTTCTGAGGAGGCAGGAGCGGAGGTCTAGCCTTCGACGGACAGTTCCAGCGCCAGGTCGCGCACGCGGCGCAGGTCGAGTTTCCCTGTGCCCAGCATGGGCAATTTCTCCACGCGGAAGAATTGGTTCGGGCGGGGAGTCCACAGGTTCGGCAGATCGGAGTGCGCGAGTTTTTCCAGCGTCTCCTTGAGCTGGTGCTCCGGCAGGGTGTGCAGCACGACGAGCCGCTCGCCCTTTTTCCCGTCGGGCACGGCCGTCACGACGAAACTCTGCTCGGTGGCGCCCGCCAGGTCGTGAAGCTTCTCTTCGATCTTGATGTGCGGCACCATCTCGCCGGCGATTTTGCTGAAGCGGGATAGCCGGTCCGTAATCGTGATGAAGCCGTCCTCGTCGAGCGCGGCGATGTCGCCGGTCACGTACCAGCCGTCGCGCAGGACCTCCGCCGTCTTGTCCGGCCGTCCCAGGTAGCCCTGCATCACGTTCGGCCCCCTCACCAGCAGCAGCCCGGCCTGGCCCAGAGGCAATGGCTCCAGCGTCTCGGGAGACACCACGCGCACGCTGACGCCCGGCAGCGGGTGGCCGATCTTTCCGCGTTTGCCGCCCACCTGGCGGAAGCCTGGCGCGCGAAAGTCGCGCGTATTCACCGCCACCACGGGCGCGCATTCCGTGCAGCCGTAGCCCTCGAGCGGGCGTATGCCGAAGCGGTCTTCGAACGCCAGCGCCACGCGCTCGGGCAACTTCTCTGCGCCGACAAGCACAAATTGCAGGCTGCCGAAATCCTCCGGCGTGCAGCGGCGCATGTAGGCCTGGAGAAACGTCGGCGTGGCGAGCAGGAACGTGATCTTGTAATTGCGGCACAGTTCACTGATGGCCGTCAGATCGAGCGGATTCGGGTGATACACGACGCCCACGCCGAGCACTGCCGGCAGCCACAGCGTCACGGTGAAGCCGAAGGAATGAAAGAAGGGAAGCACGCCGAGCAGCTTGTCGCTCCCGTGGAGCATGAACGTCTGCCCCACCTGCTCGATGTTCGAGCCGATGTTGTAGTGCGAGAGCATCACGCCCTTGGGGTCGCCCGTGCTGCCGCTCGAGAAGATCACGGTGGCCAAGTCGTCCAGCGCCGCCGGCGCTTCGCGGCCCAGCGCTTTCTCGAGCCAGCGCGCCGGCACCAGCCAGGCCATGACCGGCGCCGCGAGCTTCTCCATCGCGCGCGGTTTGGCGGCGAGCTCTTCGAGCAGCACCTTCTGACCGGGCACTTCGAGCGGCACGCGCTCGAGAAATGCCTGCGACGTGATGACCGTTTTCAACTCACACTGCTGCGCGCAGGAAGCCAGGATTTCGTTCGAAGCTGTGTAGTTCAGGTTGACGGGGATTTTCCCCAGCAGCACGGCCGCGAAATTCACGAGCGCGCCTGCCACCGACGGCGGCAGCAGGATGCCCACCATGCGCTGGCCCTGCCAGGTTTTGCGCAGGCGCCGCGCGAGGAAAATCGTGCGCACGAGCGCGGCACCGAAGCGGAGCCGCGGCGTGCGCGCATCGGCCATGGCGAAGCGCAGGGGATGCCGCCGCGCCGTATTGATTAACGCGCGGCCCAGCGTGCGCATGCGCGCTTTGCGGTAGCGGTAGGCGGCCGTGTGCAGCTCCTGCACGGCCTGGCGCACCTCAACAGGTGTCGCGTCCGGCGGCATGGGCGTGCCGAAGCTGACCGTCACCGGATACGGGATGCGCCGCGGCAGCTTCCACAAAAAGCGCCCGCGCTCGAAGCTGAAGATGCTGCCCCACACGCCGTCGAGGTTCACGGGAATAATCGGCGCGTCCACGCCCTTCATGATGCGTTCGAAGCCGCGGCGGAAGGGCAGCATCTGCCCGATGCGCGTCATCTGGCCTTCGGCGAAGATGCAGACCACTTCGCCGTTCTTGATGGCCTCGGTGGCGATGCGCAGCGAATGAATCATGTCGCGCGGGCGCGACTCCGAGGAAATCGGGATGCATTGGAGGATGCGCGCGAACGGCTTGATGAACGGCTTGTCGTACGAGCCCTTGTACATGATGAAGCGGATCGGGCGGTCGGTCGAAGCAATCAGCAGGCACGCGTCGGCCATGGACATGTGGTTCGAGACAAACAGCGCGCCGCCGCGCTCGGGGATGTTGTCGCGACCTTCCACGCGGATGCGGTAGATCGTGTGAGTCAACAACCAGAGCACAAACCGCAGCAGCGAATCCGGCAGCAGGTAAACGGTGTAGAACGTCGCGGCCAGCGTCATCACCGCGCCGCCCAGGAAAACGCCGCGCGGGCTCAAGTGCAGGCCGCTCGCAAGTCCGAAATAGACGCCCGCCGCCGTGAACACGCCGATGAACGACAGGAGATTTGCCGCGGCAATCACGCTGCCCTTGTCTTCGGGATTGGGCCGGTGCTGGATCAGCGCGTTGATGGGCACGGCGTAGAAGCCGCCGAAGAAGCCGAGCAGCGCGAGGTCGGCGGCAGCGTTCGCGAGCGACAGACCGTGGCGCCCCACAAGGAAGCCGAACACGGTCATGCCGACCGCGCCCATCGGAATCAGGCCGTATTCGATCTTGCCGCCGGAGAGATAGCCCGCGGCGAGGCTCCCCAGGCCGATGCCGATGCCTACCGCGGCTTGCAGGTAGCTGACGTGCGTCTCGCCGACATGTAACACATCGTGTCCATACACCACGATCGTGAACTGCAGCAGCGAGGCGAGGAACCAGAGATAGACGTTGCCGAGCACGGCCCAGCCGAGGACTCTGTCGCGGCGAATAATGCGCAGCTGCGCGGCCAGGTCGCCCAGCGGATTCCAGTGGAAGCGCTTTTCGGGTTTTGCAGCGGGGACGCGCGTGATGCCCAGGCTCGTGACGAGTCCGAACAGCGTGAAGCTGAGCAGCGCGACGCCGGACCATATCGGCCGTCCGCGGAAGCGCTCGGCCAGGAAGCCGCTCGTCATCGTCGCGGTGATGGCGGCAAGGAACGTCCCGAGCTCGATCACGCCGTTGCCCCAGGACAATTCCTTCTCGGGCAGCAGTTCGGGCAGCAGGCCGTATTTCGAGGGGCCGAAGAGTGCGGCCTGCGAGCTGATGAGGAATACTGCGCCGGCTTCCATCGGCAGGCTGCGCAGCGCGAGGGCGGCCATGGTGAAGGTCATCACGCCCACTTCCATCAGCTTCGTGCCGATGGTGACGCTGCGCTTGCTGAAGCGGTCGGCCAGATAGCCGCCGGTCATCGAGAAGAAAATGAAGGGCAGGGCAAACAGCGCGCCGACGGCCAGAACCAGGAAGTCGCGCTTCTGCTCGGGAAACTCCATGGCCACGACGATGTAAATCACCAGGAATTTCACTGCATTGTCGTTGAAGGCGCCCTGGAACTGCGTGGCGATCAGGCTCCAGAAACCGCGCCGCCAGGAGCCGTCTGGGGGAGGAACGGGGCTTTGGGAGGTCTCGCTCATCTTTGGGCGGAGGCGCGCCGCGCCTCATGACGCCCCGGCTTGGAATTCTTCACTGAAGCCGAAGTCTAGTCGCAGCAGTTCTGCTTGGCAAGCAGGCGGACACAGCTTGAGCGAATTGCGCGGGCATGCTACTTTGCTGTTACAACAGGCTGGAGTGGCGGAACTGGCAGACGCGTCGGACTCAAAATCCGATGGTACTTAGTACCATGAGGGTTCGACCCCCTCCTCCAGCACCATGATTCCCTGGGAGGTCTGCCACTCAGGATTCCGGAGAGGAGCGTCATGCGCCCGAACGAAAGTTCTCTGAGGGTTTGTCTTTCTTTGCTCGCTTTAAGCCTTCTGTTTTTCGCCCCGCGAGCCTCTGCGCAATCGGGCAAGCGCGTCTGGAACTTTGACCAAGACGCGGCCGGGAAGCCTCCAGCCGGTTTCACTTCGGCCTTGACGGGGCAGGGCAGCATTGGCGCGTGGGTGGTGACGGCCGATCCCTCGGCGCCGTCACGGCCGAACGTTCTCGCCCAAACCACGCAGGATAAGACCGACTACCGCTTTCCGCTCGCGATCGCCGAGGGCACAAGCTACAAAGACCTGGCACTCAGCGTGAAGTTCAAGACCATTTCCGGCACGGTGGATCAGGGCGCCGGGCTCGTCTTCCGATTGCGGGACAAAGACAATTACTACATTGTGCGCGCCAACGCCCTGGAGAACAATTTTCGCCTCTACCATGTTGTCAACGGCCGGCGCGTTCAATTTGCCGGAGCAAATTTCACGGTCACGCCCCACGCCTGGCACGAAATCCGCGTGGAGGCACGGGGCGACGAGTTTCGGTGCTATTACGACGGCCAGCTCAAGATTACGGCGAAGGACAACACTTTCAAGGAAGCGGGAAAGATCGGCCTGTGGACCAAAGCCGATTCGGTGATCTCCTTCGACGACCTGACAGTGGAAGACCTCGTTGCGTCGGCGAGCGCTTCTCCCCGGGCGTCGACTCTTGCCCAGAAGCTCGTGGATGACCTGGCCAGGAAACATCCCGACCTGGTGCGGATCGGTCTCCACGTCACGCCTCCGCGCAGCGCCGAGAACATCATTGTTGCGTCCAACGTTCCTGCGAAGATTGGTCAGAAGTCAGACCCCGAGGATTTACAAGCTATGAAGACGGGACAGCCCGTGGCGCTCCGCGAGGGCCAGAACTTCGATGTCACGCTGCCGCTGCACGACGCTGCGGGCAAGACCATCGGTGCCATCGGCTTGACGTTCAAGCCGGCCAACAACGAACAAGAAGGCAGCGCCGTTCGGCGCGCGAAAGCAATCGCTGGCGAGCTCGAAAAGCGGATTCCCTCGAGAGACAGTTTGTTCACCCCGGAAGGACAGACGCGAGGGCCCGCCCCTCCTCTAGTCAGCGAGCACTCATTGCTTTGCAAGCAGGCAGACGCCTGACCAGGGCCGCGAACCCTGTGCGCCGTTTGATTCCGGCAGCAGCGCCATGAGCCGCAGAAAGATCGGAAGCCGCTTCTGCCGCGCAGCCTCCTTGAGCAGCGAGCGCACGCCGAGCGGCTTCCAGCCGTACGGCGCGAAGAATCCCGGTCCTTCCTTGGGACCAAACTTCAAAGGGGCGCCCGCCTGGCTCACTTGCGAGCCGATTTTCTTCTGGAGCATGCGCAGCAGGCCCGGTGAAGCAATATCCAAAATCCAGCCCTGAAAGCTGCGCGGAGCGGCCAAGTCCCGGGCAAGCGACCCGACTTCGTCCGCAGTCAAATAAACCAGGAGGCCTTCGGTGATGACCAGCGCCTTGTTTGCGGTGCCGCCCAATTGCTCGAACAGCTCGCGCCGGCCGCTGAGATTCGACAGGTCCAGGCGCACGCGCTCCAGCGCGCACACCGGCTTCTCGCCGGCGAGGATTTCTTCCTTGTAGGTCAGGATTTCGGGAAGGTCCACTTCAATCCATTTGAGCGATGCAGGCAGAGCCATCCGATACGGCCTCGCATCCAGACCCGCGGCGAGGTTGATGACCATATCCACGCCCTGCTGCACCTGCTCCGTGATGAAGTGGTCGACCAAATAGGTGCGCATCACCCAGGACCACGTGCTCTTCTGGCTGAAGGGCATGGACTCGGCGATTTGTTCGCCGCGCGCTCCGGCCAGGCGCCGCGCGAACGGATCGCGAAAGAGCGCGTCCGGTCGGTCCGTCTCCCCCGCGCGGTATGTCGCGGCCCAGCGTGCGGTATCCGAGATGTTGCGAATCAGCGGCTCTGTCTCGCTCATGGGTTCGTCTCTCCGCTGCCGGCACACCTTCTACATCGGGGCGTCCTTGATGTGCGTGGCGATGTACCAGGAGTTGCCGAACGGGCCCTCCACGTGCGCGGTGCGGTCCTCTTCAAGCCCGGTTCCTCACCCGCCGTGTCCCCTATGTATAAACCGATGGCGCACCGAAAGGTTACGGAAAAATCTTCACGCGGGCCGGGCGCGCAGCCGCAGCCCGCGCTCATCCGCAGGGGTTAACGGATTGGCCAGCGGCGCGCCAAGATTCCTCGCCGCGGCATAGGCCCGCCGCTATCGTGGGGGCGGCCACGCGATTGGCCCAGCCCCGAGGGAATCGAGCCTTGAGCCGCATCTGGGAAGCCCTAAAAAGCGCAGAAAAACACAGGAAGAGGACTTCCGACGCGACGCCCGGCGCGGCCGGCAAGAACGGCAGCGACCGGCGTCGCGAACCGCGCGTGCCGCTGCGCGTCTCGGTCTTTGTTTACGGCCACCGCTCGAACCAAGAGCCCTTCCACGAAGAAACGGAAACGACGGGCGTGAACGCCTACGGCGGCTCGCTGACTCTGACGACGGGCGTGCGGCGCGGCCAGCGGCTGCTGCTCACCAACAAAGGTACGCGGCAGGAACAGGAGTGCCACGTCGTCTACGTCGGCGCGCCGCAAACCGAGCGAATCGAGGTGGGCGTGGCGTTCGCGCAGCCGGTTCGCGGCTTTTGGCACGCGGAATCCTAGGCAAGCCCCGCCTTCCTCCGCGCCATCTCTCCCTTACACGCTTCTCGGGCAACGGTGTCGTAGAATACGCTGCGAACAGGGGAGGTTTCCGGCGGTGCGTTGCCTTCGGTGCACATTTTTTGGCTTGCTGTTGTTCCTGGCGGGTGCGGTCCCCGCTCTTGCGCAGACCGAGGCGCCGCGCAGCCGTTTGGCGCAAGCGCGCGCGGAAGTTGAGCGACTGATTCGCGCAAGCGGCGGCGAAGTGGCCGTGGCCTTTCACACGCTCGATGGCAGGGCCGCGCTCCTCGTTCAGCCGGACGTTGCTTACCACGCTGCGAGCACGATGAAGGTGCCGGTGATGATCGAGCTGTTTGCGCAGGCGCGCGCGGGAAAGCTACGGCTGGACGATCCGCTGCCGGTGAAGAACGAGTTCTACAGCATCGTGGACGCCAGCACCTACAGGCTCAACCCCGGGGATGATTCCGACGAGGAAGTGTACAAGCTTGTCGGGCGCACGCTGACCCTGCGGCAGCTCTGCGAAAAGATGATCACAGTCAGCAGCAACCTGGCCACGAACCTATTGATCGAAAAGCTCGGCGTCGAAAGCATCCGGCGCCGCGTGCACGTGCTGCGCGCCGACGGGATGAACCTGTTGCGCGGCGTGGAAGACGGCAAGGCGTTTGCCGCAGGGCTCAACAACACCACGACGGCGCGGGGGCTGCTGGCGCTTCTCGAGGCGATTGCACAGGGCAGGGCGGTGGACGCAAGCGCCAGCCGCGAGATGGTCGAGATCCTCAAGCGCCAGCAGCTCAACGAGTCCATCCCCGCGGGACTGCCGCCGGGGACTCCCGTGGCGCACAAGACGGGTGCGATTACAAAGGTTCATCACGACGCCGCGATCGTCTATGCCCGGCGGCCGTTTGTGCTGGTCATTCTGACGCGCGGGATTGCGGACTCGAAGCAGAGCGCGGCGCTAATGGCCAGGATTGCGCGCGCGCTGTATCAAGCCGTCGAATAGCCGCGGCGGAACACCGCGCATTTTTTCCAGGCAACTGAAAGGTGTATCCTAGGCTTCCAGCCTATAGATAGAGGGTCCGCCGCAGGCCGGAGCCCGGCTCGAGACCCGGCGATCCTGAATCTGGGGGGCATGATGAAACGATTCTTCAAGAACGCAGCGCTTGTGGCGCTGGTGAGCCTGTTCGCGTTTGCGGTCTCCACCGCCGCCGATACGCTGGAGATGAAAGACGGCCGCGTGATCGAAGGCAAGTACCTCGGCGGGACGCAATCGCAAATCCGGTTCCTCGTGAAGGGGCAGGTGGAGCTCTACCCGGTGGAGCAGATCGTCGCGCTGACGTTTCGGGGCGACGCGAAGATGGCCGAGGAGGACGCGGAAGGTCCGCCCAAGCCGGCCCAGCGGGAGGATCGCGAGCGCCGGCGCGACACGCCGCGCGATGAAGTGACGGTGCCGGCGGGCACGCGCATCCTGGTGCGCATGATTGACAGCGTGGACTCCGACAAGAACAAAGTCGGCGACCGCTTCCGCGCCAGCCTCGAGGAAGACCTGATTGTGGCCGATACCGTCGTGGCGCCAAAGGGCACGGACGTCTACGGCCGCCTGGCGGAAGCGAAGGAGGCCGGAAAACTCTCAGGCCGGTCGCAACTGAAGCTCGAGTTGACCGACATTCTAATCAACCAGCAGTTGCAGCCCATCATGAGCGGCGACTACGAAGTCTCCGGGAAATCGCGCGGCGGCGATACGGCCAAGAAAGTCGGTGGCGGCGCGGTGATTGGCGCAGTGATTGGCGCGATTGCCGGCGGCGGCAAAGGTGCGGCCATCGGCGCGGGCGTGGGCGCCGGCGCGGGCACCGCGATTCAGGTGTTGACCAAGGGCGAGCAGGTGCGCGTGCCCAGCGAAACGATGCTGGAGTTCCGCATCGAGCAGCCGTTCACCGTGAAGCTCGCGCGGCGATAAGCTCCGTTCCCGCTGTGTGTGTCTAGCGCGGCAAGAATCCGCTTGCGCGGTCGAGAAGCGCTGCGTAAAATACCGAAACACTGAGGGCGCAGCCGGTGCCAAAAGAAAAACCCAAGGTGAACATCGGCGAAGTGATCCGCAGCTATCGCGGGCAGCGAGGACTTTCTCAGGGCGACATCGAGCGCCGCACCGGCCTTCTGCGCTGCTACCTCTCGCGCGTGGAGAACGGGCACACCGTGCCCTCGCTCGAGACGCTGGCGAAAATCGCCGAGGCCATGGACATCGGCCTGGCCGATTTCTTCCCCGGCGCGGAAACGCCGCGCGATCGCGATACGCAACGCATGCTGGGAGAGCTCTCCGAAGACGAAATCCGCTTCCTCTCGGAAATCAAGAAGTACAGCTCCACGCTCTCCGATGTCGATAAGCGCCTCGTGCTGGCCATGATCCGCAAGATGGCCACCGTTGTGCCTCCACCGCCGCGCAAGGCTGCCGCGCGCCGCGTGGTCTACTAGACTGGACGAAGTCCCCGAAGCAAATGAAAAAAGTTTAGCAGCCTCCAGAGGTATAGTCCGTATTTTCGAGGGGGACTTCCTTCTCAATCTGCGCCGAAAGCCCGGCGCCAGCGCCGGGATCGGCGCTCACGCGGAAGGCGCTGCGCGGCGCGGCGTCTGCCGGGCAAGCGCCTGGCCGGGCTTCACCAGGCTCGAGATCACTTCGGTCATCGTAATGCCCACCTGCGCCCACAAGCGTCGCTTCAGGCTGCGGTAGTCCTGCGCGCCGCTGAAGACGTCGGCCATCAACGAGCGGAACGCGGGGCTGCGCTTCACGAACTGGATCATGCGTGTGGTGACCGCGCCGCCCAAAAAGCGTCCGCGGTAGAAGCGCCGCGCAATGCGCGTGGCGAATTCGAGCTCGGCGGTGAAATCGGCGCGCACGCGCGCGGGGTAGGCTTCGGGTTTGCCCTCAAGGAGCGCTTCAGCCAGCAGATCGCCGGAGCGCAGCGCGTAGTAGAGCCCTTCGCCGGTGATGGGGTCCACCCAGGCGGCGGCGTCGCCGATGAGCGCCCAGTTGCGGCCCACCACGCGCCGGCGGCTGAGCGTGTGCGCTTCGGGCGAGGGCAGCACGTGGCTGTAGAAGCGCGCGCCCTCGGCGGAGATGCCTTCCTCGCGCATGAAGTCGTGCAAATGGCCGCGCAGCTCCTGGCTGGTGTGCCGCGCCATGCTTCCGCAGATGCCCACCGAAAGATGATCGCAGCGCGGAAACGACCACAGGTAGCCTTCGAAGCGATGCAGGAATTTGACTTTGATTTCGTCGGCTTCGGCGGGGGCAAAGTAGCCGAGCGTCATCTCGAGATCGCTTTTCTCGAGCGGCCGCGTGCCGGGCAGCAGGCGGTTGCGCGCGCCCGCAGCGACGACGACGAAGTCGGCGTCGTGTTCCACTCCGGAGGCGTTCAGGCGCACACGCTCGCCCGCCGTATCGAGAGACGCCACATGCGCGCGAACCACGCGGCAGCCGGCCGCTTCGGCGCGGTCCAGCAGCAGCCCGTTGAGCACGGCGCGCGAGTAAATTACGATGGGATGACCCAGCTCCATCCGCGCGCGGTGCCCGCGGCTCGAAATCAACTCCATCGAATGAACGAGTTTCTTCGGGTGCGGACTGTCGAGCAGGAAAGGGTACGCCTGGATGGCTTTATGCGTCAGGCCGCCGCCGCAAGGCTTTTCCCAGGCCAGGTGCTCGTCGAAAAGCGTGACGCGGACGCCTGCGCCTGCCAGCCGCTCGCCGCAGAGCGCTCCGGAAGGCCCGCCGCCTATAATCGCAATTTCGCGCATAAACGAGTGAAAGACCGCCCCGGGGTGCGCACCACTGGAGACGTACGGGGCGCGGGCTTGGTTACGTCAGAGGGTACACCGCCGCCAGGAACCACGCTGCGAGTATAGCACTGAACACGGCGGCCCCTGCGGCAGAGCCCGTGCGGCGCCATATCAGGTCCGCGCCCCACCGCGCGATGATCGAGAAAACCAGCATGTAGACCATCAGCAGAAACAACAGGATCTGCCCGCTGTGGAGAGCGAACAGCCCGAAGAGCAACGCCAGCCACAGCACGCCGCGCAGTGCCAGAAAAAGCAGGAATCGCCGCGGCCTGCCCGGCTGGCTGGCCGGACTCCCGCCGGGCGGCCCCAGCGCGAGCTCTTCCACGCAGCAGTACGGCAAGCAGAGTAGCACCAGAGGCACAAAGCGCAGCCAGCGGGCAGTGTTCATCCAGGTGTCGGTCAGCTCCCAATTGAGCCACGCGCCGCACCCGAGAACAACCGCCAGCCCCAGAACGGACGCAACCGCCATCGGCCGACCGTCAGGCCGCATGCACCCGCGCACTTCCTTGCCCATGAGCAGGACCAGGACAAGAGCGCCGATGAGCAGGAAAGACGCCAGATAATCGCCGGTCATCAGGTGGAGCCCGCGCAGCGGCACCCAGAAGTTCAGCACGCCGACGGCAAGAAGTCCCGCCAGTGTCCAGCGCGCAAGCAGGCGTGCGGCCGATTCCTGTCGCAGGCTCGGAGAGCTTGTGGACGTGGCGCCGAAAGCGCGCGCGAGCGCGCTGGCACCGAGAGGCAGTAGAAATAGAAGTCCGGCCAGACCGACCATGCTGCCGAGCGCAGCCGTGGCGGCAGGCGGGAGGAGAGAGAGCGGCTTCTCCTGCAAAGCACGCCGCGCCCAATCCGCACTGGCGCGTTTGACGCGTGGGTCGTACAGCACGCTGACGTGCGTCGCGTTGGCCAGGTCGTCGAGTCTTGCGGCGCGCCGTTCGAGAAAATCTGCGGGCGCGGTGCGCTCTCCACCCGCCGCACGAAAATAATTGCGCGCCGCGGTTCTGAGGAGCGGCATGTCAAATTGCGCGCTCACGAGCAGCAGGTTCGAAGGCATGCGGCGCGGCAGGTTCGCGGGCGCTGGCGAGATGGCGATGGTGGCCAGCGCCGGGAAACGGTCGGCCAGCCGGATGGCAATGGCTCCTCCCATCGAATGGCCGGCCAGCACCGTGCGCTCAGGATTGATTTCGCCGCGGCGTGCCAGCGATTCGAGGATCGCCGCCCCACACTGCTCCGCGCGGCCGAGTGAGAAGGGCTCGGTGCTGTCGCCGTGGCCCGGCCAATCCACCAAGAAGACGCGCAGCCCTACCGCGGCGAACCACTGGCCCGGCGTCTGCATCAGGCGGCGGTTCGCGGAGAGGCCGTGGAAGACGACGACCGCGCCGATCGGGGCGCTATGGAGCGGCTCCTGGACGAGGACGGGCGTCCGGCAGGCTTCGTCGAGCACGAGTTCGCGCGCAGGCACGCGGTGCGTTCGAATGAGGTGCGTCCCGGCGACGAGCAGGACCGTGCCGAGCGCTGCAAAGAGCCAGTCGCCGCGCTTCATCGGGGTGCCTTGCGCGCGTGATAAAATGGTGTTTGACGGGCGGCGGGCAGGATCCGTTCGAATCGCGCCGCGGAGAGTTTCCAGTGGGACGCGTGGTATCGCAAGACGAGCTGATTGTGGCCGTTCGCGAAGCGAAACGCAACGGGCAGCGCGTCGTGTTCACAAACGGGTGTTTCGACCTGCTGCACCCGGGCCACCTGCGATCTCTCGAACAGGCGCGCGCGCTGGGCGATCTGCTGGTCGTGGCCATCAATAGCGACCCAAGCGTGCGGCAACTGAAGGGCGAAGGCCGGCCCATCGTGCCGCAAGTCGAGCGCGCAGAGATTCTGGCCGCGCTCGCGTCTGTGGATTACGTTGTGGTTTTCGACGACGCGACTCCGCAGCAACTCATCGCCGCGCTCCTGCCCGGCGTGCTGGTCAAAGGCGGCGACTGGGGCCCCGATGAAATCGTTGGCCGCGCCGAAGTCGAAGCTGCGGGCGGGCGCGTGGTCAGCGTTCCGCACGAGCCGGGCTATTCGACGAGCGATATCCTTGCGCGAATCCGCAGCGCAGGCTCTAGTTCGCGGAAAGGCGCTCCTCCCTCTGGTCGTCAAGCATGATCCTTCCATCGGTCGCTGAAGTTCTGGCGCGCACCGCGCGGCACGCGTCACTCGAAGACTCGCTCGATGACCTGCGGCGCGGCGCGGCCGAAGTCCACTTGGCCGGGCTGACCGACACGGCGAAAGCGCTCGTCGTGGCGCATGCCGCCGCGGCGTTGCGGCGGCCCGCGCTCTTTCTTGTCGAATCGAACCAGAGAATGGAAGCGCTGATCGAGCCGCTGCGGTTTTTCTATTCTGCGCTGACGCGCCAGCCAGCCGCGCAAGTCACCTCGCTTCCGGCGCTCGACGCTCTGCCCTGGCAGGGCCTCGCGCCGCACCCTGAAATCCTCGAGACGCGCGCCGTGACGCTGTGGCGCGCGGCCAGCGGAGCGGCCGATATCGTGGTCACTTCGGCGGCGGCGGCGCTGATGCGCCTTCGCGAGCGGGAGTTCTACGCCGTGCTCGGCCGGACGCTCGCACGTGATGCCGACGTCTCGCTCGAAGAGCTGCTTGCACACCTCCGCTCGGTGGGCTATGAGCGCCAGGACATCGTCGAGATGCCGGGGCAATTCGCCGTGCGCGGCGGAATCCTGGACGTGTTTCCGGTTGAAGCCGCGCGCCCGGTGCGCATCGAGCTGTTTGGCGACACCGTGGAATCCCTGCGCGAGTTCGACGCCGCAACGCAGCGCTCCGTCGGACCGGTGGAGCACGTCACGCTTCCACCGCTCGCCGAATTCAGCGGCACGCAAGGTTGGACAGCGCCGGAGCAGGGAAGCGGCTCGCTATTCGACTTGCTGGACCGCGCCGTCGTTGTTCTCGACGAGCCGGAATTGCTCGCGGAAGCGCAGCACAAGTTCGAGGCGCACGTGAGCGAAGTGCATGCGCGTGCCGCGGCCAGCTCCGCGGGCCCGCCCGCGGGTTTCTTCCTCACGACGGAGGAATGGGAACGCGCGCTCGCGGGCCAGTCGCGGCTGGCGCTGGCCCGCCTGGCGATGCGAGGCGACGGCGGCGAGCCGCGCGTGCTGCGCACGCAGCCCACGACACGCTACCACGGCAACGTGCAGGCGTTTCTGGCGGAGGTGCGCGGACGGCTGGAGGCAGGCGAGCGCGTCATCGTGTCGGCTGATTCCACCGGAGAGATCGAGCGCCTGGCGGATCTCTGCCATGAGTACGAGATGCCGTTCCAGCTTGGCGCGCTCGATGACGACGCCACCACCGCTCGCCTGGCCGGAGATTCGAGCGCGGGCAGCGTGCCTGCGGTGATCCTGGTAAAGGCGCCGCTGGCCGAGGGCGTGGTTTTTCCGGAAAGCCGCGTCGTCCTGTTCGGCACCGGCGATCTCTTCGAGACGCTCCCCACGCCGGCGCGGGCGAAGACGCGGCCGAAGACGGCGACGTTCTTCAGCGACTTCGGCGACCTCAAGCCGGGAAACTTCGTCGTGCACGTGGACCACGGTATCGGTCAGTTCGAGGGTTTGCGCGAGCTCGAGGCCGACGGGCGCCGCGACGAGTTCATGCTGCTGCGGTACGCCGACGACGCGCGGCTCTACGTGCCGCTCGAGCGCATGGACCTGGTGCAGGCGTATCGCTCGCTCGGCGGCCCGGGGCCGCAGCTCGACCGGCTGGGCGGAACCAGCTGGGTGGCGCGCAAGAAACGCGTGCAGAAATCGCTGGCCGAAATGGCGGACCGCCTCCTTCGGCTGTATGCCGAGCGCAAAGCCGTGGCCGGGCACACGTTCTCCGCGGACTCGCCGTGGCAGAAGGAATTCGAGGATTTCTTCGAGTTTGAGGAGACGCCCGACCAGGCCGCAGCCATTGCCGACGTGAAGCGCGACATGGAGCGTCCCGTGCCCATGGACCGCCTGCTGTGCGGCGACGTGGGCTACGGCAAAACGGAAGTTGCCATGCGCGCCGCATTCAAGGCCGTGTCCGATTCAAAGCAAGTCGCCGTGCTCGCCCCCACGACCGTGCTCGTCTTCCAGCACTACGAGACTTTCCGGCGGCGTTTCGCTGCGTTTCCCATGCGCATCGAGATGCTGAGCCGCTTCCGCAGCCCCGCCGAACAGAAGGAAATCCTTGCGGCTCTCGAAGCGGGGAAGGTGGACGTGGTCATCGGCACGCACCGGTTGCTCTCGCGCGACGTCCGCTTTCACGACCTGGGCCTCCTGGTCGTAGACGAGGAGCAGCGCTTCGGCGTAACCCACAAGGAGCGGCTGAAGGAATTGCGCAAGGATGTGGACGTGCTCACGATGTCGGCCACGCCGATCCCGCGCACGCTGCATATTTCGATCGTGGGCCTGCGCGACATGTCCGTGATTGAAACCCCGCCGAAGGACCGCATGGCCATCCAGACTGTGGTCTCGCCGTTTCAGGAGTCGCTGGTGCAGCGCGCGATCGAAGACGAGCTGGCGCGGCAGGGACAGGTCTTCTTCGTGCACAACCGCGTTGAGTCCATCTACTCGCTGGCGGGGCTGGTGGAGAGGCTCGTGCCGCGGGCGCGGGTCGTAGTCGGCCACGGGCAGCTCAGCGAGAAGGAGCTCGAAGCTGTGATGCTGAAGTTCGTCAGCAACGAAGCCGACGTTCTGGTCTCCACGACGATCATCGAGAACGGCCTGGACATTCCGCGCGCCAACACGATCATCGTCAACCGCGCCGACCGCTTCGGACTATCGGAGCTCTATCAGCTTCGCGGACGCGTGGGCCGCTCGAACCAGCGTGCCTACGCATACCTCCTTGTGCCTCCGGAGCGCTCGCTGCCGCCCCTGGCGCGGCGGCGCCTGGCCGCGCTCAAGGAATTCAGCGAACTCGGCGCCGGCTTCCGCATCGCGGCGCTCGACTTGGAGCTGCGCGGCGCGGGCAACCTGCTCGGCCAGCAGCAGCATGGCCACATCAACGCCATCGGCTTCGACCTCTACTGCCAGATGCTCGAGCGCGCCGTGGCCAACCTGAAGGGCGAGGCGCCCGTCTCCGAGCTGCGCGCGACAGTCAACCTGGGGCTCGATATCCGCATCCCACCCGAGTACATTGCCAGCGAGAACCTGCGCTTGCGCACCTACAAACGCATCGCCGGGATTGCCGGCGAGCAGGAGCGTGAGGAAGTACAGCGCGAGCTCACCGACCGCTTCGGCCCGCCGCCCCGTGCGGTGGAGAACCTGCTGGAGTACGCCGTGCTGAAAGCGCAAAGCGAGAAGCTGCTGGTGGCCTCGGTGGAGCGCCACGGCGACCAGGTGGCCATCAAGTTTCACGCGCAGACGCCGGTGCAGCCCGACCGGCTGGTCCGCATGGTGCGCGCGGAGAAGGGGATGCAGTTCGACCCGAGCGGCACGCTGCGCCTGGGCCTGGAACGCGGGAAGGCGGGCCCGGTGGAAGCGGTCAGAAACGTATTGCTCCAACTACAACCGTAGGGTTAGAATTCATTTCAGCGAGAAACCAATGAAAATGCGCTTTGCCATAGGTTTAGTTCTTCTGGGCAGCCTGCCTTTGGCCGCCCAGACGCCGCCGGGCCGCACGCCCGCCCCGGCGAAGACCCCGCCTCCAGCGCAAGCCCAGCCCCAGACACGGGAGCCGGGAAAGGGCCGCGTGGTCGAAGAAATCATCGCGCGCGTGAACAACGAGATCATCACGCTGAATGACTTGGAGAAGGCTCAGGGTTCCGTGGATGACGAGGCCCGGCAGGATTGCCGCAACTGCTCGCCGGACCAGCTCAAGCTGATGCTGGCGGATAAGCAGAAAAATCTTCTCCGCGACTTGATTGACCAGTCGCTGCTCGTGCAGCGCGGCAAGGACATGGGAATCAACGTCGAGACCGAAGTGATCAAGCGGCTGGATCAAATCCGCCAGCAGAACAAGATCGCTTCCATGGAAGAGCTGGAGAAGAAGGTCACCGAGTCGGGCACCAGCTTCGAGGAGTTCAAGAGCAACATCCGCAACAACCTGCTGACGCAGAACGTGATCCAACGCGAAGTGCAATCGAAAATCATCGTGGGCCACGATGAGGTAGAGAAGGTCTACAACGAGCACAAGAAGGACTTCCAGCGGCCCGCCCAGGTGTATTTGCGCGAGATCTTCATCAGCACGGAAGGGAAGAAGGAAGCGGAGATCCCGGAGCTCGAGAAGAAGGCCCAGGGCCTCCTGGCGCGGGTGAAGAACAGCGAGGACTTTGCCGAACTGGCCCGCCGCAATTCCGACGGAACCACGGCGAAGACCGGGGGCGATTTGGGCGTGTTCGAGAAGGGGCAGCTCTCGAAAGAGCTCGAGGATGTTGTCTTCAAGCTGAACCGCGGGCAGATGACCGACGTAATCCACACGAAGACCGGCTTTCTGATCCTCCGCGTGGAGCAGCGCTACGAGGCGGGGCAGCAGCCGCTCGAAAAAGTCGAAGGCGAGATCATGAACCGGCTCTACTATGAAAGGACCGCGCCGGCGCTGCGCGAATACCTGAAAACCCTCCGGGAGCAGAGCTACGTCGTCGTCAAGCCGGGTTACGTGGACACGGCCGCCGCCTCCAGCACGCCCATCGAAGAGGTCGCGCCCGGGAGCGTGGAAGAGAACGCGAAGAAAGGCAAGCGCGGCTTTCTGGGACTCGGCAAGCGCAAAAAGTCCGGAACATGAAGCCCGCATACGTCGCGGACCTCCAGGCCGACCAGGCCATCACCTCCTTCTTTCTCGTCTGCGACAAGGAAATCCGTACCACCCGAGAAGGAAAGCAGTTCCTGCGGCTCGAGCTCGGCGACCGTACCGGCACCGTGGAAGCCCGCATGTGGGAGGGCTTCGAGGATTCCGCCGCGGCCATCGCCCGCGACGACTTCGTCAAAATCCAGGCGCGCGTCGAGCTCTATCGCAGCAAAACGCAGCTCTCCATTGACCGTCTGCGCCGCGCGGAGCTTTCCGAAGTGGACCCGGCCGATTATTTTCCGCACACCGCCGAAGATATCGAAGAGCTGTACGGCCGGTTGCGCGGCTTCGTGGCTGCTGTGGGAAATCCTTGGCTGCGCCGCTTACTCGAAAGCGTGGTCGAAGACGCGGACATCGTGCCGAAGCTGAAGCGCGCGCCTGCCGCGAAGACAATGCACCACGCTTACCTCGGCGGGCTGCTCGAGCACGTCGTGAGCCTGTGCGGGCTCTGCCGCGCCGTGGCGGGGCATTATCCGGAAGCCGATGCGGACTTGTTGCTGACCGGCGCGATCCTGCACGATGTCGGAAAGATCGAGGAGCTTTCCTACGAACGCTCGTTCGCCTACACCACCGAGGGCGAGCTTGTGGGACACATCACTCTCGGCCTCGAGCTCATCGGCAAGAAGATCGACTCCATCGAGGGCTTCCCGCCTGTGCTCAGGACGCTCGTGCAACACCTGATCCTCAGCCATCACGGCCGCTACGAATTCGGCTCGCCGAAGCTGCCGATGTTCCGCGAGGCGCTGATGCTGCATTACCTCGACGACCTGGACTCGAAGATGGGCGCGCTGCGCGCGATTTTCGCGCTCGAGAAAGGCGAAGGCGAGTGGGTGTGGAGCGCGGCGCTGGCGCGGCGCGTGCTCCGGCTCGAACAGTTCCGCAGGGAAGATGTCGAGCAGCCCCGTTCTCCGGAGCAGCTCTCGCTTGAAGCGCCGGCGCGCAAGGACAATGACTGACGATGGCTTCGGCTCCCATGCTCGCAAAGCCCAAGGGGCCGCGCCGGTCCATCCTGGACCTGGCGCCGCTCGAGCTCGATTGTTTGAACGCGCTCTGGCCCGCGGGCGAGGCCACGGTGCGACAGATCCAGCAGCAGCTCTTTGCGTCGCGGCCGCGCGCCTATACGACGATCATGACCATCATGGACCGGCTCACCCACAAGGGCGTGGTAACGCGCCGCAAGCAAGGCAAAGCGTACGTGTACGCGCCCAACCTCACGGCAGATCAGGCGCGCGCGCACGCCGTCGAGCAGCTCGTGGACGGTTTCTTTGAAGGCTCGCCGGGCGCTCTTGCGGCGCATCTGGCCGGCGCGCGCGAAGTTTCCGCTCGCCTGCAGCCGCGCATCGCCCTGGCCGAGCGCGCGCCGCGCAAAGAGAAAGTTGCCGATGAGCGCGACGAACGCGCGCCGCAGCGGCCCAGCGCGCCGGCAACGCGATTGGACGAGACTTTGCTGTAGGCGCCCATGTTTCCCGCCGCGCTGACAATTCGCGATGTCGTCATCCGGCCCGCCACCGTGCTGGCGCCGATGGCCGGCGTCACCGACACGGTGTTTCGCCGCGTGATCCGCGGCTTGGGCGGCTGCGGGCTGATCATGACCGAGTTCACCAGCGCCGAAGGCGTCACGCGCAACGCCGCGCGCACGCTGCATTACCTCTATTTCGACGCGGATGAGCACCCCATCACCGCGCAGCTTTTTGGCGCCAAGCCGGACACGATGGCTTCGGCAGCCGCGCTGGTCGAGGAGCTGGGTTTCGACATCGTGGACATCAATCTTGGGTGCCCGGCGAAAAAAGTGGTCAAGTGCGGCGGCTCGGGTCTTCTGCGCGACCTTCAGTTGCTCGAGCAGATCCTTCGCCAAGTCCGCGCCGCGGTGAAGATCCCGCTCACCATCAAGATTCGCGCCGGCTGGGACGAGAAGAATATCGTCGCCACTGAAGTCGCGCGCATGGCCGAGCAGGTCGGCGTGGAAGGGATTGCGGTCCATCCGCGGACACGCGTGCAAGGCCTGGGTGGCCGCGCCGACTGGGCGGTGATCCGCGCAGTGAAGGAAGCGGTGCGCATGCCGGTGATCGGCAACGGCGACATCGTCGCGCCCGAAGATGCCGAGCGCATGGTGCGCGAAACGGGCTGCGACGCGGTGATGATCGGCCGCACGGCGGCGACGAATCCGTGGATCTTCCCCCAGATCGAGCAATATTTTGCGACCGGGCGCTACGACCAACCTTCAGAGGCCGACCGCTACCGGCTGCTCTCCGGCTACTTCCGGCGGCTTGTGGACGCGCAGATGCCTGAGGCCATCGGCAAGATGAAGCAGTTTGCCTGTTGGTTCACGCACGGCGTGCGCAACGGCAGCGAGTTGCGGCGGCAGGTGCATGCAGCGCGCACGCCCGCTGAGGTGCTCGAGCGGGTGGACGCATTTTTTGCGGCTGCGGTGGCCGCGGGAGCGGACGCATGAGCTCAACGAGCGCCAGCCGTCAACTCGAGCGCCGCCGCGAACGCCGCATGGCCATCGAGCTTCCGGTGGAATTACACGGCACCGATCGCGACGGCAAGCCCTTTGAAGAAGCCACCCGCAGCGAGAACCTCTGCGCCGGAGGGGTTGCGTTCGCCACGCGCTTCGAGCTGACGCTCGGCATGGAAGTGGAGATCCGTATCCTGCTGCCGCAGCGCGGCAGCGAACCGGCGAGCGATTTCGCGACCCGCGGCCGCATCGTCTACGTGAAGCCGCTGGGCGGCCGCAACGAAAAGAGCGTCGGCGTGCAATTCATCGGGCCGCGCTTCCCCCGCATCTTCCGCTCGGAAGCTTCGGCCTAGCTCCGCTCCACCAGAAGTTGTTTGTAGGCTTCGCGTTTCGAGAGCCCGCGCTCGCGCGCGGCCTGCTTCAGCGCGGCTTTATGGTCCACCCGCCCGGCACGCATGATCTGGGCAATCCGTTCGGAAAGTGATTCTGTGCTAGCGGTCGGCTGCGGTGCAGCGCCGGGACCAATCAGCAGGGTGATCTCGCCGCGCGGCGGCTTGCGCTGTGTGTGCTCGAGCAGGTCTTTCAGAGTTCCGCGCTTGAATTCCTCGTGCAACTTGGTGACCTCGCGCGCGATCACCGCGTGGCGTGGGCCCAGGACTTCGAGAGCGTCTTTGAGCGTTTCTGCAAGCCGGTGGGGCGCTTCGTAGAGCACCAGTGTGCGTTCCTGGCTTGCGAGCGCCCTCAATGCGCGGCGGCGCTCCCCCGTGCGTGATGGCAGGAAGCCCGCAAACAGAAACTCCTCCGTCGGCATCCCCGAAGCGGCGAGCGCGGCAACGAGCGCCGAAGGCCCGGGTATGGGTACGACTGGAATGTGATGCCGCAGGCAGAGCGTGACGAGGCGGCTGCCCGGGTCGGAAATGACCGGAGTCCCGGCGTCGCTCACGAGCGCGGCTTTGGCGCCCTGCTCGAGCTCGATCACGAGCTCCGCCGCGCGCGTCATTTCGTTGTGCTCGTGGTAGCTCACCAGGCGCTTGCGGATGGCGTAGTGGTTCAGCAGCTTCTGCGTGCGGCGCGTATCCTCGCAGGCCACGAGGTCTGCTTCCTTCAGCACGCGCAGCGCGCGCAGCGTGATGTCTTCCAGGTTGCCGATCGGCGTGGCCACCAGATAGAGGCAGCCGATGGCTTCGCGTTTCGAATTGGCGCGCATGGTCATTGTGCAGCCGCGTGATCCTGCGGCGAGCCTGTCCGTGGATACTCTATCACCCGTGCTATGATTTGAAGTCCGCTTTCCATACTGGAGGAGTTTGGTCTTGCCGCTCTACGAGTACGAATGCACCAAGTGCCATCGCCGGTTCGAGCGCATCGAAAGAGTAGCGGGCCCGCATTTGGCGAAATGCCCGAAGTGCAAAGGGAAAATGGAGCGGACGATCACCTCGTCGGCGATCCAATTCAAAGGCTCGGGCTGGTACGCCACCGACTACGGCGGCAAATCCGCGAGCGGCGATTCGGCGAAGGACTCCAAGACGGAAGCGAAGGAGTCGAAGGAAACCGCGCCGGCAAAGGAATCGAAGAAGGAAACACCGGCGAAGAAATAGAAGCGCGGGAGCGCTCTAGAGTTTGAGCGAGCGCAGGTAGGCGCGGAAGTCGGGACCCAAGTCGGGATTTTGCAGCGCAATTTCCACGGTGGCTTTCAGGAAACCCAGTTTATCTCCCGCGTCATAGGACTTGCCTTCATAAATGTACGCCCACAGCCCAGATTCCTTCGCCAGCAGGCGCAGCGCGTCGGTGAGCTGGATCTCGCCGCCGGCGCCGGGCCGCGTGCGCTCGAGACAGTCGAACGCCTCGGGCGGCAGGACGTAGCGCCCCGTGATGGCCAGGTTGGACGGCGCATCCGCCGGCTTGGGTTTTTCCACCAGATTGCGCACGCGCAGCAGACGCTCGCCCCACGGCGGCTGCGACGCCGGCTCGCCGTCCACGATGCCGTAGAGATGCGTCTTTTCCTGGGGCACTTCTTCGACGGCGATAGCGCCCACGCCCGTGGCCTCGTAAACCTCGATCAGTTGTTTGGTGGCCGGCCGTGGCCCCGGAATGATGACGTCGCCGAGCAGCACGGCAAACGGCTCGTCGCCCACCAGCTCTCTGGCCGTCAGCACCGCGTGGCCCAGGCCGAGCGGTTCTTTCTGGCGCGTATAGCTGAAATGCACCATATTGCTGATCTCGCGCACCATTTTGGCCTGGTCTTTCTTGCCTTTTTCCTCGAGGTAACGCTCGAGCTCCGGCGCCGAGTCGAAATGGTCCTCGATGGCGTTCTTGCCGCGGCCGGTGACGATGATGATGTTCTCGATGCCAGAGGCGATGCACTCTTCCACCACGTACTGCACGAGCGGCTTATCCACCACGGGCAGCATTTCTTTGGGCTGCGCCTTCGTGGCCGGCAGGAAGCGCGTCCCCAGCCCTGCGGCCGGCAGAACGGCTTTGCGCACTCGCTTGGTTTTCGTCATCGGCCTTGTGTCCGATCGAGAGAAAGGCGAACTCGCACAGTAAGCATCCCCTGCGCCGTTGTCAATCCACCAACTGCTTCAGCCGCGGCGAAATTGCAATCTTGCGCAGTTCGCGCCGCACCTGCTTCGGCGTCATCCAGCCCTTCTCGGTGAGAATCCTAGTGTTCGGGGAATAGAAAGTGGCATCGAAGAGCAGATCGGAGACACTCACGCCCTCAGGAGCGCTCGGCCACACGGCCTTCGACGCCGTGCGATCGAGTCCCTTCAGCTGGGCAGGAAATATAGGCTGGTCCCAAAATTTCAGAGTGTCGGACAAGACCCAAACCGGCACGCCACTTTCCTGAGCGTTGCGTACCAGCACGCTCGTGCCAGTTTTGTTTACGAAGAAACGGCTGCGAATCGCGTCGGCGCCAACGACCAGTAACTGATAGGCAGCTCGATGCGCATTGCTGAGTAATTCAGCGTCGGTCGTCACCCTCACCAGCATGCCGGAAGCCGCCAAGCGGGACGCCAGAACTCTGCCTTCAAGGGCTGGACGGGCTTCTGAGCAGGTGACCAGGCGGATCGATTCTCGAGCTTTCAAGATAGCTCGCAGCACCGTCGAGCTGTAGGAGTAGGTGCAAACGGACCATATCCGCTTCCGGTGGACCTCGCGCCGGAAAAGGCGCGCGATCTGATCTGGTGAACGCTGCAGGGTCCTTCGGATTCGCGCAAGAGAAGAGGCGAGCGCCTTCTCGGCATGGCGTGCGTCTACGGAAAGGACCACTTCGTTGGCGATCCGCAGCATCGGCGCCATGAGCGGTTGGCAAGTGAGAAGTCGCGCTGCCACGCTGAGGATCTCCTCTTCCTGCAGCCGTTTCCTTCGCTCCAGCCACTGCCGAAGGGCCGTGGCAGCGCGGCCCACGAGTTCTGCAGCTCCCGATAAGCGGTCGCGCGCAATCGCGTCCAGCTCGCGACGGAGAATGCGGTCCACGCGCGTATGCTAACATGGAGAATTCAGTCGGCAGCGGATAGCATGGTGAGCACGCGCATCCTCGGAATCGAATCGTCCTGCGACGAAACAGCCGCGGCCGTTGTCGCTGACGGCCGTGAAGTGCTCTCGAACGTCGTTGCCTCCCAGGTAGACATCCACCGCAAGTACGGCGGCGTGGTGCCGGAGCTGGCCTCGCGCGAGCACCTGCGGCGCATCGTGCCCGTGGTGCGCGAAGCTCTCGAGCAGGCGGGCCTCGCGATGCGCGACGTGGACGCCATCGCTGTGACGTGCGGCCCGGGCCTGGTGGGCGCGTTGCTCGTGGGCGTCACGTACGGCAAGGCGCTCGCGATGTCGCTCGCCAAGCCGTTGCTGGCCGTGAACCACATCGAGGGACACATCCACGCCGTGCTGCTCGAAGCGCGCGGCGCCGGGCGCGAGCCCGAGCTGCCGGCCGTGTGTCTGGTCGTCTCCGGCGGACACACGGTGCTCTACCGCGTGGAGCGCGAGAGCGCGAATGGCGAGGGGGCGCGCCAATTTGGTTACGAGCGCCTGGGGCAGACGCGCGACGATGCCGCCGGCGAAGCCTATGACAAGGTGGCCAGGCTGCTCGCTCTCGGCTATCCCGGCGGGCCGGTGATTGATCAACTCGCCGCGTCCTCAGGTGAAAGCACGGCGCCCGATCCCGGCGCGGTGCGCTTCGGCAGCGTCAAGATCAAGGGCAATCCGCGCGATTTCAGCTTCAGCGGATTGAAAACGGCGGTGCTCTATTACCTGCGCGCGCACCCCGAATTGCAGCCGGAGATCGATGCGCGCCGCGAGGCGCTCGCGCGCGGCGAGCGCAAGGCGGAGCAGCTCCGCCCGCTATGCAGCCGCCAGACGCTCGATCTGCTCGCCAGCTTCCAGAGAGCCGTTGTAGAAGACCTCGTAACCCGCACGCTCGCCGCAGCGAGTGAGCTCGGCGTGCGCACGGTGCTCGTTTCGGGCGGTGTAGCCGCCAACCGGCAGCTCCGAGCGACGTTTGAAGAGGAAGCGCGCGTGCGGGGGATCGATGTGCTCTTCCCGAGCCGTCTGCTTTCCACCGACAACGCGGCGATGATCGCCGCGGCGGCCTACCCGAAATTCCTGGCCGGCGAGCACGCCGATTGGGAATTGAACGCCGACCCCAGCCTGCGCCTCGCCTGAGGTCGCTCCCGTTTGGTATAGAATGCGCCGCTGATGCGGATCGCGATGGATACCGGCGGCACGTTCACCGATTGCGTCTTCGAACGCGAAGGCGCGCTGCGCATCGTGAAAGTTCCTTCGACGCCGCGCAATCCCGTCGAAGCCATTGCCGAAGCTCTGAGCCGAATCTTTGCGAGCCAGCCGCTGGAGAAGGGCGGGGAGCTGGAGCTTGTCTGCGGCACCACGGTGGGCACGAACGCGCTGCTCGAGCGCCGCGGCGGCCGCGTGGCGCTTGTTACCACCGCGGGATTCGAAGACGTCATCGAGATCGGCCGGCAGGCGCGCCCGCGGCTCTACGACTTTTTCGTGGAGAAGCCGGCGCCGCTCGTGCCGCGCGACCTGCGCTTCGGAATGCGCGAACGCGTTGGGGCAGACGGCCGCGCGATCCTGCGCCCCGGCCTGCGCGAGATCCGCCGTGCCGTTCGCTGGGTGGAGCGGAGCCGCGCGGATTCCGTGGCGATATGCCTGCTGTTCTCCTTCGCTAATCCCGCACACGAGCGGGCGCTTGCGCGAGCGCTTCGAGCACGTGGGTTCTGCGTCTCGGTCTCACACGAAATCCTTCCCGAATTCCGCGAATTTGAACGAACGGCCACGACGGTGGTGAACGCCTACCTGGTGCCCGTGATGAGCGGCTACTTGGGAGACGTCGAGCAGCACGCCGCGCGCGAGAGCCGGAGGGCGCGCGTGCGCATCATGCAGTCGAGCGGCGGCATCGTTTCGGCCGCGGTCGCCGCGCGGGAGCCGGTGCGCACAATTCTGTCAGGCCCGGCGGGCGGCATCCTCGGCGCGAGCTACGTCGCGAAGCTGGCCGGCTGCGAGCGAATCATCACGTTTGATATGGGCGGCACTTCGACCGATGTGGCGCTCGTGAATCGCGAGCTCGGCACGACAAACGAATCGCAGGTTGCGGAGCTGCCCATCGCCGTGCCGATGCTGGATATTCACACGGTCGGCGCGGGCGGGGGCTCGCTCGCGCGCTTTGACCGTGCCGGCGCGCTGCGTGTGGGCCCGGAGAGCGCGGGCGCCGATCCCGGACCCATCTGCTACGGCCGTGGTGAGCGGCCCACGGTCACCGATGCGCACTTGCTGCTCGGCCATCTTGCGCCGGAGGGCTTCCTCGGGGGCGAATTTGTCCTTGACGAACGGCGGACGCGCGAATGGATGGAGCGAGCGCGCGGCCCGATGCGCTCCGTGGAAACCTTCGCCCAGGGCATTCTGGACGTGGCCGACGCGGTGATGGAGAAGGCGATTCGTGTCATCTCCATTGAACGCGGCTACGACCCGCGCGACTACGCGCTTGTAGCATTCGGCGGCGCCGGCGGACTGCACGCATGCTCGTTGGCGCAGGTCCTGGGGATGCCGTGGGTGCTCGTGCCGCAGTTTCCGGGCGGTCTCTCGGCTCTCGGCATCCTGCGCGCAGACGTGGTGAAGGATTTCTCGCAGACGGTGAGGCTGGCCGTCAGTGGTTCGCCAGCGATGCGGGAGCAATTGCGGCGCGAGTTTGCGCGGCTCGAACAGCACAGCGGGCGCGAGATGCGCGCCGAAGGCTTTTCCGGCCCGCAGTTGCGGCTCGAGCGCTGGCTGGATCTGCATTACGTCGGCCAGGCGTATGAACTCAGCGTCCGGCTGGGACCGAACTATCTGCGTGATTTCCATCGTGCGCACGAGCGCCGCTACGGCTATGCGGATCCCGCGCGGCCGGCGGAAATCGTGAACGTGCGCGTGCGGATGTCTGGCGGCACGCCGAAGCCATCGCTGCGGGGGGAGCGAGCCTCCGGCGCGAATGCGCGCGCGGCAATGGCGGCCACGCGTCGCAGCATTTTCGCAGGCCGTGGGCTGGACGCCGCGCTCTACGAGCGCACAAAGCTGCGCCCGGGGAACCGTTTCCGCGGGCCCGCGATTGTGGGCGAGTACAGCGCCACCACGCTCGTGCCCCCGGGCTGGCGCGCCCGCGTGGACGCTATCGGAAATTTGATTTTGGAGCCGCCGCGATGAAGCCCGACCCCATACGTCTCGAGATCTTCAAAAACCTCTTCCACTCCGTGGCCGAGGAAATGGGCGCTGCGCTGCGCCGCTCGGCGTTTTCGCCGAACATCAAGGAGCGGCGCGACTATTCCTGCGCGGTCTTCGACGGCGCGGGCGAAGTGCTGGCCATGGGCGACCACATGCCCGTGCACCTGGGTTCGATGCCGCGATCGGTGGCCGCAGCGATTGCCGCGCTCGAGTTCGCGCCCGGCGATATCGCTTTGCTGAATGATCCCTTCGCCGGCGGCACGCATTTGCCTGACCTCACGATGGTCATGCCGGTGTATCTGCGCGGGGCGCGCAAGCCGATGTTCTACGTGGCCAACCGCGCGCACCACGCCGATATCGGTGGCGTGCAGGCCGGCTCGATGGGCCTGGCGCGCGAGATCTTCCAGGAAGGCCTGCGGATTCCGCCGGTGAAGATCTTTGTTGGCGGCCGCGTGGTGCGCGACATCCTCGCGCTGCTCGTCAGCAACGTGCGGACCCCCGAAGAGCGCGAAGGCGACCTGACCGCGCAGATTGCGGCATGCCGCATCGGCGCGCGGCGCCTGGGGGAGATTGTTGTCAAGTACGGCCGTGCGGAAGTCCACACCTACGCGAGGCACCTGCTGGAATATTCGGCCGCGATGATGCGCGCCGTGCTTCGCGGCATCCCCGGCGGCACCTATCGCGGCGAGGATTTCCTGGACGACGACGGCATCGCTCCCGAGCCGCTGCGCATCGCGGTGACGATTCGTGTGCGGGGAGAACGTGCGAATGTGGATTTCAGCGGCTCGGCGCCGCAATGCGCTGGCAGCGTCAATGCCGTCGAGGCGATTGCGTACTCGGCGGTGTTTTACGTGTTTCGCTGCCTGCTCGACGAGCAGGTGCCCGCGACGTCGGGCCTGATGCGTTCGATCCGCGTGGTCGCACCCGAAGGCACTATCGTCAACGCGCGTCCGCCCGCGGCAGTGGCAGGCGGCAACGTGGAGACCTCACAGCGCATGGTGGACGCGCTGCTGCGCGCACTCGCTCGCGCGATCCCGCGGCGGATTCCTGCGGCGAGCCAGGGCACGATGAACAACCTCACGTTCGGCGGAGCGGACCCGCGCACCGGCGGCGCGCCGTTCGCGTACTACGAGACGACCGCCGGCGGCATGGGTGCGCGGCCCGGCCGCGACGGCCTGAGCGGCATCCACACGAACATGACCAACTCGCTTAACACGCCCATCGAAGTCCTCGAGCACGCTTACCCGGTACGCGTGCGCCGCTACGCGATTCGGCGCGGGTCCGGCGGCGCGGGCGCCTTCCGCGGCGGCGACGGCCTGGTTCGCGAGATCGAGTTCCTGACGGGTGTACATGTCGGCTTGCTCTGCGATCGCCGCAAGATTGCTCCCTATGGTTTGGCGGGCGGCGCGCCCGGCGCCAAAGGCAGGAACGTGTTGCTCGTCGGCGGACGCGCGGAAGAGCTGCCGTCAAAATGCGGCTTCTATGCTCCGGAAGGCGCCGTGATACGCGTGGAAACTCCCGGCGGGGGGGGCTGGGGCAAGGCCGGCAGGCGGAGAACGAAAAAAGGAAAGCGGAAATAAAAAAAGGGGCTAGCCGAGGCCAGCCCCTCCACAAACCGGTGGGAACGCTACTGCGAAAGTCTCAGGCTTCGAGTTTCTCCGTGGTGATCGGCATCTGAAGTTTCGCCTTGGCCAGGGAGCGGACCAGCGTGTCCTCCATGAACTGCGCGGAAGTGTTGCGCGCCGTGGCCAGCTCGCTGATGAGCAGAAACTTTGCGCGGTCGAGCATCTTCTTCTCGCGGAACGAAAGCGGCTTGCTGCGGCTGAGCGCCACCAAGCTCTTCAACACAGCGGCCACTTCGATCAGCGATCCCGTGCGCATGCGCTCGGAGTTTTCCTTGAAGCGGTGCTTCCAGTCGTGGTGGGAATTGAACTTGCCTTTCTCGATGTAGCCCAGAACTTTGGTTGTATCGCCCGAGCGGATCACAGGGCGGAGCCCCACTGCAATCGCGTTCGTTTGCGGCACCATCACTTTCAAGCCGCTCGATAGAATGCGCAGCATGTAATACTTTTCGGTCCTGCCGTCCAGCATCCCGTAGTTGATTTGCTCGATGATCCCGACACCGTGGTTCGGATAGACAACCTTGTCGCCTATCTTATATTCCATGGCTGGGTTTCCCCCCTGAGGACCCATTTCGAATTGTAAAAAGATTGGGGCAGTGAAGTCAAGATATTCCTCATCAAATCAGCGAGTTAAGTCGAATTTTAGTTCGGGATTGGAAGGCAGATTGCTGGGCGCATTGACCCTGGTTCCGGTACCCGTTGGCGACGCCTGTTCAGTCAGGTTCGGTTAGAATGGCAAAATGCTCATTCTGGCGCTGGATACGAGCACACAGGCGGGCAGTCTGGCCTTCCTGCGCGATGCGCGGGTGATCGGCGAAGTCTCTACGTGGGTTGAAGAGACGTATTCCTCGCGAATGTTCCGGCACCTCGCATTCCTCGAGCGCGAACTCGGCGTGGAGCTTGCGCAGGTGGACGTCTTCGCCGTGGCTACGGGGCCGGGGTCGTTCTCCGGCTTACGCGTGGGTCTGACCGCGGTGAAGGGCTGGGCAGAAGGGTACGGCAAGCCGGTGGCCGCTGTGAGCGCGCTCGAAGCCGTTGCAGCGCAGGCGCGCTCGTGCGAAGAGCTCTTGGCGCCCGTGATCGATGCCCGGCGCGGGGAAGTTTACGGCGGCCTCTACGCGAGGCGGGGACTTGAGCTCGAACGGCGCGGAGAAGAAGTTGCCATGGCCTCGGACGAGTTTCTGGGATTTCTCCGCGGCCAAGCCGTAGGGCGGCGCGTTGCGTTTGTCTCGCCTTCGCCGGAAGTGCTTGCCCCGGCGCTTGCGCGATCCGAATTTCGCGAGTCCGTGGTCGAAACCGTTTCTACGGTGCTCGCGCCGGTGATTGGGCGGATTGGATTCGCGCGGGCCGGGCGCGGCGAACTAGTGGACGCACTGGCGCTCGACGCAAACTACGTCCGGCGCTCCGACGCCGAAGTGTCGTGGAATGAACCGAAATGAACGTGACGCGCATGGGGGTGCACACCGTCGTACGCCGGCTCAACGAGGGCGACGTAGATTCGGTGCTCGCGATTGCCGCTGCGTGCCCGGAAGCGGCGCAGTGGCCGCGCGCCGATTACGAGCGCGCCGTGCGCGGCGAATATGGCGCGTGGGTGGCTGTTGGCGCCGACGGGCGGCTCTCGGGCTTCATCGTGGCGCGCGGCATGTCGGACGAGCTGGAAATCTTGAACCTCGCGGTGGCTCCGGCCGAGCGGCGGCGCGGCTTGGCGCGGAGTCTGCTGGAGGTTGCTCTCGCAGCCACACGGGAGTCAGGCGCCTGCCGCGCGTTTCTCGAAGTGCGCGAATCGAATGCAGCCGCCATCGCCTTCTACCGGGGGCAGGGCTTCGCCGAAACAGGGCGCCGCCCGCGCTACTACGCAAGCCCCGCCGAGGATGCGCTAGTTTTCTCGCGGGAACTTTCCTGATACAGCCTCCAATTCCTCTTGGCGGACGCGCAGGGCTTGTGCTAGGTTTGGGTCGCCATGTAGCATTGCTTCAAAACTCGCTATGGCCAGGAGGAAACGGATGCCCATCTCACCCCGGGAAATTCGCGAATACCTGATGGCCAGCAGTCCAGAGTTCCAAAAATTGGCGCAAGAGCATTCCCGATACGAAGCCGAACTCGAAACACTTTCTAAGTCCTCCTACCTGAGTTCGGAAGTCCTCATCCAGGAAGCCACCCTCAAGAAACTCAAACTGCGCGTGAAGGACGAGATGGAGCGCCTCATCGCCCAGAACGGGCCGGTGCTGGAATCCTCCTGAACGGCCTCGCCCGCGGCGTTCTGTCGTAGAATAACCGGGCGCGCCGGAGGCCTCGCTTCCGGCGGACCGGGATGGTCAAAGACGGCTACAAATTCGCGAGCGCGCCGTTTGTGCTGGGCGTCGTGGCGCTGGTGCTCAGCCGGCCCTGGCTCGGCGGAGCGTGTCTCTTTCTCGCGGCGTTCGTTCTGTACTTTTTCCGCGATCCGGAGCGGGTCGCGCCCGCCGATCCAGCGGCAGTGGTTTCGCCCGCCGACGGCCGCGTGATGGAGATCGTCGAGGAGCCGATGGGGTCGCAGCCGGGGCGGCGGATCAGTATCTTCCTGGCGATTTGGGACGTGCACGTAAACCGCGCCCCGATGGCCGGCCGCATCCAGAAAGTGGAGTATCGTCCCGGACGCTTCTACGCGGCGATGCGTTCGCGGGCTTCGGCAGAGAATGAACAGAACGTCGTGCGCCTTTCCACGGCGCGCGGAGAGATGATGTTCCGCCAGATTGCCGGATGGGTGGCGCGCCGCGTCGTGCTGTGGAAGTCCGAAGGCGACGCGGTCGAGCGCGGCGAGCGCGTGGGCATGATCCGCTTCGGCTCGCGCATGGACGTCTGGCTGCCGATGGAGGCGGAAATTCTGGTGCGGCCGGGGCAGCACGTCGCCGCGGGCACGAGCACACTGGCGCGATGGTCATGAGCGAATTCGACGACATGAACGGACGGCTTCAGCCTCAGGGGCCGCGCAACCATCGTCTGCGCCGCGGGGTGTATCTCCTGCCGGGCACGCTGACCGTGGCGAACATGCTCTGCGGCTTTTATGCCCTCATGGCCACGCTCAAAGGCGGCGTGACCGACCTCGATTTCGCCGCCCGCGCGATCGGCATCGCCATCCTGTTTGATTCGGCCGATGGCTGGGTGGCACGAGCCACCGGGTCGAGTTCGGAGTTTGGCAAGCAGTTTGATTCGCTGGCCGACGTGGTCAGCTTCGGCCTCGCGCCGGCGTCTCTGGCCTTTGCTTGGGGCGTTCGCGGGATGCTCCAAAGCGATGCCGGCCCGGCGCACCACATCTATCAAGTCGGGTGGCTGATCAGCTTCGCATTCGTGATCTGCACGGCATGGCGTCTGGCGCGGTTCAACGTGCACGGCATGGCGCCGGGCGGTTCGCGCTTTTTTGTCGGGATGCCCACGCCGGCTGCGGCGGGGGTGGTGGCAGCCATCGTTCATTTCCGCAAGACGCCGCTGGACGACTGGCGATGGTCGCTGGCCTGGCTGTTGCTCGTGGCGTCGCTTGCGGCGCTGATGACCAGCACGGTGCGCTACTACAGCTTCAAAGACATTCCCTGGTTGCGCCGCCAGCACTCACTGGCGATGGTTGTGGTCGGACTTCTTGCCGGATTTGTCTATCTGTACTCCGAAGAGGTGCTGCTGATCCTCGCGGGCTCTTATGCCGCCGCGGGAATCACGCTGCACGTGGTGCGCCTGCTGCGGCATCGCCTGGCTTCGCGCACCGCCTGAACATGCCCGCCGAAGCGAACCCCCTGCGCGTGGCCATCGCCGGCGCCTCTTCGCTGCGCGGCAAGGAGCTCAAGGAGCTTCTCGAAGACGGCAGCTTTTCCGCCGCGGACATCCGGCTGCTCGACGAAGAGATTGCCGCAGGCATCCTGACCGAGGCTGCTGGCGAGCCCGCGCTGATCCAGTCCATCGAGGAAGATAGTTTCGAGCGGGCGCGCTTTGCCTTCTTCACGGGCACGCCCGCGTTTGCCGCGCGGCACGCGGCGGCGGCGCAGCGCGCCGGCTCGACGGTGATTGACCTGAGCGGTGGCTTGGCCGATGTGGCCGACGCCGTGCGGTGGATTCCCGCGCTCGACGCGAGCCTGCCGCCGCCGGCCGCGGCTCCGCAGCGAAGTGCCGGGAAGGTGTTCCTTTCGCCGGACGCGCCGGCGATCATTGCTTGTTCGCTGGCTGCTGCGCTCGGGAAACTCGCGGTCGAACGGCTGGCCATTGTTTTCCTTCAGTCGGTTTCGGAGCGCGGCCGGGCCGGCATCGAAGAGCTGGAGAGCCAGACGGTCAAGCTGCTGGCGTTCCAGCCGATCAGCCAGGAAGTGTTCGATACGCAGGTAGCGTTCAACTTGATGGATCGCTACGGGGAAGGGAGCGCCGAGCGGCTTTCGGATGCGCGCACCGGAATCGCGCGCGAGGTGCAACGGTATCTATGCGGGCGTGTTGCGGCGCCCGCAATCCAGCTAATCCAGGCGCCGGTGTTTTATGCGCACGCCTTTGCGGCGTATGCTGAGTTCCCCTCGCCGCCGGATGCGGGGTCGCTCCGGCAGTCGGTGGAAGCAGCGGGCATGCGCGTCTCGGCGGCAAACGAAGCGGCGCCGACAAGCATCAATGTGGCAGGCGAGAGCGGCATCATGCTGGGGCAGATCGAGCGCGACCCCAACGTTCCGCGCGGCTACTGGCTCTGGGGCGCGGCAGACAACCTGCGCCTGGCAACGGCAAACGCGGTGAGCATTGCGGAGAAGCTCCTTGCAGCGGACAAATAGGCTGTCTTCCTTCTGCGTCATCTGTCTCTTTGTGGCCAGCCTGCTGGGCTGCGGGTATCACGTTTCCGGGCGCGGCAGCCGCTTGCCGGCGAACATCAAGACCATCGCCGTGCCTGCGCTCGAGAACCGCACCACGCGCTACCGCATCGAGCAGCGTTTGACCGAAGCGGTCGTTCGCGAGCTGCTCGCGCGCGCGTCCTACCGTGTGGTCGCCGATCCCGCGTCGGCCGATGCGGTCCTGCGCGGCGAAATCACGAGCCTCGAGTCGAGCGCCGTGGTCTTCGACACGGCCACAGGCCGCGCCACCGCGGTGCTCGTCACCGTCCGCGTCAAGGTGCGCCTCGAAGAACGCGAGACGAAGAACGTCCTCTTCCAGAACGACAACCTGCTCTTCCGCGAGCAGTACGAGGTCTCCACCGACGTGGCCAGTTTCTTCGAGGAGCAGAACCCTGCGCTCGACCGCCTCGCGCGCGACTTCGCCTCGAAGCTCGTCGCCGCCATC
>JBGQHO010000017.1:0-59044 GCA_041497955.1 Terriglobia bacterium | reverse complement strand
TCGCTGCCGGGCTCGCTCGAAGAATCCCTGCGCGCCCTCGAGAAGGACCACAAGTTCCTGCTCAAAGGCGACGTCTTCACCGAAGACGTCGTCCAGCTCTGGATTGACTACAAGATGAAGAACGAGGTGGACGCAGTACGCATGCGCCCGCATCCGTACGAGTTCCAGCTCTACTACGACATCTAGCCACACAGCCCTCCAGGCTGCGCTCCAAAATCTGAACGGCCCGCTCCACCGCGGGCCGTTTTCTTTTCCTGCCTTTTCCCTATAATCCCTGCATGCCACGCCGGCGCTGGTTGCGGGTTCTGCTGGCCGCAGTTGCGGCTTACTTCCTCGCCTCGGCGGTTGTCGGCATTCTTGTTGCCGAGGGCACGCTCCACCCGGTTCGCCCCAATGCCGATCGGATCTCGCCCGGATTTGCCGCGCGACTGGCAGGAGAGAATCGTGCCACCTGGCGCGAGATCGAAGTCCGCGCAACAGACGGTGCGCCGCTGTACGCCTGGCTCTTCAACCCCACCGCAGATTCGAACGGCCGGGCCGTCGTGCTGCTCCACGGCGTGGCGGACAACCGCACCGGAATGAGTTCCCACGCGGCCCTCTTTCTGCGCCATGGCTACTCGGTGTTGATGCCGGACTCCCGCGCCCACGGCACTTCGGACGGCAGCGTTGCGACCTATGGCCTGCTGGAACGCGGCGATGTGCGCACCTGGCTGGATTGGCTCATCGCCCAGGAGCATCCGCGCTGCACCTTCGCCTTGGGGGAATCGATGGGCGCGGCCATCCTCATCCAGACGCTCGCCGAAGAGAATCGCTTCTGCGCGGCAGTGGCGGAAGGGTCCTTCAGTTCATTCCGCGAAATCGGCTACCACCGTCTCGGCCAGCAGCTGGGCCTTGGATGGCCTTTCAGCCAAATCATGGGAATGACGCTCCTGCGGCCCGCGCTTGAGTTTGGGTTTCTATGGGCGCGGCTCCGCTACGGATTCGACCTGACCACAGCGGAGCCTGCGTCCAGCATCAAAAAGACTCAAACCCCGGTCCTCCTGATCCAAGGATACTTCGACGAAAACATTCCGAAGCCGCACGGCAAAGTCATCTTCTCCAACGCGCCGAAGGACAGGGTTTCTCTTTGGATGCCCGACGCCGGACACACGGCCGCTTACTCCACCAAACCCCAAGAGTTTGAACGCAGAGTGATTGGCTTCTTCCAGGAGCACGCGCGGTAGTCCTTTCGTGCCGCGCGCCTTCTTCGCCAACGCCCCGGGCCGTACACTGCGTGGTATAAACGCTGGGAATGGACGCGGCGTTTGCAAGCATTGCGTTTGCGGAGCCCGAGCGCGCGAAGGGCAACCTCGCGCGGCTTGCGCCGCGCCTGCCTGCGAATCTCTGGGGCGTACTGCCGGCGCTGCTCGCGCAACTTCCCGATCCCGATGGCGCGCTGAACTTCCTCGAGCGCTACCTGCGCGCCGACGAAGAGCGCGAGAAAGCAGGCGCGAACACGCGCACGCTCGCGTTTCTCAAACGCAATCCTGCCGCGCTGCACCACCTGCTCGTGCTCTTCAGCTACAGCCGCTTTCTTTCTGAGACGCTGGCGCAGGACCCCGAGCTGATCACTTGGCTCGACCGGCCCACGCGTCGCGGCGCAAGTCCCGCGCTGACGCTCGACCGCATCAAGTCCCCCGAAGACCTGCACGAGGAGTTCGCGCGCTTCAGCGCCAGCGCCATCGCGGGCTTTGGCGAGCTTGAGCTCTTGCCCGCGGTGGTGCTCGCGCGCTTCAAGCGCCGCGAGTATCTCCGCATTACGCTGCGCGACGTTCTCGGCCTCGCCACTCTCGCCGAGACCACGCTCGAGCTTTCGCATCTCGCCGACGTGCTCCTCGAACACGCCCTGCGCATCTCCGAGCAGCGCCTCCAGAACGCCTACGGCACGCCGCAACACACCGACGCGCGCGGCAACCGCCACGTCGCGCGGCTCGCCGTCCTTTCGCTCGGCAAGCTGGGCGGGCAGGAGCTGAACTACAGCTCGGACATTGACCTGATGTTCCTCTACGGTCACGACGGCGAAACTTCCGGCGGCGCGTCGGGTGCGATTTCGAACGCGGAGTTCTTCGTGCGCCTCGCGCAGGCCGTGCTGAAGCTCGCCACCGAAGTCACGCCCGAAGGCCCGCTCTATCGCGTGGACCTGCGCCTGCGCCCGCAAGGAAAGGAAGGCGAGCTGGCCACGAGCCTGCCGGCCGCGCTCGCCTACTACCGCGCGCGCGCCCGCGAGTGGGAGCTGCAGATGCTCATCAAGGCGCGCTGCTCCGCGGGCGACGCCGAGTGCGCGCGCAGCTTCCTGCGCGAAGTGCTGCCGCTGGTTTATCGCCGCGAATTCAACCTCGCGGCGGTGGAGGCGGTGCTCAACGCGCGTGAAGAGATCACGCGCGACCTCGAGCGCCGCACCGGCGCCGCCAGCCACGCCGCGGAATGGAACGTGAAGCTTTCGCCCGGCGGCATCCGCGACATCGAATTTCTCGCGCAATGCCTGCAGCGGCTCTATGGCGGCGCCGACTCCTGGCTGCGCGCGACTTCCACGCTCGTTGCGCTGCAGCGGCTTCACGATAAGGGGCACATCAGCGGCCGCGACTTCTTCCGTCTCGGCGCCGCCTATCAATTTCTCCGCAAGGTGGAGCACCGCCTGCAGCTTCGCGACGCCCTGCAGCGCCACACGCTGCCCGAAGCGCCCGATGCGCTCGAGCGGCTCGCGCGCCGCTGCGGCATTGAGGAGGCTCCCGCAGAGGGGCGCAGCGCGTCCGACCAGTTGCTGCACCGCCTGGCGCAGCATTTTGCCGAAGTCCAGGGAATTTACGACCGCACGCTCGCCCGCCGCGCTCCCGCGCCGGTCGAGGCCGCGGAAGGAATCGAGGGCGACCCGGCATCGGGCTCCTTGCTGCGGCGTCTGCGCCGCGAATATCCAGCCGTAGCCAAACACGTGGAAAAGCGCGTCGCCCGCGCGGGCTCCGGCGATGACGCGAGCCACGCCGCCTACGCTCGCCGCGGCCTGCTGCGCTTCCTCGGCTCCGCTGCCCTCGCCCCCGCCGTGATGAAGCTGCTCGAAGCGCATCCCGAGTGGCTCGACCGCGCCGCCGAAATCTTCGCGCGCAGCGACCTGGCCGCAGAAATGCTCTCGCGGCATCCCGAAGAAATCGTTGTCGTCGCGGATCCGGGCCTGATGGGCTTTCGCGGCCCTCGCCCCGAAGACGAATCAACATCGGCAGAGCACGCCATGGCCGCGCTGCGCGTGCGCTATCGCCGCGGCGTGCTGGCCAGCGTCGTGCGCGCGCTGCAGGGCGCGGCGCCCTTTGATACGTTCGAGTCTTTCACCCGGCTGGCCGACGAGGCGCTCACCGGCGCCCTGGGAATTACGGCGCGCGAAGTGATCCCGCAAACGCGAATGGCCGATGCACCGTTCGCGGTGCTGGCGCTCGGCAGATTGGGCACCGGAGAAATGGACATCGGCTCCGACGCGGACCTCGTGTTTGTCGCCGGCGAAAGCCTTTCGAGCGAGGCGCGTGAACCCTGGCGGCGCGTGGCCGAGCGCTTTGTCTACGCGGCGGGCAGCCACACGCGCGAAGGACTTCTTTTACCTGTGGACACGCGGCTGCGCCCGCGCGGCGGCGAAGGCGAAATCGTCCAGTCACTCGCTACACTGCGCGAGTATTTTTCAGGCGAAGCGCAGGGCTGGGAAGCTGCGACGTTCCTGAAGGCGCGGCCCGTCGCAGGGAACCTCGCACTCGGCGCCGAGGCTGTCCGCCAGATTCACGCCGCGGTCGCGAATCGCTTTGCCGATTCCGGCGAGCTGGCCGCGCAGCTTGCCCACACCCGCGAGCGCCTCGAAAAGGAAGGCACGGACGCCGCGCGCAATTTCCCCGCGAAAGGCGAGTTCAAGAAGGTTGCCGGCGGCTACTACGACATCGAGTACATCCTGGCATTTCTTTTTCTCACCCGCGGTCTTGCGGCCGCGCAGCCCGAGATGCGCGGCCACGTCCTGCGGCAGATCGCGTCGCTCGAATCGGCGGGCGCGCTCGCGACCACCGACGCGCAGACGCTGCGCAGCGCAGCGCTGCTCTACCGCAGCCTGGACCACGCGCTCCGCTTGATTACCGGCCGCCCGGCGAATCGTCTGCCCGAGCCCGCGCTCGCAAGCCGCGCGGTCAGCCTGCTCGAGCTTTGGAAAGTGCCGCTGGGGAACGACCTTGCCGCCGCCGTGGAAACGATGCGCCAGCAAGTCCGCGCTCTGTACGAGAAAATCCTCCTCAGCTCTTCGCTCTAAGCCCAGATACAGAGTATCCCCCCTCATTGACGGCAGGCCGCTTTAAGGCGTAGCGTTTCGCTCGTTGTTGGTCCTTGCTGCCGCCGCAAGTTCGCTCGCGACGACTCCTTTTTCACCCGCAGTCGTTTCGAAGGGAGGATCGAATGTTTACCCGAGTGATCGCGGTCGTCATCCTGGCTCTGGGCACCGTCGTCGCACCCGCCGAGGCGCAGGAGGCCGCCAGAATCGCGCGGATCGGGTTTCTCGCACCGCAGGGTCGTTCCCTACCCCTCTTCGAGGCATTCCGGCAAGGGCTTGCCGACCTCGGCTATGTCGAGGGCCGCAATGTCGTAATCGAGCCGCGATTCGCGGAAGGGCAGTATGAGCGGTTTCCCGATCTTTTTGCCGAGTTGGTCCGTCTCAAGGTGGACGTCATCGTTGTGACGGGTGCCGTAACGGCACGGGCCGCCAAAAAAGCGGTCACCGATATTCCGATTGTCTTCGCCGTCGTGGTCGATCCGGTGGCAGACAGTGTGGTACCCAGCTTGGAGCGGCCTGGCGGAAACCTCACCGGCGTGACGAGCTTCGACCCGCAGCAAGCCAGGAAGCAGCTCGAGCTCCTCAAGGAGGCGATCCCGGGGCTGAAGCGCGTGGCTATCTTGGGAGATCAAGGCGTCTCCGAGGCTTTGATGAAGGCGAGCGAGGGGCAGGCAAGAGAGGTGGGACTCCTGGCTCAACGACTCAGAGTGGCAGCGCCGAGTCCGGATCTCGAGGGAGCGTTTGCCGCGATCAGGCAGGAGCACGCTGATGCTCTGCTGGTTCTGGAAGAACCGCTACTGGGGGTTCACGCGAAGAGGATCGCGGAGCTGGCGGCCAGGGATCGGCTCCCCACCATGTTTCCGCCGTCCAGGGTAGGCGCCGGGGGCCTCATCGCCTATGGAACGAGCCAAGGCGAGGCAATCCACCGCATGGCGGCGTACGTGGACAAGGTCCTGAAGGGGGCCAAACCGGGCGAGCTGTCCGTGGAGACGGTCACACGCTATGAGCTGATCGTGAACCTGAAGACGGCTCAGGAGATCGGTGTCACGATTCCGCCCGAGGTGCTCAAGCGGGCGGACCGGGTGATCCACTAAGAACAGTCTTAAGCTTCATGGTGGGTGTGGAAACGATGCGCCAGCAGGTCCGCGCTCTCTACGAGCGGATTATTGGGAAGCTTCCAGCCTCTCCGCAATCTCCAGCATCTTTGTGACGCTGTTCCAGTTTCTGCCTGTTCCCGGTGTCTTCAGTGTCCTCTCAAGTGCCGCCCACGACAGTTTCGGGCGCGCCATGCCGCTGGGAAAATAAATGTAGAGCTCGCGGCCCTCGATCCGCAATTCCTCCGGATCGGTCTTCATCCTGCGAACTTGGTCTCGAGCATCCGGGCCGGGATCACTCGCCAAAAAGGTAACCAGAAGTCTGCTGGGCTCGATTCCCCGCCGTTTCGCGAACGGGTTTCTTGCAATTACGTTCCTCAATTCCGAAGCGGTGCGGACAATGACTGCGGGGCGGAAGCCGAAGCTCCGCTCAATCCCGTTCTCGACCCGCTGGGCGAGTCGAACCAGGTCCCGCTCTTGCGTCCTGAAAATGACGTTGCCGCTCTGCACGTAGGTCTGCGGGTTTCGCAGTTTCAGGGATTCATAGAGCGCCCGGAGGGCGTCCATCTTGATCCTGTTGTGGCCCCCAACGTTGACGCCACGGAGCATGGAAATAATCACGGCCATAGCGAGCTCAGTATATCTCGCTGACGCTGCGAAAACTCCAATTGGAAGCGGAGGCCGGCAGGTCTGGGCGCTCTACGAGAGAATCCTCCTCGCCGCGCTCAGCTAGCAAACAACGCCGGGCCGTCTTCCCCCTGCGGAGCGGGCGCTCCTTCTCTCTCGCGCATTTTGCGAGAACGGCGCGTAGTGGGCTAATGCCGTTCCAACTATTTGAGCCAATCAAGCGTTCGGACGGAAGATCATTGAATTCGAGCTGGCAGCCCGGCCGAGCTAGCTGAGAAAAGTTGGAACGGCACTAGTTTCCTGGAAGCGCGTTTTTCATTCCCGATCCGATAGGACTGTGCCGAAAATGTCTTGGCACCTTCCCAGCAAAGGGCATGTCCTTCCACGGCAGATCCTTGGGTTCCCGCATTCCCGACGGTGCGGAAAGGAAATCCTTTTTGCACCGGCCGCAAGTCTTGGAGCGACGATTGACCGCAAGCCAGCCACGGAGTATGCTTCGCCCAAATTCAGCAGCCCAAAAAGAGGATTTTGGGCCTCCAGGGCAAAGCTGCTTCCCTGCGTTTTCTCTGCGGTGAAAGCAGTCAGTAAAGGAGCCTGCGATCATGCCTTTCCGCCGAAAGTTGACTGCGGGCATGGCTGTATTTCTCTTGGCTGCAGGACTCGTAGCTCCCCTAGCTGCGCAGCAAGGGAGCTGGGAAGAACTGAACAATAAGGTTAACTCCCTCTACGGGCAGGGGAAATATGGGGAGGCCCTCTCAGTAGCTCAGGAAGCTTTGCGGGTGGCCGAAGCAAGTTTCGGCTTTGAGCACCCTAATGTGGCCACGAGCCTGAACAACCTGGCGGAGCTTTACCACGCGCAGGGCAAGTATGCCGAGGCCGAGCCGCTCTACAAGCGCTCGCTGGCCATGTGGGAGAAGGCCCTGGGACCGGACCACCCCAATGTGGCCGCGAGCCTCAACAATCTGGCGGAGCTCTACCGCGCGCAGGGCAAATACGCCGAGGCCGAGCCGCTCTACAAGCGTTCGCTGGCCATCCGGGAGAAGGCCATGGGACCGGACCACCCCGACGTGGCTCAGAGCCTCAACAACCTGGCGCTGCTTTACCGCGCGCAGGGCAAATACGCCGAGGCCGAGCCGCTCTACAAGCGCTCGCTGGCCATCTGGGAGAAGGCCCTGGGACCGGACCACCCCGATGTGGCCACGAGCCTGGACAACCTGGCGGAGCTTTACCGCGCGCAGGGCAAATACCCCGAGGCCGAGCCGCTCCACAAGCGCTCGCTGGCCATCCGGGAGAAGGCCCTGGGACCGGATCACCCCGACATAGCCACGAGCCTGAACAACCTGGCGGGGCTTTACGATGCCCAGGGCAAGTACGCCGAGGCCGAGCCGCTCTTCAAACGCTCTCTAGCGATCATGGAGAAGGCCCTGGGACCGGACCACCCCGATGTGGCCGCGAGCCTCAACAACCTGGCGGAGCTTTACCGCGCCCAGGGCAAATACGCCGAGGCCGAGCCGCTCTACAAGCGCTCGCTAGCCATCTGGGAGAAGGCCCTGGGACCGGACCACCCCGACGTAACCACGAGCCTGAACAACCTGGCGCTGGTTTACCGCGCCCAGGGCAAGTACGCCGAGGCCGAGCCGCTCTTCAAACGCTCGCTAGCGATCCGGGAGGAGGCCCTGGGACCGCACCACCCCGCCGTGGCCACGAGCCTCAACAACCTGGCGGCGCTTTACCATGCCCAGGGTAAATACGCCGAGGCCGAGCCGCTCTACAAGCGCTCCCTGGCCATCCGGGAGAAGGCCCAGGGACCGGACCACCCCGACGTCGCTCAGAGCCTCAACAACTTGGCGGGGCTTTACGGTGCCCAGGGCAAGCATGCCGAGGCCGAGCCGCTCCTCAAGCGCTCCCTGGCCATCGTGGAAAAGGCCCTGGGACCGGACCATCCTGCCGTGGCCACGACCCTGGAGAACTACGCGACCCTGTTGCGGAAAACCAACCGCGCGGTAGAGGCAGAAAAGCTCGAGGGACGCGCCAGGGCCATCCGCGCCAAGCAGACTCCAAGGAACATTTCCGATTAGAGCAAGAACAACGCGGCCTGGCGAAAGCATGTGTGTTCGGCACGCCAATTTCGTCCAGCGTTCCCAACTGAAGCACGATGGCTTAGGGGATAAGAATCCAGCAGGTTTCTGGCACAGGAGACGCTGGCGGATGTTGGGAATCCCCTTCGCACCATCAAAGTCACGCTGGGGCCGGCACTCAGATCGGATTGGGAATGAAAGTCGGCTTCCCGGAAACTGACGCACCGAACGGGGCGAAGCCCGATTTCCACATCCATGTCCACCTGATTCTCACTCCGTTCCAAGCGTGCCCTTTCTTGTCTTTACGCAGCCTGAAGACCGTTCGAACGCGCCGCGTTTCCCTCTCCGCCCTCCCCGCGCGGTAAAATAGAGTGCAACCCGCCCGCTCCTTCGGCGGGGTGCGCGGAGGCACGGACGGGTCGCTGGCCGCGGATCACGGGTCGCCAACAGGCTTGCAATGCGGGCCGCGCAAGACCTGCGTAAGTCGCGCAGAATCAATAGTTGCAAGAAATGAGGCTCCATCTTGTCTGGAATCAATACTTACAAAAATCGTAGGGGGGGGTCCCCCACCTGAGGTCTGCTATGTCTAAGAAAAACAAAGACCGCGGCGGTGAACAATCCCCCCACACTGTACGGCCATCACAATCCTGCGGTACGCCTGCCGCGCGATGCGTCCCTGTGGCGTGTTGTGTTATTCTTTCGGGTTCGCCCGCCGCCCCCGGAAAGGATAAAGAACAATCATGAAGCAGTCCTACAACGGCATCGCCATTCCTGCGGACGGCAAGGCCATTGAGTACGCGAACGGCATGTTCCACGTGCCCGACCGCCCCGTCATTCCTTTTATCGAAGGCGACGGCACCGGGCGCGATATCTGGAAGGCTTCGCGCCGCGTCTTCGACGCCGCCGTCGAGCGCGCCTACGGCGGCAAACGCAAGATCGCGTGGTTCGAGGTCTTCGCTGGCGAAAAAGCCTTCAACGCGTTCCAGCAGTGGCTTCCCCAGGACACCGTGGACGCCATCCGCGACTTTCGCATCGCCATCAAGGGCCCGCTGACCACGCCGGTCGGCGGCGGCATTCGCTCGCTCAACGTCGCGCTGCGGCAGCTCCTCGATCTCTACGCCTGCGTGCGCCCGGTGAAGTACATCCCCGGCCTGCCCTCGCCCGTGAAGAACCCCGAGCGCATGAACGTGATCATCTACCGCGAGAATACGGAGGACGTGTACATCGGGATCGAGTGGAAATCGGGCACGCCGGAAGTGAAGAAGCTGCTCGAGTTCCTGAACAACGACATGCTGAAGGGCACGAACAGACAAATCCGCTGGGACTCGGGCGTGGGCATCAAGCCGATTTCGCCGACGGGCACGAAGCGCCTGGTGCGCAAAGCCATCCAGCACGCGCTCGATCACGGGCGCAGACTTGTTACGCTCGTGCACAAGGGCAACATCCAGAAATTCACCGAAGGCGCGTTCCGCGACTGGGGCTACGAGCTGGCCAAGGACGAGTTCCGCGCGCACATCATCACCGAGCGCGAGAGCTGGATCGTGGACAATAAAGACCGCAACGCAGCGCTCACCGTCGAGCAGAACGCCGCGATGATCGAGCCCGGCCTCGAGAACGCCACCGACTCGTTCAAGAAAGAGATTTACGCCGAAGTGAAACAGGTGCTCGATTCCATCTACGCGACGCACGGCAAAGGCCAGTGGAAAAAGAAGCTCATGGTGAACGATCGCATCGCCGACTCCATCTTCCAGCAGGTCGTGACCCGCGCCGACGAATACGAGGTGCTCGCCACGCCCAACTTGAACGGCGATTACCTCTCCGACGCCTGTGCCGCGCAGGTCGGCGGCCTGGGCGTGGCCCCCGGCGCGAACATCGGCGACGGCTACGGCTGCTTCGAGGCCACGCACGGCACTGCGCCCAAGTATGCGGATAAGGACGTGATCAATCCCTGCGCCGTGATTTTCGCCGGCATGATGATGTTCGACTTCCTCGGATGGCCCGAGGCGGCGCGCCTGATCGAGGACAGCGTCACGCGGACGATCCAGCAGAAGCGCGTGACCTACGACCTCGAACGGCTGATGGAGGGCGCGACGAAGCTGCGCACTTCCGAGTTCGCCTCGGCCATCATCGAGAACATGCAGTCGGCCGTCGCCGCGGATTAGGCGGCTCCGCCGACAAGCAACGCAAAGGAGGAGACTCACCTTGCACGCGCGCCTCGCCGGCTGGGCTGCCGCCCTGGTCTTTCTCGCGAGCACGGGCGTGGCGCAGGACCAGCACGCGCCTGTTCCCGGCGAAAAGCTCGGCACGGTCCGCTTCGCCACGTCGTGCAACGCTGCGGCGCAACCCCGCTTCGACCGCGCGGTGGCATTGCTTCATTCCTTCCAGTTCGGGCCGGCCATCGAGGCGTTCCGGAACACTCTCCAGGCCGATCCATCCTGCGCCATCGCGTATTGGGGCATCGCGCTCAGCCAGTGGACGAATCCGTTTGTCGCCGACACCCGATCTGCCCAGCGGTTGCAGCTCGGCCTCGAGGCCGTGGAGCGCGGAAAGAAGCTGGGCGCGAAGACCGAGCGGGAGAGCGCGTACCTCGACGCGGTCTCCCGGCTTTACGCCGACTTCGAGAAGACGGACCAGCGCACGCGGGTGCTGGCTTACGAGCAGGCGATGTCGCGTGTAGCTTCCGCGTACCCCGATGACCGCGAGGCTTCAATCTTCTATGCTCTGGCGCTGGCCGCCGCCGCCGACCCGGCGGACAAGACCTACGCAAAGCAGCTCAAGGCCGGCGCAATTCTCGAAAGACTCTTCGCGGAGCAGCCCGACCATCCCGGCCTGGCGCATTACATCATCCATAGCTACGACTTCCCGCCGCTTGCCCCCAAGGCCATTGATGCGGCCCGGCGCTATTCCAAAATAGCGCCCTCGGCGCCGCACGCGCTGCACATGCCCTCCCACACCTACACCCGCGTCGGTTACTGGCAGGACTCGATCGACAGCAACATCGCCGCCGGCGCCGCTGCCCGGCGCGAAGGGCAGATTGCCCAAGAGCTGCACACGATGGACTATCGCATGTACGCCTACTTGCAAACCGCCCAGGATGCCGCCGCCGAGCGCTTGCTCGCCGCGCTGCCAGAGGTCGCGTCGCGATTTGATCCCGACGCCTCGCCCAGCGGCGCGGCCCCCCCCTCCGCAGGGTTCTTTGCGCTCGCCGCGATCCCGGCTCGGCATGCGCTTGAGCGCCGTGCTTGGGCGGAAGCGGCAAAGCTGCAACCGCGCCCCAGCCCATTCCGATATACCGAAGCGAACACCTACTTCGTCCGCGGACTTGGCGCCGCGCACACCGGCGACATCGCCGCGGCGCAATCCGCGATCGCCGCTCTGGAACAGATTCGCAACCAACTCACGCAGGGCAACGAAGGCTATTGGGCTCAGCAGGTGGAGATCCAGCGCCGCGGCGTCTCGGCCTGGACGGCGCTCGCCGAAGGACGGACTGCGGATGCGCTCCGTGAAATGCAGACTGCTGCCGATTTGGAAGACGGCACGGAGAAAACCGTAGTGACGCCGGGGCCCATCGCGCCGGCGCGCGAACTCCTGGGCGAAATGCTGTCGCAGGTCGGCGAACCGGCGCAGGCGCTCAAGCAATTTGAGGCCACGCTCAAGAAAGAACCGAACCGGTTCCGCGCGACCTTCGACGCCGCGCAGGCGGCAAGGCTTGCGGGCGACCGCGAAGCCGCGCAGAGATACTACAATCAGCTTCTGAAGATCTGTGAGCGGGCCGATAAACCTGGCCGTCCCGAACTGGACGAGGCGCGGAAGGCGGCAACGGCGGCCCAAGACGCCCGCCGGGAATAAACACGGAATCGAACCGAGAGAAAATAACGGGGGCAGGGAGTGAATTCATGCGGAAAAAAGTGACAGTCGTGGGCGGCGGGTTCGTCGGTTCCACGACGGCGCAGCGCATTGTGGACGCCGAGCTCGCTGACGTCGTGCTCACCGATATTCTCGAGGGCGTGCCCGCCGGCAAGGCGCTCGACATGCTCGAGTCCGGCCCGATCAGCCGCACGGACTCACGCGCGGTCGGCATCTCCACGGCCGCGGGCGATTACCGCGACACCGCCAACAGCGACATCGTTGTGATCACCGCCGGCTTCCCGCGCAAGCCCGGCATGAGCCGCGACGACCTGCTGCGCGCCAACTACGACGTCGTCAAGGCCGTCGTCGAGCAAGTCGCCAAGTTCTCGCCGAACGCCATCCTCGTCATCGTGACGAACCCGCTCGACGTCATGGCCCAGGCCGCGTACAAGATCAGCGGCTTCTCCAAAAACCGCGTCATCGGCATGGCCGGTGTGCTGGACTCGGCGCGCATGAGCGCGTTTGTGGCCATGGAGCTGGGCGTGTCCGTCGAAAACGTGCACTCGTTCGTGCTCGGCGGCCACGGCGACGACATGGTGCCGCTCGCGCGCTACTCGACCGTCGCAGGCATTCCCCTGCCCGACCTGCTGCCGAAGGAGCGGATTGACGCCATCGTCGAGCGCACGCGAAAAGGCGGCGCCGAAATCGTCAACTTGCTGAAGACCGGCTCCGCCTACTACGCGCCTTCGGCGGCGGTGACGCAGATGGTGGAAGCCATCCTGAAAGACAAAAAGAAAATCCTGCCCTGCGCCGCGTACCTCGAAGGCGAGTACGGCATCAAGGGGCTCTTTGTCGGCGTGCCCGTGAAGCTCGGCGCCCGCGGCATCGAGCAGATCATCGAGATCAAGCTGACGCCGGAAGAAAAAGCCGCGCTCGAGAAATCAGCCGCCTCCGTCCGCGAGCTGGTCGGCATCCTCGGCGTGTGAATCGTGCCGGAAAGCGCGCGTCTAGGGAACTGCCGCGGGCAGCTCCGTAATCCTCAGCTTGCTGAAGACAGCTTCCATGCCGCCTTCATCGAGCGTGAAGCCCATGTAACCCGCGGCAGGAATCGGCGCGGGCGCTTCGCCTACGTTCTTGCCGTTCACGAAGCAGCGGATCGTGCGCCCGGCGACCTCGACGGCTATTTGGTTTGCGGCGCCATAGCCGCTGCGCAGGACGGAATCTTTCCTGCGCTTCAGCAAGAATACCCAGGATTTTCCATCCCACGCCGCGAGCTGGTAGCGGCCCTCTGCATCCAGACCGAATGTGTAGTACGTCGAGCTCTGCCCCAGCACCGTGCCGAATTTCAGCCCATAGTCGCTGCGCTTGCTTCCCTTGCGCAGTTTCACGGTCACTTCGATGCGCACGTTTTCCGGAAGCGCCCCGGGGAGCAGCAGGTCCACCTCGCAGGTGACGCCCTTGTGCGTGTGCTCGATGATCAGCCCGCCGTCGCCGTACGCCTTGCGGCACGGGAAGCTCACGCCTTCCTTCCAGTTGTGGCGCGAGACCATGTCGTCCTCGAAGATCACGCGGCCGCGCGCCTCCTGCGCCGCCGCGCGCAAGGGTATGAGAAATGCAAGCGGCAAGAGAAATGGGAAAAGGCGCCTCATCCGTAGGTCTTCAAGCGCGGCCAGGCCAGCCGCAGCGGCATCTTCAGCTTCCGGCAAATGTAAACGGGCAGATTGGTTTCATCGGGCACGACGTACTCGTGCGTGATCGCCGCCGCCGGAACCACCTCTCCCCAAATGGCATCGAGATCGGCGCGCGGCACGCCGAAGCTGATCACGACTTCGCCGGTGTAATCACGCGGGCCCCAGAGATAATAATTGTTGTTGCCGCTGATCGCCTTGGGCAATCCGTAGCGCGAGCCAAAGAAATCAACTGCGCCGGCCTCGCCGAAGTTGTAGGCCAGAATCGCGCATTTCGCGCGCTCCTCCGGCGCAAGGCTTCCGTACACGCGCGCCACTGTTGCGGCTTGATTCTCCCAACCGAACATTTCCGCGAAAAGCTGCGGCAGCTTTCCCGTGGGCAGCTTTTCCACCTGCACATTTTCCACATGCCAGAAGCGCGCGTAACGCGCCGTCGCCTCGACGGACAGAATCGGCATGGCCAGCGGCGCCGCGATAATCCCTGTCAGCACCACCGGCGCGACGAGCACCGGCTTCAACCAGCGCCAACCGCGCGCGCGGACCCAGCCCTCGATCCACACCACGCCCGCGGCCAGAAGAATCGGATACACCGGCGCCAGATAGTAGATCTTCCCTTTCAGAAGAATCATCTCCAACAGGACGACCAGATACGCCCAGCCGAGCGCGCGATAGGGGCGGCCCTCGACGGCGCGAAAGAAGAAGTACAGGCCCGCCAGCCAGATCGGCGTGCTCAGCGGGCCGATCAGCAAAGTCTGCTGCAAAACGAACTCGGCCGGGGTCACCGGAGCGTTGATCGTCTGCGCGACGTTGCGCAGGATTTCAATCGTCGGCCAGCCGTTGTGAATCTCCCAGAGCAGGTTGGGTAGAGCGATCAGAAACGCCAGCCCGCCGCCGAGCCAGAGCCACACGCTCGCAAACCACCTCCGCGCCCGCGTGAGCAACATCCCCACGAGAAGCCCCGAGCCGAAGAACACCATGGGATGCTTGTTCAGCACGCCTACGCCGGCGACGAGCCCGAACACGAGCCACCAGCGCGGCGCATCGCGCTGCTCAATACGCACAAAGACCAGCGCGGCGAGCGTCCAGAAAATCGGCTCGAATGCGTTCATCGAGAGGAAATTGTTGAACGTGAGATAAACCGGGGCGGCCAGCACGGTCACGGCAGCCAGGAACTGCGCGAAGTGGCGGCCGCCCAGCGCGCGCGCGAGGCACGCACCTACTACGACCTGCGCCCCCGCCGCCAGCGACGGGAAGAGCCTTATCGCCACGAGCGAATCGCCGAGCAGCCGCCGGCTCAGCCAGGCGACCACGGCAACGAGCGGCGCGTGGTCCACGTAACCCCACGCGAGATGCTCGCCGCAGGCCAGGTAATACAGCTCATCGCGAAAAAGGCTGTAGCGCCCGGCCGCGAACCAGTTGACGACAACGTGGAGAAGAAATGCGCCCGCGGCCAGCGCATAGACGCTGGCGGGCAGGCTGCGCGCAGAGGCGAAGACGTCAAGCGGCGCCGCGATCGCAACGGCATCTCTCTCGTTGACGCGCGTTGCGTTCACGGCACCGCCTGCAAGCTAGTTCTTCTTCGACGGAGTGGCTGGAGAAGCCGGCTTGGCGCCTGCTGCCACAACCAGATTCGCTGTCTTGATGCTGTCGAGCTTCGGGAAGCCTTTGTCCAGATACGCCTTGCCCTGCGACTCGATCAGCCCTTGGTCCGGGCCGCTGCCCGAGGGAGGACCGTCACCGTATCCTTCGTAGAGCCGTTCAACGATCCCCATTCCTTCGGTCACTTCGCCGAAGGATGAAAAGCCCATTGCATCCAGGCGCGCGTTGTCCCTCAGGCTGATGAAGACTTGCGTCGTGCGTGTATTCGGGCCGCCCATCGCATAGGTGACGAACCCGCGTTTGTTACTTTGCTTCACCGGATCGTCCTTGATGTTGGCGTTGCGCCACGCGCGCGAGACTTCCGGGAGCGCGCTGATGCCGAACTGCACCACGAACCCGGGCACCACGCGGAAAAAGCTCGCATCGTCATAGAAGTGGTGTTTCACGAGATTGTAAAAGCGGTCGGCGCCGAGCGGCGACCAGGCGCGCGTCACCTTCACCGTGAAATCGCCTTTCGTCGTCGTGAACTTCACTTCGTAGACTTCGGGCGCCTTTTCTTTGAGCGTCGCGGGCTGGAGCAGCGCTCGGTCAAATGCCGGCGCCGGCGTGGCCGGAGCTTTCGTCACCGCCTTCTTCGGCGGCGTTTTCGTCTGCGCGAACGCGCCATTTGTCGCCACGACCGCCAGCGCAAGCAGAACCGGCGCACCGGCTAATCTCTTGACCACTTTCATCCTCATCGCTTCCCTCCCCTCTCGATTTCTCAGCCTAGCGGGGCCGTTCCGCCTGCATCTGCTTGCTGACGCGCTCGGCTTCCGCCATGACGCGCAGCGTATTCCCCCCGAGGATCTTCGCCACATCGGTCTCCGAATAGCCGCGCCGCAATAGCTCCTCGGTGATCCTCGGCAGCTTCGAGCAGTCTTCCATCCCCGCAGGCATGTTGGCGCCGTCGAAGTCGGAGCCCAGACCCACGTGATCCACGCCGGCGAGCTTCACGGCGTGGTCAATATGATCCACGATTCTCGTCCAATCCACTTTCGGCAGCTTGCCCGCGGCTTGGTAGTCGCGGCTGAACTTTTCGCCCGCACGAATCATGCACGCCTCGTTTTCGCCGCAACGGTTTCTGACCTCTTTCTGCCCCGCGTCTTCCTCCTCCCGGATCTTTTGGGTGGCGTCCCTGTATTCCTGGCTGAGGAACCCGATATGGTAGTTGATCTGGATCACGCCGCCCTTCTTCGCCAGCGCGACGATCATGTCGTCGGTCATGTTGCGCGGCGCATTGCACAGAGCGCGGCACGAGGAGTGCGAGGCAATCAGCGGCGCGCGGCTCGTCTCCAGAGCGTCGTAGAACGTCTTGTCCGAAACGTGGGAGATGTCCACCAGGATGCCGAGGCGGTTCATCTCGCGCACCACGTCTTTGCCGAAGGGAGAGAGGCCGTTCGATTTCGGCTGGTCGGTCGAAGAGTCGGCCCAGGTTGTATTGCTGCCATGCGTCAGCGTCATGTAACGCACGCCGAGCGAAGCGTAGACGCGCAGCAGGCCCAGATCGTCGTCCATCATGTGCCCGCCCTCGACGCCCATCAGCGCCGCAATCTTGCCCTGCCCGTGGGCGCGGCGAACGTCGTCGGCCGTCACGGCGAGCATCAGGTCCTGCGGATGGCGGCGCACCTGCTCGCGCACGGCGTCAATCTCATCGAGTGCGCGCTTCGCGCCCTTCGGCCCATTCACCGCGCTCGGCGTCCATATGGAGAAGAAGATCGCGTTCAGGCCGCCCTCGCGCATCCGCGGGAGATCCACGTGGCCTTCGGCATCGCGATGGCCGAGGTCGAAGTTTTCAAAAAGGAAGCGCTGCGGCGTGTCGTCGTGCGTATCCACCACGATCGAGCGGAAGTGCAGCTTTCGCGCGCGCGCGGCCAGATCGTCGGCGGCGCCCCCGGCCGTGAACAGGGTGGCGGCAAGCACAAGACCGGCGGTCAAAAGCAGGACAAGCGGACGCATCCAGCGCCCTCTCTTTCTCAGGATCCCCTCAGCCACCCGAACAGGGCGTGCTGGAGGGCCTGGCGGTTCCCTTCGGCAATCGATTCGGTAAGCGGAATCCCCTTCGGGCAAATCTTAACGCAGTTCCGCGCGAGTATAGGAGTTTCGTTGCGGCTTTTCAAGGCGACCGGAAGGCGCTTCGAGCGCCACAGCGAAGCGGCATTCCGTTATAATAGCGCGGCGGGGTCATCAGTCAGGAGAGCGCATGAGCGAACGACTCATCGCGGAGTTGGGACGCCTGGCCGAGGAACTCGCCCGGGACGCAGAGCCCCATGGCTCCGCGAACCTGGCCCGCGTGGCCGAGCACATTGCCAAAGGATTTGGCGTCAAGCCCGACGAAGTCGCCATCCTCGCGTTCGTCGCGCAAGACAAGGTCCTGAAGTTCGTGGTCCCCGAAAAGTTGCAGACCGTCGGCACCATCCCCATGACCAGTGCCACCGCGCTCGCCGTGCGCACCGCGCGCGACAAGAGGCCCGAAGCGGTCAACAACTTCGCCGCCACGCGGCACGCCAGCGTCTTCGAGGGCGTGCCTATTGGCCGGCGCCATGGCGAGCTCATCCACAAAATCATGAGCGCGCCGATCCTGCTCGACGGCAAGCTCGCCGGCGTCGTGCAGATCTCGCGCAAGGGCCGCACAGCCGCCGATGCCGGCCCCGACTTCACGGCAAAGGACGTGCGCGAGCTCACACAAGTCGCCGGCGCCCTCGGACAATTCCTCAAACTCTGGCAGGTGGCCAAGTGAGCAGGTTCGCCGGGCGCTTCCTCGCTGCGGTCTGCTTTTACGCGCTCAGTCTTCTTGTTCTCATAAGCCCCGCGTCGCCGCAAAGCTCGACGACGGCCGCGCCGTCCGTGGTGTCCATCACCATCCTCGGTACCACGGATACGCACGGCAACCTGATGCCGGTGGAATATTTCTCGAACAAGCCCGCGAACCGCGGCCAGGCGAAGATCGCCACGCTCATTCGCCGCGTCCGCGCCGAGCAGCAAAACGTGCTGCTCGTGGATTCCGGCGACACGCTCCAGGGCACGCCGCTTGCGTATTACTTTGCGCACAAGGACACGCGCAAGCCGAATCCGGAAATGGCCGTCATGAACGCGATGCGCTACGACGCCATGGCCGTCGGCAACCACGAGTTCAACTTCGGCCTCGACGTGCTCTGGAAAGCGAAGCACGAGGCGAAGTTTCCTTTTCTGGCAGCCAACATCCGCCAGGAGTACAAGCCCGGCAGCCCGCACGCGTTCCTTCCGTTCATCGTCAAGACGATCGCCGGCGTGCGCGTGGCCATCGTGGGCTTCGTCACGCCCGGCGTACCGCGCTGGGAGATTCCCGACCACTACAAAGGCTACGAGTTCGAGCTCATCGTGGACGCGGCCAAGCGCGTGATTCCCCAAGCGCGAAAGCGGGCGGACCTCGTCGTCGTCATCGCGCACTCCGGCCTCGAGTACAACCCGGACACCGGCAAGCCGTACTTGCCCGACCAGATGAGCAACGAGAACTCCATGTATGCGCTGGCGACGCAGGTGCCCGGCATCGACGTGATCCTGTACGGGCACACGCACCTTGAAATGCCGGAGAAGATCATCAACGGCGTTCTGCTGACGCAGGCAAAAAATTGGGGGCAGTCGCTGGCGCGCGTGGACGTGAAAATGGAGCGCGACGCGGAAGGCCGCTGGCGCGTCGCATCGAAGCATTCCACCACGATTCCCGTCACGGACGCCGTCCCCGCGGATCCGGAGATCGTCAAGATCGTCGAGCCATACCACCGGGCCACGCAGGCCTACCTCGATACGCCGGTGGCCACAAGCGCGAAGGAACTTGACGGCATGACCGCGCGCTACGAAGACCATCCGCTCGTGGACCTGATTCACAAAGTGCAGATGGAGTACGGCAAGGCGGATGTTTCGCTCGCCACCATGCTCTTCACTGGCGCGCACATCCCCGCGGGACAAGTGACCTACCGCCAGGTCGCTTCCGTCTACATCTACGACAACGTGCTTTACACCGTGGAGATGACGGGCGCGCAACTCCGCGAAGTGCTCGAGCATGCCGCAAGCTTCTTCCCCGCCTGGCCGTTCCAGGCGGACGTGCAGCCGCGTCTGCCGGGCTACAATGCGGACTCGGCGGAAGGCGTCAGCTATGCGATTGACGTGACGCAGCCCGTCGGGCAGCGCATCCGCAACCTGACCTACAAGCGCAAGCCGCTCGACCCGAGCCAGAAACTGCGCGTGGCGGTGAACAACTACCGCTACACCGGCGGAGCCCGCTACACCGTGCTGCAGGGACTCCCGGTGGTCTATCGCTCGCCGCAGGAGATTCGCGATCTCATCATCGAGTACGTTTCCCGCACAAAAGAGATTCCCACGACTGCCGACGGCAACTGGAAGATCGTGCCGCAGGAGGCGTTCGAAGCCATCCTGCGCGAGGCGCGCCAGCGCGAAGGCCAGCCCGCCGCGGCGGTTCCGGCGCAATCTCCGCGCGCGAGCCTCCCGCCTCCGCGCCCTCCCGCGGGCGCCGCTCTTTCCGCGCCACCGCTCTGACGCACGCGGCGACGGGAAACTCATTGACACTGCGGAACCTTCTTGTTATTTTTCGCGCGCGCAGAAGTTTTCGCTCGCGCGCAAGTTCAACCGAGGAGGCACCGCAGCCCGGCACGCTCCATGGCGTTCGTCGCAAAGAAAATTTTTCTCACCAAGGGTGTTGGCAAGCATCGCGAGCGGCTTTCTAGCTTCGAGCTGGCCTTGCGCAATGCGGGCATTGCGGCGTGCAATATCGTCCGCGTCTCCTCCATCTTTCCGCCCAATTGCAAACTGATTTCGCGCAGCGAGGGCTTGAAGCATCTAAGGCCCGGCCAGGTGACGTTCTGCGTGATCAGCGAGAACTCCACGCGCGAGCCGCACCGCTTGATCGCCGCGGGCATCGGTCTCGCCCTCCCCGCCGATAAATCCATGTACGGCTACCTCTCCGAGCACCACTCCTTCGGCGAAACGGAAGAAGTCGCGGGCGAGTACACCGAGGAGTTGGCCGCGGAGATGCTGGCGACGACGCTCAACGTCGAGTTCGATCCGGATCTGTCCTGGGACGAGAAAAAAGAGGTCTATCGCATCTCCAACAAAATCGTGCGTACGATGAACGTCACGCAGTCGGCGGTGGGCGATAAGCGCGGGCTGTGGAGCACCGTCCTCGCCGCCGCCATCCTCATCGGCGAAGACGACTAACCTTCGCTTCTATTTCTTCCTCTTCCGCTTGAAGTAGCCCATCCTTTCGAGCACCGCTCCTGCGATCAGCGGCAGCGCTACCGTGGCATCCTCGAGGACTTCGCCGAAGCGCCCGCCTTCCTCCGGCGGCACGAACTTGCCCCAGGAGACCGCCTCGGAATACGTGCTCCCCGAAAGCCCGCCCCAATGCACGGGCTCGGGGCAGATGCGCAGGCCGTAGGCATAGCGCTTGAGCGGCAGCTTTTCGTAGCCGCGCCGCGCCAACAGCTCCGCGTACACGCCGAACTGTTGCGACCAGTTGCGCGGCACACCGCCGCCGATCGTGAAGATGCCCATCTTTTTCTGCGAGAGCATTGTCCGCGCGAAATACTCGAAATCCTCATAGGGGTCGTAGCGCAACGGCGAGCGGCCCATGCGCGCCCGCGCCTTCTGGTGCAACGCAAAATCAATGCCCAGCTCGGAATCGGTGAATGCGGGCACGAAGACCGGCACGCCATGTTCGCACGCCGACCGCAGGATGCCGCGCCCGCGCGAGTGGCGGCGCAGGTATTCGCCGATGCGCGCGTTCAGCTTCCAACTGCACACGGATTCGCTCGCGTCCCACTGCGCCAACATGCTCTGCACCACTTGCTCGACGTGGTCCAGGTTCACTTCGGGCTCGAGCGAGTCATAGACGCGGTTGTAGCCCGCGTGGAACAGCGCGCGGTCGTCCATCTTCGCGTCATAGCGGAAGTGCGAGCGCCCCGTGGCTTCCACCAGCCCGTGCGCCATCAGCGCACCGGTGGAGACGATCGCGTTCACGATTCCCGATTCGATCAGGTCGCAGAAGATCAGCCCCATCTTCGCCACGGTCAGCGCGCCCGAAAGCGTCATGACCACGAAGCAATCCTTGTCGCGCGCCATGGCTTCCAGCACGTCCGCCGCGTCGCCCACCTGCCGCGCGGTGAAGGCCGTCTTCGCCATCGCCCGCACCAGGTCGTCAATCGTGCGCACTTTCGAAAGGTCCAGCGGGTAAATCGGGGTCAGCTTGTCTTTGACGGGGTCGTGCAGGATTCTTCCGGTGACTCCCTTTTTCTTCGCCATTCAGCTTCCTCGCGGCTCCCTGGAGTGAAGAAAAACAATCTTCATCGGCATCCGCAGCATCATTGATAGTACAAACTCGCGCGCAAGGAAAGAGGGAAGGTTGCCGCGGGAGATCTTCCCCCGAAAAAATTGATGGTATGATGCAGCTCATGTCCGAGACGTTCCGCGTCGGCCTGATTCAGATGAGCTGCTCGCCCGCTCCCGGCGAGAATCTGGCCAAGGCGCAGCAGCGGATCCGCGAAGCGGCAAGCCGCGGCGCCAACATCATTTGCCTGCAGGAATTGTTCCGGTCGCAATATTTTTGCCGCGAGGAGAACGCCGATTTCTTCGCTCTCGCCGAGCCGATTCCCGGCCCTTCGACCGACGCCCTGTCGAAGCTGGCCCGCGAGCTGGGCGTGGTGATCCTTGTTCCGCTTTTCGAGCAGCGCGCCGCGGGCCTTTACCACAACACCGCCGCCGTGATTGATGCCGACGGTGCGCTGCTGGGGCTGTACCGCAAGATGCACATCCCCGATGACCCGCTGTATTACGAGAAATTCTATTTCACCCCGGGCGACCTGGGCTTTCCCAACTTCGACACGCGCTTTGGCCGCATCGCCGTGCTGGTGTGCTGGGATCAGTGGTACCCCGAGGGGGCGCGCCTGGCCAGCTTGCGCGGCGCGAAGATTATTTTTTATCCCACCGCCATCGGCTGGCATCCCGCGGAGAAAGCGCAGCATGGCGCGGCGCAGCTCGACGCCTGGCGCACGATCCAGCGCTCCCACGCCATCGCCAACGGAATTTTTGTCGCGGCGGTGAATCGCGTCGGCTTCGAAGGCCCTCGCGAGAGCGGCCTCGAATTTTGGGGGTCGTCGTTTGTCGCCGATCCGTTCGGCCAGTTGCTTGCCGAAGCGTCGGCCGATAAGGAAGAGACGCTGGTGGTCGAATGCGATCTGCGCCGGATGGAGGAAGTCCGCCGCAACTGGCCCTTCCTGCGGGACCGCCGCATCGATGCTTATTCTCCCATCCTGGAGCGTTGGCTGGATTGACGCCCACCTCTGTGAAGCGCTCGACGCCAGGTGAACTTGGCTACCGCATGCCGGCCGAATGGGAGCCGCATGAGGCCACGTGGCTCGCCTGGCCGCATGAGCGCACCGACTGGCCGGGCAAGTTCGCGCCGATTGCGTGGGTCTATGGCGAGATCGTGCGCCGGCTCGCGCGCGTGGAGCGCGTGCGCATCCTCGTCGGCGATTCCGCCGCGGAGCAATCCGCGCGCAGGGTTCTCCGCAAGAGCGGCGCAAACTTGGCCGCGGTGGACTTCTTTCGGGCGCGCACCAACCGGAGCTGGACGCGCGACTTCGGTCCCATCTTCGTCAAAAACGGAAACGGGAAAATCGGAGTCACCAACTGGCGGTTCAACGGATGGGCGCGCTACAACAACTGGAAATTCGACGACGCCGCGACCGATCGGCTTCTGCGGCGCTTGAAGCTACCCGCCTGGCAGCCCGTGCACCAGGGCCGGCGCATCGTTCTTGAAGGCGGGAGCATCGACGTCAACGGCCGCGGCACTCTGCTGACCACCGAGGAATGTCTGTTGAGTTCTGCGCAGGCGCGCAACCCGGGCCTCGGCCGCGAGGACATTCACCGGATCTTTTGCGAGTACCTCGGCGTTTCGCACGTCCTCTGGCTGAAGAACGGCATTGCCGGCGACGACACGCACGGTCACGTGGACGACATCGCGCGCTTCGTAAATCCCAACACGGTCGTGGCCGTGGTCGAGCAGGACGCCGCAGAGGCCAACTACGCGCCCCTGCGGGAGAATCTTGCGCTCCTTCGCCGGATGCGCGACCAGGACGGGCATGCCCTGCGCGTGGAAACCCTGCCCATGCCCCGGCCGGTGTATTTCGACGGCCAGCGGCTCCCCGCGAGCTACGCCAATTTCTATATCGCGAACAAGCTGGTGCTCGCACCCACGTTCAACGACCCCAACGATCGCATCGCGCTGAACACTCTGGCGGCCTTGTTTCCCGGTCGCGAAGTCGTCGGGATCGCGAGCGCGGATCTGGTTCTCGGACTCGGAACGCTGCACTGCATGACGCAGCAGCAACCGGCCTAACCAAAGGAGGAGCAGATGAGAATGACCATGACGCATTCACTGATTGGCTGGATCCTGATCGGGCTGCTGGCGGGCTGGCTCGCAGGCAAGGTATCGCGCGGCGCCGGCTACGGTTGCTTCGCCGATATTGTGCTTGGCCTGATCGGCGCGCTGCTGGGCGGCTGGCTTTTCCTGAAACTGGGCATCTGGGGCAGCGGCTTTCTCTACAGCCTCGCGGCGGCAACAGTGGGCGCCGTGCTGCTGGTGACCGTCGCGCGCCTTTTCGCCGGCCACCGCTAGCGCGCCGTTCCCGACTCTCGACTGCTTTCTGCACCGCCGCGCGGCGAATCGGTTGTGATACGATGGCTGCGTCCAAGGAGACTCCGCGCACTTGAGCCACTCTTCGCTGTGGGCCATTCCGTTGGGCGGGCTGGGCGAGTTCGGCATGAACATGCTCGCCCTGCGCTGCGGCGACGAAATCATCGTCATTGACGCCGGGATGATGTTCCCCGAGGCCGAGCTGCTCGGCGTGGACATCGTCCTCCCGGACATCACCTACCTGAAGCAGAACCGCAGCGCCGTGCGCGCCATCATCCTGACGCACGGCCACGAAGACCACATCGGCGCGCTCGCCTACATCATCCAGGACCTCGGCGTGCCCGTGTACGGCACGCGCTTCACGCTGGCGCTCGTGCGCAAGCGCCTGCAGGAGCACGGCCTGCTTGAAAGCACCGTGCTGCGCGAAGTGCTCCCCGGGCGCAAGATCGAACTCGGCGCGTTCGAGATCGAGTTCATCTACGTCACGCACAGCACGATTGATTGCGTGGCCCTGGCCATTCGCACGCCGCTCGGCGTGGTGATTCACACCGGCGACTTCAAGATGGACCCCACGCCGACGGATTTGCGGCCCTTCGACCTGCACAGCTTCGCGCGCTACGGCCAGGAGGGCGTGCTCGCGCTCTTCAGCGACAGCACGAACGTCGAGCGGCCCGGCTACACGCCATCCGAGCGCGCCGTCGCGCCGCGCATCGAAGAACTCTGCCGCGCGGCCCCGCGCAAAGTCATCGTCTCCTGCTTCGCGAGTTCGATCCACCGCATCCAGCAGGTGATCGAAATCGCCGCCTCGGTCGGGCGCAAGGTCGGCATCGTCGGCCGCAGCATGGTGGACAACGTCGAGATCGCGCACGGCCTCGAATGCCTGCGCATCCCCGACGGCATGGTCGTGCGCCCGCAGGATCTGCGCTCGTTCGATCCCAAGCGGCTGGTCGTGCTGGTCAGCGGCAGCCAGGCCGAGCCCATGTCCTCGCTCTCGCGCCTGGCCGTTGATAACCACCGCCTGCTCACGATCGAAGAAAACGACACGGTCATCCTTTCCGCGCGCATCATTCCCGGCAACGAGAAGGCGATCTTCCGCATGCTCGACCACATGTTCCGCCGGCGCGCGCTGGTCTATTACGACAACGTCGGCGGCACCATCCACGTCTCCGGCCACGCCAGCCAGGAAGAACAGAAGCTGCTCCTGAACCTCGTGCGCCCGCGCTACTTCATTCCCATTCACGGCGAGTATCGGCAACTCTTCCTCCACGCCGCGCTCGCGCATCAGGTGGGCTCCGTCTCTGGCGAGATCCTGCTTCTCGAAGACGGCCACCCCATCGAGTTCACGCCCGAGGGCGCGTTCCGCCGCGAGCCGGTCCCCGCGGGGCGCGTGTGCGTGGATTCGGGCTCGCTCGAGGAAATCGAAGAGGTCGTGATCCGCGATCGGCAACACTTAGCCGAAGACGGCGTCGTCGTGCCTATCATCGCCATCGACAAGCACACCGGCCGCTTGGAGACGCGCCCGGAGATTGTCTCGCGCGGCTTTTTGCCGTCGGAAGACGGTCAGGAAGTGCTCAACAACGCCCGCGACGTTGTGCTGCGCACCATCGAGCAATCCAACGCCGAAGAAAAAACCGACTGGAGCGTCATCAAAGAAAAGATTCGCGTGGACCTGAAGCGCTACCTGAACAAGCAGACCTCGAAACGCCCGCTCATTTTGCCCGTCATCCTCGAAGTCTAGCCCCCGTGGCGCGTCCGATCGAATCCGCGTCCATTGCGCTCCGCCTTGCGACCCGCGACGATTTCGAAAGACTGTACGCCATTGACCAGGCCTGCTACGCGCCGGAGGTTGCCTATTCGCGGCGCGAGCTGCGGTGGTATCTGCGTTTGCCGGGCGTCGAATGCCTGGTGGCCGACGCGGAAGGGCAAATCGCGGGCTTCCTGGTGGCTGCGCGCCAAGGGGCTCGGGCGCACATCATCACGCTCGATGTGCTCGAACCATCCCGCCGCCGCGGCATCGGCTCGGCGCTGCTCGTCGAGATTGAGCGGCGCCTGGCGGCGCAGGGCGCGCGGCAGGCAGAGCTGGAAACGGCAACCAACAACGATCCCGCCGTTGCCTTCTGGCAGAAGCATGGCTATCGTACGGCGGGCGTGCTTCGCGGCTACTATCCCGGCCCGATTGACGCGTACGCCATGTACAAGCCGCTCGCGCCGCTCAGGGAGAGCTGACACCGAATGCCCGTCTACCAGGCCGTGATCCTCGCGCTCGTCCAGGCCCTCACCGAGTTTCTTCCCATCAGCAGCACGGCGCATCTGGTTTTGTTCCCCTGGCTCGCGGGCTGGCAGGAGCCAGGGCTGGCCTTTGATGTCGCGCTGCATGCGGGCACGCTGCTCGCGGTGGCCCTCTACTTCCTGCGCACGTGGGTGGATCTGGTTCTGGCGGGCGTGGGCCTCCACTACCCTCGCCACGCGCCCGCCGAACAGGTGCAGCACAACCGGCGCCTCTTCTGGTTTCTTGTTGCGGGCACGATCCCCGGCGCCGTCACCGGAGTCCTCTTCGAAAAGGTCATCGAAGAGCATCTGCGCAAGCCGGTCCCCATCGGCATTGCGCTCATCGCCGTGGGCCTGCTGATGTGGTGGGTGGAGTCGCGCGCGCGGCTGACGCGCGAGCTCCCCGATACGCGCCTTGGCGATTCTCTCGCCATCGGCACGGCGCAGGCGCTGGCGCTTTTCCCGGGCGTTTCGCGCTCGGGGATCACGATTGCCACGGGGTTGTGGCGCGACATGAAGCGCGAAACCTCGGCGCGCTTTTCTTTCCTGCTCTCCACGCCGATCATCGCCGGGGCCGCCGCGCACGAGCTGCCCAAACTCATCAAGCTGAGCCACGCCGGCGAGCTCGGGATTCCGCTCTCCACTTTGCTCATCGCCATCGCCACGTCGGCGGTTTTCGGCTACCTCGTCATCGCCTTCTTCCTGCGTTACTTGCAGACACGCACCCTGAAGATCTTTATTGTCTACCGCATCGCCTTTGGTATATTCGTGCTGTTGCTTGCGTTCCTCCACCTGGGCCACGCGCGCTAGCGCCCGCGCCAGCCCGGAGGCCGCCTCACGGCGACCTGCCTTTTGTAGTGTCTTCCCCGATTGAAGGAGATCTGTGTGCGTGTTCTGACTCCGACGGAAAACCGCCGCGTGAACGAGCTGGTCGGCTTTCTCGGCGCCACGCTGGCGTTGCTCATCGCCTTGAGCCTGCTCTCCTACAATCCGCAGGACGCTTCGCTGAACGTCGCCGCGCCGCCGCCGGACGCGCACCCCTCGCACAATTGGATCGGCCCCGTCGGCGCACACTTTGCCGATCTTCTCTTCCAGGGCTTCGGCTACGCCGCCTTCCTGCTGCCGGTGGGGATCCTCCTGCTCGGGATGCGGTGGTTGCGCAGCCAGCCGGTTCCCACGCCGAAGGCGAAGATTGCCGGCTACATCCTCCTCTTGCTCTCCTTCCCCGCCCTGCTCACGCTCTGGCATTTCCCGGAGGTGCGCGGCGTGATTCCTCCGGGCGGACTTGCCGGCGCGCTCGTGTCGTCCGGTTTGCGCGCCGCACTCAGTTCCGTTGGCGCGCACCTCGTGGTGCTTGCGTCATTTCTCGCTGCGCTTTTCCTCACCACGCGCTTTTCGTTCACCGGCACGCATGACTGGCTGAAGGGTCCGATGAACCGCGTCGCGGGATTTGGCGTGCTGGCGCGCGTACAGGCGCGCTGGAAATCCTGGCGGGAAGCGCGGGAGCAGCACCGCATGCGCCGCCGCGTTGAGCAAATCAAGATGGACGGGCGCCAGCCGGCGCCGTCGCAGTCCTCCGCAATGATTGCCGCAAGGGATCTCTCCAAGATACCGGCGCAGGAAAACGCCGCGGACGAATTCGAACGGACCGGCCCCATCCTCGTACGCAAGGACGATGCGGCGGTGCCGTTGGCCGCGTCTGCCACAGGGCCGAAGATTGCGCGCGGCGTCACCAGCTACCGCCTGCCCTCGCCCGGCCTGCTGCGCCTTGCCGAGCGCGGCGGGAAGCTCGACGAATCGGAGCTGAAGGAGTGCGCGCGCGCCATCGAGCGCAAGTGCGAAGAGTTCGACGTCCAGGGTCACGTCACGCAGATCAATCCCGGCCCTGTCGTGACGACGTTTGAGTTCAAGCCCGAGGCCGGCATCAAGTACAGCCGCATCACCAATCTTTCCGAGGACCTTTGCCTCGCGCTGCGCGCCGAATCTATCTTGATCGAGCGCATCCCGGGCAAGTCCACCATCGGCATCGAAGTGCCCAATCATCACCGGCAGACAATCGTGCTGCGCGAGGTGATCGAGTCGCCCGAATTCGTCAACTCACCTTCGAAGATGACGCTGGCGATGGGCAAGGATCTGATCGGCCGCATCCGCGCCACCGACCTCGCGCAGATGCCGCACCTGCTCATCGCCGGCGCCACGGGCACGGGCAAGAGCGTCTTCATCAACTCGATGGTCGTCTCCATGCTCTACAAGACCACGCCCGAAGAGCTGAAGCTCATCATGGTGGACCCCAAGCGCCTCGAGCTCGGACTCTACGAAGACATCCCGCACCTGCTGGCGCCGGTGGTCACCGACCCCAAGGTCGCCTCGAACGTGCTGCGTAACGCTACGCGAGAGATGGAAAAGCGCCTGAAGCTGCTGGCGCAGCGCGGCGTGCGCAACATTGACCAGTACAACCGCACGTTTGCCAAGGGGCAATCGCTTTCGCTCTTCGACGATCTCGACGAAACCGAGCACCGCCCGCTGCCTTACATCGTCATCGTGATTGACGAACTGGCCGACCTGATGATGGTGGATACGAACAACGTAGAACAATCCATCACGCGCCTGGCGCAGATGGCGCGCGCCGTGGGCATCCACCTGATCCTGGCCACGCAGCGGCCCTCGGTGGACGTCATCACCGGCCTGATCAAGGCCAACTTCCCCGCGCGCATTTCCTTCCGCGTCGCCAGTAAAGTGGACTCGCGCACGATCCTCGACGCCAACGGCTCGGAATGTCTGCTCGGCCGCGGCGACATGCTTTACCTGCCGGCTGGCTCGGCGCGGCTGCACCGCATCCACGGCCCGCTCGTCACCGAAGAGGAAATCTCCGCCGTCTGCGACTTCTGGCGCGCGCAAGCCAAAGCCGTCTACAACGAGAAATTGCTCGAACCGCCCAAGGACGAAGAAACTCCGGGTGGCGCCGTGGCCGAAGGCGGCGAAGCCGCCTACGACGACTCCCTCTACCAGGAGGCCGTGCGCGTGGTCTGCGAGATGGGCCGTGCGTCCACGTCTACGTTGCAGCGGCGCCTGCGCATCGGCTACGGCCGCGCCGCGCGCCTGATTGACCTGATGGAAAAAGACGGCATCGTCGGTCCGCCCGACGGCACCAAACCTCGCGAGGTACTAAAGAAAAAGGACTGGATGCGCGAGTTCGACGAGTCGGTGAAGTAGCGGCGGCTCTGCCCCTTTGCTTCCTTTTGGTAATGGCTCAGTTTGAAATCCAGGGTAATGGTCTAGTTGGGCTTTCTTTTGGCGCGGCTCATCACGAATCCAATGGCTACGCCAATTGCCACTCCGATGGCGACCCATTTACCCATGTCGCCCGTTGCGGCTCCAATTGCAGCTCCTATTCCCACACCGATCGCAATGCCATAACCCATGAGCTTGTTCATACCATGCCCCCCGCGTGGCACATTATGCCTACGCGACGCCAGCTCCACCAGTGCCTCCTTGGCTTCCTCTGCTTCTTTTACCTCCTCTACCTCCTCTGCTTCCTTTGCACTCTTGTGCCTCCTTTACTTCTCCACGCCTCGCCCGTAAAATCGTTGATTCTTCCGGTGCCGGGGTAGCTCACCGGTAGAGCGCGGCCCTGAAAAGGCCGGCGTAGGCAGTTCGATTCTGCCCCCCGGCACCATCGTAACAGCCACAGCCGCGGACCCGAGCACATCCCACGTCCCAGAAGCGATGTAAGTTCTTCCTTGGGGTGTAAGCGTGATCTCTTGCACGTGCTTCGCGATCTCGGCCCGTACGAGCCGCGCTTCGCCGCCAAACATGGATTGCAGATGCCTGAGGCGAGCTACGACAAACCGGCGTGCGTCACGGAGTTGCGTTCTCACGGTGCGCGGCTCGGAGTTTGCGAGTTGCTCCGCAAGATTCCGATGCTCCGATTCGAGTTGGGTCAATCGCGCGCCCAGGAAGGCCGAGAGCCCCATGCTCGCGATCGCCGCCGTGCAGTTGTGAATCTGTGCCTCGATCTCTTCGAGGCGCCGGCGCGCGGAGGCAGCTTCGTGCCTTCGCCGATCCAACGATCGCGCGAGTTGCTCCTCGTAACGCGAAAACGTGAAGGCGAGCACGTCTGGGTGCAGGACTTTCGCCTGCAAACCCGCGAGCAGTTGCCCCTCTAGCGTGCTCCTGGCGATCAGCAAACTATTCGTGCAGACGCGATCGCCGCGGTAGGCATGCATCGAGCATCCGTAGCGCGAATCGGCCCGTTTCTTCCACTGGCCGGAAACAATCGTGATGCTCCCGTCGCAAACCGAGCACTTCAGCAGGCCCGTGAAGAGATTAGACGAACCCGCAGCTCGGCCGCCTCTCATGCCCTTTCCGGTCTTACGTCCATAGAGACGCTCGATAGTTCTTATGCGTTGATGGGCTGACGCCCACAGCTCCTCGGAGACAATCCGCTGCTCGGGGATCTCTCGCCGGCGCCACTCGCTCGGAGGCTTTCGCCGGTAGATCCGCTTGCTGGTTTACGAACGCAAGTCTTAGCCCGTTTCAGTAGCCTTTATCCTTGTCGATCACATTCATAAGGGCCTGATTGACTGAAAACCGGCGGATATTCTCCAGCAACAGGTCCAGTACGCGGGTTAAAGCGGCATCGGATGCGCCGGCGATATGCGGTGTGATGACCACATTATCGAATCTCCAGATCGGATGAGTATCGGGCAAAGGCTCCGGATCTGTTACGTCCAACCCCGCACCGGCCAGGTGCCGGCTGGCCAGTGCTTCTACCAAGGCGTCCATCGAATAGAGAGTGCCGCGTGAAACGATGATGAAGTAGGCCCCCTTCTTCATTGCCCGGAACTGGGTTGCACCAAACATGCCCTTGGTCGCTTCGGTTTCCGGCGCCGTAACAAACACAGCATCGGCCAGCGGCAGCACGGAATCCATCTGCATCGGCTTCACCATCTGTTTGATGGAACTCGGAGGCGGACTGTCCTTGGGATCAACGCCGATGATGGTCATTCCGAATGCGGCTGCTCGATCCGCGATCTGCGTCCCAACACCACCGACGCCGACGATCACGGCCGTCTTTCCGCGCAATTCCGTTACTTGACCGATGTTGCGTGGTACCGCCCATTTGCGCGCAGGGATGGTTTGATACAGGCCGCGAGTAAGTGATAGCAGCAACGCCATCGCATGATCAGCGACCTCCGGCCCTAGAGTGACTTTGAGGCTGGTGAGGGTGATATCCGTGCCCTTCAGAACAGGTAGGCTTTCCTCGACGCCCGCATTCAATATTTGCACCCACTTCAATCGCTTGGCAGCGCGAAACTGCTCGCGAGTCAGTAGTGGAGTGATCACGGCGTCGGCATCGCCGATCTCAGCAGCAAGTTGATTAGGCGTCGTTGCGACGATCAGGACGTTGGGCGGCGCTGACTTTCTCAATTCAGCGATTATCGGGTCCCCCAGTCCGCTAATGACGATCTTTTTCCTTTCGGTTTGCCCAGAGGCGGCTGCGATCAGCAGGACGAAGAGCACCGAAAATGTTGTAACCGGCTTCCTCATGGTATTCATGCCCTCCACTTCCACCAGTTCGCGGGCGAACGCACACGGACTCGCCGGGGAGTCCTCCACGCCTAGTCCAATCGCGCTTTCACCAGGCCGAGTCTCCTCTGCCAGCATATCGGAATTAACTGCTTCCAATCCAGGGTGCTACCGATTGAAAGCGTCAACGTGGATTCATACATTTTTGGACAAGCTAGAAAACGCACGCTGGGCCGTCCCCTTGCTGATCCCCGTTTCCGTCACGATCTCCCGCCACGAGCGCCTTTTGTGCGCGAAGAATGGCAATCCTGGTCAACAGCTAAGTTCCTCGCCAAATTTGCTCTTGCCACTGCGCTACGGACTCGATGAGATACGCTCGGAAACGAATCTCATTTAGAGATTCGCGGTCCTGTGCCCCTGGCGTTCGCGGCGCATGTCGCGCTTTTGGCCTCGGAGTCTCCTTCCAGGCTTATGCCGCAAGCTCGATTTGGAATGGGATTTGAGGACTTAGGCCGTGGCAGTTACGTGTTAGCCCGGCCCCCGGCACCACTTCCGCTTTCAATCTGCTCGCCAACAGGTAATCCGCTGCTGAAGGCTCACTCGTAGCGCAGCGCGACCATGGGATCCACGCGCGTGGCGCGCCGCGCGGGAACGTAGCAGGCCACAAGCGCAGCGCCCAGTAGCACCAGAGGCACCACGGAGAACGTCGGCGGATCCGTGGCGCTCACCTGGAAGAGCAGCGACCGGATCAACTGCGCCAGGCCGAAGGCTGCGCCGAGACCAATGCCTACTCCGCAGAGCACCATCAGCGCTCCCTGCCCCATGACCATGCGCAGGATCTGCTTTCGCTCGGCCCCCAGCGCCATGCGGATGCCGATTTCCTGCGTGCGTTGCGAGACGGCGTAGGACATCACGCCGTACACGCCGACGGCGGCCAGCAGCAGCGCCAGCCCGGCAAAGATGCCCAGCAGCAGCGCTGCCAGACGGCGTTGCGCCGTGTTCTGGGAGACAATTTCCTCCAGTGTCTGCACCGCGAAGATCGGCACGTCCGGGTCCGCGGCGATCACGGCCTTCCGCACCGCCGAAGTCAAAGAGCCGGGGTCTCCCGGCGTGCGCACGACCAGCGAGAACGTTCCCACCGGGCTTTGCGCGTACGGCAGGTAAGTCTCCACGCGCGATTCCTGGTCCACGCCGTAGTTCTTCACGTGGTTCACCACGCCGACGATTTCGAGCAACGGAGCCTTGGGGTCCCGGCCCCCGCCCAGCTTGATTTTGTGGCCCAGCGGGTCCTCGTTCGGCCAGTAGGTTTGCACAAACGTCTCATCCACGATGCAGACGCGCGGAGCGCCGGCAATATCGTGTTCATTGAACACGCGGCCCTTGATCAGGCGCAGGCCCATGGCGCGGAAGTAATCCGGCGAAATCCGCGAGATGTCCGTCGAGGGCTGCTGGCCCGGCGGCGGTTCGGGCTTCCCTTCGATGCTGAACGAAGTCTGCCAGCCGCCGAGCAGCGGAGTCGTGCCGCCGGCGAATGTAACGCCGGGAATGGCCTTGATGTTCTCGAGCACGCGCTGCTGGAATGCAGCCTGGCGCGTCTCGTCCGGAAATTTTGCCGCCGGCACGGGAACCGAAACGGTGAGCACGCCGTTCGGGTCGTAGCCCGGCGCAGCCTGGAGCACGCGGAAGAAGCTCCGCAGCATCAACCCCGCGCCCACCAGCAGGACCAGCGCGAGCGAAATCTCGGATACGACCAGCGCGTTCCGCAGGCGGTGGTGCCGCGAGCCGAACGTGCCCCGGCCTCCTTCCTTCAGCGTCTCGCTCAAATTTGTCCGGGAGATTCTCCAGGCCGGCACGATGCCGAAGAGAAGCCCCGTCAGAATCGCAAGCAGAGCCGTGAAGCCGAGCACGGTCACGTCCATGCGCACTTCTTCTACGCGGGGGATCGTTCTGGGCAGCGTGGCCAGCAACGCGCCCACGCCTCCGTAAGCCATCAAAAATCCCACTACGCCGCCGATCACCGACAGCAGCACGCTTTCCGTCAGCAATTGACGCATCAAGCGGCCCCGGCTGGCGCCCAGCGCCGTGCGCACGCTGAGTTCTTTCTGCCGCCCCGCGGCGCGGCCAAGCTGCAGGTTCGCCACGTTGGCGCAGGCGATCAGCAGCACGAAGCCCACTGCGCCAATCAGCACCAGCAGCGCCCACCGCAGGTCTCCCACGATGGCATCGCGCAGCGGCTGCGCGGTCATGCTCTGCCGCGCATTCGAATTCGGATACTGCTCGGCCAGCCGCTTGGCGATGGCGATGACCTCGGCGCGGCCCTGCTGCGGAGAGACGCCCGGCTTGAGCCTGCCGACAACGTAAATTCCCGGATGATTGCCGCGATTCTGCGGCCCGCCAAGATCGGTTTCCTCGTGCAAGAGCGGAGTCCAAACCTCAAACCGGCGCAGGGTCCCGTGCAGGTTTCCTGTCAGAACGCCGATGACGGTATAGATCTGCCCGCTCAGCGTGAGTTTTTTCCCGAGCACGCCGGAGTCGCGCGCAAACCGGCGCGTCCAGAAACCTTCGCCCAGCAGGACCACGCGCTCGGTGCCGGGCTTGTCTTCATCGGGAGTAAACGCCCGCCCCAGAATCGGCTGCACGCGCAGCGTGGGGAAAAGTCCCGAAGTGGCTTGGCGGCCGCTCACGCGCTCCGGCTCTCCCTCCCCGGTCAAAATGAAATTGACACTGCGGAAGGCCACCATGTTCTCGAAGGAAGTGTTCTGGTCGCGCAGGTCTTTGAAGTTTTCGACCGAGAAGCTCATCTCCGGCACTTGCTCGGACCATTCGGTGAAGAACATCAGGCGTTCCGATTGCGCGTAGGGGAGCGGCCGGAGCAGGATCCCGTTGATCACGCTGAAGATTGCCGAGTTCGCGCCGATGCCCAGCGCGAGCGTCAGCACGGCCACCAGGCTGAAGCTCGGATTCTTCGCCAGCATGCGGAATCCGTACTTCACGTCCTGCCACAACGTTCCGAGGTTCATGTCCCCTCCAGGCGCACCCGTTTACTGCCTTAGACGTCTGAAAATCGCCTTGGTTGGTACCCCTGTCAGTCTTGTATGTAGAGAAGGCCCATTTCGTTCAGCGGTTCTTGTAGGGGCGCGGCTTCAGCCCGCCCGGGTTCTTGTAGCGGCCGCCTTCAGGCGGGCGGTGTGGGGCTTGTCCCTCTTGCCTTGCTTGTCCTCAGGAACGAAGGGCCGCGTCCTGAGCCTTAGTATCCGCGCATGTTTTCGTCACCGGCTGACGCAGCAGCGGCAGGGCTTCGTGAAACCTACTGATTCCTGCCCAGACCCGAGAAAACGCAGTTGTAGCTGGCGAGCGATCCTCCGGTGCGGATGTCTCGAAAATCCACGGATGGAACAAACCAGGTATCTACGGCGTCGCACCACGCTCTCCCTATTCCACGCACAAAGGCATCGCGGTCAGGGTACGGAACTGACTCGAAGGCCGACTTCGAGAGGAATATCTGAAGATTGCTCCCTTTCATCGGAACCAATCGGGCTTCAGACGAAGGAAGCACACTCAATTTGCTGTAGACTGCCGCTTGAACTTCCACGTGGGTTGCTTCCTTTGGGCCTAATTCCAGGTGTGGGTAGACGAAAACCAAGGCGACCCACAGCATCAATACCGCAACTACCGCGAGGATGACGACGCTCCGAACTGTTCTCAAGTTATCGAGCCGCTGAGCTTGGGCAAGCTGGCGATCGCGCTCTACCCTGTCTTGTAGAGCTTGTTCAGCGGCCAGCTTGGCAGCAATCCCTTGTTCAATTGTCATTCCCGGCTGCAACCACGAGTGAAACTCTTCCTCGGAGATTGCTCCAGTGCCTGCCTCGCGCTGATGTCCCGCCAGCAATCGGGCGTACTCTTCGCGGCGCTCAGGGTCGCGCAAGACACGGTAGGCCTCCGCGATGTATTTCGCGTTCCTGACTGCGGCGGCATGCTCAGGGTCATCTGGCGTGTTTGCCGCGTGAGCTAGTTTCCTGAAGGCAGTTTCAATCTCTTCCTGCGTTGCCGCGGGCGTGACTCCGAGCATGCCGTAGTGTGTCATCGCGCAGCCTCACGTCCGGTGTCATCTAGAGCCCAGTTCGCGGGCAGGAAGTGATAGACACGCATAGTTAGTCAAGAGAAGTCTAACTGTCTGGGCGACAAGAGAAAGAGCTTTGCGCTTTCTCTGTACATCCTTCGAACCGTCCGCATGTCTTCGTCGCCAAATTTATCCGTTTCAGTCTGAAAGAACTGGCGGCTTCCGATCAGACAAGCTTTCCAACACAGCGGGAAAAACAGCAACGTCTCTGGCTCTTGCAGAGCATTTGCCAGTTGGGAGTGATGCCCATCAGCCATAAAGGGTATCTCTGAAATGACGAAGGGCGTGGCTGGTGAGTCGCAATATCGGAGAGCCCAGTTGAAATCATTCAGCCACGCCGCTCCCTTCTGTATTTCGGCACGCATCTCTGTGATCGCACGATTCCTGAGGAAAGCATCGGGCAGCGGCTCGGGAGTCATGGAGCGAACTTTGACACTTCTGCGGTCGGGACTGATCTCTTCAATGACCCACGCCCTTAAATTCCTGCCTTCCGCATGCTGACGCTCGAAGAAGAGAAGAGACCTTGCCCGCATCATTTGGACATACCGTAACAGAAAGTCACGGTGATCTTTCCAGTGTTCGAAGTTGCTCTCGATCAACTGCCGCCGAACTATGGGAAAGGTGCGTTCGAGTTCGCCGAAAGCAGTGTCTGCGGTTTCCAGACCGATCTCGCTCGTGGTGTAGTCGTAGAAGCCTTGGCGATATCCCACTTCCCGAGGACTTCGTTCAGACCAAATACTGTTGGGAACGTCAAGGTGCCAGAGGGGCTGCTGATGATTCAGCCGTGCAGGATCGACGAACCCTCGGAGGTAGCTCTGAGGAAGATAGTGATCCCTCCTGTTTGTCTTCGAACTCACGATTGGCCGAATCGTAGCAGATTTCTCCATCCCCCCAAGTATAGCGAACAAAAGGCGAATATGCTATTTTCCTGTGATGCCAGTTTGGCGGGTGGCACGGCCTTTGACGTGAGATGGTTTTTCGGGGGTGCCCCATTCCTCGCGGCTTTTGCGAGGGTGGGGCTTTTGGCATGAGAAATCTGTGCCGAGCGCCCTGTCCCTAGCGAGATTCACTCTGCGATTAACTCATCGCGATGGTATCATCCAGTCGCGCGGTGCCATGAAAAAGAGGTAGGCAAAGCCTGGGCCACCCGCCTCGCGCCCATCTCCCCGGCCGCCTCTTCCCGTGGCCTTTTTTGTCTTGCGGGAAGAAGACCTGCCCTACACTCTTTGCAGGGGGACGGAATGACAATGTTTTCCTGGATGCTCTATCCTCATCATGAGTATCTGCCCGTTTTGGGAGACGACTTTATCGTTGGACACTTCCGGCTACGGCTTCGCGGGAACTCGCTCCACGTCGAAGTCGAGGCACCGCGCACCAAAGACGCTGGGCTTGCGGCTCGCGAGCTTGCAGAGAAATACGCCACAACGCTAGCGACACACCTTGCCATTCTGTTGCGCCTCCTCACCATCGAAGAATTTGGATCTCTGCTCGCGGAATCGGTCACAGTCAGAGGTCTTCGGCCTGGAGAGCGCGGGGGGATCGAAGACGCAATTCGTAAGGCGAGACACGTGCTGATGGCATCGGAGGACGAGACGCTGCGGCGGTGCTATGACTACCTCCAAGATGCCCGCGGGCGGCCCGAGGAAAGTCTCTTCTCCTTATATAAGGTCATTGAAGCGATTGAGCACCCGCTAGGCGGTGAGCGGAAAGCCATCGAGACACTGAAGATCGGGAGTGACGTCAAATTCGTGAAGAAGCTTGCGAACGAACCTGTAAGAGATGAACGTCATGCTCCTAAAACGGAAGGCGCCATAAGGCATCCCGAAACAACAGACAAGACCCGTGCCCTTGAAGCCGCGACCCGCATCGTCCGGGCATACGAGCAGTACATAAGACACCGCCGAGCATAGACTTCCTCAGAACGCCGGACCCTCGCTGCACTCAAAACCGCTTTCACGAGCCGGGTGCCCCGCCTTTCGGGTCTTGAAGGGGGGATTTTGTCCTTTTCCTTGGGCGCGCTTACGTCGCGCCGATCAGGGCGGCCCGGTGTTCGAATACCAACCGATTAACCTATTGACCTGGCGTAACCACTGTGGTAACATGGCATATGTTCGTCGCGCCCAGCCTCGCCCGAGCCTGCTCGCCTGGGCGGGCCTGCCCGCCTGGCCGGGGTTGCTCGCATTCCCGTTTTCCCGTTTCTGATTTCCGATTTCTGAGTTCTCACTTCCGATCTCCCTTTGCCTCTCCACTCTCGACTGTCGACTGTGAACTGTCAGTTCGCCCCCTAACCCCTTTAGAATTCGTCGGCATCACGCCATCGCTTGCGAAAACCGTGCTCACAAGCCACGCAGAATCAATACTTACAAAATTGGGAGGCCTTATCTCCTGCGGAATCAATACATGCAAAAAAGGGTGGGGGCCCCCCTTTGGTGTACAACGGTGGAAAACCGGAGAACGAAGTGCCGCGCCCGAAGAGCCCGGAACCAATCTGCGCGTCGCCAGTGCTTCACTCTTGCGTCTTCGCCGTGGCGGGCCTGCCCGCCTGGGCGGGCCATCGCGCCACGGGCACTGTTTCGCCACTTTCTTGTACACACTTGTACACAGCAGCCTTTGACTCGTTGGCAGGAGATGCCTAAGATGGGCGTGATCCGCGGGGTTTGCGCCTCATGTCAGGCGCTTGGGGGAAACTGGAGACGGATGCAGTTCAGGCCACGGCAAGTGCCCCGGCTCAGCTTGCCCGCCCGGGCGGGCTTGCCCGCCTTGGCCTTGGCGGGCTTGTTGTTCTTGGCAAGCATCCTTCTGCTTGTCAGCGGCTGCGCTACCTTTCGCCCGCAAACCTACAGTTCATTCATCACGTCCACGCCGCTGCCGCCCCGCAATTATCTCGTCCTCGGCTTCATGGGCGCGCGCGAAGGCTGGGACGCGCCGCGGCGGCCCGTGCGCATACTGGCGCTAGAGCTTCGCGCCATGAATTTGCCCGGAGTCCACGTCGAAACCGTCGAAAACACCAGGCGCGACCTGGCGCTCCAGTTCGTCCGCAGCGCGCTCGACCGCAACGGCGATGGCACACTCGACGCGCAGGAGCGCGCGTCCACCGGCATCATCCTGTACGGCCACAGCTTCGGCGCCGCCGCGGTGGTGAAGTTCGCGCGCCAACTGGAGCAGCTCGGCGTGCCCGTGCTGCTGACGGTCCAGGTGGACAGTGTGGGCGCGAACGACAGCTTGATCCCGGCGAATGTGGCCCGCGCCGCGAACTTTTACCAGGGCGCAGGACTTTTCATCCGCGGCCAATCTCTAATTCGTCCGGAGAGCCCCGAGAAAACCAAGATCGTCGGAAACTTCGAGTACGACACGAACAGCAAGCAGGCCGTGCCCATCGACACGTCCGGCTTCCCCTGGACGGGGCGCGTCTTCGCCCGCGCGCACGTCAAAATGGCCTCCGACCCCGCAGTCTGGAAGCGCGTCGAGGCGCTCATCCTGGACGAAGTCGGCGAGCGCCCCCCACCCGTCGCGAGCACACATGCGGCAGGCCAGGGCCCCAAGTAGGTCGTCGCCGCGTTAACCGCGATTCCGTCTTCGCGAATTTTCGAGCGCGGGTTGCCCAAGCGCAGGAAGAAGAAACCTGGGAGTTGGCAAGGACGGCTGTCAACGCGCAACCCGCGCGGCCGCCTGCAGGTCGGACACGCCGAGCACAATCAGCGCGCGACGCGCGCCCTTTTCAATCGTGCCGTAGGCGTACTCGATGTTGACGCCCTTCTCCGCGAGTTTGCGCGTGATCCGTCCGAGAGCGCCGGGGCGGTCCGTCACGTTGACGGCCAGGACCTGCTCCTCGATGTATTGCAGTCCCAGCGCGTCGCAGACAGACTTGGCCGTGTTCATCTGGCTGACCAGCATGCGCACCGAACCCACCGGCTTGAATTCGCTGGCGTGCAGCGCGTTGATGTTCACGGCGCGCTTGGCCAGTTCGCTGCAAAGCTGCGCGAGCGCTCCGGGCCGGTTGTCCAGCGTGACCTTGAGCTGCTTGACGATGGCCACAACAAGCTCCCTGGAAGGGTTGTGCGATTCTACCGGGGAGCGCCGGGATTCGCAAGCGAGCCGCGGGCGGTAGCCTTGTTGCCGCCGAGCCGTGGCGCTAGGATGGCTCCGGCCCGCTGGTGAACAATTTGTGACAGCTCAGGAGACTCAGGCGGCGGAGCGGCGCGTCCTTCAAGCCCTGTGCCAGGGCGGTGGCGGCGTGACGCTTTTGGCGGAGGGCGTCCGTATCCTCCACGGCTACCGGTTCCGCGACCCGCTGCACCAGATCATCTTCGAGACGCTTTGCGAGATCGGACCGGCCGCGCCGGCGCTCGTCCGCGAGCTGCTCGCCGCGCGCCTGACCAGGAAGGGCTTTCCTGACGTGGATCTCGATCCCTTCTTCGAGCCCCACGGGCTCACCGCCGATGCGGCCATGGCCCTGATGGAGCGGTTACGCTCTGAATCATCACCCGGCACTTACTAAGTTCTCTGGAAACTTCCCTGCCCCGGCATTCATCTTACAAATCGACGATGCCTTCGACGCTCAACAAAGTGTTGGTGAAGCCGGCGGGCTGGCTGGCACTGGGCTACTGCGGCTACTGGATGGCGCTGGCATTGCAAGCGGTCATCGTTCCCGTAGTCGCGCTGCCGCTGGCGGGCGCGCCGGTCGTAGCCTGGAGCGCCACGCCGTGGCGCGCCACGATCACGAACGCCGAATTCACCGGGGCCGCCGGGATGCGCAGCTTGCTGATCGTGCTGCCGCTTGCGATTCAGGTTCTCTTCCTCCTTGCGCTTGCTCTCTTCGCTCGCAGGACGCGGCCCGCCTGGCTCCGCATCGGGTTTTTCTTTGCCGGGTTCTGGGTAGTGCTGCTTCTCCTCTCGCAGATTGCGATCTTCGCGTACCTCGGGCGGGGCGCACTCGCGCGATTGCTCGCGCCGCTCATCGGCCGCCCGCCGATTTCGCTCGCCAAGCGCATCGCCTGGACGGTGGTTTCCACCGTGCTCTTGTTGCTGCCCGCGCGATTCTGTGCCGGCCAGTTGCTTGCTGAAGCGCGTAGCGACTGGCTGCCTGAAAAACGCCGCTTCAGCGCGTTGATTGCGCTCGTTGGCCCCGTGCTTTTGATCCTTGCTGTCGTTTTCGAGCTGGGGCAGGCGTTTCGGATTCTGGGGCCCCGCCTGGTCCTCTACCTGATCGTGCCCGCTGTCGTTTGCGTGCTCCTCGCACTTCTCGGGATGACGCGGAAGCGCACGGGTGCGGCCATGCGCGGCTTGAGCACCGGGGGCGCGATCGTTGCCGTGGCGATTGCTGCCGCGCTGTACGCAGGCCTCGACCAGTCGCCGGCGCTGCGGCTCTGGACCATGGAACGGCACCTCGCGCATTTCGCCACGACACACTACACAATTCTCTACAACGCGAAGAGCTACCAGCCGGACCAGGTACAGACCTTCGCTGCTGAACGCGAACGCGTCCTCGCCGCAGAAATGGCGCGCCTCGAAAGCCCTCCCCCCGAGGTCCACTTGCGAGTCGTCCTCTATTCAGACTTCGCTGCGAAAAAGGCAGCCACGGGGACGATGCGCGCCTATTCCGTCGAGGGCACAACGATTCACGCTGTGCTGGCCGGCTACATCGCCGGGCTTGACGGTGCAGCCGATGCTGCTGCGCTGCTGAACGCCGCATGGGGCAAGCCCCGCTCCGAACGCATCGGGCAGTGGGCCGCGCGATGGTTGGCGGGCCAGTGGCGCGGGCGCGACTTGCGCCAGGCCGCGGCGCAAATCGAATCCGAAGTAGGCCACTACACGCTGGCACAACTCCTGGACACGAGTGCAGACAACTATCTCTCGCCGCTCGCGCGCGAGCCACTCGGTGCGGCCTGGTTAGCAAGCATCGCCGAACAAATAGCGCCGCAGCGCGTGCGAACTCTCTACGAGCGCGTGGGGAGTTTGCCGGACTTGACCAAGTTTGATGAGAGCCTTTTCCTCCGCCCCGGCGAGGCGGAGCAACGGTGGCGCGAGTGGAGTCAGGCCCTCGTCGCGCGGAACAACGATCCGCCTGCGCCGCGGCGGCCGGTCGATGCCTCATTCTTCTATCGTGGAATCAGCTTCTCGCACGAGGGCTGGTCGGGCGCTGGCGGCGGCTACGCTTCCGAGCAGGCCGCGGCGCAGCTCCGTGCCTTGCTCGCGATGGGCGCCAACGCCATCGCCGTCGTGCCTTACGGCTTCACCCGCGGCGGCAACGAGGAATCCGTTTCGTACACGGGCACGGACGAAACCGATGAGGACTTGACCGCAGCTCTGCACGTGGCGCACGCGCTGGGCATGAAGGTCATGCTGAAGCCGCAGCTCTGGGTGGGCTTCGGCGGCTTCACGGGGACGCTCCGATTCGACGACCCCGCGACGCGCGCCGCCTGGATGCGGCAGTACCGCGAGTTCATCCTGCACTACGCGCGACTCGCCGAGCTCGAGCAGTTCGACCTGTTCTGCGTGGGCACCGAATTTGAGAGTTTGACGCAGTACGCTGACGACTGGCGGCGGCTCATCACCGACGTGCGCCGCGTTTACCACGGCCCGCTGACCTACGCCGCGAACTGGGGCAGCGAATTCGAGTCCATCGCTTTCTGGGACGCGCTCGACTACATCGGCGTGAACAATTACTACCCGCTCGCCAAGCAGCCCACCGAGCGCGCCGAAGACCTGCTGCCCGGCGCTGCGCAGCTCGCCGCGCGCATGGAAGCCATCAGCCGCAAATGGAACCGCCCGATTCTTTTCACCGAGGTGGGTTACCCCAGCGTGCGCGGCGGCGCGAGTCAGCCCTGGGTTGAAGACGGCAAGCGCGGCGTGGACCTGGCCGAGCAAGCTGCCGCCTACGAAGTTTCGATGAAGGCCTTCAGCGGCCGGCCGTGGATGCGCGGGATGTTCTGGTGGAAGTGGCCGTCGAACGGGCGCGGCGGCGGCCCCAGCGACTCGTCGTTCACGCCCATCGGCAAGCCCGCTGCGGACGTGCTGCGCACCTGGTACACGCGCCTCGCCCGCGAGCCCTCAACCGCAAAGCAGAACCGTCCGTGAATTCTCGCGCTTGATCCGCCGTTCCGTATGAGTCATCCCTCTGTCTTGACAGGGCCTCCTTGCGGTACTAATGTCGCGCGCGACTTCGTGCCCGGACATTGCGCTTACTCGCCCACCGCATTACACCGCGCGCGCCAGTTTGCAGCGGGGCACCGGGAAAAGGAGACGTTGCCATGCCCAAAGGAAGAGGATTTTGTGTTGTGCTCGTCGGCGCGCTCTGTGCAGCGTTCGCAGTAGCAACGGCCTCGCCGTGCGCCGCCCAGGGAAAGGTTCACACGTACTACATTGCGGCTGACGAAGTGACTTGGGACTACGCCCCGGGCGGCACCAACCGGATCACGGGACAGCCGTTCGGCGACGAAGAGAGCCCCTGGGTCAAGAGCGGTCCTCACAAGATCGGCAGGGTCTACAAGAAGGCGCTCTATCGCGAGTACACCGACTCGACGTTCACTCGGCTCAAGCCGCGGCCGAAGGAATGGGAGCACCTGGGGTTCCTCGGACCCCTGATCAGGGCCGAGGTCGGCGACACCATTCGGGTCGTGTTCAAGAACAACCTTAAGTTTCCGGCCAGCCTGCACCCCCACGGCGTGTTCTACCAGAAAGACTCGGAAGGCGCGCCGTATAACGACGGCGTGGCCGACAAGGACAAGAGTGGAGCGGCAGTTCCGCCCGGCGCCACGCAGACGTACAACTGGCTGGTTCCCGAGCGCGCGGGACCCGCGGAGCACGACAAGAGCTCCGTGGTGTGGATGTATCACTCGCACGTGAACGAGATCGCGGATTCCAACGCGGGCCTCGTCGGTCCCTTGATCATCACGGGCCGCGGCATGAGCAAAGCGGACGGCTCTCCCAAGGACGTCGACCGAGAGCTGATCATCGCGTTCGCGGAGTTTGGCGAAACCGAAAGCCCATACCTCCAGGAGAACATCGACCATTACATGGGCGATCCGAAGGGCGTAACAGTCGCGCGCGATCCATTCGGCACGCCGGTCGTCATGAGCAAGGACAAGGACGACCCGGGGGACTTCAACCTGAAGGAATCGCTGAACGGGTTCATCTTCGGCAACGTCCCTGGCTTGACGATGAGAGTCGGCGAGCACGTTCGCTGGTACGTGATCGCGACCAGCAACTTCGAGCTGCACGCCCCGCACTGGCACGGCAACACGGTCGTCATCCAGCACATGCGCACCGACGTTGCGACGCTGCTGACGATGGGAATGCTCGTGGCGGACATGGTGCCGGACGATCCCGGCAAGTGGCTGTTCCACTGTCACGTCGCACCGCACCTGAAGGGCGGGATGCAGGCGCTCTACACGGTAGAACCGGCCGCGGGTGCAAGAAAAACGCGGTAGGCGAAAGCTTCAACCGCGTCCATAACGTGCTGCCCTGACAAAGATCGGGGAAAACGGCCGTTGAGGAATTGCTAACGGCGGCTCGCGCGCTGCATGCGGTCGGCCCAGGCGAGAAAGCGCTCGAGCCGCTCCCGCTCGCGCCACAGCAAACGGAAAAACGTGCGCGCGTCGCCCGCTGCGGCCGCAGGCCCGAAGAACGTCTCCATCCGCCAGCGGAGATACGGGCTCTTCCACGGCCGCAGGCGGTAGCCCTTCGCGGCGATCCAGTAATACCGCAGCGCGCTTAGCATGTGCTGTTGCCAAACCGCGCGCGGGGCGCTCGGGTGACCATCGCGCGCGATGATACAATCGTCCGGCGCATGACGAAAGAAGACTATTACTTCGAGGGTGTGGACTTATTCGGAGAAGGCAAGCTCGCCGAAGCCGTCGCCTCCTACCAGAAGGCGCTCGAGCTCGACCCTCGATTTGCCGATGCCCTGCACGGCCTGGCCCAGGCCTGCTATGCGCAGGAAGATTTCGACAACTGCATCGCCGCCGCGCGGCGCATCCTGGAAATTGATCCCGACGACATCCTTGCCTACACCAGCATCTCGCGCGCCTACCAGCGCAAAGGAATGGTTCCCGAGGCGGAAGAGGCGGGAAACAAGGCGCGCGTGCTCGGCTGGAAAAAGCAGCTCCAGGACCAGAAGGTGAAGGGCCAGAGCCCCGTCTAGTTTCCGCGGGTCAGCGCCAGCCCATGCGCTCGCGCAGCGACGTGATGTGCGCGACGTGATGGCGCCCATGCCAGGAATAGAGCGCCAGCGTCTCATCCAGCGTCATCGGGCCGCGCTCCGGGTGCGCAAAGCCGCGGGCAAAATCCGTGGCCGCGAGCGAACGCAGCAGCACCACCCAGCGTTGGTGCAGCGCTTCCAAAAGCACGAGCGAAGTTTCCACCGGCGTTTTCTTCGTGTCCGCAAGCTCCGCCCACTTCTGCTCGTCGTACGGCTTGATCGTGGGCCGCTCTTCGGTCAGCGCCAGCTTGAACCGCGTGTACGCGTTCAAGTGGCTGTCCGGCACATGATGAACCACCTGGCGCACCGTCCAGCCGCCCGCGCGGTACGGCGTGTCCAGCTGCTCGGCGCTTAAGCCGCGCACCGCCGCGCGCAGCCGCGCCGGAGCCTCGGCGATCTCTTCAATCGCACGCTGCCGGGCCTCGTCGTCCCATTTCCCTTCCCACTTAAAAGGTCCTACCGGATAACGCGGGTCCATGCCTTTTCTCCTGTCAATCTGGCGTCTACTTCTTCGCGCTCGTGGCCTTGAGTTCTGCCGCCGCGCTTTCGAAAAACTGCGTGATCACTCTTCGCGCCGCGGCGTCGACCATCCGCTGCCCCACCGCCGCGATCATTCCGCCGATCTGCGCTTCGCCGGAGTAGCGCAGCTCCGTCTGGGCGCCCTTTTCCCCGAGCTCGAGCTTCCCTTCGCCCTTCACGAAGCCGGGGATGCCCTTGCCTTCGAGTCGCAAGCGCAGCAGCTTGGGAGGCTTTTTCTCGAGAAACGTTAGCGAGCCATCGTACTTGCCGGAAATGGCCGCCAGCGCAAACTTGATCACCGCCTTGAACCGGTCCGGGCCGTCGGGATCGAGCCTTTCGCAACCGGGGAGGAGTCTTGCGAGCCGATTCGGATCCGTCAGCAGGGCCCAGACCTCCGCGCGCGATGCCTCCAGGACGTAAGAGCCCTCCACCTTCACGCTTTCTTCCCTAGCGCGCGGGCAACGGCGCGTTCCAGCGCGCGCCGCGTGAAGACGGCTGCCATCTCGCGGCGATAAGCGGCGGAAGCGTGCAGATCCGATAGCGGCTCAACGCCCTGCGCTGCTGTGCGCGCCGCATCGGCCAGCAGCTTCGGATTCGTTTTCTTGCCGCGCAGCGCTTTTTCCGCGGCTGCGGCACGGTAGGGCTTTGGCCCGAGTCCTGTGACGCCGATGGCCACTTCCTCGATCTTGCCGCTGCGATTCACGGTTACGCACGCGGCCACGCCCACGATGGCAAAGCCCGAGGCCGGCTGGTGCAGCTTGCAATACGCCGTGCCGGTCTTCGGCGCGAGGATCGGCACGCGCACCTGCGTCAGGATCTCGCCCGGCCGGAGCTGCGTGGTCAGCATGTCCACGAAAAACTCGCGCGCCGCAATCGTGCGCGTGCCCGACGTGCTGGCCGCGAGGATCTCTGCGTCGAGCGCGAGGATGGCGGCCGGGTAATCCGCCGCCGGGTCCGCGTGCGCCAGGCTGCCGCCGAGCGTGCCTCGGTTGCGCACCTGCACGTCGCCGATTTCCGCGGCCGTCTCCACGAGCAGCGGGCACTTCGCGCGAAGCAGCGCCGAGTGCTCCACTTCCGCGTGCGGAGTCAGCGCGCCGATGGCGATTTTCCCGTTTTCTTCGCGAATGTGGTTCATGCCGCGGAGTTTTCCCAGATCGATGACGAAGCGCGGCGCCGCCAGGCGCAGCTTCATCAGCGGCAGCAGGCTCTGGCCGCCGGCGAGCAGCTTGGCTTCGTCGCCGTGCCGTTCGTAGAGCCGCAGCGCCTCCTCGAGCGTCTTCGGGGCGTGATACTCGAATGCCGCGGGAATCATCGCGCCCTCCTCTTCTTCGGCGCCGCTTTGGCGGGCGCGCGGCCGCTGGGCTTGTGCAGGAGCTGCCAGATGCGCTCGCGCTTCACGGGCATATCCACGTGGCGCACGCCGAGCGGCGAGAGCGCGTCCACCACGGCGTTGATCAGCGCCGGCGTGGCGCCGATGGTCCCCGCCTCGCCCACGCCTTTTACGCCCATCGGATTCACCGGCGAAGGCGTCACGGTGCGCGAGAGCTCCATCCACGGTATGTCTGCGGCGCGCGGGATGGCGTAATCCATCAGCTCGCCGGTGATCAGCTGGCCGTTTTCGTCGTACACCGCTTCTTCCAGCAGCGCCTGCCCGAGGGCCTGCACGATCCCGCCGTGGATCTGGCCGTCCACCAGCATGGGATTGATCACGTTGCCGCAGTCGTCTACGGCGACGTATTTCACCACTTTGACGTCGCCGGTTTCCGAGTCCACCTCCACCACGCAGACGTGCGCGCCGAACGGGAACGTGAAGTTCGTGGGCTCGAAGAACGTCACCGCTTCGAGGCCCGGCTCCATTCCCGGCGGCAGCGTCTTGGCCACGTAGGCCGCACCCACGGCTTCGACGAAGTTGAGCGACTTCTTCGATGACTTCGAGAGAATCTTCTTGTCGCGGAAGACGAGCTTCCCGGGATCTTCGCCGAGGATGTGGCCCGCAATCTGCCCGAGCTTGCTGCGCAGTTTCTCCAGGCACTTGTACACCGCCGTGCCGCCGACAGCCGTGGCGCGGCTGCCGAACGTGCCGATGCCGTAGGAAACCGCGGCAGTGTCGCCGTGGACCACCTGCACCTCGTCGGGCTCCAGCCCCAGCATGTCCGCAGCAATCTGCGCGAACGTGGTTTCCTGGCCCTGGCCGTGCGGCGAAGAGCCGGTCAGCACGGTGACGTTGCCCGTCGGCTCCACGCGCACCGTGGCCGATTCCCAGCCGCCCGCCGGCATCGCGCTCGAGGGGCCCATCGCACAAATCTCCACGTACGTCGAGAGCCCGATGCCCATCAGCTTGCCCTTCTTGCGCAGTTGCGCCTGCTCCTTGCGCAGTTTTGTGTAGCCCGAGTTTTTCAGCACCAGGTCGAGCGACCTCTGGTAGTTCGCGCTGTCGTAGATCAGCCCGGTCGGCGTCGCGTACGGAAACTCCTCCGGCTGCGGAAAATTCTTCCGGCGCACCTCGACCGGGTCCATCTTCAGTTCGGCGGCCACCAGATCCATCGCCCGTTCAACAAAGTAGGTGGCCTCAGGACGCCCCGCGCCGCGGTAGGCGTCCGTGGCCATTTTATTCGTCAGGACGCCGGTGATTTCCATGCGCGCGGCGGGAATCTTGTAGCAGCCGCACATCATCAGGCCGGTCAGCGTGGGGATGAGCGGCGTCAGGAGCTGGTAGTAGGCGCCGAGGTCGGCGATCACCTTGCAGCGCAGGCCGAGGACGGTGCCGTCGCGCTTCACGGCGATTTCGAGGTCGTCAATCTGGTCGCGCCCGTGAATCGTCGTCTGAAAATTCTCGCGGCGCGATTCGATCCACTTTACCGGCTTGCCGAGTTGCATGGCCAGGTAGCCGCAGAGCGCCTCTTCGGGATACACGTTCAGTTTGCTGCCGAAAGCGCCGCCGACTTCCGGCGTGATCACGCGCACGGAATGTTCCGGTACGCGGAGCATCACGGAAATCTGCGTCTTCAGCAAATGCGGGATCTGCGTCGAGGACCAGACGGTGAGCTGCTTTTCGCCGGGCTTGTAGTCGGCCATCACGCCGCGCGGCTCCATGGCCATGGGGATCAGCCGCTGGTTGATGATCCGCTGGCGGATCACCTTGTCCGCCTGCTTGAACGCTTTCTTCAGGTCGCCGCCTTCGAGCTCCCAGCGGTAGGCGACGTTGTCCTTGTACGGCTCGTGCAGCACGGGCGCGCCCTTGGCCATGGCTCTTTCCGGATCCACCACCGGCGTCAGCGGCTCGTAGTCCACTTCGACCAGGTCCACGGCGTCGCGCGCCGCGTAGCGGTCCGTGGCGACGATGACGGCGACGGCTTCCCCCACGAAGCGCACGCGGTCCACCGCGAGCACGGGCCGCGGCGCCGATTTCATGTCGGGAATCTGCGCCGCGCAGGGCACGAAGCCGATCGCGCCCTTCACGTCGGCGCCGGTCAGCGCCAGCACCACGCCCGGCGCGGTGCGCGCCTTGCTCACGTCCACCGAGCGAACCTTGGCGTGCGCGTACGGGCTGCGCACAAACGCGGCGTAGTGCATTTCGGGCAGCCGCAGGTCGTCCACGTAGTGCCCAAGCCCCTGGATCAGTCGCGGGTCTTCCTTGCGCTTGAGCGGCTTGCCGATGTATCGCGTCGCGGTCGCCATGCGTGTCTCCCTGCGCTCAGCGCTTGCGCCCTTTCATTTTTTTCCCGGCGTAGCGGACAGCTTCAATGATGTTCTGGTAGCCCGTGCAGCGGCACAAATTGCCCGCCAGCGCGCGGCGGATTTCGGCTTCGCTCGGCTCGGCATTGCCGCGCAGCAGCTCCACTGACGCCAGGATCATTCCCGGCGTGCAGTAGCCGCATTGCAAACCGTGCTTTTCCCAGAAGCCTTCCTGCACGGGATGGAGCTTGCCGCCCGCTTCGGGCGCGCCCGCCAGGCCCTCGATGGTCGTCACCTCGGCGCCGTCGGCCTGCACGGCGAGCATGGTGCAGGATTTCACCGCTTTGCTGTCCACGAGCACCGTGCAGGCGCCGCAGAGCGTCGTCTCGCATCCGACGTGCGTGCCCGTCAGCCCGAGCGTGTCGCGAAGGTAGTGCACCAGCAGCAGCCGCGGCTCGACCTTGCTGTCATGCGGCTTTCCGTTGATGCGAACCTGGATGTCCACGGCCATGGCGCCTCCCGGTGGGCCTGTTCGCCTGAATGTGCTCAACTGCGGGGCTGGAAAGTTACTCCGGGGAAAAAGGAATTGCAAGCCGCCGCGGACAGCGTCAATTGCCGACCCGGCGGACCCAGATGCGGCTGGTGGCGGGTTTGCCGAGGTGAATCGAGCGGCCGGCAACGGCAAGCGTCATCGTCTCGTCGTATTCGCGCTGGCGGACTTTCAAGCGCGCGCCGGGCCGCAGCCGGCGGACATCGAGAAATTTCAGGAACTGCGGATCCTTCTCATAAACGCAGAGGATTTCTGCCGACTCGCCCGCGCGCATTTCCGACAACTGAGCAGCGCCGCGCTGCCGGCGCAACTTCGCCAGCCCTCCGAGCAAGGGCACGCCGTGCGGGCAGGAGCTATTGCTGCCGAAGCGCTTCAGCAGCAGCGCTTCCACCTCGGGCGAGATGCTGTGCTCCAGCCGTTCGGCTTCATCGTGCGCGCGGGTCCAGTCCAGGCCGATCACTTCGGTCAGCAGTTTTTCGGCGAGCTGGTGGCGCAGCGCAAGCCGCTCGGCGACGCCGCGGCCCTTGGCGGTGAGCTGGATGCGGCCGTCGCGCGCCACGCGCAGGTAGCCGTCGCGCGTCATGCGCTTGAGCGCCGCGGTCACCGCCGGCGGCGTGACTCCCAGTTCTTCCGCCAGGCGCGCGCTGATCGGGACATGCTCCTCCTGCACCATCTCCCAGATGGCCTTGAGGTAGTCTTCCCGCGAGACGCTGGTTTTTTCGCGGCGCAAACCGCCTCCTCCCGCTAGCGCTTCCGGGCCGGCCGGCGCTTCTTGCGCAGCCGCTCGGCCAGCTGTTTCAAGTGTTCTTCGATCTCGTCGCGAATCCGCCGGTAGAGCTCGAGGTCTTCACCGTAGGGATCGGCAATGTCCCAATTCTCGATGCGCGCCTTCGAGCCGGTGAATAGACGCTCGATGGGATGCCCGGACATGTTGATGACCATTTCGGCCCCGTCCGCATTGGCTTCGGGCAGGCTCTTCGAATACTGGCCGTCGGCGCCCGCGCCGCGTTCCTTGAGCACCGCAAGCGTGGGAGACGCGATGAAACCCAGCGGCGAAAGACCCGCGCTGGACGGCGCAATCACGTCGCTCGCCAGCGCGCGCGCCAGCGCTTCCGCCATCTGGCTGCGGCAGGAATTGCCGATGCACACGAAAAGAACTTTCACCGGCCGCATCGGCTACGATCCGTTGCGCGCGAGTTTCAGAAAGTATTCGTGCACCGTTGTGTCGGACGTCAGCTCGGGGTGAAACGTTGCCGCCAGCACGCGCCCCTGGCGCACCAGCACGGGCCGGCCTTCGCTTTCCGCCAGGATTTCGACGCCCCGGCCCACCTGCTCGATGATCGGCGCGCGAATGAAGACCATTTCGAGCGGCTCCGCTTTCAATTTCGACGGCGCAGAGGTCACGCGGCTCGCAAGCTGCCGGCCGTAGCCGTTGCGCGCAATGACTAGGTCGGCGAGCCCGAGAGACTCTTGCGGCGGGTTGCGCACTTCGCGCGCCAGCAGGATCGCGCCTGCGCATGTCCCGAAAAACGCGCCACCGTCGCGCGCGAATTGGCGCAGCGCATCGAGCAGACCTTCTTCGGTAAGAAATTTCAGGTGCGTGGTGCTCTCGCCGCCCGGCAGGATCACGCCATCCACCTGCGCGAGCTCTTCCGGGCGCCTCACAAAGACATACGGTACGCCCAGGCGCGCGAGCATCGCCGCGTGTGCTTCGTAGTCTCCCTGCACCGCCAGGATCCCAATCCTCACCGCAGGCCTTCCTCTCGGCTCCCGGCTCTTGGCTCTCGACTGCTTCTCTACCATCCGCGCGTCTGCAATAGCTCCTTTTCGTCGAGCTGCCGAACGTCAATCCCCTTCATCGCCTCGCCCAATTCCGCAGACGCTTCGAGCACGATCTTCGGGTCGTTGTAGTGCGTCGCGGCCTTGACGATGGCCTTCGCGCGGCGCTCCGGATCGGACGACTTGAAGATGCCCGAGCCGACGAAGATCGCCTCCGCGCCCAGATGGCGCACGAGCGCCGCATCGGCGGGCGTGGCAATGCCGCCGGCGGAGAAATTCGGCACCGGCAGCTTGCCAGTTTGCGCCACTTCGCGAACCAGCTCGAGTGGCGCGCCGAGTTCTTTCGCCTCGCGCGCGAGTTCGTCTCCGCGCAGCGTCGTGAGTTTGCGCAGGTGGCTGGTGATCGCGCGCATGTGCCGCACGGCTTCCACCACGTTGCCGGAGCCGGCCTCACCCTTGGTGCGGATCATGGCTGCGCCTTCGGCGATGCGCCGCAGCGCTTCGCCCAAATTTCGCGCGCCGCAGACGAACGGCACGCGGAAGTCGTGCTTCCAGATGTGGTTCTCCTCGTCGGCGGGCGTCAGCACTTCGCTTTCGTCGATGAAGTCCACTTCCAGCGCTTCGAGCACTTGCGCTTCGGCGAAGTGGCCGATGCGCACCTTGGCCATCACCGGGATCGTCACGATGGCCATGATCTCGCGGATGATCTTCGGCGAGGCCATGCGCGCCACGCCGCCTTCCTTGCGAATATCGGCCGGCACGCGCTCCAGCGCCATCACGGCGCACGCGCCCGCCTGCTCGGCGATGCGCGCCTGCTCGGCGTTGGTCACGTCCATGATCACGCCGCCCTTGAGCATCTCGGCCAGGCCCACCTTCACGCGCCACTGATTATGATTTCCGGATTCCATGTTCGTCTCCTCCGATCGGATTCTTCGGCCGCCGCGAAGCTTATACCCGGAACTTCGCGGGGTCTATGACCACAAATCTTCCCCGCCCGCGCGCCAGCACTTCGCCCGCCGCGTTGCGTATTTCGCTCTCGTGAAAGCGGCTGCGGTCTTCCACGCGGGTTTCATATGCTTCCACGACGATTTCCTCGTCCACGCGGATCGGCTTCAGGTACTGCACGGTGAGTTCCGCCGTCACCGCGCGGACATCGCTGAACCGCGAGACCTTGCTCATCGCTTCGTCGAGAAGCGTGGCGATAATCCCGCCGTGGAGAAAGCCTGAGCCGCCCTGATACTCGGCGCCCAGCCGGAAGCGCCCCACGATGCGCCGCCGCTCCTCATCGCGCTCGAACACCAGGCGCATGCCGCGGGGGTTCGCGCCGCCGCAGCCGAAGCACGGATTTGTGGGACTCAGCTCCAGCCTGGTCATTTCGTCTTACACCAGCGCGACGCGCGCGCCCGCTTCGCTGCGCAGGCTGCGGCCATAGCCGCGCGAGCGCTTGCGCATCTCCACCACGAGCAACTGCCCGAGCGTGGCGATGCCGCGGGTGATCTGCGGCTCGTCAAGCCCCGCAAAGCCCAGTCGCAGCGTGTTCGGTTGCGGGTGCTGGAAGTAGAAGTAGCGCCCGGGCGCGAAGAGCACGCCCTTTTCGCGCACGTGAATCAGCAACTCGCTCGCGTCGAAGCCCAACGGCAGCTCCACCCAGACGCACATGCCGCCCTCAGGCCGCGTCCAGCGCACGCCCTCGGGCATGTAGCGCGCAAGCGCCTGCTGCATCACGCCGAGCCGCCGCGCGTAGAGCTTGCGCGTGCGCGCCAGGTGCCGCTCCAGCCAGCCGCGCTTCGTGAACTCGGCGAGCGCCGCCTGCGCGAGCTGGTCGGTGTGCAGGTCGGTCGTCTGCTTCACCAGCCGCAGGCGCTCGATCACCTTCTCCGGAGCAATGCACCAGCCCACGCGCAGTCCCGGGAACGCTACTTTCGAGAAGCTGTCCACCTGGATCACCACGTTTGCGCGGTCGAGGTGCTTGAGCGAAGGCACTTTCTCTCCGCTGGTGCGCAGTCGCGCGTAGATGTGGTCTTCGACGATCGGCACCTGGTGCCGCGCGGCCAGCTCGAGCAGCCGCCGCCGCGCCGCCACGGGCAGTGTCGTGCCCGTGGGGTTCTGGAAGTCCGGCGTCAGCACCATCAGTTTCACGCGGTTCTGCATCAGCGTGGCCTCGAGCGCGCCGATGTCCACGCCGGGCACACTGCCCGGGTCCGAGCCCGTGTGCACCGGCACGCCCAGGCAGCGCACGCGCGCGCCCGCAAAAATTGCGATCGAGCCGGGGTAGGTCGGGTTCTCGAGCAGCACGGAGTCGCCCGGCCGCAAGAACGCTTTGCATAGCAGATCCAGCGCCTGCTGGCAGCCGTCGGTGATCAGAAGGTTCTCGTCCTTGACCGCGAGTCCTTCGCTGCGCAGCCAGGACAACAGAACTTCCTTGAGCGGCGCGTAGCCGTCGGTGGGGCCGAGTTGCAGGATGCGTGCGCCGTCGCGCCGCAGCACCACGTTGCAGCACTGGCGGATTTCTTCGACCGGAAAGACTTCTTCGGCGGGCCGCGCAACCACAAACGACACGCCACCGTTGGGTGCGGCATCAAGCAGCCGGCTCAGCGCCTCCTCGCCGCGCTCATCGGCAAAGAGCGACTCCCAGCGCACGCCGCCGTTCGCGCCCGCTGCAATGCCCGCCGGCGCGGGCGTGAACTTCAAGGGCGCTGTCGTGCCGCGGATGAACGTGCCGCGGCCGACGTGGCCCTGGATCAGCCCCTCGGACTCGAGCTCGGCGTAGGCGTTCGCGACTGTCGTGCGATGCACGCCGAGCTGCGTGGCCAGCTCGCGGCTGGCGGGGATGCGGTCGCCGGGACGCAGCTCGCCCGTATGCACCAGGGCGCGCAGCTGGTCGCGGAGTTGGATGTACAGGGGAACGTGGCTTTGCGGTTGCAATTGCAGCGGCAGCATTGGCGTCCTCTACAGGCCAATCTACCACGACAATAGTCTATGTAAAGAGCCAATTTGTCTATCGCGGAAATCAGGTCCCGGCAGCCTCCCGCAGCCGGAACCGCTGGATCTTTCCCGTAGCGGTCTTGGGGAGCTCGTCTTGGAAGCGAATCACGTGGGGGCACTTGTAGGAAGGCAGCCGCTGGCGCACGAAGTCATGAATCTCCCGGGCCAGATCAGCCTGGGCAATCGTGCCCCCGCGCAGCACCACGTAGGCGACGGGACGCGTCAGCCCGTCGGGGTCCAGTGCGGCCACCACCGCCGCTTCGGCCACTTCCGGGTGGCCGAGCAGGGCGTTCTCTACTTCCCCGGGCGAGACCCACATGCCGGCGACTTTCATCATGTCGTCAGCGCGGCCGCAGTAATGGTAGTAGCCGTCCGGGTCGCGGAAGAATTTGTCGCCGGTGACGACCCAATCGCCCTGCAGCACGGTGCGCGCGGTCAATTCCGGCTTGTTCCAATACTCGGCAAACGCGCCCTGCCCTCGCACCCAGAGGTTCCCTATCTTTCCGCCCGGAGTCGGCTCGCCCTGCTCGTCCACGATGCGCGCTTCGCAGTTCGGCACTTCGACGCCGCACGAGCCCGGCCGCGCCGCGCCCGGCCGGCTGGACATGAACATGTGCAGCATTTCCGTCGAGCCGATGCCGTCGAGAATCTCGAGGCCGAACCTCTTCTTGAACTGCTCGAAGATTTCCCCGGGAAGCATTTCTCCGGCGGACACCGCGAGCCGCACGGATGAGAAATCGGCCCCGGTGCCGCGGTCCGCTTCGCGCAGCAGCGCCGCGTAGAAAGTCGGCACCGAGAAAAATACAGTCGGACGATGGCGCGCGACGAACTCCAGCACCTTATCAGCGCGGGGGCGCTCGGGATGGAGCAGCGTGCTTGCTCCCACGGAGAACGGGAAATACATCCCGTTGCCCAGGCCGTAAGCGAAGAAAAGTTTGGAGACCGAAAACGTGCGGTCGTCCGCGCGCAGCCCCAGAACGCCGTGCGCGTAGCTCGTGCAGGTCGCGAGCATGTCTTTGTGCTGATGGACAGCGCCCTTCGGCTGGCCGCCGCTGCCCGAAGTGTAGAGGAAAAACGCGGTGTCGCCTGCCGCGGTGGGATGCGGATCGAGCTTCTCGGAAGCATCGCGCAGCCAAGGCGCCCAATTCGCAGCGTTCTGTACGCGCGGCGTCCGCTCCGACGCACCCACGACAACGATTCTCTTGGGCGACGCGCCTTCGATCGCGGGCAGGAACTCGTGCAGCGCCGTTGCGTGGACAATCGCGAACCGCGCGCCGGAATCTTTCCAGTAATAGGCATAGTCGGCGGCGCGCGTCATCGAATTCACGGGCACCGCCACGGCGCCAATCTTCGTCGCGCCGAAAAACGCCGCGATAAATTCTGCCGAATCCGGCAGCACAATCAGAACGCGCTCGCCTCGTGCCATGCCGTGCGCGAGCAGCGCATTGCCCACGCGGTTTGCCAGCGCAGCCAGCTCGGCGTAGGTCATGGGGGCAGGCTCGCCCAGGATGGCGGTGCGATTCGGATGGAGTGCGGCCGGACGGTCGAGGAAGTGCGCGGCGAGATTGAAGCGAGCCGGGATGTCGAGCGGCATCCCCGCTATTCTACTTGGTTCCCTGCGATTGGCCGAGCTTTCGCAGCCGCTCCTGAAGCTTGCGGCGCAGCGTGGCGGGCGTATTCGGGTTGAAGGCCACCAGGTACCATAGCGGCTGGCTGCGGTCGCGGCTCAACCAGGCGAGCGTCACGGGATCCGCGTTGGGATGCCGCGCCACGTTCTCGCGGATCGCGGCGTAGGGGTGCTTGGCGAGGCGGCTCAGCGTGCGCGAAGAAACTTTGGGGTGCTCGCTGATCAGCCGCAGCAGGTAGAAGTCCGACTTCGGCGTATTGTGGACCAGCTTTTCGAGCATCTCAGGCTTGGCGTCGGCGCTCAGCACCATCCCGACCTTCAGGTCCCAACCGGAGTTGATTTCGTTCAGCTCTTTCGTTCGCGCGTGGATCAGCTCTTCGAGCACACGACGTTCCTGGCTCAAGCGGTCCTTGGGCAAATGGGTCCCTTCCAGCGAGTCGAGCACGCGCAGCAAATGCTGGCGTTCGCCGAAAATGATCTGCGTAGTGCGGGGGCTATCGCCCTTCTGCTCCGTCTGCACCAGGTCGGAACGTCTCATGGCTCCATTCTCCTCATCGAATGCCGTCGGGCTAAGAACACAACCCCGGCAGATCCCCCTGTTGGGATCCCGGCTTGACGAACCCGCCGCGCTGCGTTCGAACAGCGGTTCGTGTGCCAATTTGAATTATCCTGCCCGTCCAAAAACCAGTAAAGCGAGGCCCCTTTTCGAAGTTCCATATTGGCAACACAGAGTACCGGAACCACCTGCTCGGATAAGGCGTTGCGGTGCCGGGCGGGAACGGGTACTTTGGGCAGCGCACGTAAGTCACGCTTGGGAGAGCAGATATGTCGGCCTTCGAAGAGCACCGGGAAGAGCTCGAGCACTACGAGCAGATGATGGGCACCTACCGCGGCCGCCTGGCCGTCACGCTCGACCGGGTGACGAACGCCATGGTCCTCGTCGGCCAGCACGGCATCTATTGCCACAGCCACCGCGACCCTGAATTGCCCACCATGGATATCCAGCTCATCACCGAGGAGCTGCGCAAGGCCAAGGAGCTGATCCAGAACGTGATGGAAGCCCTGCGCGCCGAGCGCGAGCGCGCAAACTAGTCCGGCTACAACGAGCGGAGAAAGGGATTCGTCAGGCGCTCGCGCGCAATCGTCGTGGCGGGGCCGTGGCCGGGGTAGACGAGCGTGTCTTCGGGCAGGACAAGCAGTTTCGAATGAATGGAGCGGAGAATTTCCGGCATCGAGCCGCCCCAGAGGTCCGTGCGGCCGATGCTCCCGGCAAAAAGCGTGTCTCCGGCAAAGAGCACGTCGGGCCGCGCATTCTCCGGCGCCGTCTCGCCGGGCAGGTGCAAACACACGCTGCCGCGCGAGTGTCCCGGCGTGTGCAGCACGTGCGCTTCGTAGTTGCCCCAGCGAATCGCATCGCCCTCGCGCAGCGCGCCGTCCACCTCGCTCATCATGGGCGCGCGCATGCCTACCCATTCGGCCTGCTTCTCCAAAGCGCGGTAGAGCTCCGCATCGTCGGGATGCATCAGGACGGGCGCGCCGGTAGACTTGCGCAGGTTCCAAAGCCCGCCGACGTGGTCGATGTGCGCGTGGGTAATCACAATCGCGCGCACCTTCAGGTTGTGCTGCTTGAGGATCGCCGCAATGCGGTCCACTTCGTCGCCCGGGTCGATCACGATGGCGTCGCGCGTCTCGGGATCGCCGACGATCGAGCAATTGCATTGCAGCCAGCCGACGGGAATGATTTCGTGGATTAATTTCTTTGGCATGCTCTCTCGTGCGCAGTATAACACCTCGCCCGCGCATCGCCGGGCGCCCGGGCGCATCTGGTAAGATAGCGGCTCGCGCGATACGCCGCCACCGCATGCCAATCGAGACTCCTCTTCGCGAAGTGCACGAAAAAGCCGGAGCGCAGATGGGCATCTGGTTCGGCTGCGCGTTGCCCGAGCGATTTGGCGACTCCGCCACGGAATACCGGTATGCCCGCGAAACCGTTGCCCTCGTGGACAAGAACTACCGCGCGTTTCTCTATTTCACCGGGCCCGACCGCGTGCGCTACCTGAACGCCGTCCTGACGAACAACGTTCGCGACCTCGCCGCGGGCCAAGGCAACGCCTCGCTTCTGCTGAACCCGCAGGGGCGCATCCTCGCCGAGGTCGAAACGTACGCCCTCGAAGACCGTCTGCTCGTCGTCTCCTACGCGATGATCCGCGAGCTCCTGGTTACCACCCTCGACAAATTCATCATCATGGACGACGTAACGCTCGACGACGCCACCGATACGCTCGCCGCCCTTGCGCTCGAAGGCCCCGCGACGCCGGCGCTCGTCAGCAAGCTCTGCGGCCTCGACCTCGATTCGCTCGGCGAGCTTGGCCACGCGGAGGCGGCGGTGGCCGCAATTCCCTGCCGCGTTGTGCGGCGTTCGCCCGGCGGCGTGCCAGGTGTGGAATTCATCTGCGCTCGCGGCAACGTGGGCACGCTGTGGCAAGCGCTCAGCGAAGCCGTGCGCGCCCAGCGCGGCGGGCCGATTGGCTACGCGACGCTGAACATCCTGCGGCTTGAGGCCGGGATTCCGTGGTTCGGCTACGACTTCGACGACAAGGTGATCCCGCACGAAGCGGCTCTGGAAGAGACGCACATCAGCTTCACCAAGGGCTGCTACACCGGCCAGGAGATCGTCGAACGGGTGCGCTCGCGCGGGCACGTGAACCGCCGCCGCGTTGGCCTGCTTTTCTCCGGCACGAGTGTCCCCGCAGCCGGCGAAAAACTGTTCGCCGCGGGCCAGGAAGCCGGCCACGTCACCCGCGCC